>NZ_JBXAEZ010000002.1:956461-1037941 GCF_058792475.1 Bacillus sp. MT94 | reverse complement strand
AGGATAGGTCGCAAAGCTAAGAGTCTAAGGTAATGAAAATTACTATGATAGTCTGGTTGCAGTTTGGATTTTCACACATGTTGTGATGTATGAAAATCGAAAAGGCAACCAGGCTTTTTATTTTCTAGGAATACACATTATGATTGTAAATTTAGCTGAATAATAAATTTAATGTTCGAAATATTCAGTTCATAAGAAGTGAGGGAGGGAAGTACATTGCAAAATCAAATAGGTAAATTTGGGCGTATACTTCTCGCTGGAGGAATATTATTTACGCAAGTTGGTGTGCTAGATTACTCTGCAACGAAAGTTTATGCGGTTACAAACGACGAGCAAGGACGTTTTATCGTTCATATGGATAAACAAGAAATAAAAGTTGATGAAAATGTAGTATTAAAGATTACAAATACAAATAAACAAGATGCTAATATCGAGCTGAAATTATCTAATGAACAGCTGTTCAATGAAGCAGAAACGAAAAAAATGAACGAAAACAATAAAGCGATTCAAAACATTTCAGTAACAGAAGATCACATTGTAAAAATTGAAAAGAATGAACAAAGTAATTTTATCGGTGACGTATATGTAGTCATTCAAATGAAAAAAGCTGGAGAGTACAAATTTGAACCGATAGTGAAGTTTGAAGGGAATGAAAAGAAAATTGAATCTCCTTCTCTACATGTTGTAGAGAAAAAAGAGGCTTTAAATGTAGCCATTTCTGATGAAAATCCAAAGGCTTCAGAGGAAGTTATGAAAAAAGAAATAAGTGAAAAAGTGAAAGTATCGGAAGAAAATAAAAAACAAGAAATAAATTCTACTAATGCTGAAGTTCCAAAAGAAACGAAGACTTTAGCGAAAGAAAAGGTTAATGAAGAACTCGTACCAAAGGAAAATGAATTAAAAGAGAGCAATAGGATAAACGAAAATAATCAGGAATTACCTGCTATTCAAGCTGAGAAGGTATTAAAGAGCCAATCTCTACTAGCTGCTAGTCCTGTTACAAGTATTCTTAAATATCCAAATGTAAAGGTAATAAATAATAGAACAGGTGAAGGGCCTTCTATCTCGGGTAAATATGCTTTTAGATTTGTTTGGAGCCCACAAGTAACATATGAGGTAAAGGGTAGTAGCAATGACAGAACTGGTCAAAGTCAATATACATTTAGAAATTCAAATAGAGAACAGTACGTATTAGTAAAAAAAGCTGGTGAATATCAAGGGAAATGGATTGATGTCCGTATTAATATTCACTCTATGACAGCTTCATCTGTAGATGTTAAAACACCAATAACTAAAGGTGATGCAAAAAACTTTTTACAATTATATGGGAACGGAAGGTCAGGACAAACTTATAATGCTTCCTTTGAATTTTATGAACACGGAACAAGTAAAAAAGTACCATTAACGGCAATGTGGAATTTCAAAAGGATAAATAGTTATAAAAATGTAACGTTACGTAATGATGGTAGTCATTTAACGAATTTATACGTGTATGATACGAGTTCAATTAGGTATCAAGACAAAGGGAATAATAAAATCGAGTTTTCTGGAACAGCAGGTCCAGTAGCTACTCCAGAAGCAGATATGACAATTACATTTGATAATTTAACAGAATTACCGCTAGAAGTTAGATTAAATGCTTCAGGTGTTAATGTATCATACGACCAATTAGCGATTGCACAAATTGAAATTCCAGCTCCAAGTGTAATAGGAGATATTGTGGAAGATAATTCCCGTCAACTTTCTTATAAGGTATATCAAAATATGCCTGCTCAATCGAAAGAGATTCACTATGCGAAATCTTTTGTATTAGAAAGTGAAGTGAATAAGGATTTTACTGTGAATGATGTTTCCATTCAAGATGTGGAGAGTGGAGATGATGTAAGTAGCTTCTTTGATATTAGCAGGACAAACAATAAAGTCACTGCGGTTGCGAAAGTAAATGCGCTAAAAACAGAAGAATTCAACGGGAAAATTTATGAAATGACAATTACAGGTTCTCCTGTAAAAGGTGCTAATGTAATGAAATATTACAAAGATGGTTATCTTGAAATACCGGTGTCAGCTAAAAATTATTTAGATGGCGATAAGAATGGACAAGATAGTAATCGAGATGGAATCGCAAAAATAAGGTATAAAGGTATTCCAACTGGGAAACCAGTCCCACAAAAAGTAGTGCAAGGAACAGATTTAACAAAAATGGATATTTCTAAATTTGTGACAGATTTATCTGTAGATACGAATTTGGATGTAGATAAACCAATATCAGTAGTGAAGTTAATCAATATTCCAGATACCAAAACAATAGGGAATCATACTGTAACGGTTGTAATTGAAACGAAGCAAGGTGTACAAGCGGAGATTCAAGTGCCGGTTACTGTCGTTGATGGGACTTTAAAGTTAGTAGACGTACCAAAAGAAATTACATTTGGAGATTTAACAATTCCATCGAAAACAACGACATACGCACCGAAGACGATTTCAAATCCTTTAAAGGTAACCGATGATCGTGTTAAAAAGCAAAAATGGAGTGTATATGTAAAGGAAATCACACCATTAACTTCAGCGCAAAATGACACATTGACAGGAGCATTGATTTACAAACGAAATGGAAAGGATACACCTTTAAGTACCTCTAGTATAGAAGCATTCTCGTATATTTCTAAAAACGACGAGGAGGTTTCACTAAATTGGAAGGAAAACGAAGGAATTCATTTACAAGTAAAACCAGGGCCGAATGTCAAAGCAAATACTAAATATGCTGGACAGCTAGAATGGACATTAACCGATGCTCCTCTCTAAAAATATATGAAATATATAAATTTTAGAAAGGAGAGAGTAATGAAAAAAATAGTTGGTATTATCGTTTCCACAGTTATATGTGTGCCGTTTCTTATGGCAAATGTAGTAACGGCTACAAGTACGAATTCAAAAGCGGGTATTACATTTTCGAATAGCTATACACCAAATACATCAACTGATCCGACAAAGATAAATACAAAAAAAGAGACAGTTGATAAAAATAAAAATGGAGATAAATATTTACCGAAAACAGGAGGCCAGACACGGGACTTCAAACAATATATAGGATTGTTTTCGATTGTTTTATCTCTATATGTATTCAAAAGAATTAGGGGAAAGCAAGTGTATTCAAAATAAAAAATAGATGAAAACAGAGAAAAGGGGAAGGTACATATGAAACTAGCAAAATTAGCATTAATCGGTGCAGTATCATTAACATCAGTTGCAGCAGTAGGAACTTCAGCATTTGCGGAAGAGAAAGCAAATATGAAATCAAAAACCGATGTAACGTTTATTGAAGATACAAGCACAACAGATCCAAACAATCCAGAAAATCCAAATGAAAAAGTTACACCAGAGAACCCTGGTGACCATGAAAAAGGAACAAAAGGTCCATTAAGTATTAACTACGTTTCTAACTTACACTTCGGCGAGCAAGTTATCTCTGGTAATGATCAAACATACTTTGCAAAATTGGATAAAGTGAAACAAGGGAGCAAAACAGTTGAAGTACCTAACTTCGTATCTGTAACAGATAACCGTGGTACAAATGCAGGATGGAAATTGAAAGTAAAGCAAAATGCACAATTTAAAAGTGGTAATAGTGAGTTAACAAATGCAGCTTTAAGCTTAAGTAACCCAGCTGTAAATTCTGTAACTGATGCACAATATGCACCTACAACATTTAAAAATAAAGTAACGCTAGCTCCAGGTGGAGATGCGGTGGAAATTACTACTGCCGCAAAGAATAAAGGTATGGGTGATTGGACGACTGCATTTGGTAAAGGAACAGAACAAGGTAAACAGAGTGTGAGCTTATTCGTACCAGGTACGACAGCGAAAGAAAAAGGTGCGAAATATTCAGCTGAGTTAACTTGGACTTTAGAAGATACACCAAACTAAGCTTATACAAGATTGAAAATTAAGAATGACTGAATTTTAAAAATGATCATAAAGGGGTATAAAACTATGAAACTAGCAAAAATAGCATTAATTGGAGCGGTAACATTATCATCAGTATCAGTAGGAACGTCTGCATTTGCAGCTGAGAAAGATGGCGGGAAATTAGACTCAAAAGCATTCATTAAATTCGAGAAAAATACAGATAAAATTGATGTTGTTAATCCAGAGAATCCAGATGAAACTGTAGATCCAGTTGATCCAGATAAAAAAGGTACAGATGGTCCACTAAGTATTGATTATGTATCTAACTTCAACTTTAAAACACAAAAAGCATCAGGGAATAACGAAATCTACTTTGCAGAATTAGATAAAGTAAAGAAAAAAGTAGACGGTTCTGTAATTGACGTGCCGAACTACGTTCAAGTAACAGATAATCGTGGTACAAATGCTGGATGGCATTTAACAGTAAAACAAAATGGTCAATTCAAAACTGCAGATGATAAAGCGTTGGATGGTGCGGCATTAACATTAAAAAATTCAGCTTTGAAATCAAATGCAGGTAGCGACGTACCAACAGCAGAACAATCTATCACATTAAATCCAAGTGGTGCAGCATCTGATTTAATCGATGCAAAAGAAAACCAAGGTATGGGTACATGGGTAAATACGTTTGGTAAAGATGCAACAGAAGCGAAACAAAGCGTAGAGTTATCTGTACCAGGTAAAACGAAAAAAGAACAAACACAATACACAACTTCACTAACTTGGGAACTAACAGACGCTCCTATGTAAGTAAGAGGAATTTTAAGATAAAAGAGGAAAATGAGAAGAGATAAGGGAATGGCTTTAACCTTGTCTCTTTCTTGTCTATAAAATGGATATGAAGGGGATTACATAAGAGATGGTAAAAAAACTATTTACTAGCTTACTATTAATTACATTCTTCATGGTAAACGCTTTTTCAGTATATGCAGCTGAAATGAAATTCGCTGTGACAGCAGTTATACCAGAAAATCAAATTGATAAAAATCAAACGTATTTTGATTTGAAAATGCAACCTGGACAAAAGCAAACAATTCAAGTCCAAATGAAAAATGATACGAATAAAGAAGTTGTGGTAGAATCGTTTGCTAATACAGCAATTACGAATAGCAATGGTATTACAGATTATAGTACAGTAGAACCAAAAACGGATTCTACTTTGAAATATCCGTTTTCTAAAATTGCTAAAATGCCAAAAGAAACGAAAGTCCCAGCTAACAGCATAGTGACAGTTGATATAAACCTAGAAATGCCAAGTGAGTCGTTTGATGGTGTTATTTTAGGTGGTTTATACTTTAAAGAAAAAGAAGATGAGAATGCAAAGAAAAAAGATGAAGGTGTGCAAATTGAAAATAAATATGCATACGCAATTGGTGTTGTTTTAAAAGAGACGGATGCTGAAGTAAAACCAGACATGAAATTAAACGAAGTAAAGCCAACACAAATTAACGGGCGTAACGTTGTTACTGCAAATTTACAAAACGTAAAGCCAGCAATGTTAAAAAATTTAAGTGTTGATGCAAAAGTATATAAAGAAAAAGGTAGAGACGTTTTATTTGAAGCGAAAAAAGAAAATTTAAGAATGGCGCCAAACTCAAACTTTGATTATGCTATTAGCTGGGAAAACAAAGCATTTGATCCAGGAACGTACCGAGTAGAAGTGAAAGCCACTGATGGCGATCAAAAATGGGAATGGACGAAGAAATTTACAATTGAAGGAAAGACAGCTGATAAGTTAAATGATACAGCGGTAGAAGCGAAAAAAGACTACACATTATATTACATTATCGGCGGAGTACTACTGTTAATTATATTATTAGTTCTTGTATTCTTCTTAGGTAGACGTTCTAAAAAAGAGGACGATAACGAAAAATAATATATTGATAGTGTAAAAAGAAATTAATGGATGTTTTACTACGAAAAATATATAATGGCTTTGTCTGTTATTTGTTGTAGTTCATTTATATTTCTATTTGTTGACCCGAATCTCGGGTCTTTTTTTATGAAATGAATTGCTATATGTTAGTAATTAGAAAAATAGAATATACAGCACTTGCAGTAATTCCAGGGGTAATATAAAGGGATATAGCATCTCCTCTTGCAACTGGGTTTCCAGTTGTAATGCTAGTCCAAGTTACAGTAGCGGGACCTACTGCCGGAGTAGGATTAAATACTTGAATTTGTTCTGATCCGCTATCCGTTGGTTTAATGGAAAATACCATAGTTCCGGTAATTTTGTCAGTAGTAGTTAAGGTAATAGTAGATAGGATGTAGCTAGAAGAAGGGGTTGTAAGGTTTGTTGGGACATTTCTGCAAATATTAATCGTATAAATAGCAGCAGGTAAATTATTTATATTTATAGACGCAGAAAAGCCGACAACACTACCGGCTCCAGCAGTGACATATGGAATAACATTGGAGTCAATTCCAGGAGAACCCGCTATACGTTGAAAACCAGCATTTGTTCCTTGAAAAACAATACTTTTTGCTGAAGCACTATCGGCAGATCCCGTAGGTCCAGTAATGCCAGTAGGCCCGGTGTTCCCCGTAGGGCCAGTGATGCCAGTAGGTCCGGTATTCCCCGTAGGGCCAGTGATGCCAGTAGGTCCGGTATTCCCCGTAGGGCCAGTGATGCCAGTAGGTCCGGTGTTCCCCGTAGGGCCAGTGATGCCGGAAGGTCCAGTGTTCCCCGTAGGCCCAGTAATGCCAGTAGGTCCGGTGTTCCCTGTAGGCCCAGTAATGCCAGTAGGTCCGGTGTTCCCCGTAGGGCCAGTGATGCCGGAAGGTCCGGTACTACCGGTAGGTCCACTTTCTACTAATACGATATAATCTGGAGATATATTAGGAAACCCTTGAGGTGCATCTTTTTTTACAACATAGCCGCTGCCCGTATAAGTGACAACTTGTCCTTTTTTATAGTTGGGAGCCGCTGCTAGACTGAAGGTGGTAGTACTTTGGAAACCCGCTCCGGAAGGTCCAGCATTACCAGTAGGTCCGGTGCTCCCAGTGGGTCCGGTGTTCCCAGTGGGTCCGGTGTTCCCCGTGGATCCGGTGTTCCCCGTGGATCCGGTGTTCCCCGTGGGTCCGGTGTTCCCCGTGGGCCCAGTGTTTCCGTTAGAACCGCTGTTGCGCCTGCCGTCGCAACTAAAATAATTACGTGGGTACATATATGTTCTCCTTTCTATATTTTCAAAATCTAGTTTTTAAAATAGAACTACTATATATATATTATGAATTCTATAATTTTGTGTGGCAGATCGTATTTTGTGTCTAGATTTCAAAAGATAGCGGGAGGAGAATTAAGTAGTGTTAGAGCCACCATTTCTCCTGCGGAAGCAAAATAACATCCACATCAAAATTCTCTTTAAACCAATCATACATCAATGTCTCTTTTACTAAATATTCAGAGGCAGAGTGTGACACGCCAATTAGAGACATATTCGTTTCTTTTACATAATCCATAATGAGCGAGTATTTATGTCGGCCGTAATCATTGTCGATATGGCAATGGATTTCTCCTGTAATATATGCTTCAGCACCTTTTTCTTCTGCTTCCTTCATTAAAGATACAACATCGCCACATCCAGCGATAATTGCGATTTTTTTGATGGAATCATGTCGTTTACCTTCGAAGTCTGTGTAAGGAATCTGGAAGAGTTGTTTTAGATGTTTTTGGAGTGCTTCTGTTGATGTTTCATCTATTTCACAAATAAGGCCAACTGGTTCTTGTTCTGGACCTCCATATGCAAAGTTGTCCACTACAGTAGCATTTAATGCTTTTGCAATTGAAATACTCGTTCCATGTGTTTGATGAAAATCCATTGGTACGTGACATGTATATATAGAAAGTTGTTTTTCCTTTATTCCTTGCAAATATTTTTCAGGAATTGGTATGAAACCGCGGCCTGATCTTCCAATTGGATCACCGCACTCCATTACAAGGGGATGGTGCATAAAGATTAAATCACCGGGTGTGGATTGTGAAATGAATGTTTCAAGAACGTCATCTGTAGGGAATACAGCGAAAAATACTTTGTTTACATTTTCAGATCCGTGGATCATAAGGCCGTTAAATAAATCTACAAAATTTGCTTCGAAAAATTGTTGCCAAGGAAATTTGATAGGATCATATACGGCTGGGATAAATCGACTAAAGGCGCTATCTTTTCCGTATTTTTCAATTTGAAATAAGTGATCGAGTGATTGCTCTATTTTTTTTAAGGCTGGCATGTTTGATAATCCTCCTTAAGATGATTCTTGCTTTATGAGTTGTTTGTATTCTTCGTAGCAAAATAAGAAGCGGATAGGAAACAAATAAAACCTAGAATCCAGCCAATAGAAGGAGAATAGGGAAGTACATGCTGTAATAGCATTCCGCTAGAAATGAAGAAACTACTAAATAGACCTAATAACATAGGATATCGTTGTAGTTTGAACACAGATAGTAAACATCCTTTCTCCTGCATGAACTACTCATAAAAGCTCGATTGCTGAAACTTTATCACATACATTGTATATTAGTCTTAATTTTCTGTATATAACTTTTAAGAAAAATGGTGATACAATATATGAATGATAAGAGAAGAGAGGATGAAGATTAACATATGTACGTTACTGTAACAGAAGCAGCATATAAAAAGATTATGGATACGATTCCAAGCGAAGCGAAATATATAAAGTTATTTTATGATAATGAGGGTTGCGGTTGTGTCATGAGCGGAATCATCGATTTAGTAGCTGTAGCAGAAAAAGATGAGCGCGATGTGGATATTGAATCAAGCACAATGAATTTTATCGCTGATCGTACAAAGCTTGTATTTATGGACGATAAGTTAACGGTTGATTGGCATGAAGGTGGAGGAACTTTTCAGTTGAAGAGCCCAAGCCAGTTTTATAATCCAAATATGAAATTACACGTTCGAGTATAGTAAAGGAAATGTGAGTCCAAAATGTATTTTGGACTCACATTTTTTTATTTTATAAGTCGCTATTATTGTCGATATATTGAAAAAATCGCTGATATAAATGGAGTTGCGCTGATATATTTGGGGAATCGCCGGTATAAATGGAGTTGCGCCGATATATTCAGAAAATCGCCGATATAATTTCATTTACCAAAACGTCCCAATAGTAAAAAGATTTTTTCACATAATGAAATGTACATGTGATTGAATTTTCTGTATAATCTTCTTTGCGGAGGGGATACGCATGAGAAGATGGGGAATTGAGTTATTAATTTTAAGTGTTGTTATTATTTGGGGGATTAACTATACGATTGCAAAGTATGGATTTTTAGAATTTACAGCAATTGAATTTACTGCACTTCGTATGATGGCGGCGGCACCGCTCCTGTTACTTCTTACCTTTTTTATTGAAAAGTCGGTTGATATGGAGCGAAAGGATATACCTAGACTAATCATCGTTAGCGTTGTAGGTATTGTACTGTATCAAACGTTATTTATGGAAACTGTCAAATATACATCCGCTACAAATGCCTCTTTACTCATTTCTATTTCACCTATTTTTACAACTGTATTTGCGATTTTTCTGAAACAAGAAAATTTTTCTTCTCGAAAGTTAATCGGTTCTATGATTGCTTTTGTTGGTGCAGCATTAGTTTTAGTAGCAGGACATTCACTTACTAGTTCTTTTTATGGCAATGGAATTGGACTTATTACATCAATATGCTGGGGGCTTTATCCTGTTTTAGCAGGACCATTAATTAAAAAATATTCAGCATTACGTGTTACAGCATGGTCTGCATTAGTGGGTGCGATTCCGCTATTATTGTTAAGTGGTCCGCATGTGTTTGTCAGGCCATTTCACATTACTCACGGAATGACACTATTTGCTTTACTATATTCTATTTTCTTTGTCACAGTATTTGGTCTAGTAATGTGGTATGTTGGTGTTCAAAAAATTGGGGCGTCACATACGATGGTATATATGTATATAACGCCGCTTGTAGCTGTTTTATTTGCAGCTGTCTGGGCAAATGAATATGTATCGTTTCAACAAATCATCGGTGGAATTATCATTTTTGTCGGTCTATGGTTTGTGAAATCGGAGAAAGTAAAAGTTCATTCTATTGCAGGGGAACCTATATCAAAATAGGAAAACAGATCACCTATGATCTGCTTTCCTATTTTTTTATTTTTGGTAAGAAGATGAGAAATAAGATAGCAGTAATAAGTGGAATTAAGTTTAAAAATGGAATACGGAAGAGTGTAATAAGAATAATACCTGGAAGAAGAACACCGAGGACAGCGTAAAAAATGCTATGGTTTTTCGTGTACCAATACAATGAAAGTCCGATAAGTGCAGGGATAATGAGGTGAATGAGAGCCATTAAAAAATAAATCATTAGACGCCCCCTTTATTTGTGTGCTTATTACATCATATCCGTATGTTCATAGATTGATATCATTTTTTTCATAAATGGACGAAAAAAGTTTGAAAAACCGTCACAAAATATGAGAATATAATGTTTGAAATCTTGTATAATATTATTTTCTAAAAACATTTAAACAACATAAACATACTGTTTATGTTGTTTTTAATTTGAGTGAAATGGATGTAAGGAATATGAATTTGAAAGAAATTTTTTGTTGGATAGATAAGAACGAATGAAGAGAGGTACAGCATGATTAGTATGTCACTAAGATCATTTAAAATCCAATCGTATTATATACTAGGTATTTTGTTACTAGGTTGGATGTTAACACCGTTTTCAGCACACTTTTTAGGCGCTGGAATTGGGCTTATTGTAAGTATGTATTGCGTTTGGCTTCTAGGGAGAAGAATTGAGAAGCTTGGAGATAGTATTGTAAAGAAGACGAAAGCACCGACACTAGGTATGTTTAACCGTTTTGCAGCTGCCATTTTGGGTGCTATTATTATGTACGAAATTGAGCACCACATGGTTATGTGGGCATTTGCAGTAGGGATTATGGGTGGTTATTTCTTAATCGTTGTGAATTTAGGATACTATAGCATGAAAGATGAGAAAGAACTAACAAAGAGCTAAAAGAGATAAAAAGATAAAAGACTTCTTTTTAGATGGAATAGATGATCCAGCCACGAATAGAAGCGGTCAGGGCCTTTTTTAACCCCATACGATGTGAAACCCGAGAGATGTAGCGAGTAGGGATATAATGTATATATTCGAAGCTGTAATTTTATAATCTAGGTCACAGATGAAGAGATTAGCATTTCACTTTATATAAGATATAGAAAGAAGCTTACGTTTTCACGTAAGCTTCTTTTTTATGTAAGTGTGTGTAACCGTTAAGCCGCATTGGGTTTTGTCGGTGAGTACGCGAAACTTTACGGTTACACGACACTTATTCATATGAGTAAAGGGTTATTCCAACAGAAAGTTTTAATTTAAGCGATTGGACCGCCTAAGTTAATGATATCTTCAGAAACGCTTTCGAACTTTTTGAAGTTCTCTTTGAATTCATTTGCAAGCTCGATTGCTTTTGCTTTGTAAGCAGCTTTATCAGCCCAAGTTTGTTCAGGCATTAACACTTCGTCAGGTACACCTGGTACGTGAAGTGGAACTTCAAGACCGAAGATGTCATGTTTAGCTGTTTCAGTTTTTGCAAGTTCGCCGCTTAATGCTGCTTGAATCATTGCACGAGTATAACCTAAGTTCATACGTTTACCAACGCCGTATTCGCCGCCAGTCCAGCCAGTGTTTACTAGGAATACTTTCGCATCGTGTTTCTCGATTTTTTCACCAAGCATTTCAGCGTAGCGAGATGCATCAAGTGGTAAGAATGGTGAACCGAAGCAAGTTGAGAATGTAGCTTGCGGAGATGTAACGCCGCGCTCTGTTCCTGCTAGTTTACTAGTGTAACCACTTAAGAAATGATACATAGCTTGCTCTTTTGATAACTTACTGATTGGAGGCAATACGCCAGATGCATCAGCAGTTAAGAAAATAATTGTATTTGGGTGTCCAGCAACACTTGGCAGTACGATATTGTCGATCGCATGCATAGGGTATGCAGCACGAGTATTTTCTGTTAAAGTAGTATCGTTGTAGTCGGCGATACGCGTTTGGTCATTAATGATAACGTTTTCTAAAACAGATCCAAATTTGATTGCATCGAAAATTTGTGGTTCTTTCTCGTGAGAAAGGTTTACACATTTTGCATAGCAACCGCCTTCAATATTGAATACACCGTTATCAGACCAACCGTGCTCATCATCACCGATTAATTTACGGTTTGGATCAGCAGATAATGTTGTTTTACCTGTTCCAGATAAACCGAAGAATAGTGCTACGTCGCCTTCTTCACCTACGTTTGCAGAGCAATGCATAGAAAGGATATCTTGTTCAGGTAATAAGAAGTTCATAATAGAGAAGATTGATTTTTTCATTTCTCCAGCGTATTCTGTACCACCAATTAGTACGATACGTTTTTCGAATGAAACCATAATGAATGCTTCAGAGTTTGTACCGTCAACAGCTGGATCAGCTTTGAAATTCGGTGCAGAAACAATTGTGAACTCTGATTCATGAGTTGTTAATTCTTCTTCAGTTGGACGAATGAATAATTGATGTACAAATAAATTGTGCCATGCATATTCGTTAATAACTTGAATTGGTAGGCGGTAATTGCGGTCAGCGCCTGCAAATCCTTTGAAGACGAATAACTCTTCTTTTTCTTTTAAGTATTCTAAAACTTTAGTATATAATTTATTAAAATGTTCTTCAGAAATCGGTTGGTTCACAGCTCCCCAAGCAATTTTGTCAGCAACCGATGCTTCTTTCACAATAAATTTATCTTTAGGAGAACGTCCTGTATATTTTCCAGTTGAAGCAGAAACGGCACCAGTCGAAGTTAATTTCCCTTCATTTCGCATTAATACTTTTTCCACTAATTGCGGAACACTTAGTTGAATCTGTGCATTGCTTCCGTTCAATAATTCGTGTAAACCAATTTGGACATTCACAGTACTCATATTTATATACCATCCTTTTCATTTAATGAAATATTTCTCGTAATCCCCAACAAGAGTATAACACAATTATATAAATAATGTATACTATTTATTTCTTTTTGTTTGTGTGAATGCATTATTTCCCTATTAATATTTCATTTCAGGCGTATTGAGAAAAACTTTCAGGAAAATGTGAATATTAATTGACAAATGAATATCATTTCTTTAGTATAGGTTGGGACGGATACTCTCTTATCCCGAGCTGGCGGAGGGACAGGCCCGATGAAGCCCAGCAACCTCACTTGTATTGATAAATGCAGGTGAATAGGTGCTAAAACCTGTGCGAGGCTACAGGTCTCGAACGATAAGAGCGAAGGGCAAAAAGCAGTATGCAAGTAGCAAATTAAACCTTTCCTCTATGTAAAGTAGGAAAGGTTTTTCTGTATGCTTGTGTGGGAGAATAAATGTATGTCGCAGTTTGTGGCAAATTAAGGATGAGTTCCGTACAATATATACAATTACTGTAGGGAGGTTTACCACATGACAAAAAAACGTCATCTGTTCACATCTGAGTCTGTAACTGAAGGACATCCAGATAAAATTTGTGACCAAATTTCTGATTCAATTTTAGATGCGATCTTATCAAAAGACGCAAATGCACGTGTAGCTTGTGAAACAACTGTAACAACTGGTTTAGTATTGGTAGCGGGGGAAATTACGACTTCTACTTACGTAGATATTCCAAAAATCGTTCGTGAAACAATTCAAGGCATTGGTTACACACGCGCAAAATACGGATTCGATGCAGAAACTTGTGCTGTTTTAACATCTATCGATGAGCAGTCTGCTGACATCGCTATGGGTGTTGACCAAGCGCTAGAAGCACGCGAAGGTCAAATGACTGACGCTGAGATTGAGGCAATTGGTGCAGGAGACCAAGGTTTAATGTTTGGTTTCGCATGTAATGAAACACAAGAGTTAATGCCACTTCCAATCTCGCTTGCTCACAAATTAGCTCGCCGTTTAACTGAAGTACGTAAAGATGATACATTATCATACTTACGTCCAGATGGAAAAACGCAAGTTACAGTTGAGTATGATGAAAATGGTAAACCAGTACGTGTTGATACTATCGTAATTTCTACACAACATCACCCAGATGTTACATGGGAAGAAATCGATCGCGACTTAAAAGAGCACGTAATTAAAGCTGTAGTACCAGCAGAATTAATGGATGGAGAAACGAAATTCTTCATTAATCCAACTGGCCGCTTCGTAATTGGTGGACCACAAGGTGATGCTGGTTTAACAGGACGTAAAATCATCGTTGATACTTACGGTGGATACGCTCGCCATGGCGGCGGTGCATTCTCTGGTAAAGATGCAACAAAAGTTGACCGTTCTGCAGCATATGCAGCTCGTTATGTTGCGAAAAACATCGTAGCAGCTGGTCTTGCTGACAAAGCAGAAGTACAACTTGCATACGCAATCGGTGTAGCACAACCAGTATCAATTTCAGTTGATACATTCGGCACAGGTAAAGTATCTGAAGACGTACTAGTAGAACTAGTTCGTAACAACTTCGATCTTCGCCCAGCTGGTATTATTAAAATGCTAGACTTACGTCGCCCAATTTACAAACAAACAGCAGCTTACGGCCACTTCGGACGTACTGATGTAGATCTTTCATGGGAACGTACAGACAAAGCTGCAGCTTTAAAAGAGCAAGCTGGTCTATAATATATGAAAAAAAGCTTTGCGCGGTGAGCGCAAAGCTTTTTTTATTTCGTTTTACTTATAATTTGAATGCATGATTTGCAATATACTTCGCCTTCTAGCTCAATATACTTTTTCGTATTAGTCATGCCTTTTCATACGTTTGTATTTCCTTTTTACATGATTTACAAAGGATGGGTTTCTTCTGGAACATACGTGATCAACCTTTCATTTGACGTACTTTACCTGCGCAAAAGGCACTACTTAGTAAAAATAGTGTCGCGAATATAATGCTTACTAATGTAGCGTATGGAATTGCACCTTTTAAGGAAAAGCCGACAGTGATGGAAGCGATGAATAAGAGGATGAATGTTGTTGTTAATTTTTTATAAAGTTCCATACTATGTAGACCTCCAATTTATTTTTTAGTACAAGTTTTAAAATTGAATTCTATTATGTAGAAAATATAAAGAGTAACTAAAGATGTGTAGTCTAGGAGTATAAGAAAGTGCACTTTCCTTTTTGTGGGTTATTATACTTATATTGTATCATGGCGCATGATTGGCTTCATACATAATTGTGTAAAGATATGTATGATAAAATGAAGAAAAGTCTTTAAGAAAGGAAAGATAAAAAATGAGTGTAACTGAACATAAAAAACAAGCTCCAAAAGAAGTGCGTTGCAAGATTGTTACGATTTCCGATACACGTACGGAAGAAACGGATAAGAGCGGACAACTATTACATGAATTGTTAAAAGAAGCGGGCCATACAGTAACCTCTTATGAAATTGTAAAAGATGATAAAGAAAGTATTCAGCAAGCAGTGTTAGCTGGTTATCATAAGGAAGATGTAGATGTTGTATTAACAAATGGCGGTACTGGTATTACGAAGCGTGATGTAACAATTGAAGCAGTGTCAGCTCTATTAGATAAAGAGATTGTCGGGTTTGGTGAGTTGTTCCGCATGATTAGTTATTTAGAAGATATCGGGAGCAGCGCAATGTTAAGTAGAGCGATTGGGGGTACAATTGGGCGCAAAGTAGTTTTCTCGATGCCAGGATCGAGCGGGGCGGTTCGCCTTGCGATGAATAAATTAATTTTACCGGAATTAGGCCATATTACATTTGAGCTACATCGCCAATGAGTAGGTGGGCTGGAATTGTATTAGCGGGCGGTATGTCGAGTAGATTTGGTGAGCCGAAAGCGTTAGCGAGCTGGCAAGGTAGTACTTTTATTGAGCATATTTTGAAAGAGATGACAAGTGCGCTCCAAGAAGTTGTAGTCATTAGTCATTCTGATATAAAAGAGCGAGTAGAGCAATTCGTACAAGTTCCTGTTATAGAAGATATCCCGCACTATAAAGGGAATGGACCGCTGGCCGGTATTGTATCAGGAATGGAATACATAGAAGCAGATTGGTATGCTATTATGCCTTGCGATGCGCCAAATATTTCGCATGAATGGTTTACCATTTTACTGGAGCAAACGAGCAATGAATATGATGCAGTTGTACCTATTGTTAATGGAAGAAAACAGCCGCTACTTGCAGCGTATCATAACCGTGTGAAAGAAAAGATTTATGCTTTACTTCAGGAAGAAAAAAGAAGTATGGGGCAGCTTTTATCACAATGTAATGTGAAGTATGTTGCTGGAGAAGATGTACAAGCGAATACAGATTGGTTTATAAATGTAAATACAAAAGAAGAATATGTGCAGGCTCAAAAAGACCTTTCAAATGAATGAAAGGTTTTTTGATATACAGAATTGGGGAACAATTGCTGTATAAAGGTATGTGAGTAAGTTGATTTTAAGGGGAATTCTTAAAATCATTATACAGCAAAAACACTGTATAACCATATATTAATTTTTATGGGTTTTTATTACAAGTCTGTTTAGTTATGTTTATTTTTGCTATAATGAATATGGAAATAAATGATATTTCACCTTATGTATCATTCATTCAACTAAAATTTACAAGTGTGTAATAAACTCCCTTCGTTTTTTGAAGGGAGTTTTTCTGTTCAAGCAAGTAACTCTGATGCGGTATGCTGAAGGACTTCTTCATACTGGTTAAGTAAGCCGCGAAAGATCTCATCCCAGCTTTTTGATTTTGCAAAAGATGAAGCTGCTATTCCCATCTGCTCAAGTTTTTCTGCATTTTGCAATAAAGAATAAATGGATGATAGAAATGCATCCTCATTTTTAGGGGGACAAAGAATTCCCGTTTTTCCATCTGTAATAATATTTTTAACCCCGCCACTATTTGCACCAATGACAGGTGTGCCACATGCGAGTGATTCAAGTACGACATTTCCGAATGTTTCAGTAGCTGATGGAAATACCATTATGTTAGAACAAGCATATGCTTCAGCTAAATCTGCACTTTGTAAATAGCCAGTAAAAGTGACATTTGTTTGTGGAACAGCTTCACGCAAATTTGTTGCTAGAGGTCCGTCTCCTGCGATGAGCCAATGAATGTCGTTTCGAGTATGCGATGTTTTAACGATAAGGTTTTGCAACGTATCAATATCTTTTTCAGGAGCAATTCGTCCTACATAGGAAAGAACGTACTTCGCTGTAATATTATATTTTTTTCGGAATAGGTCTGTATTGTAAGCTGGATGAAAGAGGGTGCAATCTACACCACGTCCCCAAATGGAGAGGGCCTGAAAGCCTTTATTTTTTAATTGATGTAATGTTTCAGAGGAGGGAACAAAATTTTTTTGCATATGACTATGAAACCATTTTAAATAGTTCCAAAGCATATTGGAGAGAAATTCAATTTTGTAATAGCGTAAATACGCATCGAAATCAGTATGATAAGAACCGACAACTGGGATGTTTAACTTTTTGGCGTAATACAGTCCACAAAGTCCCATGTTGAAAGGTGTGGCAATGTGAATAATGTCAGGTTTAAAGGAATGAAGTTCCCGTTTAATACGCGGAGTAGGAAAAGAAAAGCGACATTCTGGATATAATATTGTTAACGGGATACTTCTCATCTTGTTCACATTAGCTACGAAATTATCTTCAGCTGTATGCTGAGGGGCGAAAACAGAATAGGCGATCTGTTCTTTCTGAAAGTAACTTGTTAATCGTTCTAACGTTTTCGCAACCCCGTTAACTTGTGGCGTAAAAGTATCGGTAAAAATGGCGATTCTCATCATATCACTCCTTTATGTGAAAAGTGGGATGAATTGATAAAAAGAGATGATGCCAGAGCAAGTGCCAAGGCACATGCCGACGAACACATCTGACGGATAGTGAAGTCCTAAATAAATACGTGAAATACCGACGCATAATGCTAACGGTAATAGGAAAGCAAGTAAGCTTGGATTATAGCAAATAAATGGAATGAAGACAGAGAAAACGGCTGTTGTATGACCAGACGGGAAAGAGTGGTCTTTTAATGGATGGACTGGATATTTCGCATCCTGAATTGTTAAATAAGGACGTTTTCGTGGATACCACCTTTTTAATATTTGTACAGGAATATGGCTAATTGCTAAAGAAATAGCAGTAGCGATTGCTGCTTGGTGTAAAGTCCCTTTTGCAAAAATTAAAAAGAAAAGTGTAAGTGCAATGGAGAAAGTAGCACCACCGATATGGGTAATATTGCTGAAAAAGATGTTTAATGTTTTTTGATCAAAGTAGCGATTAATTCCTTTAAAAATGTAACATTCTATTTTATATAATCCACTGACCTTCATGAAAATTCTCCTCCCTCGTTTACATATATATGGAGATATTAGCTTTTATTTTAATAAGATTTTGTTGAGGGAGTAATAATGTTTTGTAAAGAAAAAGTTAGTTTTTATATAAAAAAGCTGCCAGTATTATGGCAGCAGTAAAATCATTTTTGTAGTGATTTATAATATTGACCTTTTTCAACATACTGCGTACGAATACGCTCCATATCTTTACGGTCTTCTTCTGTTAATTCACGAATGACTTTCGCGGGACGACCGAAAGCTAACGTGTTTGGTGGAATTTTCTTTCCTTGTGAAACGAGGCTTCCAGCGCCGATAAAAGCTCCTTCACCAATTTCAGCACCATCTAATATAATGGATCCCATTCCAATTAAAGCATCCTTTTTAATATGACAGCTATGTAAAATAACTTGATGCCCAACTGTAACATCATCTTCTAAAATAAGAGGATATTGAGGGCTTTGGTGGAGTGTACATTGGTCTTGTACATTTACTCGGTCTCCAATTATTGTTGGTGACACATCACCACGGATGACTGTATTAAACCAAATACTTGATTCCTCGCCAACGGAAACGTCGCCTGTAATCGTAACATAGTCAGCGATAAAAGCACTACTCGCAATTTTCGGATTTTTTTCTTTGTAAGGATATATCATGTAAAGTCTTCCTTTCCTAGAGACTAGTTTTAGTGTATCAAATTATGAGAAAGAGTGAAATGGAGGAGGTCCGTATGTGGAATTATGAAGCAGAGGAAGCAAAAGCTGTCATTGTTATTGTGCACGGCGCAATGGAATATCACGGACGTTACGAAGCCGTTGCGGAAATGTGGAATCATATCGGCTACCACGTCGTGATGGGGGACCTTCCGTCACATGGAACAACTTCAAGAAATAGAGGACATATTGATTCATTTGATGAATACATAGAAGAAGTTAAATTATGGGTGAAAGAAGCAAGAAAGTATAGATTACCTATTTTTCTATTCGGTCATAGTATGGGTGGTCTTATTGTCATTCGTATGATGCAAGAAACGAAGAGAGAAGATGTAGAGGGTATTATTTTGAGTTCGCCTTGTTTAGGGGTAGTGACTGGACCCTCTGCTCCGCTTCAATTTGCTTCAAAAATATTAAATGTTGTGGCTCCAAAATTGCAATTTGCAACGAATCTTACGGTGGAAATGTCAACAAGGAATCATGAAGTGAGAGATGCAATGGAGAATGATTCATTGTTCTTGCGCAAAGTATCAGTACGTTGGTATAGTGAATTGATTAAGTCTATCGAAATTGCTCATAAAAAAATAGACGATTTTCCAGACGTTCCGCTCTTGCTAATGCAAGCATGTGAGGATAAACTTGTAGATAAAACACGTGTCCGCATGTGGTTTGATAATGTTAAAATAGGTGATAAGGCATATAAAGAATGGCCGAATTGTTATCACGAGTTATTAAATGAGTATGAGCGTGATGAAATTTTGAATTATATTCAGTCATTTACTGAAATACATGTCAATAATATAGTAAAAACAAACAAATAAATCATTATTTGTACATTTAATAGAGGAGATGAAGGAAGAAGTGAACGTACCGAGTAATCCCATAACGCTCATGGCGAAAGTATACCGTGATGTGTTTCCGGTTGTACACCATGAGCTAGCGATGTGGAAAGAGCGTGCCTACCATATTCCGAATGATGAGCTTCATAGTCAGGCAATCGCAAGTATTGAGCATAAAACGTTTCATTGTGAGGGTGGTGGCATTTTATCGCTGCTAGCAAATGAACACCGAGAGGAATGTATTCGTTTTATCGTAGCGTATCAAACAATCAGTGACTATCTAGATAATTTATGTGATCGCAGTACATCACTTGATCCGAATGATTTTGCCGCGCTACATGAATCAATGTTAATGGCACTATCACCTGAAGTGGAAGGTGGCGGTAATTATTATCGTTACCGTGATGATCAAGATGATGGTGGTTATTTAGATGAACTTGTTGAAACGTGCCAAGATGTTTTAAAGAAAACGAAGCACTATGACAAAATTGCTCCTGTTCTTCATGAACTTGCTTGTTATTATTGTGATTTACAAATTCATAAACACGTGAAGTTAGAAGAGAGAGAACCGCGCCTGAAAACATGGTTTGAAGCACATAAAGAAAACTTACCTGAGATGAGCTGGTTTGAATTTTCAGCATGTGCCGGTTCTACGCTTGGAATTTTCTGCCTTGTAGCATATGCATTTCATGATGAATTACATGATGAAGATATTGCGAAAATTAGACAAGGATACTTTCCTTACGTACAAGGACTTCATATCTTACTTGATTATTTCATCGATCAAGAAGAAGACCGCATAGGCGGAGATTTGAATTTCTGTAGTTATTATGAAAACGAGCAAGCTATATTAGATCGTATGAAACACTTTGTAGAAGAAGCAGAGAAGAGCATTGGTGATTTGCCTCATGCGAAGTTTCATCGTCTTATAAGCCGAGGATTACTTGGTATTTATTTATCAGATCAAAAAGTATCAGCACAAAAGAATATGCACAAAATGGCACGGCGCATTGTAAAGTACGGAGGCCTCACTTCAAGATTCTTCTATTGGAACGGGAAGATGTACCGAAAGAAAATGGCGCAGTGATGAAGAAAACCACTCATGTAGAGTGGTTTTCTTTGTTATAATATGGTAAAGGTGGTGGTGGAAATGAAGCCATTGTTTCAAAAGCTATATGACAATATTGAAGTAACATTACTTGTGCTACTTTCCATTTCATTTGTAACTGGAATGTATATGATGATGAATAAAACCGGCGGTCCTACAACGATGGATTATGTAACTCAAATTATCATTGCATTGATTATTATAGTAGATATTGTTTTTTTAATAAGTGGTAGAAAAAAAGAGAACAGTAAATAAAAAGCATTTGTACACGATGGTACAAATGCTTTTTCATTATGATCGTATTTTTAAAAATACATATATGAGAAGTTCAATTGCAAAAATAACTAAAACAGATAGTCCAAATAAAGGCATGACAGCGCCTAGTATTACCATCATGATAAAGAAAACGAATATACTTTTCTTATCTCTTTGCTTTGGAGGTGCTGCTAATTTTCCTTTTGGCTTTCTTGCTAACCACATTTTTACTCCGTAATAAATAAGAAGTAATAGAGATAATGTCGTTAGTAAGCATAATATTTTATTTGGCCATCCGAATAAATGTCCTTCATGAAGCGGGATACCGTAAGTGAACCATTGTGCAAGTACTCCATAATCACGGTAGTCCGTTTTTGAAATGAGTTCCCCGCTATATTGATCAAAGTAAGCTGTTATCTCTTCACTTGGTGCAACATGCATCCCTGTAATACCAGAACCGCTCGATTTTGAAACAGTGAATACACCTTTCGGATCAGCTGGTAGTGAAATAACATATGGCTTCTTTATTTCAATTCCTTTTTGTAATTCATCGACAGAAATTGCTTTCGGTTCATTTGAATTCGATTCAGGAGGAGCTTCTTTTCTTGTTGCCCACGGCAATTCTTTTACCTTTGATTCAGGCGGTGCCATGTACAATTTTGGATATCCGAGTGATTCATTAGAAGATGCAATTTTATAAATTTGGTTCCCCATAAATCCTGACCATGGCAATCCAGATGCGATTAGCAGAAAGAGAGGAATTGTAAATATAATACCGATAATAGAATGACGTCTTTTTGCTTTTTCTCGCTTATTGGATGAGGGTGTGTTTTTGAATTGGCGTATACTCATGTACAATCCGGTTACGATTAAAAAGATTGTCCAGCATGCTGCAAGTTCTACAGTATAGTTGACGACAGTGCCACCAACTAAAAGAGAACTATGCAATTCCCTCATTATATTGGCAAACGTTTCACTTGCGTTTTGATCCCCAACAATTTGATTATTACTGTCTAAATACACATATTTTTGTTGCCCAGTATACTCATTTGCAATTGTAAGTCTCGTATTATAATCCCCATTAAACTCACTAATTTTCGCCACGCTATAATGTGGATATTTTTTCTCTGTTAAGGAAATAGAATCAGCCATCGAAATAGATTCTGTTTGAGCGCTCTTTCCAAAATATAAATCTTTATAGATGAAATCTTCAACTTCCTCCCGAAATAAATACCCAATTCCGCTCAGTGACAAAGTAATAAGAAGCGGCGTAATAAAAAGTCCAGCATAAAAATGCCAACGCCAAAAAATGTAATGAAGCGAACGATTTTGTTTCATACTTTCAGTTCCCCTAACCTTCCCTATATGAATAACTACTTATTTAATATAGCGAGATTAAGTGTGATTACTTTGAAAGAATTGTGAAGAAAGTTAAAAGTTTTTAGGGTTTTCAACGTTTATAAATGTTTCTTCTTATTTGATAAATACATTTCAACAACCGCTTCAGCAAGATATTGAGAGGAATCAACAAAATCCTCATTCGCCACCACATTCAAATCGGTACACGCGATAATTGCAGTATCTACTTCATCTCTCAGTTGTAAAACGAGCGCATTCCACAATTCGCGAGCTTCTTCAATCTCTCCAGATTTAATGTAAGTAATAATTTGATTAATGCTTTCCTGCCATTTTTCATGATGAATGTATTCTATATTACGCTTTGCAATCCCATCTTGGTAAATCCTAGCTTGAACAGTTGCTTCTGTTGCGAGAAGAGCGACTCTTTTTGTATTTTCAGGAATTGCTTGTAACGTTTCATCGACTATATTTAAAATCGGGATAGAAAGCGAACGCTGTAATTCTTCAAAATAAAGATGCGCCGTATTACACGGCATAGCAATAAAGCTTGCGCCAGTACTTTCAAGTTTTTGTGCTCCGTCAATAATTGCTTTTTTCATCGCTTCGTGATCAATAGGGCGATCCATGTAAAACGGTGTTGGGCACGAGTAAATCATCATATGAGGAAAGTCCATATCATACTTTGCTCCGTATATTGTTTGGCACCTTGCTACAACTGTATCGACGAATGGTCCAGTTGATTTTGGACCCATTCCTGCTAGTATTCCGATCATTGTTTCGTCTCCTTTAAGAATGTATATATCCATTATATAGGAGAATAAAAAAAGACGTGCAGTGAATGCACGTCTTTTTTTGTTATGTTTTGTCGAACAATCGATATATCCGAGAAATCGTTGATATATTGTAAGTTATGATAGATATATCGAAAAAATCGTTGATATATCCCGAGTTACGATAGATATAATTGAAAAATCGTTGATATATTATCGTTTCTCAATCGCCACAATAAATGGCGGGTTGTTTTGTTGGTTAATGAAGCCGTATTGCAGTACGTGTGCTTGTTTTTGGTCTAATTCTTCGGCAAATTTAAGTACAGCGTCGCGTTCTACTTGTCCTTCTGGATGTCCGTGGTAAATGACAAGGACGATGATACCTTCAGGCGCCATTACTTCTAATAATTGCTCGATCGCCGAGATTGTTGAGTTCGGTTTTGTGACGATATGTTTGTCTCCGCCAGGAAGGTAACCTAAGTTGAAAATTGCACCTGTTATTTTTCCTTGTGCGTCTTCCGGTAATACGGATAGAAGTGTATCGTGACTATCGTGAACTAAAACAGTACGTTCGAAAAGTTTTTTTTCTTTTAGACGAGTTGTTGAGCTTTCAATCGCCTCTTTTTGAATATCAAATCCAAATACTTTTCCGTTATCTCCAACGATTTCAGCTAGGAAGCAAGTGTCATGGCCGTTTCCTAAAGTTGCATCTACAGCGTAATCGCCTTCTTTTACTGCCGTTTGCAGAAGCGAGCGAGCAAACGGTAATACACGTTCTAATTTCATTTTTGTTTCTCCTCATTTGCATATTTTCCTTGCCAGCTTCCGCGGCGTACAAATTCTGCATCGATGGAATTTAATACTTCCCATTTATTTAAGCTCCACATTGGACCGATCATTAAATCAGGCGGACCGTCACCTGTGATGCGGTGCACAATTACGTCTTCTGGAATAATTTCAAGTTGGTCAACAACGAGGCTTACGTAATCCTCAAGAGAAAGGAACTCGAGTTGTCCTTTTTCATATTGCTTCACCATTGGCGTTCCTTTTAATAAGTGAAGTAAGTGGATTTTAATTCCTTGTACGTCAAGCTTCGCTACTTCACGAGCTGTTTCCATCATCATGTCGTAATCTTCAAGTGGAAGGCCGTTAATAATATGAGAACAAACTCGAATGCCGTGCTTACGTAATTTATTTACACCTTCCACATAAGACGGATAATCGTGAGCGCGATTAATAAGATTTGCAGTACGTTCATGAACAGTCTGTAGTCCGAGTTCAACCCAAAGGTAAGTGCGTTTATTTAAGTCCGCTAAATATTCAACAACATCGTCCGGTAAACAATCTGGACGAGTCGCAATAGAAAGACCGACAACGTCTTTTTCTGCTAGAAGCGGTTCGAATTTTTCTTTTAACACTTCAAGTGGTGCATGTGTATTTGTGTACGCCTGGAAATAAGCGATACATTTTCCGTCTTTCCACTTTGAGCGCATTTTTTCTTTCATTTCATGATATTGCGTTATAACATCGTCGCGGCGATCGCCAGCGAAGTCACCAGATCCAGCAGCACTGCAAAATGTACAACCGCCATAAGCAACTGTACCGTCACGGTTCGGGCAATCAAAGCCAGCATCTAATGAAACTTTAAAGATTTTTTCACCAAATTCATTTCGTAAATGATAATTCCATGTATGATAACGTTTATTGTCGTTTGTATATGGAAAAGGGTTTTGAACCTTCATTACTTTCCCTCCTAAGCCGAGTCAAAATAACACAAAATCCATTATAACATACTCATAAGGTTCATAAGGAAGGGACACACTAAAGGGGAATTGAAGCAAGGAGGGACAATTATGGCAGAGCGTCAATCACTTGAATCGTATATTACACAAGCGGAACAAGCGGTGGAATATGCGAAAGAACAATTAGATCAAGGTATGAGACAAGAGCATTATAATACGATGGAGTATTCGGATGCGCAGTTGCAATTAGAACAAGCATATAACGATTTACAAACGATGCAACAACATGCGAATGATGAGCAACGTGAGCAATTAAATAGAGCACGTATGGCAATTCGCCAATTGCAACATCAAATGATTATTACACCGCACTAATAAGGAGTGAATGTAATGGCGAAACGTTCAGATCAAAATAACCCAGAGCAAAAAACACAAAATGGACATAACGCTGAGTTTTCGAATGAACTTGATCCGATTGTTCAAGTAAAACAGCGTAATAGTAAAAAAGGACAACCTCAAAAATCAAAACAATCAGAGTAAACCAGGTCGAAATATGACCTGGTTTTATTTTGCTATATGACAATAATGTAAGATTTATGTAAGGTTTGTCGATAGTTGTGAGCAGCTTTCTCCAGTAGAGTAAGGAAGGATTAAATTTTATACAAGGAGTTGCTTTATGGGGAACAATATTACAAACAAGCGAATTGATGAGTTAGATTACATTCGTGGCTTTGCACTACTGGGAATTATTTTAGTAAATATTCTCGCATTACTGAACATTAAAATTCCAGATCCTAATACAGTGGATGCTAGCTATCAAAGATTTTTATACTTATTTGTAGAAGGTCGTTTCTTCTCAATCTTCTCATTCTTATTTGGAGTGGGATTCTATATCTTTATTTCAAGAGCGATTGCGAAAGGGAAAAATGGCTATGTTTTATTTTTACGTCGCTTAGTAGCATTATTTATTTTTGGTTTAATTCATCAAATGTTTCAGCCTGGAGAAGCACTAGCGTTATACGCAATTTGTGGGTTAATCGTTTTACCGTTTTATAAAGCGAAAAAAGAAGTGAATGTAGTAATTGGTCTTATTCTTACGATAGCTTTTAGTATTATGGCAGCTAAGGAATTATTACCATTAGGGTTAATTTTATTAGGTCTTGCTGCGGGGCAGTATAAAGTATTTGAAAATCTTTCAGCAAAAATTAAACAAGTCGCTATTTTTACAGGAATTATGTTTGTTTTAAGTGTTGTCGCGTTATGGTATCAATATGGACACGTTCCTGCCGAACCATTTGTAAATATGATGCTCATGAATGAGGATGGAACAGTGGACGCTGCAGGTCAATTCTTAAAAATTGGCATTACAGTTGGACCAATTATTTCAGCTTTCTATGTAGGAGCATTAATTTTATTACTTCAGTTAAAACCAGTTCAAACATTATTAGCACCATTGAAATACTACGGTCGTATGGCTTTAACAAATTATATCGGACAAACTGCAATGATTTTAATCGCAGGAAGTGTATTTAACTTTGCAGGAAATTTAACTTATATGCAGACGTTATATGTATGTATTGCAATTTACGCAATTCAAATTGTATGTAGCGTAATTTGGATGAAAATCTTTAAAATGGGTCCATTAGAATGGATTTGGCGTGTTATTACGTACTGGACGGTAACACCTTTAAAGAAATAAAGAGAGAAGTGGGCTGTTCCTTTTGTGGAGCAGCCCATTTTTTATTTTCAGCTTTTGTAGTTGCGCCGATATATTTGAAAAATCGCCGATATAATTTCATTTACCGATTCAATATGTCACTAATATTTAAAGTAGTAAAAGCCAAACTTACAAGCACACCTTTTTTATATTACAAAAGTGTAAGGTAAATGTAATGTTAACAAATAGCAGTTCGCCTCTAAAAAGCGCAAAATAGGTAATGGAAAAACAAGCGTAGGAGGATATATATGACGAAACCAGTTGTAGACGTGAAAAACGTCCAAAAAGTGTACGGTAAAAAAGGTGAGAACCAATCACATGCGTTAAAAGGTGTTTCATTCTCAATTCAAGAGGGTGAGTTTGTTGGGATTATGGGACCATCTGGTTCTGGTAAAACGACATTATTAAACGTAATTTCAACACTTGATAAAGCAACGGGCGGCGTTGTTGAAATTGCGGGTACGGATATTACGAAAATGAAGCAAGGTGAACTTTCTGATTTCCGTTCACAAAAATTAGGATTCATTTTCCAAGACTTTAACTTATTAGAGAACTTATCTATTTATGAAAACATCGCACTTCCATTATCTCTTCAAGGTGTCGCGTCACGTAATATTGGACCGAAAGTAGAAAAAGTAGCGGATATGTTAGGGATTACAGAAATACTTCAAAAGTATCCATCTGAAGTATCTGGTGGACAGAAACAACGTTCAGCAGCAGCGCGTGCACTTGTGCATGAGCCGGCAATTATTTTAGGGGACGAGCCAACAGGAGCGCTTGATTCTAAAAATGCAACGAGTTTACTTGATGCGATGACAAACTTAAATAAAGATCAAGGCGTATCGATTATGATGGTTACGCATGATCCATATAGTGCAAGTTACTGTCAGCGTATTTTATTCATTCAAGATGGTGAGCTATATAAAGAAATTCATCGCGGTGGTATGCGTGAAGAGTTCTACAAAGAAATTTTAGATGTACTTGCAGATTTAGGTACACAAAAGGCGTAAGAAAGGAGGTTCCAGTATGTTATTTAAACTTTCCATGTCGGGGCTGAAAAGTAAGCTGAAAGATTATATCGTCTTACTTGTTGGTCTTGTCATGTCGATTTCAATTTTTTACATGTTCCAAACGTTAGCACTGAATAAAGCATTTTTAGAATCTAATTCAGTGATTAAATCTATTGGATTCGTATTCCAAGCAGGATCATTTTTATTAGCAATTATAACGTTCTTCTACATTTTATATGCAAACTCTTTCTTATTATCTCTTCGTCAAAAAGAGTTCGGTATGTATATGATGTTAGGTGCGAAAAAACATAAAGTTACATTACTTATGTTTATTGAAACAATCGTATTAGGTGCTGCGTCTCTTGCAATCGGGATTGCAGTTGGAGTAGGACTTGCAGAAGGTATTGGACAGTTATTAATGAAACAGCTTGAATTTGCTGGTGAAGGGTATAAAGCATTTTATCTACCATCTATGACTGTTACTTGCATCTTCTTCTTTGCACTATTTGTATTATCAGCAATTATGAACAGTATTAAATTGTCACGTATTTCTGTATTGCAACTAGTACATGCAGATGCACAAACAGAGCGTGTTGCAGTAAAAGGTAAAAAGACAGTTGTAGTGGCATTCCTTGCTGTTATTTTATTAGGTATAGGTTATGCATCTATGATCTATATGGAAAAACTAAAAGAGATGGGAATCCTTATTGCATTAATTACAACGACAGCTGGTACTTACATGCTATTTGGCTCACTTCTTCCAGTCATTATTAAAAAGTTAAAAAGTAATAAAAAGCGTAGTGAAAAAGGACTTAATGCTTTTACATTTGCACAATTAAACTTCCGAATTAATAGTTTAACGAAAGTACTTGCAACAGTGGCAATGTTAGTTGCACTTGGAGCTGGTGCAATTTCAGGTGGCATGGCATTTAAAAATAAC
Organism: Bacillus sp. MT94; assembly: GCF_058792475.1. NCBI lineage: Bacteria > Bacillati > Bacillota > Bacilli > Caryophanales > Bacillaceae > Bacillus > Bacillus sp. MT94. The sequence goes on along the minus strand of NZ_JBXAEZ010000002.1, from coordinate 1,009,142 downwards.
GTTATCAAAATGGTAGATGGTTTAGTAATATATGATTCAGTAGTTCATAATCCAACAGCTGAAGAAAAGAAAATTTTAGATGGTATTACATTTAAAGAGAAAAGCGAATATCGTTATAAAGTTGATGATAAATACGTTTACTATTTAAAAGAAGATTTAGAGAAAAATCGTCCTTTAGTAAAAGATATGGCAAAGATGAAGTCGATGAAGGATTTAGTAAATACTAAGAAGGCTTCACAGGAATTACCAGTAGGCGCAGTTTCTAGAGAAATGAATGAAAAAGATGCGAACGCTAAAGAACTTTCAGTGGAATGGATAGATGCTTTTAGTACAATCCATCCATATTATTTATACAATGATCATGCAATTAAAATTGTAGATCAAAAAATGTATGATGGGATGAATGGTAAAGAAGGTATAGCATTTATCGGAAAAACAGATGATTTTTTAACATATAAAAAAGAATGGAAAAAACTTGACGAGTTGCAGCTAGATAAATATAAAAATGTAAAAGCTGAACAAATGGATAGTAAATATCAAGCTTATAGTGGGTTCTATGGCATTGCGAGTGGAACAGTATTTATGGGATTCTTCCTTGGAATTGCGTTCTTAGCAATGATGGCAAGCTGTCTTATGTTTAAAATTCTTTCTGGTGCATCAAAAGATATTACGCGTTATCAAATGCTTCGTAAAATCGGTGTGCGCCGTGAGTTATTAACGAAATCGATTTATAAAGAGTTATTCTTAGTATTCTTATTCCCAGCAATTGTGGGTATCGCTCACGTATTAGTTGGTATGAATATTTTCGGATTTATTTTAATCGATCCGTACTTCCGTATTTGGGTACCAATCGTAATTTTCGTAGTTATTTATGCGATGTATTACTTCATTACAGTTCAATTGTATAAAGGAATTGTTCTTCCGAAAGAAGATTAATAATAAAAACCGAGCAAAAACGCTCGGTTTTTATTATTTTCAGAAAAACCACTTTAATGTTACTGAAATATATAATATAATGTAAATAAGTAACGTAATATAAAAGTAGGAGCAGCTGGGTAAGGAAAGGAGGAATCCAATCTGTAGAAAAAAGCTGAACTTTTACCCCCATTTCTTTTCTAACCACAACGTATTTGTACAATCGTAAATTTCCAAATTGAAAATTGCTTGGGTCACAAAAGTATATTGTGAAAATAATGGATAACACATGGAAATCTCATAGCATGATAAGGTAAAATGGACAACATAATGAGAAAATTACCGTTCATAAGATGAGGAGAATACATGTATGGAAGTTGTAGAGGCATTAAAAGATATAAGCCAAATTGAGGCTATGAAAAAATATTTAAAAGAGCACTCCCAGCGAGATTATCTTTTATTTGTTATTGGAATTAACACAGGATTAAAAATTACAGAACTACTTAGCATGAAATTTGAAGATGTATTAAATGAAGACGGGACTGTTAAAGAGTTTTATGCTCTTCCTGTGAAAGATGAAAAATTTAAACAAGATATTTATTTAAATACAAAAGTAAAAGAAGCGCTTTTAGATTACGTACAATCTATTGGCGTTAAAAGAGAAAATTACGTATTTCAATCTAATAAAACGCCAAATTCAATTACGCGCCAACAAGCGTATCGTGTAATTCATAATGCTGCAGAAGCAGTTGGAGTTGTTGGTAAAATCGGAACGAATTCAATGCGAAAAACGTTCGGATTTCATGCGTACAAAAGAGGGATAGCGATTGCGCTATTGCAAAAACATTTTCATCACGCGACTCCATCAGAGACACTAAAGTATTTAGGTATCTCAAAGGATGAGACCTTTAAAACGGAGATTGATGTCGATTTATAAAAGCCGTAACTAAAAAATTAGGAGGCGGAAAATATGAATATTAGAGAGAGTGAACTGCCGGGTATTGGATGTAAGTTTGAAGTGATTACAAAAGGTAATGAAAAGATGGTTATCGTTATTCATGATGATGGCCGAAGAGAAATGTACCATTTTGATGCTGATCATGAAGAGAGTATTTCAAGTGTCTCTCTTCGTGATTCTGAAGCGAGACAAATTGCAGCTATATTGGGCGGAATGGTATATAGGCCACAAGCTTTAGATACGATTGAAATGGCTTTTGAGGGATTATCAATTGAGTGGTTTAAGGTGGAAAATAATGCACCAGTTGTACAAAAAACAATTGGTAGTTTACATGTTCGAAACACATATAACGTAACGATTATTGCCATTTTGAAAAAGAATATGAAGAAGTTCTTTAATCCAGGCCCAGATTCTATCATTGAAGCTGGCGATATGCTCGTATTATCAGGCGAAAGACATGAAGTAAAAAGAATTATTAATGAGTTGCTTTCAGTAGGAGGGGATTCATAATCGATGGATACTTTAATCTTTGAAGTTGGAACTGCGTTAGTATTAGTCGCTTTTGCAGCTATTCTCGCTGCAAAGTTAAAGTTCTCGATTATTCCGTTTCTCATTATACTCGGTATGCTAGTGGGACCACATGCCCCAGATTTAGGGCTTATCGATTTAAGATTTATTGAAAGTGGAGAAGTTATTTCCTTCCTCGGCCGTGTTGGCGTTATATTCCTCTTATTCTATTTAGGCTTAGAATTCTCAATTAAAAAATTAATTAAATCAGGAAAATCAATTGCTTTTGGGGGAACTGTTCATATATCGCTTAATTTTATATTAGGTTTACTTTACGGATATATAATGGGTTTCCCCTTATTAGAAACATTAATTATTGCTGGGATCATAACAATTTCATCGAGTGCAATTGTTGCGAAAGTAATTGTTGATTTAAGAAGATCTGGTAATAAAGAGACGGAGCTAATTTTAGGAATCATTATGTTTGATGATATCTTTTTAGCGGTATATTTATCAGTCGTTTCAGGATTAGTACTCGGAGGGGCAACGTCATTTGTAGGTGCTCTTACATCTATTTTAATCGCAGTAGGGTATATGCTACTATTCTTTGTAGTTGCTAGAAAAGCTACACGATTCTTAAATAAAATGTTAGATATTTCGTCCAATGAAATTTTTATTATCGTAATATTCGCTATTTTATTCTTTGTAGCAGGATTTTCAGAAACGATTCATGTTGCAGAGGCAATTGGAGCATTATTACTAGGACTCGTTTTTTCTGAAACAGAGCATAGTGATCGAATTGAACAGCTTGTCGTTCCGTTTCGTGATTTCTTTGGAGCTATATTCTTTTTCAGCTTCGGTTTAAGTATAGACCCATTTTCACTTGGCGGAGCAGTGTGGTTGGCATTAGGAGCAGTTTTCATTACTCTTATCGGTAATTTTACTGCTGGAATGGTTGCGGGGCGTAAAGCTGGGTTATCGCATAAGGCTTCTACGAATATCGGTTTAACACTTGTATCACGCGGAGAATTTTCCATTATCGTCGCGAATATTGGAATTGCGGGCGGCTTAATGGCAACGATTAAACCATTCTCAGCTTTGTATGTTTTAATATTAGCATCGTTAGGACCTTTGTTAACGAAAGAATCTGGGAGAATATATTCCTTACTAGATAAAATATTTAAATGGAGCGCTAAAGAAAGTGCGAAGCGAGAAAAAGAAGTTGGATAGTACAAATAAGGGTAGACTGCATGAAAATTTCATGCAGTCTACCCTTTTATATATTGTTACTGTCGTCGTTTTTTGTCGGTAAGTCGATATAATTGAAAAATCGCTGATATATTTTGAGTTGCGGTCGATATATTTCCAAAATCGCTGATATATTTTCAAGCAGGGATAAATATAATTTCATTTACCGATAAACCATTATCTGAATTTCATCAACTATTAATCAGTTGCCTTCCTATTTAAAAACGACTACAATTTTACTGTTATATATATGAACGAAAAAAATAGAATAGGAGGGGAAACTATGCCAAGGAAAGTATGGCTATTAGTAGCTGGGATGATTATTAATGTCACGGGTGCTTCTTTTTTATGGCCTTTTAATACAATTTATTTGCATGATCACCTAGGCAAATCTTTATCTGTGGCTGGAATGGTATTAATGATCAACTCGCTTACTGGTGTAATCGGAAACTTGCTCGGCGGTGTTTTATTTGATAAATGGGGCGGTTATAAATCAATTTTAGTAGGGATTGTCATTACACTTGTATCGATTTTAGGTCTTGTGTTCTTCCACGGTTGGCCGTTATATGTTGTGTGGCTAGCGTTAATCGGCTTCGGTTCTGGGATGGTCTTCCCATCGATGTACGCGATGGTTGGTACGGTTTGGCCAGAGGGCGGAAGACGAGCGTTTAATGCGATGTACGTTGGACAAAACGTTGGTATTGCGATTGGAACAGCGTGCGGTGGTTTAGTTGCTTCATATCGTTTTGATTATATTTTCTTAGCGAACTTTATTTTATACTTTGTTTTCTTCTTAATTGCTTTTATTGGATTCCGTGGTATGGAAGACAAGAAAGAGCCAGGAGTGCAAAAAGAAGTCGAGACGAAAAAAGGTTGGTCACTTACACCTGGATTCAAAGCACTTCTTATCGTATGTGTAGCATATGCTTTATGCTGGGTTACATACGTACAGTGGCAAGGAGCGATTGCAACACATATGCAAGAATTGAATATTAGCCTTCGCCACTATAGTTTATTATGGACGATAAACGGAGCGATGATCGTTTGTGCGCAGCCGTTAGTTAGTATGTTAATTCGCTGGATGAAGCGTTCTTTAAAGCAACAAATTATGATTGGAATTTTCATTTTTGCGGCGTCATTCATTGTGTTAAGTCAAGCGCAGCAATTTACGATGTTCCTCATTGCGATGGTAACATTAACAATTGGTGAGTTATTTGTATGGCCTGCGGTTCCAACGATTGCAAATATACTTGCACCAAAAGATAAATTAGGGTTTTATCAAGGGGTCGTAAATAGTGCGGCGACTGTAGGGAAAATGTTCGGGCCGGTCGTTGGCGGAGCAATTGTGGATTTATACAATATGGAAGTATTGTTTATAGCAATCATGGTAATGCTTGTAGTAGCGCTTATAGCAACGAGTATTTATGATAAACGAGTAAAAGTAGAAGAAACAGTTGAAGAAAAAATTGCAGTTTAGTTTGACGGAACATGTTCACATGTTTTAGAATATATTTAAATAAAACAACCTTTAGAACAAGGGAGATAGCTCGGCTGTCTTAAGATGAATTCGTTAGTTATTAAGAGTAACGATTAACCGAGAAGTCCTCGCTTTAAGTAAGCTCTTAAGAGATACTAGGTGAAGGATAGTTCACTTAACTTATATGTGTAATAACAGTGAGAAGGAGTAGTAGTAATAGAAGCTGGTTTAGAGAGTTGACGGTCGGTGCAAGTCAATCCACGTTTCGTTATGAACTCGCCTTTGAGTTGCAGTTGTGAAACTAATAGTAGCAATTGCCGTTAATCCACGTTACGGATCTAAGCGAATGTATATTTTTACATTAATTTAGGGTGGTACCGCGGGAATCTATAACCTCTCGTCCCTTTCTAGGGATGAGAGGTTTTTTGTATTTTGGGCGGTGAAAATAAATAGAATTTCAAGGAGGGTATCTCATGAGCTTTAATCATCAAGATATTGAGAAGAAGTGGCAAGGGTACTGGGAAGAGAATAAAACATTCCGTACGCCAGATGAGACAGAAAAACCAAAATTTTATGCACTAGATATGTTCCCATATCCATCAGGTGCAGGCCTACACGTAGGACATCCAGAAGGTTATACAGCGACAGATATTTTATCTCGTATGAAGCGTATGCAAGGGTATAACGTTCTTCATCCAATGGGATGGGATGCATTTGGTCTTCCAGCAGAGCAATATGCACTTGACACTGGAAACAGCCCAGCTGAATTTACAGAGCATAATATTAATACGTTCCGTAACCAAATTAAATCATTAGGTTTCTCTTATGATTGGGACCGTGAAGTAAATACAACAGATCCAAACTACTATAAGTGGACACAATGGATCTTCTTAAAACTATTTGAAAAAGGCTTAGCTTACGTTGATGAAGTACCTGTAAACTGGTGTCCAGCACTTGGTACAGTACTTGCAAACGAAGAAATCATTGACGGTAAGAGTGAGCGTGGTGGACATCCAGTTGAGCGTCGTCCGATGAGACAGTGGATGTTAAAAATTACAGCTTACGGAGATCGTCTATTAGAAGATCTAGATGAGCTTGATTGGCCTGAAAGTTTAAAAGATATGCAACGTAACTGGATCGGTCGTTCTGAAGGTGCAGAAGTACACTTCAACATCGACGGTACAGATGAGAAGTTCACAGTTTTCACAACGCGTCCTGATACACTATTTGGTGCAACATATTGTGTACTTGCTCCGGAACATGCACTTGTTGCAGAAATTACAACAGCAGAACAAAAAGAAGCGGTAGAAGCTTACATTAACGCTGTAAAAATGAAGAGTGACCTAGAGCGTACAGAACTTGCGAAAGAAAAAACTGGTGTATTCACTGGTGCTTACGCAGTTAACCCAGTAAACGGTGAGAAATTACCAATCTGGATTGCTGACTATGTTCTTGCAACTTACGGAACAGGTGCTGTAATGGCAGTTCCAGCTCACGATGAGCGTGATTATGAATTCGCATCAGTATTTAATCTTCCAATGAAGGAAGTTGTAAAAGGCGGAGATATTACGAAAGAAGTGTACACAGGTGATGGTGCACACGTAAACTCAGCATTCCTTGATGGATTAAATAAAGAAGAAGCAATCGCAAAAATGATTGAATGGCTTGAAGTAACGAGCGCAGGAAATCAAAAAGTAACGTACCGTCTACGTGACTGGTTATTCAGCCGTCAACGTTACTGGGGTGAGCCAATTCCAGTAATTCACTGGGAAGATGGTACAATGACAGCTGTGAAAGAAGAGGAATTACCATTAGTTCTTCCGAAAACAGAAAACATCCGTCCTTCAGGTACAGGTGAATCACCACTTGCTAACATTGACGAGTGGGTAAATGTTGTTGATCCTGAGACTGGTAAAAAAGGTCGTCGTGAAACAAATACAATGCCGCAATGGGCTGGTAGCTGTTGGTATTACCTACGTTACATCGATCCAAACAATAGCGAAGCACTTGTAGATTCTGAAAAAGTAAAACAATGGCTTCCAGTTGATATTTATATCGGTGGTGCAGAGCACGCTGTACTTCACTTACTATATGCTCGTTTCTGGCATAAAGTATTATACGATATCGGTGTAGTTCCAACGAAAGAACCGTTCCAACAATTATTCAACCAAGGTATGATTCTAGGTGAAAACAACGAGAAAATGAGTAAATCAAAAGGTAACGTTGTAAACCCTGATGATATCGTAGCAAGCCACGGTGCAGATACACTTCGTCTATACGAAATGTTCATGGGACCATTAGATGCTTCAATTGCTTGGTCTGAAAATGGTCTTGACGGAGCTCGTCGTTTCCTAGACCGCGTATGGCGTCTATTCGTTCAAGATAACGGTGAATTAAGTGAGAAAATTACTGACGCACCAAATAAAGAGCTTGAAAAAGCTTACCATCAAACAGTGAAGAAAGTAACAGAAGACTATGCAGAGCTTCGCTTCAACACAGCGATTTCTCAAATGATGGTATTCATCAACGATGCATACAAAGCTGAAACACTTCCAAGAGAATATGTAGAAGGTTTCGTAAAAATGATTGCACCAGTTGCACCTCATATCGGGGAAGAGCTATGGAGCAAACTTGGATACAATGAAACAATCACATATGCAAGCTGGCCAACATTTGATGAGTCTAAACTTGTAGAAGATGAAGTTGAAATCGTTGTTCAAGTTATGGGTAAAGTTCGCGCAAAACTAACAATGAGTAAAGACGCATCAAAAGAAGAAATGGAACAACTTGCACTTGAAGCAATTCAAGACCAAATTGAAGGGAAAACAGTTCGTAAAGTAATTGTTGTTCCTGGAAAACTTGTTAACGTTGTTGCAAACTAATTTATTCTAAATGAAAGCTCAGAGTATTTATACTCTGAGCTTTTTTGTGTAAAAAATAATCTTTGGATCACTTTTATATAAGTTTTTAATTTATAAAGAAGTTTACTTTAAAGGCGTTTTGCATCTTTTCCTTTAATTTGTTTGTTGAGGAATTCTTATAAAGACAAACACCTATTCTTCACTAGGAAATATGATAAAAAAGGTAGGTAAAATTGAGCAGAAGAGGTGAAAGGAATGAAAGGGATGGACAATAATGCACCACATGGTTTCTTCGGGGGTGGATCGGATAGTTATGAACAAATGATGTTAATGGGAGGAGGACAACAAGGATACGGTGGAATTCCGAGCTGGATGGGTGGAGCAGCAGGAGGATTTCCAACATCGGTAGCTGGCATGCAAACTGGAATGCCTACATTAATGGGAGGATTTTCGACATCAGGGGCTGGAATGCCTACAGTAACAGGAGGATTTCCAACATCAGTAGCTGGCGTACAGACAGGAATTCCAGTAGGGGGACCAACTACATTTCCTTCTTTCGTTGGAGGAGTGCAGACAGGATTCCCTGTACCGGGAGTAGGTGTAGTGGCAGGAGGAGTAGGTGGTTATCCACAGGGTGTTCACGATCATCATGTACATCACCATCACCAAGGCCACCACGGTCATCATGTACATCACCACCACCAAGGCCACCAAGGCCATCATGGTCATCATCACCATCAAGGCCAACAAGGCCACCACGGTCATCATCACCATCAAGGTCACCAAGGCCATCATGGTCATCATCACCATCAAGGTCACCAAGGCCATCATGGTCATCACCAACAACAAGTACATCATCAAGGTCACCACCACATTCATCCGCAAGCTGTTCTTTATCAAACTCACCAAGGCCAACATGGTCACCATGGACATCACCACCAAGGCCAACATCATGGACACCAAGGTCACCACCATCACCAAGGTCATCAAGGTCATCATGGGCACCAAGGCCAACACGGTCATCATGGGCACCAAGGCCAACATCATGGACACCAAGGTCAACAGCACCAACATCATCAACAATATCAGCAATATCAACAACAGCAACAATCTTCTCCTTGGACAGGTGGAATTGGAGCAGGAGGAGCAGGGGCAGCAGCAGGAGCAGCTAGTATTAGTGGAGCAGCAGGACACGCAGGGCACGTGGGTCATTAATGATTGGCAGAAAAAAAGCCATAATAAAAAACTGCTAGGAAATCCTAGCAGTTTTTTTCAGCTTCTTGACGCTGACGTTCAATTTCAGCACGAAGTTGTGGTTCCGGTGCTTGCCAGCCTTCTGGCTTTAGAATCTTACCGTCGCCTTCACGGAATCGAGGCTTCCCATCAGGGAATAGTTTTGCCATGTTGGCGTTGTTTACAATTTCGAATCCTTTATCTGGACGTACGCCCATTTCTGCAAACGTTCCGAATGCAAAGTAAATAAGGTCAATCAGTGCATCGTATTGATCTTCAACAGTCGTTGCCTCTAGAAATTCTTCTAGTTCTTCCTGCATAAAACTTGCACGGATTTTTGCACGCTCTTCTGTTAATTTTGTTGGAGTATTTGTCACAGGATGTCCGAATACTTCATGCATTTTCGCAACAAGTTCGTATCCTTTATCTAAACCTTTTTCGTTTGTCATGTTGTTTCATCCTTTCTTACGTTATGCCGAAGTTTATTGTAACATAAGGTGATTATGAAATGAAAAGAACATCTTATCGAAATAAGATGTTCGCTCGTTATTCTTCTTTTTTTATTAAAAGCGATGAAATAAGATCGATGCCAAAAATACCGACGAGTAACATTGGTATAACGACAAGCAAGTAACGTGTGAAGGAAACATTTTTTAAGTATGTATGAGCAAATAAAAAGACGCCGAGAAATAAAATACCATTTAAAATAGGCTTTACTAATTTTTTAGACATAAGCTCCCCCATAAATATCTTCTCTCTCTATTTGATAATAAAAAACTCCTCTCTCCGTTGTATCATGCTGGAGAGAGGAGTTCAATCATTTCTCATTCAATGACACCAGAATTTGTAATATTTACGGTGTATTTTATATGAACCGGAACATCTTTATACATTTGTCTCCATTCTTCTAATTTGAATGGGCGATAATGTTGTTTATACTTTGCACCTAGTCCGAGAGGATCGACGCCTAAAGATTTAAATTGCTTAATTAACTTAGCAGCTTGTTTATCTAATTGTTTTTGGACATCTTTTTCAATGTTTTTTGTGTTCTTGTTATTTTCTAAGTTAATTTGTTTTGATAGTTCTTGAATACGTGCGTCAAGACGAACGTGAATGAAAAAAGAAGGCTTTCCGTTTTTAATTTTTATATCGTAAGTTGGAACAGAACGAATATTATTAATCATTACGTACGCAGAATCTGTTTTAAATTCATGTGAATCTAATTTATGTTTCTCTAATAGTCCTTTAAATATGAACATATCTTTTTCCGCAATTTTACCGATATATTTATCCTTTTTAAAAAGGCCAATTCCGGTAATTTTTATTTTATCACCATGCTTCTTTAGAATGGGAATATAGTAGTCTTTTCCTTCTTGATAATAGCGAAATGCTCCTATATGTAGATTATCCGCTGGTAAAGGTCCGGTCTCCATGTTATGTTCTAGCAATTTTTTTATATAAATTGCAACGTTGTATGAAGTCGAATATTTGCCTTTTAAAAGTTCAGTACCATTCCCATCTAATAAAGCAGCATATAAAGCGTTCCCTATATTCACATCTCGGAGTAATGTATCGAATGAAGTAGACATTCCTGTTTTGGCAAGTCTTATCGTATATAGAGCGACACGCATTTGTCCACTAGCAAAAGGTTGAGAAGACTCTAAAGATGTGTCTGCTTTTACTTGTTTTACCGCATTTGCACTGCCTTCAAAAACTTGAACTTTATTTCCTTTTTTTTGAATGGGACAAACGAATGTCACTTTTACTTTATTATCTTTTGCGACATCAAAAACGCTTCCTTGAATAAGTTGTACATCATCGATAATATTTTTTTGTAAACATCCAATTAGACTGAAGAATGTTATACAAGAAATAAGTATTAATTTGCTTGTGCTTTTGATTTTTTCCATTTTCTTTTCACCCACACAATAATAAATAGGATTGGGATGTATACATAAATGAGCCAAAAACTAACTTTTGATACATTACTAATAAAGTTATTAATATCGTGTCTGTTTGTTAAAAGTTGCGAAACAATGAGAGTGATAAAGATAAAAGCAATTAAAACACCCCTTTGTTTTACACGGAATATTTCATGAGTTCCTCTCATTGACGCCCATAAAGGGAGGATAAAACTTGAAATAATAACGAGTGCATAGCCTGAAATTGCAATATATTCGAGTCTTTCTATAAATGGTAATTGAATGACTTGGGTCATAGAAAGTTGTGCCCATATTGTTTTTAACAATTGCTTCTCACTAAAAAATGCAAAGGCTAAAAGGGTACTAAATAGATATAGAAGATTTGAAAATAGTGCTCCAAGCTGAGCGTATTTATGAGATTGCATAGGCTTTTTCACAAATGGATACACCATGAGGTAAATCTCAAAACCGGTCATACTGTAGATTGACAGTTGAGCGGATTTTAAAATGTCTGAAAAAGAATGTGTGAATATAGGTAGTAAATTATCCCAATGTGAATATTTCAAAACGAATAAGCTTAGAAATAAATATCCTAATGTACCACCAACAGAGATGACGCAAATACCGGTAATTACACGAAATCCAGAAGAGATAATGTAATAGCTAACTAAGCATAAAAAGAGTGTTAACATAAAGGTGGAAGCGGTAGGAAACATCCATACTTGAATAATTTCAACATATGTTCGGATGACTGAAATACTAACGATTAAAAAATAAGCCATAAAGATGATGCTAATGCTATTTCCTAGCCATTTTCCAAATGTTTGCCGATGTAAATCAACTAAATTCCCATTTGTTTCTTTTAATAAGACATACATCATCCATATAATAATATGGATGAAAATTCCCGTGATTATAACTCCCATCCAGCCGTCGTATCCAGCGGCTTTTGCGATAATTCGAGCGAATCCGAGAACTCCAGCACCGAACTGTGCACCGTGAATTAAGAAGAAAACAAAGACAGGAGATATTTGATATTTTTCTTGAACTTTACTCATCGAATGCACCTCATTTCTTAATCATCAAAGTCTGATCTATGTTTTGTTGAAATTCCTTTCGCTGCTTTTTTTACATGTTGTGGTCTTGCTTGTACATCTCTTGTATCAATCATTGTTAAAGGAAAACGAATCCAAGAATCTTTAACAGATTGTTGTCTTGTTGGATAAAACAAAGCGTATGGCTTGCGTAAAGAAGTAAGCCTGAATAGATGAGTAAATAAGAAGATAAATCCAAGAGAAATCCCGAACAATCCGCCTATTTCTGCAAACATAAGAAAAGGAAAGCGTAGTAATCGAACAGCGTTACCCATTTTATAAATAGGTGTAATAAAGGAAGCAAGTGCTGATAAGGCAACGATAATTAATAAAATATTGCTCGTTAAACCAGCTTGTACAGATGCTTGCCCGATTACGATACCGCCTACAATACCGAGCGTTTGACCAACTTTCATTGGTAACCTTGCGCCGGCTTCTCTTAATAAATCAATTGCAAGTTCTAAAAAGAGCGCTTCAATTAAAGGTGGGAATGGTACTTGTGCCCTTGATAAAATCAAAGTTTCAAGTAAATCACTTGGAATAAGTTCATAATGATAATTTAAAACTGCAACGTATAATGGTGTAGCGCAAATTGAAAATAGAACGGCAATTAATCTTAAAATCCTTGAAAATGTAGCGTACATCCAGGAGACGTTATAGTCTTCTGGTGAAATGAAAAAATCGAAATAGGATACAGGTGTTAGTAAAACACTTGGAGAACCATCAACGAAAATAGCGATTTTTCCATCAATTAGTGCTTTTGTAACTCTATCAGTGCGTTCTGTATTAATATAGAGAGGGAAGATCGATTTTTCACCCATCAATTCTTGTATATAAGCACTATCATTAATTTGATCATACTCAAGAGCGCGTAATGATTCTTCTAGAAAATCTACATTATCTTTTTCAGCAAGGTTGTCTAAATACATCATGACAACTTTTGTTTTGGAAAACTCGCCGATAATCATTTCTTTTGTTTGTAAATCCAAAACAGGAAGACGTTTTCGAACTAAATTAATGTTTGTATCAATATCCTCTACAAAACCTTCTTGCGGACCAATAACAGTTGATTCGTTTAAAGGAGGGGTTGGTGCACGATAATTATCAATTGCAATGTTTGCAAGCATACATTTTTGATCTTGCTGATTCAATTGAATAATCGCATGCCCCTTTAAAACCATATCCTCAATTTTTTGTAAGTCGTTCGTAATTGTAATGCCGCTCATCGGGATATGTTCCTTCAGCTCTTCTAGTGATGCGTTAGGTCGTTCTAAAAGAGTGGGCATTAAATACTTTTGTAATTTTTCTCCATCAAGTGAAGGTCGATAGTAAGAAATCCAATAAGGCATCGTTTCATCGTCGGATGTATGATAATTTACAAAATCACTAGACTTTTTCAGCTTCTCTATTAAATTTTGTAAAGAATGAATACGATCTTTTTCTGGTTTTGTAAAGTCATAAATACTATTACCTTTAGAGTTTTGCTGCTGTTGTCCTTGAGAAGATTTGTCTTGTTTAGCACTTTGTTGTTGATCCTGCTCGGAGTCGTTTTGCTTAGAATGTTGCTGTTGCCCTTGCTCCGAGTTGTCTTGCTTAGAGTGTTGTTGATTTTGCTCTGAGTTGTCTTGCTTAGAATGTTGCTGTTGTTCTTGAGAAGGTTCGTCTTGTTTAGCACTTTGTTGCTTACCTTGAGAGGAATCCTCTTGTTTAGCACTTTGTTGCTTATCTTGAGAGGAATCCTCTTGTTTAGTACTTTGTTGCTTACCTTGAGAGGAATCCTCTTGCTTAGCACTTTGTTGTTTCTCTTGAGACGAGTCCTCTTGTTTAGAGCTTTGTTGCTTATCCTGAGAGGAATCTTGTTTCTCGTTATTTTTATCTTTATTATGTTTCATACTTCTAGTCTGTTCTTTGTTATCATCCTCTTGATTGTTAGAATGCTGCTCCCAGTTATCTGTTTCGTTTGCTTCTGGTGTATTTGATTTTTTTTTCTTACGTAACCAATTCCAAATCATATGTACGCCCTCTTTAATCTTGTAATATAGTGCTATTTTGTGGCTAATTTTGTATATTATTCATTTATTTATGAAAAGAAGAAGGAGATTAGTTTGCATAGAAAAAAATCTTTAGTAAGCAGTTCATACTATAACGGGGAGAGGGAGAGTCTGTGCAAATTGTAAAAAAGGAGAAGTTTGTGTTAAAAGAGTTTACGTTTGAAAATGGCAGGGAAATTCCTGTTCAAATGGGATACGAGACATATGGTACGTTGAATAGAGAAAGGTCAAATGTGATTTTGGTTTGTCATTATTTTAGTGCAACAAGTCATGCGGCAGGAAAATATACAGTGCATGATGAGGAGTCTGGTTGGTGGGATGGGCTCATTGGACCTGGGAAAGCAATTGATACAAATAAGTATTTTGTTATATGTACGGATAATCTTTGTAATGTGCAGGCGATGAATCCATATGTGATTACAACAGGACCGAAATCGATTAATCCAGAAACTGGAGAAGAATATGCTATGGATTTTCCGGTTTTTACATTTCTTGATGTAGCTCGTATGCAATATGAGTTAATAAAAGGTATGGGAATTTCAAGGTTACACGCTGTAATCGGACCGTCGGCGGGGGGAATGATTGCACAACAATGGGCGGTTCACTATCCACATATGGTAGAGCGGATGATTGGCGTTATTACGAACCCACAAAATCCAATTATAACGTCTGTAAACGTAGCACAAAATGCGATTGAGGCAATTCAACTGGATCCAAGTTGGAAAGATGGAAAATACGGGGAAGAACAGCCGATAAAAGGGCTTCATTTAGCAAATAGAATGATGTTTATGAACGCGTTTGATGAGCATTTTTATGAAATGGCATTTCCTCGTAATAGTATAGAGATAGAACCTTATAAAAAGTTTTCTACATTAACATCATTTGAAAAAGAGATAAATAAAGCGACATATAGAAGTATAGAGTTAGTAGATGCAAATTCATGGATGTATACTGCGAAGGCAGTTTTATTGCATGATATTGCACATGGGTTTTCTTCACTAGAAGAATCTCTTTCTAACATAGAAGCGAATGTACTTATGATTCCGTGTAAACAAGATTTGCTTCAGCCGTCTCGTTATAATTATAAAATGGTAGATATTTTGCAAAAACAAGGAAAATATGCGGAAGTGTATGAGATAGAAAGTATAAATGGGCATATGGCAGGAGCATTTGATATTCATTTATTTGAAAAGAAAGTTTATGAATTTTTGAATCGGAAAGTATCTAGTTTTGTGTAGAAGACAAATGATGGGGAAAAGGTGCAATGTTTGTAATAGGCACCTTTTTTTACATAATTTGTAGACGGAAAATATATGTAGCGATTGCTATACCGAAAAACGCTATGCTAAGCAATAGAAATAAGAATGACATTTCTTGTGGGGAGTTTATTTTTCTATTATTTTTCATACTAAGAGCAATAATTGCAGCGAGTAAGAACACAATGCCCATAATGAAAAGAAAAAGCGTCATTTTAATCGACTCCTTTCATAAAACAAGTATATTGAGGATACAATGTGCTAGTTATGTTTGTAAAGAATAAATTTTTAGAGAAAATTGAGAAATAGTTTTTCGATTCTTTGCGTTCTTTCTTTTGCGTGCTAAAATTGGTAGAGAATGTTTGTGAAAAAGAAACTAAAGGTTTTATTGTATATAAGGAGGAACTACATATGACAGAAGTTAATACAATTACTACAGAAGAGGTACAAGAGCGTTTAGAAAATGGAGAAACGTTATTTTTAGTAGATGTAAGAGAAGATGAAGAAGTAGCGGCAGGAAAGATTCCAGAAGCTGTACATATTAAAATGGGCGATATCCCACATAAAGTAGATTTCTTTAATAAAGAGAATGAATATATCTTTATTTGTCGTTCAGGAATGCGCAGTGAAAATGTATGTCATTATTTAAATGAGCAAGGATTTAAAACAGTGAATATGGTTGGCGGTATGCTTCAATATGAAGGTGAAACGAAATAGTTAATAGTTAAAAACTTGAAACGAGTCTGTTTCAAGTTTTTTTCTTTTGCATACAGTATAAAAAAGGAGGAGGGGTCAATGGGGATTAATTTGCGGAAAGTGAAAATTATTAATAATACAGGCGCTGTTAATGTCGGTGACTGTTATGATATCTCGCCTTTAGCTGTGGCAAAAGTATATGCAGGTGCTGGAGGATCGAGTGCGGCTATTTTTTTAAATGGAAAAAGGCAGCCAGAAGCGGTGATTAGAACATCGGTATTTCTTCCGCCTTTGGCAACAAGTACACGTACGTTAGGTTCATAAAGGAAAGGTAGAGTGTAATTATGCCTGCGCATATAAAAGAATTTGTTATTGTTAATAATACTGGAAATATATTTACCGGTGATAATTTGAGTGATACTTCATTTACTGCTTCGAAATCATATAGTGGTTCGATGGGATGTACTTGGATTGATGTTGTTACAGTAATAGGGACGGAGACAAAGCTTTGTTTACAGCCGGGTGATTCGGTGACGACAACATATACAAGAGGCACTCCTGCTGGTACTGTAACAGGAATAAATATGGGGCAAAGTGTAAATGCATCGGGTATAGCACAAGCTGTCCCTAATACAGATAATATGGATTCAGTTGCTGGACTCCCTTAAGGAATTAAGGGAGTTTTTATTATTTAAAATAAAAATAGTCTTGGAAATTATTTTTGTAAATAGATTAAGAAGAGGTTTATTTATTATGAAAAAGACGGTTTGTAGGTGGTGAAAGTGTGAAGAAACGTGATAATAATGGGGGGCAAAATTCGTTAAGCTCTAATTTTAGAATTCCCCCCGAACTTATTGGGCCTACTTTCCCTCCTGTTCCAACTGGATTTACAGGTATAGGGATTACTGGCCCAACAGGTCCACGGGGTCCAACTGGTCCTCAAGGACCGAGAGGGTTACAAGGTCCGATGGGGGAGATGGGCCCGACAGGACCTCAAGGTGTGCAAGGGATACAAGGGTCAGTTGGGCCAATAGGTGCAACTGGACCAGAAGGACAGCAGGGGCCACAAGGATTGAGAGGACCACAAGGAGAAACTGGAGCGACAGGACCTCAAGGGGTGCAAGGGTTACAAGGTCCGATTGGTCCAACGGGAGCGACTGGGGCACAAGGTATACAAGGGATACAGGGATTACAGGGGCCAATTGGAGCGACGGGACCTGAGGGACCTCAAGGAATTCAAGGCGTCCAAGGGTTACCGGGTGCAACTGGTCCACAAGGAATACAAGGAGCACAAGGGATACAAGGAACACAAGGACCGAGTGGAAATACAGGTGCAACCGGAGCGACTGGTCAGGGGATAACAGGTCCGACGGGAGTAACCGGTCCAACAGGGATCACTGGCCCGTCAGGAGGACCTCCTGGTCCGACGGGGCCGACTGGTGCGACAGGTCCGGGTGGTGGACCAAGTGGAAGTACAGGTGCGACTGGAGCAACGGGGAATACTGGGGCTACAGGAAGTACAGGGGTAACAGGAGCAACGGGAAGTACAGGTCCGACTGGAAGCACGGGAGCACAGGGCTTGCAAGGAATCCAAGGGATTCAAGGGCCAATTGGGCCAACAGGTCCAGAAGGTCCGCAGGGTATTCAAGGTATTCCTGGTCCGACGGGAGTAACTGGTGAACAAGGAATACAAGGAGTTCAAGGTATTCAAGGGGCAACGGGAGCAACAGGGAATCAAGGTCCACAAGGAATACAGGGGGCTATAGGGCCTCAAGGGGCCACAGGAGCAACAGGAGATCAAGGTCCACAAGGAATCCAAGGAGTACCAGGGCCATCAGGAGCAACAGGCCCACAGGGAGTTCAAGGGATACAAGGTCCGATGGGTGATATAGGACCAACAGGTCCAGAAGGCCCAGAGGGACTTCAGGGCCCGCAAGGAATCCAAGGTGTGCCAGGGCCAGTTGGAGCAACGGGTCCAGAGGGTCCTCAGGGGATACAAGGTATTCAAGGACCGGTAGGAACAACAGGCCCACAAGGTCCACAAGGAATACAGGGAACACAAGGTGTGCAAGGGATAACGGGAGCAACTGGAGTACAAGGAGCAACTGGAATTCAAGGGATACAAGGGGAAATAGGAGCAACGGGTCCAGAGGGTCCCCAAGGAGTGCAAGGTGCTCAAGGGGAGATTGGTCCAACAGGTCCGATGGGTCCCCAAGGTGTGCAAGGAGTACAAGGAATTCAAGGAGCGACGGGCGCACAAGGAGTGCAAGGTCCACAGGGAATTCAAGGAATCCAAGGTCCGACGGGGGCAACAGGAGATACAGGAGCAACAGGTGCGACAGGGGAAGGCACTACAGGCCCAACAGGAGTAACCGGTCCAACAGGGGTAACAGGCCCATCTGGAGGACCAGCAGGACCGACCGGCCCAACGGGGCCATCAGGTCCGGCGGGAGTAACTGGTCCATCTGGTGGACCACCTGGCCCGACAGGAGCAACAGGTGCGACAGGAGTAACAGGAGATACTGGGGCGACAGGCTCAACTGGAGTGACAGGAGCGACAGGAGAAACGGGAGCAACCGGAGTGACGGGTTTGCAAGGTCCGCAAGGAATCCAAGGTGTGCAGGGAGAGATAGGTCCGACGGGTCCCCAAGGTGTTCAAGGTCCCCAAGGAATTCAAGGAATAACGGGGGCCACTGGAGATCAAGGTCCGCAAGGGATTCAAGGCCCACAAGGCGACATAGGTCCAACCGGCCCACAAGGAATTCAAGGCCCACAAGGTTCTCAAGGAATCCAAGGAGCGACAGGGGGAACAGGAGCACAAGGTCCACAGGGAATCCAAGGTCCGCAAGGTGACATAGGTCCGACTGGGCCACAAGGTCCAACTGGAATCCAAGGGATACAAGGAGAGATAGGTCCAACAGGTCCAGAAGGCCCAGAGGGACTTCAGGGCCCCCAAGGAATCCAAGGTGTGCCAGGGCCAGTTGGAGCAACGGGTCCAGAGGGTCCTCAGGGGATACAAGGCATTCAAGGACCGGTAGGAGCAACAGGCCCACAAGGTCCACAAGGAATACAGGGAATACAAGGTGTGCAAGGGATAACGGGAGCAACTGGAGCACAAGGAGCAACTGGAATTCAAGGGATACAAGGGGAAATAGGAGCAACGGGTCCAGAGGGCCCCCAAGGAGTGCAAGGTATACAAGGGGCGATTGGTCCAACAGGTCCGATGGGCGCACAAGGAGTGCAAGGAATACAAGGGATTCAAGGAGCAACAGGTGCACAAGGAGTGCAAGGCCCACAAGGGATTCAAGGGATACAAGGTCCGACGGGAGCAACAGGAGATACGGGGGCAACCGGAGCGACGGGAGAAGGAACTACCGGTCCAACAGGAGTAACCGGTCCAACAGGGGTGACTGGCCCGTCAGGAGGACCAGCAGGACCGACCGGCCCAACGGGGCCATCAGGTCCGGCAGGAGTGACAGGTCCATCAGGTGGACCACCTGGCCCGACAGGAGCAACAGGTACGACAGGAGTAACAGGAGATACCGGGGCGACAGGCTCAACTGGAGTGACAGGAGCGACAGGAGCAACGGGAGCAACCGGAGTGACGGGTTTACAGGGTCCGCAAGGAATCCAAGGTGTTCAAGGAGAGATAGGTCCAACCGGTCCCCAAGGAATTCAAGGTCCGCAAGGAATCCAAGGAGTAACGGGGGCAACTGGAGCACAAGGTCCCCAAGGAATTCAAGGCCCACAAGGCGACATAGGTCCAACCGGCCCACAAGGAATTCAAGGTCCACAAGGTCCTCAAGGAATCCAAGGAGCGACGGGGGCAACCGGGGCACAAGGCCCACAGGGAATCCAAGGTCCGCAAGGTGACATAGGCCCGACCGGCCCACAAGGCCCCCAAGGAATTCAAGGCCCGCAAGGAATTCAAGGTCCAACGGGAGCTACAGGAGCAACCGGAGCGACAGGTCTCCAAGGAATTCAAGGCCCACAAGGAATCCAAGGCCCGCAAGGAATTCAAGGTCCAACGGGAGCTACAGGAGCTACAGGAGCAACCGGAGCGACAGGTCCCCAAGGAATTCAAGGTCCACAAGGAATCCAAGGCCCACAAGGAATTCAAGGTCCAACGGGAGCTACAGGAGCAACCGGAGCGACAGGTCCACAAGGAATTCAAGGCCCACAAGGAATTCAAGGTCCAACGGGGGCTACAGGAGCAACCGGTTCACAAGGTCCAACTGGAGATACAGGTCCAACCGGAGCTGGAGCCACTGGAGCGACCGGGGCGACTGGAGTTAGTACAACTGCAACGTATGCGTTTGCGAATAATACATCAGGAACCGCTATTTCCGTTTTATTAGGTGGTACGAACGTACCATTACCGAACAATCAAAATATTGGCCCAGGAATAACCGTTAGTGGGGGAAATACTGTATTTACAGTTGCGAATGCAGGAAACTATTATATAGCCTATACAATTAATTTAACGGCAGGTTTACTTGTAAGTTCTCGTATAACTGTAAATGGCAGTCCGCTTGCGGGAACGATAAATGCCCCGACAGTCGCTACTGGTTCATTTAGTGCAACAATAATCACTAACTTGCCTGCTGGAGCTGCTGTTAGCTTACAGTTATTTGGAGTAGTTGCAGTAGCTACATTATCTACGGCAACGCCAGGGGCTACTCTAACTATTATTAGATTAAGTTAATAAGCAGAAAACCTTGAAACTTTTATGTTTCAAGGTTTTTTATCCTTGTATTTGTAAGTAAACCTCGTTAACCAGGGGGAGTGGATACCCTCTAATTATTTAAAGTTTCACTTTATTCACTTGAGCAAAAACATCGCAGTTCGAAAATATATTATAATAGAATGAAAAGAAAGAAATTTGGCAGAAAGGGAGGGTGGCGATGCAGGAGATGGTTAAAGATTTTTTTGGACGCCCACTTCAAGATTTACGTATATCTGTCATTGATCGTTGCAATTTTAGATGTACATATTGTATGCCAGCGGAAATATTTGGGCCAGAATATGCTTTTTTGAAAGACGAGTTTTTACTAACTTTTGATGAAATTGAGCGTTTGGCAAAATTATTTGTTAGCATCGGTGTACGGAAAATTAGACTTACTGGCGGTGAGCCACTGCTTCGTAAAGATTTAACAAAACTTATTGCACGTCTTGTGAAAATTGATGGGCTAATAGATATAGGGTTAACGACAAATGCTATTCATTTAACGAAACAAGCGAAGGCATTAAAAGAAGCTGGATTACATAGAGTGAATGTTAGTTTAGATGCGATAGATGATGACATATTTAAGAATATTAATGGTCGAAATATTAATACGAAACCGGTAATTAAGGGAATTATAGCAGCTAAAGAGGCGGGCTTGGAAGTAAAGGTAAATATGGTTGTGAAAAAAGGGATGAACGATCATCAAGTACTACCGATGGCTGCGTATTTTAAAGAGCAAGGAATCACGCTTAGGTTTATTGAGTTTATGGATGTTGGTAGTACAAATGGGTGGAATTTTGATCAAGTCGTTACAAAACGAGAATTGATTGAGATGATTCATAAGGTGTATCCGCTTGAGCCAGCTGAAGCCCATTACTTTGGTGAAGTTGCAAAGCGATATCGGTACGTTGGAACAAATGTTGAAGTTGGTTTTATTACATCTGTTTCTGAGTCATTTTGTGCCTCTTGTACGAGGGCGAGAATTTCGGCAGATGGAAAGTTTTATACGTGCTTATTTGCGACAGAGGGTTTGAATGTAAGAGAACTTCTTAGAGGAAATCTTTCGGATGAGGAGTTATTAAGTGTTATACAAGATGTATGGATGAATAGAAAAGATAGGTATTCGGATGAACGGACAGAAGAAAGTGCAAAAAATCGTCCGAAAATCGAAATGTCTTATATAGGAGGATAAGAAAGGGGGCTATCGCATGCAGGAGCGATATTCAAGACAAATATTATTTTCTGGTGTTGGAGAAGAAGGACAGAGAAAAATAAGAGAGAAGCATGTGCTTATTATTGGTGCTGGTGCTCTCGGTGCGGCAAATGCAGAAGCGATTGTTAGAGCAGGGGTTGGAAAAGTAACGATTGCTGATCGGGATTATGTAGAATGGAGTAATTTACAAAGACAACAACTATATACGGAAGAAGATGCAAAGCAGTATAAACCGAAGGCGATAGCGGCTGCAGAACATTTACAATCGATTAATTCTGAGGTGGAAATAAATCCGGTTGTGACGGATGTAACGGTGCAAGAAATGGAAGAGTTAGTGCGTGATGTAGATTTAATATTAGATGCGACAGATAATTTTGAAACGCGTCTTCTCATTAATGATATTTCACAAAAGTATAATATTCCATGGATATATGGTGGTTGCGTCGGGAGTTACGGAGTAACGTATACAATTTTACCAGGGAAAACACCGTGTTTTCGCTGTTTAATGGAGCATCCGGCGAGCGGAGCAACATGTGACACAGCTGGTATTATACAACCGGCAGTACAATTAGTAGTTGCGCATCAAATTACGGAAGCGCTGAAAATATTAGTAGAAGACTTTGGGGCGCTTCGTGAAACGATGTTATCGTTTGATCTTTGGAATAATCAACAGATGGCATTTAAAGTGAATAGGCAGAAAAAAGATACTTGTTTATCTTGCGGAAGGTTACGTACATATCCGAGTTTAACATTTGAAGCACAAACAAAAACAGAAGTGTTATGTGGGCGAAATACAGTACAAATTCGCCCGGGTGTGCGGAAGAATTTTAATTTAGAAGAAATTAAAAAGCGCTTACAAAGAAGCGTAGAGATAAAGGCGACACCTTATTTATTATCATTTCCGGTAGAAGAATATCGTTTTGTTTTATTTACAGATGGCAGGGCGTTTATTCATGGGACGAATGATATGAATGTAGCGAAAAGTTTATATGCAAGATATATAGGTTGAACCTAAAGGAAATCCTTTAGGTTCAACGGGGAGAGGATTATGAATTTCTCGTATAATCTCCACTTTTCCCACCTGTTTTTTCAAGTAAGTACGTTTCGCCGATAATCATACCTTTATCGATAGCTTTACACATATCATACACAGTAAGAGCGGTAGCGGAAGCAGCTGTTAAAGCTTCCATTTCAACACCGGTGCTACCTTCTGTTTTAACTTTTACTTCAATGAGTAAACGATATTGTTCTTCTGATTGTTTCCAATCGAAAGAAACGTCAACACCTTTTAATAATAAAGGATGGCACATTGGGATAATATCAGAAGTTCGTTTCGCAGCCATAATGCCTGCGATTTGCGCAACTGCTAATACGTCACCTTTCCCAATTTCATTGTGAGAGATTTTATCGTAAATTTCTTTCGTAACGACAATGCTAGAGCACGCAATTGCTGTTCGAACGGTTGTTTTTTTGTCGCTTATATCAACCATTTTTGCGCGTCCTTGGTCATTAAAATGTGTAAATGAAGACATGGAATTCCTCCTTGAAGTAATTTCTATTGAATACATAAAGTTTAATCGAGATAAAAAAAATTGCAAATATGAGGTGAGAAACGATGGTAGAAAAACGAATTCCAATTCAAGTTGCTGAGGCAGTAGAACGGGTAATGAAATATGCGAAGCATGGTGAAGTAGAAGAAATTTCTATTACGGAAAGTTACGGGAGAATTCTCGGGGAAGATGTTGTCTCAGATCATGACGTTCCTCATTTTGATCGTTCCCCTTACGATGGTTTCGCCATTCGAGCAGAAGATACGAAAGGAGCAACCCAAGAGAATCCAATTGAATTTGAAGTAATAGGAGAAATCGGGGCGGGGTCTGTTTTTTTAGAAGAAGTAGGAGCTTTTAAAGCGATTCGTATTATGACAGGAGCAGCTATTCCAGAAGAATGTAATGCAGTCGTAATGCTCGAGCTGACAGAAGGGTTTGAGAAGAACGGGAAAACATATATGAAGTTAAAACGCCCTTTTAATAACGGTGACAATGTGTCGTTTAAAGGAGAAGACATAAAACAAAATCAAGTTCTCGTTAAGAAAGGTGTTGCAATTAATCCAGGTGTTGCGGCCTTATTAGCAACGTTTGGATATAGCACTGTGAAAGTTGTAAAACAGCCTGTTGTCGGTATTGTAACAACAGGAAGTGAATTACTAGAAGTACATGAGCCGTTACAGCCGGGGAAAATTAGAAATAGTAACTCGTATATGATCGCAGCTCAAATTATGAAAGCTGGCGGGAAAGTTCGTTATTATGGTCAACTCGCCGATGAGCTAGATGCATGTTTTACAGCTGTTCAATTAGCGATGGATGAGGTCGATATTTTAATTACAACAGGCGGTGTATCAGTAGGAGATTATGACTATTTACCAGCTATTTATGAAAGGTTACAGGCGAATGTACTCTTTAATAAAATAGCGATGAGACCGGGAAGTGTAACGACAGTAGCTGAAGTTGATGGGAAGTTACTCTTCGGTTTATCAGGAAATCCGTCTGCTTGTTATGTAGGCTTTGAATTATTTGTGCATCCAATTATAAAAACATATTTGTATGCGAAGGAACCTCACGTATATAGAGCGGATGCTATTTTACAAAAAGATTTTCCAAAGCCAAATCCATTTACTCGTTTCGTAAGAGCGAACGTAACAATTGTGGACGGAGCGTTACAAGCGATGCCGGTTGGTTTAGATAAATCGAGTGCGGTATCTTCACTTGCAGATGCGAATGCTTTTATCGTGTTACCTGGAGGAACGAGAGGATTTGAGACCGGAATGAAAGTATCCGTATTATTGTTAGAGCACTCTGAGGGATGTGATTGGCCATGGGCAAAGCCCCTTCAATCTTACAAATAGTAGGATATCAAAATAGCGGAAAAACGACACTTGTAGAGAAAATTGTGCATGTGTTAGCTGAAAGTGAAATGAAAGTTGCTACAATTAAACATCACGGGCACGGAGGTTTTCCAGAAGTAGCGCAAAAAGATAGCGAAAGGCACCGTAAAGCTGGTGCTGTCGTAAGTAGTGTAGAAGGTGCTGGATTGCTTTCACTTTCTTCACTAAGAAAGAAATGGTCCTTGCAAGAAATTATTCGCTTATATGAGTTTTTTGAAGTGGATACAATTTTAATAGAGGGCTATAAAAAAGAGAACTACCCGAAAGTAGTGTTACTTCGTTCTGCGGAAGACGTTGAACTTTTACATGAAGTAGAAAATATAGTGGCGATTATTACGTGGTATGATGTCCCGGCAAATATACGAGAAGAATATAAAGTATTTCATATAACAGAAGAAGAGTTGTACATAGACTGGTTTTTACAAATGGTTAGGAGTGCGAAATGACAAATACATATTATGAAGTAATTGATACAGAAATCTCGATTGAAGAGGTAACGAAGAAAGTGATTCGACGTGAATGCGGTGCTGTTACAACATTTATTGGAACGGTTAGAGAGTTTACGAAAGGGCGTCGTACATTATACTTAGAGTATGTTGCTTATAAGACGATGGCAGAAAAGATGCTAGAGAAAATTGGTCTGGAAGTGAAAGAGAAATGGCCGGGTACATATGTTGCGATTACACATCGCATCGGTACGTTGCAAATTTCTGATATAGCGGTTGTTGTTGCTGTTTCAACACCACACCGTAAAGCGGCTTATGAAGCAAATGAATATATTATGGAACGCATAAAACAAATTGTTCCGATTTGGAAAAAGGAGTTTTGGGAAGATGGTGACTCATGGATTGGTGATCAATTAGAAAAAACACCATATCCGGCGGGAGAGCCTGGGAAGGAGCTATAAGTATGATTAGAGTATTGTTATTTGCGCACTTGCAAGAAGAAGCAGGGACAAGTGAATTACAAATAGAGAAAGAAAATATTACGGTTGCAGAGTTAAAAGATGTTGTTGCGAAAGAATATAATGTACCAGTTTCAGAGCCAATTATGGTTGCGATTAATGAAGAATACGCAAATGAAGATGACAGGGTCCAAGATGGTGATGTGGTTGCACTTATACCACCAGTGAGTGGTGGTTAATATTGGATTCATTAAAACGACTTTCCTAAGTAGGGGAAGTCGTTTTTTTATGGCGTTTTTGAGAACACTAACTTATAGGATAAGGAGGACGTTATGAAAAAAATATGTGTAATTATTACAGCGATATGTTCTATCTTTTTCTCTTCTCCAAGCGATTCTTTCGCGAAAGAATCAAGAGAACAGCTTTTAGAGAGTGCGTTATTGAATAGGTACTATTCGGTTATTAGACAAGTGACAGAAGATCAATATGAATGTGATGCAGTTATAAATATAAAGCGTCTCGGCAGGAAAGATGAATTTGTTCCTAGATTTGAAGTGACGCTACAATTTCTTACATTTCAAGGGGCGCATAATCCGCCAAATGACAAAGTTACACTTACTTTGGAGGATTATTTAGATCATATAAAGGTAAAAAATGTGGAGCGAGAAAAAAATGTTTCTAATGATATTGTAGAAAAGATTTGTGCTCGCAAAAAAGAAAAAATGAAAGCTCATTCTAATGATTGAGAGCGGTAACTTATTCCGCTATTTGCGGGATGATTAAAGTTTAAATTTATGACATTTTACAGAGAAAGGTAATGGGCGATGGATATATTTTTAGCAATTTTACCAGCTATATTTTGGGGGAGTATTGTGTTATTTAACGTAAAACTGGGCGGGGGACCGTATAGTCAAACGCTTGGAACAACGTTTGGAGCACTTATTTTCTCAATTGTTGTTTATATTTTTATGAAGCCAGTATTAACACCTACCGTGATTGGGGTTGGAGTTGTGTCAGGCTTATTTTGGGCGCTTGGTCAGGCGAATCAATTGAAAAGTATTGATTTAATGGGCGTTTCGAGGACGATGCCAATTTCAACAGGACTTCAATTAGTTGCGACGACTTTATTTGGCGTTATCGTATTTCATGAATGGTCCACGACAATATCGGTCGTCCTTGGGATTTTAGCGCTCGTTTGTATTATTGTCGGTGTTATTTTAACGTCACTTCAAAGTGAAGAAGAAAAGAATGCAGAGCAAGCAGCAAATTTTAAAAGAGGTATCATAATTTTATTAATTTCAACAGTCGGTTATTTAGTTTACGTAGTAGTGATTAGACTATTTAACGTAGATGGTTGGTCAGCTTTATTACCACAAGCAGTTGGTATGGTATTAGGAGGGATTTTGCTTACCTTTAAACATCATCCATTTAATAAATATGCAATCCGAAATATTATTCCAGGATTAATTTGGGCAGCTGGAAATATGTTTTTATTCATTTCGCAGCCGCGTGTTGGAGTCGCAACAAGTTTCTCACTATCGCAAATGGGGATTATTATTTCCACGCTTGGTGGGATCCTTATATTAGGTGAAAAGAAAACGAAACGCCAATTAACGGGTATCGTTGTCGGTATCGTTTTTATTATTGCAGCCGGAATTATGTTAGGTATAGCAAAAAGTTAAAGGAGGTATTGAAATGTATAGTGATTTAGAAGGAAAAGTGGTCGTTATTACAGGATCAGCAACAGGTCTTGGTAGGGCGATGGGAGTAAGGTTTGCTAAGGAAAAAGCGAAAGTGGTTATTAATTATCGCTCACGAGAATCAGAAGCAAATGATGTGTTAGAAGAAATTAAAAAGGTAGGCGGAGAAGCGATTGCTGTAAAAGGTGATGTAACCGTCGAATCAGATGTTGTGAATCTCATTCAATCTGCTGTGAAAGAATTTGGTACGCTTGACGTTATGATTAATAATGCAGGGATAGAAAATGCAGTACCATCGCATGAAATGCCACTTGAAGATTGGAATAAGGTAATTAATACAAATTTAACAGGTGCTTTCTTAGGAAGTAGAGAAGCGATTAAATATTTTGTAGAACATGACATTAAAGGGTCTGTCATTAATATGTCTAGTGTTCATGAGAAAATTCCGTGGCCACTATTTGTGCACTATGCAGCGAGTAAGGGTGGCATTAAACTGATGACAGAAACGTTAGCGCTAGAATATGCGCCAAAAGGTATTCGAGTAAATAATATAGGACCAGGTGCAATTAATACGCCGATCAATGCAGAAAAATTTGCTGATCCTAAAAAACGTGCTGATGTAGAAAGTATGATACCGATGGGCTACATTGGAAACCCTGAAGAAATTGCAGCAGTAGCAACTTGGCTCGCTTCTTCAGAGGCGAGTTATGTAACGGGCATTACGCTATTTGCAGATGGTGGAATGACGTTATATCCATCGTTTCAAGCTGGGCGTGGGTAATATAAAAGGACGAAGAGATAAAACTCTTCGTCCTTTTTTTACAAAAAAAATAGCGGCCAGCTATTTTAAATTTAGTGATTAATTGTATCTTGAAGAAATTCTGTTGCTTGATGTTCAGTAACATTTTGTACGAGCGCGACTTCGCTAATCATCATTTTTCGTGCATTATCTAGCATTTGTTTTTCGCTCGCATTTAATGCTCTCTCTTTATTGCGGCGAAGTAAATCCCGAACAACTTCTGCGCTATCTTGCAGATTGCCGTTTTTCATTTTTTCCATATTCATTGTATATCTTTGTTTCCATGAGAGTGATGGGTCTGACTCCCCGTTTTGAAATTCAAGAAGTATATCATCTAACGTACCTCGATCAACGATATAACGAATACCTGATTTTTTTAATTGTTCCATCGGAAGCATTACTTGCATATCTTTACTAATGATGCGTATCACACAATATTGACGTGAAGTACCTAATATTTCTTTCTCTTCAATTGCTTCAATGATTCCTGCACCGTGCATTGGATAAACGATTTTATCACCAATTTGAAACAAATCATCCACCTCCATATGTGGTAACCACTTTTAATGATAGCATACGTATGTAAAAATGTCAAATTTTATATAATAACATAATATTTATATTCGAGTCAATAAGATAAAGTGCTTTTTTATGTTTTTTTTGGGACCTTATTTATAGTGATTTTTTTAGAAAAATAGTACAGGTGAAGAAAGAAGGCATATCCACTTATTTTTAAGCATAAAATGTAAAAGCGCTAATACAATATACCTAAATCCGTTCTTTGCAAAGGAGGGAGAGAAGGTGGGGCGCACAATAAAAATTGATATTACAAATAAAGTTGTAGCTAAATTTAGACAAAATTATTTGGAATTATATACGAGTAAATTTATGATAGGTAAGTTTTATGTCTATACTGAAGATAAAGAATATGTGTTAGAAGACGGATATATATATGAGAATGGAAAGTTTTATCGCATCATAGATACGCACCGTGGCAATAATCAAGCGGCGGAGGGCTGCGATCTAGGACGGTGTTAACATGATTCGTGTGAAAGTATTTGATGAAAGTCACGAAAAAGACTTAGAAGACGCTGTAAATGTTTTTTTGAAAAAGATTGATGATAGCAACTTTGTAGATATTAAGTATCAAGTTGGTGTTTCCATTAACGACGATGAAAACCAAATTTATTGTTTTTCAGCAATGATCGTTTATAAAGCATAAAAAAGAGCTGGCTCACCCAGCTCTTTTTTATGTTTTATGTTGGGACAACATGTGTCGGTAATACGTTCATAATAGATTGGGGTGTGCCTAATTTCTTTGTCGTTAAAAGAGGCTCCCCTGTTTCATGATTTTGGGCATCTTTACACATACCAAGGTGATAACGATCACCTAAAAATGGATCAATATAAAAACCGTTTTTAAATACTTTATCATTCGGATGTTTTTCATGGTGAATATCAGAGCAGTTAATGCAATAGAACATAGCGTTCAACCCCTTTTTATTTTGTTTGAAAAAAGTGAGTCGGTAGTCATTTCGCTCCTAAGGAAATGTTGAGGAGAAGAGAAATAACTACCTACTCAAATGGTGGGCATATTCCTTCTGATTTGTCATATCTCGCGTATTGTCCCTGAGGGAAGGAGGAGAGACGAAGTACGCATGATATAAGTAAGGCGTTTCTTTCAATATGAATGATGGAGTTTCATGTTGAGAGAAGTTTTTATTTTGTATTGCCTTTGTGAGTATATTATGAGGAAATGCTAAGAGGGTGTTTGTCCTGTTGAAAAAATGTTGAGAATTTCTCAACAGTAAAAGAATTAGCGTTGACATGAAACTAAAAGGTGTTATATTATCGAAGTGAAACCAAAAGGTGTTATGTTATAACGCCGAGTAAAGGAGAATGAAAATGGAACAACAAAATACATTAAATGATATTAAACAAACAATCATTTTTAACGCGTCTCTTCAAAAGGTATGGAGTGTAGTATCAACTGCAGAAGGGATTGCGTCATGGTTTATGCCAAATGATTTTGTATTAGAGGTAGGGCATGAATTTCATGTGCAATCGCCATTTGGGCCATCACCATGTAAAGTGTTAGAAATTGATGAGCCAAACCATTTATCTTTCTCATGGGATACAGATGGCTGGGTTGTTTCATTTAATTTGAAAGACTTAGGAGATAACAAAACAGAATTTACGTTAATTCACGGCGGCTGGAAACATCCTGATGAAATTCTTCCGAAAGCGAATGCGAAGAGCTCTATTATTCGCGATAGAATGAGCGGTGGTTGGGTAGCGATTGTAAATGAAAAACTGAAAAAGGTTGTCGAAGGCTAAGTGTCCTCGTCAGCAGCGAAATATGATGTATTTCAAGCAATTGCTGATCCAACCCGCCGAGAAGTAATACGGTTATTAAGTGACAAAGAGTTACCGATTTCCAAAATAACGGATTATTTTCCGATGAGTCGTACTGCGGTTGTAAAGCACCTTCATATTCTTTCGGAAGCGAATTTAGTAAGTGGAAGAAAAAGTGGAAGAGAGAAGATATATCGTTTGCATCCAGAACCATTAGAAGAATTACAACAGTGGCTCTCGTATTATGAACGTTTTTGGGATAATAAATTATCCATGCTGAAACATATTGTGGAGAATGAAGAATAAAAAAAGGATGACCAAAATGGTCATCCTTTTTATTGTTGCTCACTTGTTTGTGTAGCTGGCTTTAATAAAAGCCAAGCAATAATTAATGTAAATACTGCTAATACGAAAGTGCTCATATAAATGACATGTACGCTTGATGCTAATGCGGATTGTGATTCGGTTACTACGTTTGCTGTAGTACCGCCATGTCCACCAGATACAAGATCAAGATTTTTAATACCACGTGCGTGAATCATCGTATTAAAGATTGTACCGAATATTGCAGCACCTAACGTTTGACTAAATGTATTAATAAATGTATTTAAACCAACAGCTGTCCCGCGTGTATGAGCTGGCACGGCTGCTTGAATTGTTACCATGTAAATCGGTGTCACAAGCCCCATTCCTAAGCCGAATAATCCGACTGCTACATAAATAAGGAACGATGGTGAATTTGTTGATAGTGTAAATAATAAGAACGTAGCAACTGATAAGATGCTAGCTCCAAGTAAAATAATTTGTTTCGTTTTTAACTTACCAACTAAGTTACCCGAGAACATAGCCCCAAATGTCCACATAACAGGAATTGGCATTAAAATGAGTCCAGCTTCTGTTGCATTTTTTCCTAAAACACCCTGGCTCCAAATTGGAAGATACACAGTAATACTAATAATCATTGCGCCAGCAATAAGAGTTAATATATTTATCGTAGATAATGTACGGTTAGAGAAAAGTGCTAGCGGAATTAATGGTTCCGGAGATTTTTTCTCGATGAATAAGAAAATAATAAATGAAACGACGGCGAAGATTAATAGGCCGATAATTGTTATGTCTCCCCAGTTTTGCTTACTGCTACCTGTTAATAATGCATATAGTAGAGCGATTGTACTTAATGAGAAGACTGTCGCACCAAGATAGTCGATATGGTGTTTAGCGGGCTTAATAGATTCTTTGTAGTAAATTACAATCATTAAGCAAGCGATAATTCCGAATGGAACGTTTAAGAAGAAGATATAACGCCAAGAAAGGGAATCAACTAAAAATCCACCTACTAACGGTCCGATAACACCGGATACACCCCAAACGGCACTCATCCAACCTTGTGCTTTCGCGCGGTCTTTCGCTTCGCTATATAAGTCTCCAATAATCGTCATTGTGATTGGCATAACAGCACCAGCACCGATACCTTGAAGCGCGCGGAAGAAAATTAATTGTTCCATCGATGTAACGACTCCGCAAAGTGCAGAACCGACTAAAAAGATTGTAGCCCCGATCAGTAAAACCTTTTTACGACCAAATAAATCAGCGAGCTTTCCGTATATTGGAGTCGAAACAGCTGTTGCAAGCATATAAATTGCATATACCCAACTAACAAGTTCGACGCCTGACAAATCACTCGTTATACGAGGGATTGCTGTACTAACAATCGTTCCTTCTACCGCAGAAAGAAACGTCATTAACATTAAAGACATCATGACTTTTTTTCTCATTTGTTTTCCCCTTACCCTTTTTTAAATATTCAACAATATAAAATATAAAGGTACTAAGGTATATAAAGCAACAAAAAAGCAATGGAAAGTTACATGGAGCAGATGTTTGTCGCTTCTTGTCGGTAAGTCGATATATTTGAGAAATCGCCGATATAAGTTGTAGAATCGCTGATAAATTTGGAAAATCGCCGATATAATTACAGAATCGCTGATATATCTGTGGAATTGCCGATAATGATTTCATGGCAATATTAAAAAAGAAACAGGAATCCCTGTTTCTTTTTTTAATATTGCATTTTCGCGTTTTCTCCAGCTGTCGTTCCAGCAATTCTACCAGTAACAAGGGCTGATGTAATATTATAGCCACCAGTATAACCGTGGATATCAAGAACTTCTCCGCAGAAATATAAGCCGTTCGTGAATTTAGAAGACATTTCTTTCGGATTAATTTCTTTCACGGATACACCTCCGCCAGTAACGAATGCTTTTTCAATTGACTGCGTACCATTTACATTCACAGTAAACTCTTTAAAGTCTTTCACAAGTGCACGAATCTTTTCGTGAGAAACTTGTCCAGCTTGTTCACTACCGTCAATTTCATTTTTTTCTAATAAGAATAGGAAGTAACGTTCAGGGACATAACCTTTTAAAACGTTTTTAATTCCTTTTTTCGGATCTTCTTTCATTTGTTTCAGCATGCGCTGAAATAATTGCTCACTATTTTCCTCTGGCAATGCATCAATACTCATTTGTATTGTGTTCGTTTTAAACTTTTTCAGTGCTTTCACGACGAATTGACTACAACGAAGAGCAGCAGGACCAGATAGGCCAAAATGAGTGAAGAGCATGTCCATTTTGTGAGAAATGATAGCTTTTCCTTTCGGGTTTAATACGCTTAAGTTTATATCACGTAAAGCAAGACCTTGTAATGAGCGATCACGTATAAACGGCTCGTTTGACAGGATAGGTACTTCTGTTGGGAATAATTCTGTAATTGTATGACCTGCTTTTTCAGCCCAAGCGTATCCGTCTCCAGTGGAACCAGTTTGAGGAACAGATTTTCCGCCAACAGCGATAACGACGTGATTTGTTTCTAACACTTCGCCTGTTTGCAGTACAACTGCTTTCGTTTGACCATTTTCATATTCAATCGTTTCAACAGGCGTATTTGTACGGATTTTTACACCTAAGTTTTTTAATCGTGTTAAAAGTGCGTCTACAACAGATTGCGCTTTGTTTGACACAGGGAACATGCGACCGTGGTCTTCTTCTTTCAATTTAACACCGAGATTTTCGAAGAATGTAATAATATCTTCATTATTAAAAATAGAAAAAGCGCTGTATAAGAAGCGACCGTTTCCTGGTATATGTTTAACAATTTCATCAAGTGGTAGACGGTTTGTTACGTTGCAGCGTCCGCCACCAGAAATCGCAAGTTTACGCCCAAGTTTATTTCCTTTATCAAGAAGTAAGACATTTGCGCCTTCTTCTGCAGCACCAATTGCAGCCATTAGCCCAGAAGGACCGCCGCCGATGACAATAACATCATAATGCATAATATATCGACCTCATTTTCTACATTTCCTGCCTAAAAGAATAGCATGTTTTCCCTTAAAAGAAAAATAGAGTGAAGTACTGCTTAATGAGAGAATTGTGGTACAATACAAAAGTTAGAGTTCAGCACTATCCTGCTATTTGTAGGCGATAAGACTAAAACCTCAAGATTTAGGAGAAGTAAATAGGGAGTCTGTTAGCCTGTAAATGCTCGAATGGTTCAACTAATAAGGAGTAGGAGAGAAGTCTCCAACTAATTATAGTTTCACTTTATGTAGATGTAGGAGGATTTTTGTATGTCCGATTCGAAATTTCTGCGCGGAACGCTTATTGTTACGCTAGGGACATTTTTAGTAAAGTTCTTAGGCATGATTTACGTCTTTCCGTTTCATGCATTAGTAGGCACAGAAGGCGGAACGCTCTATACATATGGATACATTCCATATACGATCTTTTTAAGTATCGCAACGGCAGGTGTGCCGCTTGCTGTTTCAAAATTTGTTTCCAAATATAATGCGCTTGGCGATTATAAAACGAGCCGGAGAATGTTCCGCTCGGGAATGGTTATGATGATAGTAACAGGAGTTCTTTCGTTCCTAGTACTGTACATGACGGCGCCACTGTTTGCAGAAGCGATGCTTGGTAAACAAAGTATACACAATAATGTAGGAGAAGTTACGACGATCATTCGTCTTGTAAGTTTCGCACTTATTGTTGTACCAGCAGCGAGTTTAATTCGTGGTTATTTCCAAGGTCACCAGTCTATGGGACCAACTACCGTTTCACAAATTATTGAACAAATTATTCGTATCGTCTTTTTATTAGCTGGTAGTTTTATCGTTATTAAAGTACTTGGCGGTACAGTTGCAACAGCAGTTGGAGTAGCGACATTTGCTGCGTTCGTTTCAGCGGTTGGAGCACTCGGTGTGTTAATTTGGTACTGGTTAAAACGTAAAAAATATTTGGATCAATATTTAATTGAACAAACTGTACCAGAATCAACAGTAAGTACTGTTCAATTGTTTAAAGAGTTATTCGCATATGCGATTCCTTACGTTGTAATTGGGTTAACAATTCCTTTATATCAACAAATTGATACATTGACATTTAACTCAATTATGCAGGCGATTGGTCAAGGTGATATCGCAGAGCGAGCGCTTGGTATTTTCACAATGTGGACGCATAAGTTAATTATGATTCCTGTATCACTTGCAACAGCGTTTAGTTTAACGCTTGTACCAGCAATTACAAAATCATTTACTGAAAAACAATACCGCTATTTGAAATTACAAATTACACAAACATTCCAAGCAAATATGTTTTTAACATTGCCAGCAGTTATCGGTATTTCAACACTTGCATATCCAATTTACACTGCTTTCTATGACTCAGATCCATTAGGTGGACAAGTATTAATGTGGTATGCACCAGTTGCATTGTTATTTGCTTTATTTACAGTAACAGCGGCAATTCTTCAAGGGATTAATCAGCAAAAGCATGCGATTGTCGCGCTTATTATGGGTGTTATTTTGAAATTTGTATGTAACGTAATCTTTA
The DNA here is from genome assembly GCF_058792475.1 of Bacillus sp. MT94. Taxonomy (NCBI): domain Bacteria; kingdom Bacillati; phylum Bacillota; class Bacilli; order Caryophanales; family Bacillaceae; genus Bacillus; species Bacillus sp. MT94. The sequence goes on along the minus strand of NZ_JBXAEZ010000002.1, from coordinate 973,397 downwards.
TTCGTTATTTCGGTACAGTAGGAGCAATTCTAGCGACCGCAGTTGGTTTCTTAGCTTCTGTTTGGTATACAAATCGACAAATTAAAAAATACGCACACTATTCATTCGGTGTTGTATATAAAAGAACATTCCAAATTGCAGTACTGACACTTATAATGGTCGTTGCTGTAAAACTATCACAATGGCTTCTATCCTTCATGATTTCGCCTGATGGCCGTATTGGTGCTCTTATAACAGTTGCGATTTGTGCAGGTATTGGCGGTCTTGTTTACGGATTGTTAGCAATTCGCACAGGAGTACTTGAAAGAGTATTTGGCGGAGAAGCATTAGATAAAATTCAACGTAAACTTGGTAGTAGATTTAAAATAAAGTTGAAATCAAGAGGGGCGTAATTACGTCCCCTTTTCTATGATAAATAAAGAAGGTGAAAAACGTGAGATTAGATAAATTATTAGCGAATATGGGATATGGAAGTAGAAAAGAAGTAAAGAAATTATTGAAAGATGGCGTTGTGAAAATTGATGGAACGCCAGTAAAAGATGCGAAAGTTCATGTAAATGTAGAAGAGCAAGAAGTTATGATTCACGGTGAAGTTGTGGAATACAAAGAGTTTGTTTACTTAATGATGCATAAACCACAAGGTGTTATTTCAGCGACGGAAGATGATAATCATGAAACAGTAATAGATTTATTAGAATTAGAAGATGCAATCTTTGATCCGTTCCCAGTTGGACGACTTGATATCGATACGGAAGGTTTCTTATTGATAACAAATGATGGGAAGTTATCACATCAATTATTATCTCCGAAAAAGCATGTGCCGAAAAAATATTATGCACACGTTGCAGGAGTAGTAACAGAAGAGGATGTAAAAGAGTTTGCTAAAGGTGTTATTTTAGACGATGGCTATGAAACAAAGCCAGGTGCGCTTACAATATTGAAAAGCGATGATATTTCTGAAATTGAGCTTGTGATTACGGAAGGGAAATTCCATCAAGTGAAGCGTATGTTTGAAGCGGTAGGGAAAAAAGTAGTCTACCTAAAAAGAACGGAGATGGGTCCGTTAGTATTAGATGAAGAACTAGAACTTGGACAATACCGAGAGCTAACAGATGAAGAAGTAGAAATGTTAAGAACATATCAAGTAGATACTGAAAAGTAGTACCTTTATAGGTGCAGAAAAAACCCCTTTCTAATAGTTAGAAAGGGGTATGTATTTATTTACATACAATTATTTTTCGTTATGAGGTCATTCTCACTTTCTTTCCTGTTGTTGTCCACTTACCGCGGCAAGGGCTATACACGAGTTCATTAAACTGCAACACATTTAGATCACGTTGTATCGTTCGCGGTGTGATCCCGAACTCATCTACAAGGTCTTTCGTCGTTACCGTTCCGTTTTCATTGATGTACATATAAATTGATTTAATGCGTGTTAGCATACGAGTAGTTGTAGGTTTCAAGAGAAAACCACTCCTCTACTAGTTTTTTTGACCCCATTCAGGAAAGAAGGTCGTTACTACCATTGTACTCTACATGATAAAATTCATGCTTTAATCTACTTAAATTTTACAAAAGTTTAACAAATATTTATATAGAAAAATATTGGTAGTTGACATTGTATATATGGTCAGTCAACTAACACATAAAATTCTACGTAAAACGCCAAATTCCTGCAAATTTTTTTGAAAAAATAAAAGAAAAACTAATAAGAAATGTCTGAAATATTACAATTGTTCGGTATTTAGTTTTCGTGTATGGCATGAGGGATTTTGGTTTGCTATGATGAAAGAGATAATATAGTGAAGGATGGATGCGTGATGTCAGCGATTAATTGGACTGAAGAAGTTGCAAAACGAAAAGATGATTTAATTCGTGATACACAACAATTTTTACAAATTAAAAGTGTATGGGAAGAAGAATCGGCGAAAGAAGGCGCACCATTCGGTGAAGGTGTAGAAAAAGCGCTATCTTTCATGTTACATAAAGGAGAAGCTGAAGGTTTTGCTTCTAAAAATTTAGAAGGATATGCAGGTCATCTTGAAATGGGACAAGGAGAAGAGTTAGTAGGTATTCTTTGTCACGTTGATGTTGTACCAGAAGGAGATGGCTGGACGACTCCTGCGTATAGTGCGGATATTCGCGACGGAAAGATTTTTGCACGTGGTGCAATTGACGATAAAGGCCCAACGATGGCAGCATATTATGCAATGAAAATTGTGAAAGAATTAGGCTTACCTCTTTCAAAACGTGTTCGTATGATTATAGGAACAGATGAGGAAAGCAATTGGAAATGTGTAGATCACTACTTTAAAAACGAAGAAATGCCAACAATCGGTTTTGCACCAGATGCAGACTTTCCAATTATTAATGCAGAAAAAGGAATTTCTGATATACAAGTTGTGCAAAATGGTAGTGAAGAGAAAAAAGGTACATATGAACTTGTTTCATTTGATTCAGGGCGTCGTTTAAATATGGTTCCTGATTTTGCAGAAGCGGTTATTACAGGAGAAGATGTAAATGCACTTACAGTAGCATATGAAGAGTATTTACACACTGCTAAAAAAATAGGGAAATCGACTATAGAAGGCAATACAGTGACGTTGCAAATAGAAGGAATTTCAGCGCACGGATCTACTCCTGAAAAAGGAGAAAATGCAGGTTTATTATTAGCAAACTTCTTAACTACAGTTTCACTTGATGGAAAAGCAAATGCATTTGCGACATTTGCAACAGAAACATTTACTGGTGATATTTTTGGTGAAAAAGCTACTATTGCTTATAAAGATGAAATTAGCGGTCCATTAACAGTGAATGTTGGTCGCCTTTCTTATACGAAAGAGAATGGTGGTAATTTAGGATTAAACGTACGTTACCCAGTTACGACTAACTTTGAAGAAATGATTGCAAAGTTAAAAGAATATGTAGGTACGTATGGATTTGCAGTAGTAGACTATTCTAACTCTCGTCCGCATCACGTTGATAAAGATCACGAGTTAATTCGTACGTTGCAACGTGTATATGAGGAACAAACAGGTGAAAAAGCTGAATTATTAGCAATCGGCGGAGGTACTTATGCTCGCTCATTAAAAGCTGGTGTGGCATTTGGACCGCTATTCCCTGGAAAAGAGGAACTTGCGCATCAAAAAGATGAGTACATTGAAATTGAAGACTTATTAAAAGCAACAGCAATTTATGCGCAAGCAATTCATGAACTAGCGAAGTAAAGTGAAACTTTAATCGCCGATATATGAATAATGACCGCTCTCTACTTTAGAGGGCGGCTTCTTTTTAATTGAATGAGATAAGAAAGAAAAGAAACAATAGAAAGAAGGAGACGGTGTACATGGATAGGCATTATTTTGTCGCAATTACTTTACCAAATCATATAAAAGAAGTGCTGTCTAACTATAAAGAGGATACGAATGAGGAATTACCATTTCGCTCGTGGGTACATAAGGAAGATTATCATATTACCCTTTCCTTTTTAGGAGGTGCGACAGAAGAACAGTTAAAAGGGATAAAGAATGGATTACAAACACTTACAAAAACAAAAGAACTATCGTTCACGTTACAAGGTTTTTCAACGTTTGGTAGAGAAGATCAGCCCCGTATTTTTTGGGCGAAGGTAAGTGAGAATCACGATTTGTTTCAGTTGCAAAAGCAAGTACATGCCATTTGTGAAGAAAATGGATTTTCTCTAGAAACACGCCCATATCATCCGCATATTACTGTTGCTCGTAAATGGATAGGAGAAGAAAAGTTTCATTTAGAAAGTATAAAAGAAGTCCCTGAAATATCATTTCAAGCAGATACAATTACTTTATACGAATCCCACGTGAAAGAAACCCCGAAGTATAAATCGATTGCTGAAATAAAATTACAAAAATAGAATGGTGAAAACGTTTTTTATGCAGGTGAATATACTATAGAGAAGAATGGAGTTACTGTATAGAGTCTTGTTGATAAGAAAAGCCTTATCATTTGCAGCTCATTTTATCTCGCTCATTAAAGTTTCACTTTATTTTAACTTTGAGAATGATGGTGATTTTTTTATGTTGAAAGTAAAACGTCCATTTGATGCCTATTTAGATGAAATGAATAAAATTACAATTTTGCTCCCACATGCGTATGGAACAAGTCGGACATTTCGTTTGCAAGAAGGAAGTAATGTGAAAGATTTACCGATTGCTCATACGATTGCGCTTCCAGATGCAACGAAGTATGAGTGCTTTATAGAAGAGCCGCTAGATGTGGGAAAGTATTATACAGTACGAGATGAACGGAATGAAGAAACGGATTTACAAATAGGTGCTGTTATTCGAACAATAATTTTCGATGAAAAGTATTATTACGAAGGTACAGATTTAGGTGCTGTGTATCAAAAAGAAGAAACGACATTTAAAGTATGGGCCCCAACTGCAAGGCTTGCGAAAGTAAGAATTTATAAGAGCGATAAAGAATATGCCGATCATGAAATGTACAGGGGAGAAAACGGAGTTTGGATTCAAACATTACAAGGTGATTTAGACGGAGCACGCTATACATTTCTTGTTTGTATTAATTTAATATGGAACGAAGCTGTAGATCCTTATGCAAAGTCGGTGACGGTAAACGGAAAACACGGTGTTGTTATCGATTTAGAAAAAACGAATGTAACAAGAAGAGAAGGATTACCACCATTACAATCAATGACAGATGCCATATTGTATGAACTGCATATTCGTGATGCGACTATACATCAAAATAGTGGAGTGATTCAAAAGGGAACATATAAAGGATTGATGGAAGAGGGAACAACAGGACGGAACGGGACTTTAACAGGGTTGTCTCATATAAAAGATTTAGGTGTTACACATGTTGAACTATTACCGTTATATTGTTTCGGTGGTGTAGATGAGGCGAATCCTTCATCTGCCTATAATTGGGGGTATAATCCATTATATTACAATGCACCAACAGGATTTTATGCTACAAATCCCTCTGATCCGTATAACAGGATAGTAGAGTGTAAACAGTTGATCGAGACATTTCATGAGCATGGCATTAGGGTAATTATAGATGTTGTATATAATCATGTTTATGAAAGAGAGCTATCATCATTTGAAAAGCTTGTTCCAGGATACTATTTTCGTCATGGTGAAGATGGTATGCCTTCTAATGGGACGGGAGTCGGAAATGATATAGCATCTGAACGGAAAATGATGAGGAAATTCATTGTAGAGTCTATTTTATATTGGCTTACTGAATATAATGTCGATGGATTCCGATTCGACTTAATGGGAATTTTAGATGTTGATACAATGAATATGATAGAAAAAGAAGTGCGAAACATAAAACGAGATGCTTTGTTATTAGGAGAAGGATGGGATTTACAAACACCGCTTCCTCGTGAGGAAAAAGCAACGTTAAATAATGCGAAGAAAATGCCACATATGGCGCAGTTTAATGATCAATTTCGTGATGGGATAAAAGGGAGTACATTTCATATAAATAAGCGTGGTTTTGCATTTGGTGGGCATGTAGACTGTAATCATTTGCAGTATATTGCAGCAGGAAGTCTTTTAAGTATGAAAGAAACAGGGCTGTTTCTAGAGCCGGCGCAAAGCATTAACTATGTAGAATGTCATGATAATATGACGATGTGGGATAAACTAGTGCGCAGTAATGAAGAATCAGAAGCGATTTTGAAAAAACGTCACCTGCTAGCGAGCGCAATGGTTATTCTTTCACAAGGTATTCCTTTCTTACATGCAGGACAAGAGTTTTATCGTACGAAGAAAGGAAATGAAAATAGCTATAATGCAAATGATGAAATCAATCAATTAGATTGGGATCAAAAAGAGAAAGAAATAGAGACCGTTAACTATATAAAAGGTTTAATTGCGATTCGTAAAGAGCATGGGGCATTCCGATTACAAAACGCAGACCTTATAAAAAAACATATGACTTTTTTACAAATATCTACAGAAGTACTTGCATATCACCTAGAGCATGCAGAATCGTTTGGGCCGTGGAAAGAGATTGTCGTTTTATTTAATAGCGGTTTAGAAGCTAAAACTGTGCAACTTCCGAAAGAAGAAACGTGGCATGTGATAGTAGACGAAAAGCAAGCGAAAATAGAGCCAATTTCTTCATTTAGAGGAAAGGAACTTAGGCTCGCTCCAATTAGCACGTATATATTGACGATAATGTGACAAATCGCTACTTGACGATGAGAATGTAATAAATGTAGAATTGACAAAGGTGACGATTTTGATAAGTTGTCATTCTATGACAGGTTTTGTAAAATAAAATAGAGAATTTTTGGCTGAGGCTAATTTTTCTTTTCATTTACAGTAAAATATATGAATCCACAACATGTGTAGAAATGTTGCGGTTTTTCTTTTCATAACTATAAAAGATAAGGATTTGTTAACGGGTAATGAATATGGAATGGTTGGAACAATTATTAGGAAAAGAGTGGAGTCTTGTACCGGCTGGTGGAGTAACGGGCGATGCATATATTGCGCAAAACGGACAACAGAAGTTATTTTTAAAGCGGAATACATCGCCCTTTTTAGCGGTATTGTCAGCAGAAGGAATTGTTCCAAAATTACTTTGGACAAGAAGGGTAACGAACGGTGATGTAATTTCTGCTCAAAAATGGCTTCCGGGACAGAAGTTAGAGCCAGAGGATATGAAACTAGAACGTGTTGCGAAACTTTTGAAGAAAATTCACTCCTCTAAAGCGCTTGTACAGATGATTCAAAGACTTGGGAAGCAACCGCTTCACGCACAAGAGTTATTACAACAACTGCAACTCGTTTTAAGAGGAGATATAAGGGATGATGAAACAATTCAGCAAGGCCTTCAATATTTAATGGATTCATTAAAAGCTATTGAATACAATGAATTCGTTGTATGCCATTGTGATGTAAACCATAACAACTGGATATTGTCGGATGAAGATGAGTTGTTTTTAATTGATTGGGATGGAGCTGTAATTGCTGACCCAGCTCTAGACCTTGGTATGTTATTATATTGGTACATTCCGCGCCAGGAGTGGAGTGAGTGGCTCGGTTTTTATGATATTGAAATGGATGAATCGCTGCTTAGGCGCATGAGATGGTATGTGATAGCACAAACGATTTTGTCTATTCAATGGCATACAACAAAAAAACAGCAAGCAGAAGCTGAATATTGGCATCAATATTTACAGCAACTACTTGCTTCAGAATAATACTTAAGAAAAATTGTCCATTCCAGCAATCCACTGAGTAAGTTGTTCTTGATTATTGGAAATATGGTTGTCCAAATTAGAGGAAGATTTACCCGATTGACTATAAGAATATACATCGTTTAGCATTGTTTTAGCGTCACTACTTATATTATCGTTTGCGAGTAACGATTGAATGAGGCGCTCTAATTGCTCGCATTCTGAAACTGTCCCGCAGCAATCACTTTGGTGGTTGACTAAAATATCTTTCAGCACTTCTAATTGATGTTGTTGATTAATTGGCATGAACGGATCATCCTTTCGATTGTTTTTCTCTTCAAATGTAAGAGAAAAAGCTGTTTCGTCATGGAATGTTTAATGCTGTATGTAGTTTTTATCAAAATGGTACATCTTATACTTGAAAGAAACGGACCGAGTGCTCGTACGTACTTGGTTTTTTGTTTGGTAGATTGATTAAAAAAAGAAAGAAGGAATTATTCCTTTAAAATAGTTTTGTAAAGAGAGGGAGACATCTATGCGTTTAAGACATAAACCATATGCAATGGATCGAATTAACGAGTATTCACATATCGTAATCGGAAACCCAGAGGAGCGCGCTGGTAACTGGAAAGAAGTATTTGGAAATGAACAACCAATTCATATTGAAGTAGGTACAGGTCGTGGCCGCTTTATGTATGATATGGCAAAAGCGAATCCACATATTAATTATATTGGAATTGAAAAATTCACAAGTGTTGTTGTAGATGCACTTGATAAATTAATTGAAGAAGAAGTGCCGAACTTAAAGTTAATTAATAAAGATGCTGAAGATTTAACAGTTTTCTTTGCAAAAGGTGAGATTGATCGCGTTTATTTAAACTTCTCAGATCCATGGCCAAAGAAGCGTCATACGAAGCGTCGTTTAACGTATAAAACGTTTTTACGCAATTATGAAGAAGTGTTAGTAGAAGGCGGAGAAATTCATTTCAAAACAGATAACCAAGGTTTATTTGAATATTCTCTTATGAGTATGGCTGAGTATGGTATGTTACTAACTTACTTAAGCTTAGATCTTCATAACAGCGACTTTGAAGGTAACATCATGACTGAATACGAAGAGAAATTCTCTAGTAAAGGTCATCGTATTTACCGAGTTGAAGCAAAATATCGTACAGAGCCTATGCAGTAATGCATAGGTTTTTTTACATCTAAAATAATCAGAATTTTATGTTAAGATTAATTGAAAGGGGGATGTGTAATGGAACAGTTACAAATTGGAGATATAAAAGTAACGTGGTTAAAAGGCGGAAATACACATTTAGATGGAGGGGCAATGTTTGGTGTTGTGCCGAAAGTACTTTGGTCACGTAAATATAAACATAATGACACAAATCATATTTACTTACGAACAGATCCGTTACTTTTACAAACGAAAGATGGAAATATGCTCATTGATTCAGGAATAGGAAACGGTAAGTTGGATGAGAAGATGAAACGAAATCAAGGTGTAACAGAAGAATCATCGGTTTATGAATCGTTAGAAAAACAGGGATTAAAGCCTGAAGATATTCAATATGTTTTAATGACACACCTTCATTTTGATCATGCATCTGGCCTAACAAAATGGGATGGGGATCAACTTGTACCAGCGTTTCCAAATGCGAAAGTTTACGTAAGTGAAACAGAGTGGAATGAAATGAGGAACCCAAATATTAGATCCCGTAATACATATTGGAAGGAAAATTGGGAACCGATTGTAGATCAAGTTGTTACATTTCAGCAAGAAATAGAAATTACAGATGAAATCAAGATGGCACATACGGGTGGGCATAGTGATGGACATGCAGTCATCATTTTGGAGAGTCAAGGGGAAACGATGCTACATTTAGCAGATCTCTTGCCGACGCACGCGCATCAAAATGTATTATGGGTAATGGCATACGATGATTATCCGATGACCTCGATTGAAAATAAACAAAAATGGATGAAGTATGGTGCTGAAAAAGAGGCATGGTTTACGTTTTACCATGACGCATATTATCGCGCTGTGAAGTGGAATGAGGAAGGTCATATCGTAGAAAAAATAGAACGGAAAACGAGTATAGAAGCATAAAAATAGGAGGTTGTTCCATCATATTTATTGGAGCAGCTTCTTTTTTATTGTCGGGTTTTGTTGGTAAGTCGATATATTTAAAAAATCGCCGATATAATTTGAGTTACGCTGATATAATTTTAATCAATACCCGCAATTTCAAAAAAATAAGAGGTTCACCTAATGGGAACCCTCCGTTTTATGCTGCTATAACCTCTAAAACAGTACCTGTTTTAGCATCAACTAAAAATTCAAATCGTTCTTGTATATCATCTAACATTGTTGTAAGACCGCCGCGATAAACTTCATATGCGACATCATATTTTTCAAATGTCTCTGGAACCATATGTACCCAAGAGCCAGTAATTTCACCTTTATGACTTAATGCTTGTTTCACCATTTTCAATGCTTTTTCTGAAGAAATATGGGATTGTTCTTGTACTTTGTTTGCAACGAGATAACCAGCTGCGAACCCAACGCCAAGACCTGCTACTAAACCTTTCCAGCTCATATATTCACCTCAATTCTATAAAATAAAAATAGTGTACCAATAATAATTATAAAGCAAATACAGCTAAAAAAGAAGAAACTAGAAACATTTCGAAAATTTCGTTACAATAAAAGAGGTATTCTACTAAGGTTTGAAAGAAGGGGACTTCGTGAATAAAGAGACATTGCAATTATTTCGTACGTTAACAGAATTACAAGGTGCATCAGGTTTTGAACATGATGTACGCCGTTTTATGAAACAAGAATTAAGCAAATATGCGGATGAAATTGTACAAGACGGTTTAGGTAGCGTATTTGGTCTGAAAAAAGGGGACGAAACTGGCCCGCGTGTTCTTGTAGCAGGTCATATGGATGAAGTAGGTTTCATGGTTACGCAAATTACGAAAAACGGAATGCTTCGTTTTCAAACGTTAGGCGGCTGGTGGAGCCAAGTTTTATTAGCGCAGCGTGTACAAGTTATGACGAAGAATGGTCCTGTTATTGGGGTTGTTGGTTCTATTCCTCCTCATTTATTAAGTGACGCGCAACGTGCAAAACCGATGGATATAAAAAATATGTTAATTGATATAGGTGCAGATAGTTATGAAGATGCGATTGAAATTGGTGTAAAACCAGGACAACAAATCGTGCCGATTTGCCCATTCACACCGATGGCAAATGAGAAGAAAATTATGGCGAAAGCTTGGGACAACCGTTACGGATGTGGTCTTGCAATCGAATTGTTAAAAGAATTAAAAGATGAAACATTACCAAATACATTATATTCTGGTGCTACTGTACAAGAAGAAGTAGGTCTTCGCGGAGCGCAAACCGCTGCAAATATGATTCAACCAGACATTTTCTATGCGCTTGATGCAAGTCCAGCAAACGATGCATCTGGTGACAAAACGCAGTTCGGTCAATTAGGAAAAGGTGCCCTTCTTCGTATTTACGATCGTACGATGGTAACACATAGAGGAATGCGCGAATTCATTTTAGATACAGCAGAAACAAACAACATTCCGTACCAATACTTTATTTCACAAGGTGGTACAGATGCTGGCCGTGTACATACAAGTAACTCTGGTATCCCATCAGCAGTAATTGGTGTTTGTGCACGCTACATTCATACACATGCTTCAATTTTACATGTTGATGATTATGCAGCGGCGAAAGAATTAATTACGAAGCTTGTAAGAACAACAGATAAAACGACGTTAGAGACAATTAAGAATAACGCGTAGAGAAGAAGGGCGAAAAACCCTTCTTTTTTTAGGTTGAATAGATGACCCATCCATGATTGGGAGCGGTCAGTGCTTAATTGGTGTTCGAATGATGTATGAAGACCCCAAGTAGGAAGTGAGAGGAAGGCTGTTTTTGTTTTCGCAGACGATAATGTTGTTAGAAAAACCCTTCTTTTTTTAGGTTGAATAGATGACCCAGCGATGATTGGGAGCGGTCAGTGCTTAATTGGTGTTCGAATGATGTATGAAGACTCCAAGTAGGAAGTGAGAGGAAGGCTGTTTTTGTTTTCGAAGACGGTAATGTTGCTAGAAAAAACCTTCTTTTTTAGGCTGAATAGATGACTTGGTGATATGTGGTAGTGGTTGATACTTAATTCGTATCTGATGCGGATATTAGAATAGAATGATGAATTTTTATAGAGGTGAACGAAATGAAGGTAGTAGTTGGATCGAAGAATAAAACGAAGGTTGGCGCTGTGGAGAAGGTTTGGAAAGATGCTGAAATTACATCTCTTTCTGTTCCTTCAGGAGTAGCAAATCAGCCGTTTTCAGATGAAGAGACGATGCAAGGAGCGATTAATAGAGCGAAGCGAGCGCTAGAGGAAGGAGGAGCTCAAATTGGTATTGGGCTAGAAGGCGGCGTAATGAAAACGGAGTACGGTTTATTTATGTGTAATTGGGGCGCGCTAGCAACAAGTGATGGTAAAATATTTGTTGCCGGCGGGGCACGTATTACGTTACCGGATGATTTTTTAGCACCTCTTGAAGAGGGCAAGGAGTTAAGTGAAGTGATGGAAGAGTTTGTACATAGAAAAGATATTCGTAGTCACGAAGGTGCAATCGGTATTTTTACAGATGATTATGTTGATCGCACGGAATTATTTGTACACGTTGTTAAGTTACTTGTTGGGCAATATAAGTATGACGAAAAGCAAGCATAAACCTTGCACCATGCGTGATGTATGGTAGTATAAAAGAAAGATTATAACATGAAAACATGCACTCGTTAGAGGAGGAAATATAGATGAAGTCATTAGAAAGCATGGAGCAATTCCAACAATTAAAAAATGAAGAGAATGTAGTCTTTATGTTCTCAGCAGAATGGTGCCCAGACTGCCGTTTTGTAGACCCATTTATGCCAGAAGTAGAAGAGAAATATAGTGATTTCTCATTTTACTATGTAGATCGTGATGAGTTTATTGATCTATGTGTAAAATTAGACGTATTTGGCATTCCGAGCTTTGTAGCGTACAATAAGGGTGAAGAAACTGGTCGCTATGTAAACAAAGATCGTAAAACACAAGAACAAATCGAAGAGTTTATTGAAGGTTTAAAATAAGGCAATTTGCCAATTGAATTGTAAAACAACCTCTACCTTCGCGGGGGAGGTTATTTTTTTGGAAGGGAGGAAAAAGAGATGAAGATGACAAGTAAAAAGATGAAAGACGAGTTAATGAAGAAATTATCTCGCCCAGAATGGGACTTTCAGTATGATAGCGAGAAAGAAGTTCTACGTATTGAACAGAAAGACTCTAAAAAAGGTATTAACGTATCGCTTCCAGGAGTTGTGGCAAAATGGGAAGTGAATAAAGAAAAAGCAATTGAAGAGGTTGCTTATTATGTACAAGAAGCGCTAATTGCGATGCATAAAGAAGAAAATAGCGGAGCGAAAATTTTACCTGTTATTCGCTCTACTTCTTTCCCGAAACAAGCAGAAGAAGGAAATCCGTTTATTATGACGGATCATACGGCGGAAACACGTATTTACTATGCGTTAGATTCGAATAAAACGTATCGACTAATCGATGAGCGTCTGTTACAAAAATTAGAACTTACAGAACAGCAAGTACGTGAAATGGCATTATTCAATGCTCGTTCATTAGGTTATGAATTTAAACAAGACACAGTAGCGGGTAATACATTCTACTTTTTAAACACAAATGATGGATATGACGCGACGCGTATTTTAAACGAATCGTTACTACAATCGATGCGTGAAAAGATTTCTGGTGACATGGTTGTTGCTGTTCCTCACCAAGATGTATTAATTATTGCTGATATCGTTAACGAAATCGGTTATGATATTATTGCACAAATGACAATGAAATTTTTTGCCGAAGGGCATGTTCCGATTACATCACTTTCATTCGTATATGAAGATGGAGACTTTGAACCAATCTTTATTTTAGCGAAGAATCGGAAGAAGACAGATGGAAAAGAGAAAGGATGAACGAAGTGAACGTTTTTTACAACCTTGAAGGAATTGGTGACACTTTAATTGTTGCCTTACAAGATATTACTTTAGAGAACCGTACTTTTGATCGCAAAGGAGATGTTGCTCGCGTTTATGATCGTGAAAGCAACGTAACGGGAGGATTCAACATCTTTAATGCATCTTCTTATTTAGAAGTAACAGAAACAGGTAACCTTACATTAACGAAAGAGCTTGTTGAGAAAATCAACGAAATTTTAGCGAAGAACGGCTTTGAAGAAACAGTAGAAGCAGATCTTTCTCCAAAATTTGTTGTAGGTTATGTAGCTGAAAAAGAAAAGCATCCAAATGCTGATAAGTTAAACATCTGTAAAGTAGAAATCGGTACAGAAACATTACAAATCGTATGTGGCGCACCAAACGTTGATGCAGGACAAAAAGTTGTCGTTGCAAAAATCGGTGCTGTAATGCCAAGCGGTATGTTAATCAAGCCAGCTGAGCTTCGCGGTGTTCCTTCTTCTGGAATGATCTGCTCTGCACGTGAATTAGAGCTTCCAGACGCTCCACAAGAAAAAGGTATTCTTGTATTAGAAGATAGTTTTGAAGTTGGACAAGAATTTAAATTTTAATTGATATAAGAAAAGAGAGGTTGTCCTTTTGGGCAGCCTCTCTTTTTTGTCATTTTTGTTGGTAAGTCGAAATTTCGTGTTGAATCGTTAATATATTGAGAGTTGTGATAGATATACTCAAAAAATCGTAAATATGATAAAGGTGTCACCTTTTGTCTTAAAATCTATATTGTATTTTATAAACAAACTAGTTAAAATTTAGAAAAATAGAAGGGGATAGACGTATGAAACAACAACCAAAAATCGCAGAACTTCTAAAACGAATTGAAACTTCAAAACAGCAAGATGTTGAGCTAGGTACTTATGAAATATATGTGTTTAGTGAAAGTGAATTAGAAAAAGGACAAATCGGTTACCGATATGATAAACATAAAAAGTCATTAATAAGTGAAGAAAACGGAAAGTGGCAAGAAGGATGGATTGCAATTGGATATGAAACGGATATGGGCGATCCAGTTTTCGTAAATATAGATGATGACGCTTATCCAGTTTATACTGCAGAACGTGGTACAGAAACATGGCAGCCAGTTTATATTGGAAATATGGATGAGATTATAGGGCAATTATAAGAAAAACTTTGAATCCGGTGCAAAGTGATGGGAGAGAAGTATGAAGTATATAAAAATAATGAGCATGATTGCATTCATTGGAATATATATGGCCGGTTGTTCACAAGAGCAGCCGAAAAAAGAAACTACATCTTCTATACAAGAGAAAAACAAAGATACCAAAGAAGACGCACCGGTAGAAAAGCAGCAAGAACAAGAAAAGAACGAAGTATCGCAAGTAGAACATAGGCAAGAGGAAGTATCAGCCGAGGGAAAGAAAGAAGAAACTACGCCAGTGCAGCCAATTGAGCAACCAGTGCAAAATAATGAACAAAAAGTAGAGAGTAATGAAAAGCAAGGAAAGTTTCTCGTCGTTATTGATCCAGGGCATCAACAAAAAGCGAATTTAAATTTAGAGCCGATTGGACCGGGGGCAACAACGCAAAAATATAAAGTGACAGACGGTACAACAGGTGTTGTGACGAAAAAGAGAGAGGCTGTACTTGTATTAGAAATGGCTTTTTTATTAAAAGAAAAGCTTGAAGAAAAAGGGATACAAGTGTTAATGACAAGAACGTCACAAGACGTTGATATAAGTAATAAAGAACGGGCGACATTCGCAAATAATCATAAGGCTAATTTATTTTTACGTCTTCATGCAGATGGTTCTGAAAATCCAAACCAAAGTGGATTTGCTGTATTGACGCCGGCAGAAGGAAGTCCGTATACGAAAGAGATTTATGCGGAAAGTCTTCAAATCTCTCAAACGATAGTAAATAAAATGAGAGAAAATCAGCAAGTGAAAGTAAATGGAATTAAATTTAGGGATGACCTTTCTGGATTCAATTGGTCCAAAGTACCTGGCGTACTATTAGAACTTGGGTTTATGTCAAACTATGAAGAAGACAAAAAATTATCTGACCCGCAGTATGTAAATTCTTTATTGCAAAGTGTAACGGATAGTGTAGATGCATATCGGAAGAGTAAAGCTTAAACGCAGTCTTACATGAAAGGCTGCGTTTTTCCATATGAAAACACTCGTAAATTAGAATATTGTGGATAAATATGACATGCTTAATTTTACCTGCACTTTTTGCCGAATGCTGATACAATAAAGGATGTTACTATTTAGTAGAAAGAGTGGTAAGCATGTTAGATTGGATGAAAAAGCTGTTTAACAAAGAGGAAGAACAAACAGCGATGAATAAAGAAGTACCAAAGCAAATTGAAAGTCAGCCGAAAATTCCTCGTGTAAACCACTACACTGAAGCAAGAGAAGCACAAATGGCAAGTAGGAATGCAGGTAAATGCCGTTTTCCTTTAGTACCGGATAATGGGTTCGATGAAGAGGATGAAAGCGAAGTAAATCGCTTTGAAGAACAACCTGTTCAAGGAGTAGCATATGAAGAACCGACTGCCCAAAGAGGAATAAAGGTGGAAAGAAGCAGACGACCGTATGTGGAAAAGGTAGTTTCTACATATGAAGAGCCGGAAGTGCAATATGAACCGGTGCGGGAGTCTGTCGTTAAAAAGGTATCTGCACCTTCGCAAGAGAGTAACCGTAGACCATTTCGTCCAACAGAAATGATTTCGCCAATTTATGGATATAATCGTCCTTCAGTAGAGAAAAAGGTTGAAAAGCAGGAGGAAGTAAAAGAAAGAGAAGATCTTGAAATATCTGTAGAGGGAAAAGCAGTTGTTGATGCATGGTTAGAGAAAAAAGGATATAAATTATCTGATTTCTCAGAAGGGCAAGCAACGTCTTCTGCTCCAGGTGAAGTAGTTGAACAGAAAGGCCAACAGGGCAAAAAAGAAGAAAAATCAGTTGTTGATCAATGGCTAGAGAAAAACGGTTATGAAATTGAACGCCAAGTGCCTTTAGTAGAAGAAAAAGAAGTGATTAAAGAAATGAGTACACCGCAGGAAGTTTCAGCGGATGAATTACTTCATAAAACAGTAGCTGAGCAGATGGAAAGTGCTAAGCTAGAAAAAGATGTAGTGGTGTTAAACGAAAACAATCTACAAGAAGAATTAGTAGCTTCTAAAGTAGAGCACGAGGATACAATATTATCAGAAGAAATTAAACGTAATACAGAAATAAAACAACCTACTATTGAAGTAGAAAAGCAAGCTCCAGAAGAATCAGTGATTGTCAAAGCAGAAGAAAAACTTGAAGAAACAATCATTGTGGAAATACCAGAAGAGCTAGAAGAAGTGGAAGTAATTACAGAAACAGAAGAGCTAGAAGAAGTAGAAGTAATTGCAGAAACAGAAGAGCCAGAAGAAGTAATTGCAGAAACGGAAGAGTCAGAAGAAGTAGAAGTGATTGCAGAAACAGAAGAGCTAGAAGAAGTAGAAGTGATTGCAGAAACGGAAGAGTCAGAAGAAGTAGAAGTGATTGCAGAAACAGAAGAGCTAGAAGAAGTAGAAGTAATTGCAGAAACAGAAGAAACAGAAGAAGTGGAAGTAATCGCAGAAACAGAAGAATCAGAAGAAGTAGAAGTGATTGCAGAAACAGAAGAAT
>NZ_JBXAEZ010000002.1:707972-956364 GCF_058792475.1 Bacillus sp. MT94 | reverse complement strand
AGAAACAGAAGAGCTAGAAGAAGTAGAAGTAATTGCGGAAACGGAAGAGCTAGAAGAAGTGGAAGTAATTGCGGAAACGGAAGAGCTAGAAGAAGTAGAAGTAATTGCAGAAACGGAAGAGTCAGAAGAAGTAGAAGTAATCGCAGAAGCAGAAGAGTCAGAAGAAGTGGAAGTAATTGCGGAAACAGAAGAGCTAGAAGAAGTAGAAGTGATTGCGGAAACGGAAGAGCTAGAAGAAGTGGAAGTAATTGCGGAAACAGAAGAGCTAGAAGAAGTAGAAGTAATTGCGGAAACGGAAGAGCTAGAAGAAGTGGAAGTAATTGCGGAAACAGAAGAGCTAGAAGAAGTAGAAGTGATCGCAGAAACAAAAGCGCCTGTAGTAGAGACATTTGTAGCACTTGAGGAAATTCAGCAAGAAGATGAAGTAATTGAACAAAACAATGAATTCATACATGTAGCTGAGGCTGATGAACAGACAAAGAACGATGTTCAAAGCTTTGCGAATGTTTTAATTGCAGAAACAGAAGAAAATAAACGAGTTGAAGAAGAAGCACCGGTCGTAGAAGAGCAATCAGTTGAAGAAGAAGTGCCGGTCGTAGAAGAACAACCCGTTGTAAAAAAAGAAGAACCAAAACGTGAGAAAAAGCGTCATGTACCATTTAATGTTGTTATGTTGAAACAAGATAGAACACGATTAATGGAAAGACATGCAGCTAGAGCAAATGCAATGCAGCCTTCTGCTAATGTACGAGTAGAGAATAAGCCAGTACAACAAGAGGTAGCAGAACCACAAGTGGAAGAACAGCCAATGCAGCAGGTGGTAGTAGAATCACAAGTGGAAGAAAGCCCAGTGCAGCAAGTAGTAGCAGAACCACAAGTGGAAGAACAACCAATGCAGCAAGTAGTAGCAGAACCACAAGTGGAAGAAAGCCCAGTGCAGCAAGCAGTAGCAGAACCACAAGTGGAAGAACAACCAATGCAGCAAGTAGTAGCAGAACCACAAGTGGAAGAGCAACCAATGCAGCAAGTAGTAGTAGAACCACAAGTGAAAGAACAACCAATGCAGCAAGTGGTAGTAGAATCACAAGTGGAAGAGCAACCAATGCAGCAAGTGGTAGTAGAATCACAAGTGGAAGAGCAACCAATGCAGCAAGTAGTAGCAGAACCACAAGTGGAAGAACAACCAATGCAGCAAGTAGTAGCAGAACCACAAGTGGAAGAACAACCAATGCAGCAAGTAGTGGTAGAGCAAGTACAAAAGCCAATTTCAAGTACGGAAGTAAAAGAGAAGGCATATGTTGTAAATCAAAGAGAGAACGATATGCGAAATGTATTGCACACACCACCGACATATACTGTTCCACCATTAGCGTTGTTGTCAATTCCACAGCAATCAACACTAGATAATACAGAGTGGTTAGATGAGCAAAAAGAATTATTAGATACAACGTTTAATAATTTTCATGTTGGAGCACATGTTATTAATGTATCGCAAGGGCCAGCAGTAACTCGTTTTGAAGTACAACCAGACCCAGGCGTGAAAGTAAATAAAATTACAAATTTAAGTGATGATATTAAGTTAAGTTTAGCTGCGAAAGATATTCGTATTGAAGCGCCGATTCCAGGAAAGAGTGCGATTGGAATTGAAGTTCCAAATAAAGAAAGTAAGCCGGTATTTCTTCGTGAGATTTTAAGAAGTCCTGTATTCACAAAGAGTGAATCGCCACTTACTGTTGCGCTTGGACTTGATATTTCAGGTGATCCAATTGTAACGGATATTCGGAAAATGCCGCACGGACTTATTGCGGGTGCAACGGGTTCAGGTAAAAGTGTGTGTATTAACGCGATTTTAACGAGTATTTTATATAAAGCGAAACCACATGAAGTAAAGTTAATGTTAATTGATCCGAAGATGGTTGAGCTTGCGCCATACAATTCTGTTCCGCATCTTGTAGCACCTGTTATTACGGATGTAAAAGCAGCGACAGCTGCGTTAAAGTGGGCAGTTGATGAAATGGAGCGTCGTTATGAATTGTTTGCGCATGCTGGTGCTCGTGATTTAACTCGCTATAATACAATTGTAAGTGAGCGAGATATTCCAGGTGAGACATTACCTTATATCGTTATCGTTATTGATGAGTTAGCCGATTTAATGATGGTAGCACCAGGTGATGTTGAGGAAGCAATTTGTCGTATTGCGCAAAAAGCACGTGCTTGTGGTATTCATTTATTAGTTGCGACGCAGCGTCCATCTGTAGATGTTATTACAGGGTTAATTAAATCAAATATTCCAACGCGTATTGCGTTTACTGTATCATCTCAAGTTGATTCACGTACGATTATCGATATTGGGGGCGCGGAAAAATTACTTGGCCGTGGTGATATGTTATTTTTAGGGAACGGTACATCTAAGCCAGTTCGTGTACAAGGTGTATATGTATCGGATGATGAGATTGAAAAAACAGTTGATCATGTGAGAAAGCAAATGAAGCCGAATTACTTATTTAAGCAAGAGGATTTATTAGCGAAAACAGAACAGGCTGAGTCGGAAGATGAGCTGTTCTTTGATGCATGTCAATTTGTTGTAGAACAAGGGGGAGCGTCCACATCTTCTGTACAGCGAAAATTCCGTATTGGTTATAATCGCGCAGCACGTCTCATTGAAGAGATGGAATCGCAAGGGATTATTTCTGAAGCGAGAGGAACTAAGCCGAGAGATGTCCTTATTTCTGAGGATGAATTTGCTGCTATGCAGGAAACGAATGTATAGTCCACGGTTTTGCTGTATACTAATAGAAAATGTTGGATAGTAAAGTAGGGAGTAAAGCGACATGAAAGAAATTGAATTAAAATTAAAAGGTGAAATAAATCGACTAACAAATAAAACATTTAAATTTGACGAACGCGTTGGGGAAGGTTGGTTCTCCGCCGTTTACTTTTTAAAAACTAGAGAAATTATTGAAGAATTTCGCCCAAAAAGTGTTGTAACGATGCAATTTTTCCAAAAAGAAAATGCAGTTCTTTGCGGAACAGATGAAGTGATTGCATTGCTGCAAACATTCGCTAAAAATCCTGAGGAACTTGAGATTCACTCTTTAAAAGATGGCGATAAAATTAGTCCATTTGAAACAGTGTTAACAATTCATGGTCCTTATGAGAATTTCGGATTTTTAGAAGGTGTAATTGATGGGATTTTAGCTCGTCGTACATCGGTTGCAACAAACGTATATAATGTTGTCCAAGCTGCACGTAGTGTAGATAAAGAAAAACCAGTTATTTTCATGGGAGATCGTGACGATCATTATACACAACAAGCTGGTGATGGTTATGCAGCATACATCGGAGGTATGAGCGCACAAGCGACGCATGCGATGAATGAATGGTGGGGCAGAAGTGGTATGGGGACAATGCCTCACGCATTAATTCAAATGTTTAATGGTGATGTTGTAGAAGCGGCAAAAGCATATCATAAGAAATTCCCAGAAGATGAATTAGTTGTACTCATTGATTACAATAATGATGTTATTACAGATGCACTTCGTGTAGCGCGTGAATTTGGATCAACATTAAAAGGTGTGCGTGTAGATACGTCTCGCACAATGATTGATCAATACTTTATTCGCCACCCAGAAGTACTTGGAACATTTGATCCACGTGGTGTAAACCCATCGCTTGTATTTGCACTTCGCAAGGCGCTTGATGAAGAAGGATTCCAGCATGTAGACATCGTTGTAACTGGTGGATTTGATGAAAAGCGTATTCGTGAATTTGAAGCTCAAAAGGTACCTGTTGACATATACGGGGTAGGAAGTAGCTTGTTAAAAATGAATATTGGCTTTACTGGTGATAATGTAGAGTTAAATGGGAAACCAGAAGCAAAAGCTGGTCGTAAATATCGTCCAAACCCGCGTTTAGAGCGTGTTCAATTAGAAAAAAGAGAAGATATGTAAAAGAGAGAAAAACTGATAGGTGATTGACCCTATCAGTTTTTCTGTTATCATAGTATAGCGGCTTCTTTTTTGCTATAATGGACTTGTTATGGACATATAAAGAAGTACGTACGAGTTTATCCTGATAAGTGAAGGGAAAGAATAACTTCACTACATCAAAAATGTATGATGATTACCAAAATAAGAAAAGATTCATATACTGTCTTATAGATAGGCCGTTGTATTAGTTCGAAATGTTGGAGGTTCTTTAAGATGACAGTTTACCATTTTGTAGGAATTAAAGGAACAGGAATGAGTTCATTAGCGCAAATTCTTCATGATATGAAGCATACTGTTCAAGGGTCTGATTATGAAAAGCGTTTCTTTACACAAACAGCGTTGGAAAAGCGTAGTATCTCGATCCTTCCTTTTGATAAGAATAATGTAGAAGAAGGACAAGTGATTATTGCAGGAAATGCATTTCCTGATACGCATGAAGAAATCGTAGCAGCAAAAGAATTAAACATCCCAGTCCATCGTTACCATCACTTCTTAGGTGACCTGATGAGCCAATACACAAGTGTTGCTGTAACTGGTGCACACGGAAAAACATCAACAACAGGTTTGTTAGCCCATGTAATGCAAGGTGCACACCCGACATCTTACCTTATTGGAGATGGAACAGGGCATGGGGTAGAAAATAGTAAGTATTTTGTATTTGAAGCTTGTGAGTATCGTCGTCATTTCTTGTCTTACAATCCAGACTATGCAATTATGACGAATATTGATTTTGATCATCCAGATTATTTTGCAGACATCAATGATGTATTCAGTGCATTCCAAGAGATGGCATTGCAAGTGAAAAAAGGCATTATTGCATGTGGAGATGATGAAGAACTTCAAAAAATTCAAGCGAAAGTACCTGTTATTTTCTATGGATTTGGAGAAGATAATGATTTCCAAGCACGTAACATTCAAAAGAGAACAGATGGCACGATATTCGATGTATTCGTTCGTAATACGTACTATGACACGTTCAAAATTACAGGATACGGCAACCATAGCGTATTAAATGCATTAGCAGTAATCGCGCTTTGTCATTATGAAAACGTTGATGTAGAAGCAGTAAAACATCAATTAACAACTTTTGAAGGCGTAAAACGTCGCTTTAATGAAAAGCCGATGGGAGAGCAAGTAATCATCGATGACTACGCACACCATCCGACAGAAATTAATGCAACGATTGAAGCTGCTCGTCAAAAACATCCAGAGCGTGAAATTGTCGCTGTATTCCAGCCACATACATTCTCACGTACAGAAAAGTTCTTAGATGAGTTCGCAGAAAGCCTAAGCAAAGCTGACCAAGTATACTTATGTGATATTTTCGGATCAGCACGTGAAAACAAAGGTGAATTAACAATCGAAGATCTGCAAAAGCGTATTGACGGTGCAGAATTAATTACAGATACAACAACGGATGTATTAAAGAAACATAAAAACGGCGTTCTAATTTTCATGGGCGCAGGTGACATCCAAAAATTCGAAGCGGCTTACGTAAAAGAAGTTCAAGTTGCAGAGAAATAATAGAAAAGACGCATAGCTTGGCTGTGCGTCTTTTTTGTTGTGTTCAACTTTTATTTATGTATTGACCTAGAGCTAACTCTAGGTTGTAAGATGAAAATGTAAAAACAAGGGGGAGAGAACATGTATAAAATCGGTGAAGTAGCAGAATTAACAGGGATGGGCATTCACACTTTGCGCTACTATGAGAAATTAGGTTTATTACCACCACCAACGCGATATAGCGGTATTCGTCAATATACAGAAGGCGATGTACGTTTATTAAAATTTTTATATTCATTAAAACAAACTGGGATGTCATTAGAAGAGATGGCTGAGTTTGCAAGTGATGGGTGCATTATAGAGGAAATTAGGCAGAAGAAAGAGGAAGTACCAGCGAAAGTAAAAAAGAGAATTTCCATTTTAACAACGCACTTGGAGCGATTAAAAGAACAGCAGGAACAATTGCAAAAAGTTATTCAGCTAACGGAGGAGAAGTTAGAAATTTATTACGGTTTTCTAGAAGAAAAGGACTTGGAGGCCGGCAATGAAAAATAAAGTATATACGCAGTTATTAGGTTTTGCGATATTTACTGGTGGGACATTTAATGCGTCGAAATATGCGGTGCAGTATTTCGACGTAATTCATATAGCAGCATGGCGTTTTGGGATTGCTGCATTTGTGATGTTATGTTTGTTAAAAATACGAAAAGATTTTGATTTGAAAGTATGGATGCAGAATAGGACCTATTATCTTTTGCTAGGTATTGTTGGTGTATTCGGCTTTAACTTCTTTTTCTTTTTAGGAATGAAATATACAGAAGCTGTTAATGGTGCACTTATTATGGCGACAAATCCTCTCGTTACGACGCTGTTAGCAAGTGTCATTTTACGAGAGAAAATTGTGAAGCGCCAAGCTATTGGAATGTTACTTGCACTAATTGGCGTTGTTTTTGTACTTACACAAGGTTCGTTTACAATACTACAACATTTATCATTTTCAAAAGGGGATTTTTATATTTTATTGGGGAATATTTGCTGGGCGTTATACGGCGTGCTAGGCAGACGGTTTATTAAAACTGGTAATCCAATACAAACGACGACATATACGATGACTATTGGTGCACTCGCCTTTATTATCATATCTTCTACACAAAAAAGTATAGTACCAGTTTTAGAAATTCCTTTGTTGGCATGGGGAGCAATTCTCTTTATGGCAATTGGAATGAGTGTGCTTGGTTACTTATGGTGGAATAATGGAATTGCTCAAATTGGTGCAGCAAGGACATCATTATTTTTTAATCTAGTGCCTGTTGTTACAATACTTATTTCTTTTATTGAAGGAGTCAATATAACATCTGCACAATCTGTAGGAATGATATTAGTTATTACGGGAGTATCGTATTCTTCTGGTTTTATACAAAGAAAATCAAAAGAAAGTGTTAATATTTAACTTTTTACACCTAAAAATGTTAGAATAATAAGAAAACTAAAAAGGGGACTAAAAAGCATGTTCACACTCCGAGTAGATGACGAAATCGAACTACAATTACTAGAAAAACATCATAAAGAGGAATTATATCAATTATTAGATCAAAACCGTAATCATTTACGGAAATGGCTCCCTTGGGTAGATGGGACAAAATCTGCTGATGCTTATGATGAAATTTTTCCGATGTGGTTAAAGAAGTTTGCAGAGGGAGACGGTTTTGAAAGTGGTATACGTTACAAAGGAAAGCTCGTTGGGATGGTAGGTATTCATCCAGTGAGCTGGGGGAAGAAAGCCGCGAGTCTTGGGTATTACCTTGCAGAAGATACTGGAGGAAAAGGCGTTATGACGCGTAGCGTGAAGGCTGTGCTTCAATATGCATTTGAGAATTTAAAATTAAATAAAATGGAAATCCGATGCGGTGTTGAAAATGTGAAAAGTCGCGCTATTCCAGAGCGTTTAGGGTTTAAGTTAGATGGTATTTTACGAGATGAAGAATGGTTATATGATCATTTCCATGATGTCGCTGTATATAGTTTATTAGCTTCAGAGTGGAAAGAAATTCGATGAACGAGAAAATTCGTATTGTTCCGTATGAAAGTACGTTTCAAGAGGAAGTAGTAGATCTTATCGTTCATATTCAGCAAAAAGAGTATAATGTTCCCATTACGAAAGAAGAGCAACCTGATTTACTTGAAATAGAAATATTCTATCAAAAGGATCACGGAAACTTTTGGGTAGCAATTTATGATGGTAAAGTAGTTGGAACAGTAGCTTTATTAGATATTGAGAATCATCAAGTAGCGCTAAGAAAAATGTTCGTACAAAAAGAGTTTCGCGGAAAAGAATGGGGCGCATCACATATGTTGCTTCAAACAGCAATTTCATGGGCTGAGGATAAAAAATTGAAAGATATTTACTTAGGAACAACAGTAAAATTTTTAGCGGCACATCGTTTTTATGAAAAGAATGGTTTTCAAAGTGTGAGTATAGATCAGTTGCCGAAAAATTTTCCAGTGTTACAGGTAGATAAGAAATTTTATAGGTACATTGTGTAAAAGGTCATTTAGAAATGGCCTTTTTCTATGAACCAAAATGGAAATAGTGGTATAATTTGGATTAGGGGGTGTAGGTATGAACTTTCCAATTCAAAGAAGTAAGTCAGTAGTCATTTTTGTTTGTCTTACGTTAGCTTTTATGTGTATATATCCAATTTTCATGCTTTTCACTAATAAAGCGCATTGGATATCGGCGTTGATTGGGATGGGTTTATGCTTCATTGTAAATGTACCACTTGTTTGGGAAGTATTTATTAAAAAACATAAAGTAGAAAATGGCGTATTAAAGTACGGTGTTTTAAATGACGATATTGTATTGAAAGAGATAAGAATAATTCGTCAAGTTGGGAAATCGCTTGAAATTACGACGAATGCATATAAAGTACATATAATTGCGATGCCGCAAAATATGAATGAATTTTTGGCGCTTATTGAGAAAGAAAATCCACATGTGAAAATAGAAATGGTAGGTAAGAAATGAAATATGTAAAACCTTTGTTTTGTTTGGAAATTTTGCTTGTGTTTGCTATCTGCACTAGGGTAAATATGAAATGGAACCTGCCTTTATATGTACCAATATTAATAGGTACTATCGCAGTGGCACTTTTATATTATTTTCATTTTCAGCAAACAAAAAGTAAGAACAGTAGATCGATATAGGGTGAGGATAATAAAAAACGCTCGGATATAATTCCGAGCGTTTTTTATTATTTTAAGTTTTCTGGGTTTAAAGCTTCTAATTCAGGTACAACGAAGCGTCCGTCTTTACGGATTAGTACGTCGTCGAAGTAAATTTCACCGCCGCCGTATTCAGGGCGTTGGATGCATACTAAGTCCCAATGGATGTTTGAGTTGTTACCATTCCATGCATCGTCGTAAGCTTGTCCAGGAGTGAAGTGGAAGCTGCCATCGATTTTTTCATCGAATAGGATGTCTCCCATTGGATGTAAGATGTATGGGTTTACGCCGATTGCGAATTCACCAACGTAGCGTGCGCCTTCGTCTGTATCGAAGATTTTATTAATGCGTTCTGAATCGTTTGCAGTTGCTTCAACGATTTGGCCGTTCTCGAACTTAAGTTGTACATTTTCAAATGTATAACCGTTGTAAGGAGATGGTGTGTTGTAAGAAACTGTACCGTTAACAGAGTCACGAACTGGTGCAGAGTATACTTCACCATCTGGAATGTTTAAATGACCTGAGCATTTAATTGCTGGAATGTCTTTAATAGAGAATGTTAAGTCAGTTCCAGGACCAGTTAAACGAACTTTATCTGTTTTATTCATTAATGTAACAAGGCTATCCATCGCCTTATCCATTTTACCGTAGTCTAAGTTACATACTTCAAAGTAGAAGTCTTCGAAAGCTTCTGTACTTATTTTAGCAAGCTGTGCCATAGAAGCATTTGGGTAGCGAAGAACAACCCAGCGTGTTTTTGGAACGCGAATGTCTCTATGAACTTTTTTGCCAACTGTTTGGCCATGAACTTTCATACGCTCACTTGGAACGTCAGCTTGTTCATTAATATTATCGCCAGAGCGAAGACCGATATAAGCGTCCATGTCTTTCATTACGCTCGCTTCATATGCAGCGATTTGTTCGAAATGTTCTTCAGTAGCACCCATTAATAAAGAGCGATCTACTTGATGATCTTTTAAAGAGACGAATGGGAAACCACCAGCTGCATATGCTTCTTTTACAAGTGCAGTTACAAGTTCTTTTTGTAAGCCAAAGTTTTCAATTAATACTTTTTCACCTTTTTGTAAGCGGATAGAGTAGTTAATTAAATTGTATGCTAACTTTTCAATACGTGGATCTTTCATATGTAAAGCCTCCCTACTAATTATGTATCCTCTCCTATTGTAACCTACTTAGTGGAATTTGTTGAATGATTTATGTTACAGTTAACGAATAAGTATGAAAATTCTAATGATGAGATAGGGATTAGAATGAAACGGAAAATGATTGTATAATAGGGGAAAGTATGAAAAAGATAAAGGAAGTGATGAAATGCAAGTTCTTTTATATGTAAGTGCGGCTATTATCGCGGTTGCTTTCGCAGTATTAGTAGTGTATGTATGCAGAACGTTGTTATCGGTTCAGAAGACGTTAGAAAACGTTGCAAGCACGTTAGAAGGTTTAGAAAAACAAATGCAAGGAATTAGCGTAGAGACAGAGCAATTATTACATAAAACGAATGCGTTAGCTGATGATATTCAACAGAAGTCACAGTCATTAAATAAAGTGGTAGCGGGTGTAGATGGGATTGGAACGACAATCCAATCCTTAAATACGAAGCTTCGTAATGTATCAGACTCTGTAACGGACGAAATTGAAAATAACGCTGATAAAGTAGCGCAAGTTGTACAGTGGAGCAGTGCGGCGATTGAAGTATACAATCATTACCGTGCGTCGAGACAAGAGAAGAAGGTTGAAAAAGAAGAGCGTAAATTAGAAAGAATTGAGAAAAACGCTGAAAAGAAAGAGAAGCGCTCTAGATTTCGTATGAGAGGTGAATCGTGATGAATATGACAAAGCTTGAAACAATTGAAGAGCTTGAAGTCTTAGTAGAAAAGAATGAGCCGTATGTTCTTTTTAAACATAGTACGACATGCCCGATTAGTCACGGTGCATACACAGAATTTCAAGCGTATTGCAGTGAAGAAAGAGAAGTGCCAGCGTATTACTTATACGTACAAGATGCAAGAGATGTGTCAAATCGTGTTGCAGAACAATACAGTATTAGACATGAATCCCCGCAAGTATTATACATAAAAGATGGTATGGTAGTATGGAATACATCTCATTGGAATATTAAAAAAGATGCTTTAGAAGAGAATATAAAGTAAAAAGAAGCAAGCTAAAGGTGCTTGCTTCTTTTTTTTGTTTTTGTTGAAATATATTTAATGGTACACTATTAATAGTTCAAACTAAATAACTAGATTGTTGAAAGTAGGTTTTAAGTAATGAAGAAAATGGCATTATCCTTCGCAGTCGTAAGTTTATTACTGGGAGCTTGTAGTAACAATAGTAATACGATTAGTAAGAAGGATGAAGTTATACAAAAAGATACAAAAGAAAAAAGTATGATTCCGAGAACTGCTGTTTCTAAAGATTATTATAGAACTGTTATTCCTTTAAAAGAACAAAAGGTTATTAATACAGCTAATATAAAAACAAATTCTAAATTAGATTTAGCAGAGTATGAAAATGGTTTAATAAATATTGCAACGCAGCAATTTGATACAGAGAGCCACGTACTGCAATTAAATCAGTATATTCCAGAGAAACTAGTTGATGAACTAGTTGCAAAAGTAGAAGCGCCAGTTTTGACGAATATTATAGAACAAGACTATTTCGGAAAACAGAATTCAAATGAATTAAGTTTATCTGGTGTTATGATTGGCTTAGCTATGTCTTCAAGTGTATCGAATGAAGAAGCTATGTCTAAAGGGTCTGAAGTTGCTAAAAAACTTATTGAAGCTATTAACAAAAATGATAAATATAACAAATCTCCAATTACGTTTGCTATCTTTAAGCAAGAAAGTACAAGTTCTTTAAAAAATGGTACGTATATTGCTAGTGCTACTGTTCAAAAGAATGATACGAACCTTGGAAATTGGAGTACAATTGATGAAAAGTCGTATTCATATCCTTCTGATGAATTTACACAAGCACATGGAGAAGATAATACAAAAATAACTAACTTTGCTAAGGAAATAAAAGGTTTTTCTACTGGAGATTTTATTCCAGTCAACGCAAAAGTTTCTTATAAGAAAGATCAAATGGATACATTAAATATGAATATTGTTATTAAATATAACGGTAAAACAGAATTAATGGCTCTTACCCAATTGGCTGCGCAAGGTATGTTGGACAAATTGCCTAAAGATGCGAAAGTACAATTACAGATCAAGTCCGAGAGTAAAATTGAGGCCGTTATTATAAAAGAGAAAAACAGTGATAAACCGTTTGTTTCCTTCTTGTAAAAAAGACAGTATGTAAACTGTCTTTTTTTTTATTTTAAATGAAAAATATACAATGTTTTTTGATGGTAATTCATTGCTGTATATCGTGTGACAATCGTATATGTATCAACTATAATAAGTTATCTTAAAAAAGTAATATATAGGAATTTGAAAGATGTGGCTTTTTTATGGCATCACAACAATTAGGTCGTTTACGTTCTGAAATTGATCAACTTAATTTACAAATATTAGAGTTATTAAACGAAAGAGGTCGTCTCGTACAAGAAGTTGGTACTTTAAAAGAAGTATAAGGTGTGAAACGTTTTGATCCTGTACGTGAAAGAAATATGCTGGATTTAATTGTAGAGAATAATAATGGTCCATTTGAAACTTCGACTTTACAACATATTTTCAAACAAA
This sequence comes from Bacillus sp. MT94, assembly GCF_058792475.1. Taxonomy (NCBI): domain Bacteria; kingdom Bacillati; phylum Bacillota; class Bacilli; order Caryophanales; family Bacillaceae; genus Bacillus; species Bacillus sp. MT94. The sequence goes on along the minus strand of NZ_JBXAEZ010000002.1, from coordinate 943,940 downwards.
TTTTTCAAGTTGGTTTAGAGTTACAAGAAGAGGATTATCGTAAAGCACTACTTGTGTCTTGTAAGAAAAAATAGAAGATACGATTGTTGAAATTAATGCGTGGTGGTGCTTTCAAGCCACATACTTCACCGTATGATTTTCAAGGTCTTGGATTAGCAGGATTACAAATTTTAAATCCAAATGATATTGAGATGTCATTAGATTACGTTGATGTTATTCAAATTGGCACTCACAATATGCAAAACTTTGATTTGCTAAGGGCAGCTGGTGCTGTAAATAAACCAGTATTATTAAAACGTGGTCTATCAGCAACGATTGAAGAATTCATTAATGCGGCAGAATATATGATGGCAAAGGGAAATGGGAACATTATTTTATGTGAACGAGGTATTCGCACGTATGAAAGAGTGACGCGTAAGACGCTTGATATTTCCGCTGTACCGATTTTAAAGAAAGAAACACATTACCTGTTGTTGTCGATGTAACGCATTCTACAGGGCGACGTGACCTTCTCTTATCAACTGCAAAAGCAGCGATGGCAATTGGTGCAGACGCAATTATGGCTGAAGTACATCCAAATCCCGCTGTAGCTTTATCAGATGAGGCGCAGCAAATGAATATTCCGCAGTTCAATGATTTTATGAATGAATTAAAATCATTTGGAAGTAAATTATAAAAACTTTTAATGAGCTGTTCCAATAAGGTGTTTTGGGGCATCTGTATAGAGACTGTCATTGTCGATTTTTGTTGGTAAGTTGATATATTTAAAAAATCGCTGATATAATTAGAGTTGTGGTAGATATATTTGGAAAATCGCTGATATATTTCGAGTTACGGTTCATATATTCGAAAAATCGTCGATATAAATTTCATTTACTATCGTACCGCTTAAAATAAGATTTCTACTTAGGAAACATCTATTTTTTTACAAAAAATGCTCTTTTTTCATAAAAAATACGAAAATACGAGAAAAGAAGCGAATTTTTTCGAAACTTTTGCGGGAAAATATTGTATGAGCCTGCGTTTTTATCGTATCATTAGTAAAAGGAAGAACTCGGGACGATTGGTGGCATCTGCAAATAGAGTTGATGTCTTTTTTTCATTCAAGTAACCGATACATAAAAATAGATAACAAAAATAGAAGGAGTGTGCGATGAGATGAACGTAACAATCTATGATGTAGCGCGCGAAGCGAACGTTTCAATGGCTACCGTATCACGCGTTGTGAACGGTAACCCAAATGTAAAGCCTACAACAAGAAAGAAAGTATTAGAAGCAATTGATCGTTTAGGGTACCGACCAAATGCGGTAGCACGTGGACTAGCAAGTAAGAAGACAACTACAGTAGGTGTTATTATTCCTGATATCTCAAATACGTTTTATGCAGAACTTGCACGTGGAATTGAAGATATCGCAACAATGTACAAATATAACATCATTTTAAGTAACTCTGACCAAAACAAAGAGAAAGAGTTCCATTTATTAAATACGATGCTTGGAAAGCAAGTGGACGGAATTGTTTTCATGGGTGAAGATATTACAGACATTCACATTGAAGAATTTAAAAAATCTCCAGTACCAATTGTATTAGCAGCGTCATTCGATGAGCAAAATGAAACGCCATCAGTAAATATTGATTATACACAAGCAGCTTACGATGCAATGAAGCACTTTATTGAGCAAGGACATAAGCGTATCGGTTTCGTCTCTGGTCCATTCATTGATAAAGCGGGAAGCGCGAAAAAGTTACAAGGTTATAAAAAAGCTTTAGAAGAAGAAGGTATTTCATATGATGAAAATCTTGTAATCGATGGAGATTACACATATGACTCAGGTATCGAAGCATTCGAAAAGCTTTGGAGCAATGATGAAAAGCCAACAGCAATCTTCGTATCGTCTGATGAAATGGCACTAGGTGTAATCCATGCAGCACAAGACGCTGGATTAAACGTACCAACTGATGTAGAAGTACTTGGTTTTGATAATACACGCCTTGCATTAATGGTTCGTCCGCAACTTTCAACAGTTGTACAACCGATGTATGATATCGGTGCAGTAGCAATGCGTCTATTAACAAAGTATATGAACAAAGAAAAAGTGGAAGATCACACTGTTATCTTACCTCACCGTATCCAATTTAGAGATTCAACGAAGTAAGTATAAAAAAGCTCACAGCGATTGCTGTGAGCTTTTATTCATATTCAGGATAATATTTTTCAATTACTGTATCTACAGTTTCATTTTTCTTAACGTGTAAAAATCTTGCGTACAATTCTTTTCCAGTTTCAAATGGCGTATCGTCTAATTCAAACACATGTAACACTTTTCGGAACGTCCATGTGATTTGCTCATCATACATATTATCGTATGTGTGCTCCGATTGTATAGCTATCTTTTCACCTAGTTCATGAGCTTCTTCTAAACTGTTTGCCTTAACAAGAATAATACTTTCTTCAAAAAGTGTATCGTGATTCTCTTCATAATGCTCATCAATTTTCGTAGGATCAGGCTCACCAGTATGAACAGACTCAAACAATAATTTTACAGCGTACACATTATGCTGCATGTTTCACTTTATAAATAATACTTGCGACAAGCGAAGCAGGTATTGTAAATACGTTACTTTGATAATGGTAATGTACTTGGGATTCTTCATAAGACATGTTGTCATATAGTTCGTTTTGTGAGACATTCATTTTTTTCTGTTTTTCTTTGAGCATTTTAATGTAGTTGTACTGTATTGGGACGAGAATGATGAAATAAGCTAATACGATTAGTGAAATCCAAATCATTATGAACACTCCCTTACAAAGAATATTTGTATATGGTAATTATATCAATTTATATGAAAAATATCCATATTTTCCTAGTGGTCAATTTCTTTTCCAAAATGCAAAAAGTTCTTCAGCGCTTCGTAAATTATGTTCAAGGCATGTTTGGGCAGTGCGTTTTAAAACTTTGTATTAACTGTTCAAATCTAGAAGGGTCATATTGTTTCACATGGCCAGTAATAATGGTTTCATCTTTGTCTAAGTCAATTGTAATTTAATCGAATCACTCTACTTGTTTAAAATATCCTACAATATCATCTTCCAATTGAAATTCTCCCTAGTTTATAGCTTATTTAGAAGATTTCTCTATAAATTGTATGATTCCTTGTTATATGTCACATAAGTGCAAATTTACCTATTATAGGGCAATGTCATGTATAATAGAAAGAAAAGGCTTGTGAGGGGGGAGAAGAGATGATCGTTCTTTGGATAATTACGCTTTGTATGACTGCTATTTTTGCATATATGACGTTAAAACAAAATGGCTTAAAGCGATTTGTTCCAGGAAGTATTCTTGCAGGAATTGCCCTTATCACGTATGTAATTTCTATTTTTATTGAAAGTGTATCAGTAGATATGAGCACAAGTTTAATGTTTATTGGTATTACACTATTTGCAGGTAGCATTATGGTACTTATGGTTGCTGGTATTATTTTATTTATTCATATGAATTCGGAAACGTTATAGCATATAGAAAAGGCATGTCCCGAGGGACATGCCTTTTTATCCGTTCAATTATGCTCTATCTTTAGAAGAGTTTTGCTGTTTTAGTAAGTCGCGAATTTCGCCAAGAAGTTCTTCTTCTTTTGTTGGTTCTGGAAGTTCTTCCTCTTTTTCTTCTTCTCTTTTAGATGTTAGTTTGTTGAAAACTTTAACAAACATAAAGATAGCAGCTGCAATAATTAAGAAATCAAAAATAGTTTGGATGAAGTTACCATACATAATAGATGATTTACCGAATGTAATTTTTAAATCTGTAAAGTCAACGCCACCTAATACCATACCAAGTAATGGTGTGATGATATCTTTTACTAAAGAACTAACGATTTTACCGAATGCAGCACCGATTACAACCCCGACAGCTAAATCGATTACATTACCTTTGAATGCGAATTTTTTAAACTCGTTCCACATGTGTTAATCCCATCCTTTCCACGATTCATTATGAAATTTATAATTCCTATCAACATATTCTATAGAAATTTACGAGAGAAATAAAGAGGAAATGGGAATGAAAGTAAATTCTGAAAAATGTATCCGTTTTAATTTTTGTTTACATCATCTAGTAAAGATTGTAGCATTTGCTGCGTTTTTAATCCTTCTAATCCATCTACAACAGGCTTTGTATCTCCGTGTACACATTCAATAAAATGATGAACAGCATCTTCAAAACCACGTTGTTTTAACGTTGTATCCCATGATGGGGAACCGCTTTGTGAAACTGAGTTTTCCTGTTCAATTTCAAATGTGTTCATATTTTTTACGCGAATGATTTTCCCTGGCGTTACAAGTTCAATTTGTTCTAAATTTGTACCGGCATGGCGATGCATTGCAGTAGAAAGTAACAGTCCACTTGGAGTTGTATATGTATGATGTCCGTAAAGAAGTTCATTCTTTTCATTGATTTGCATCATATTGTGAACGACGTTAAGGTCATTATTAGCTAACCAGCGAGCTGTATCTACAATGTGTAAATAATCATCTAACATAGTGAAATTGTACGTATATGGCCCGACTTTATTTGTGCGATGCTTTTCAATTCGAATCCATGAAATATCATTAGCCTGTTCTTTGGCAGCGACATACATAGGAACGAATCTGCGATTAAATCCGACCATTAATTTTCGGTTATATTTCTCGCTCAACTCGACTAGTTGCTCAGCTTGTTCCACTGTAGCTGCTAGCGGCTTATCAACATAAACGTCGATCCCTTTTTTCAGAAGTTCAGAAACGATTTCATAATGTGATGCAGTTGAACTATGCACGAAGATTGCATCGCATTCCGAAGCTAACATTTCAATAGAATGAAAGTCTTGAATCCGGTATTGCTGGCAAACTTGTTTTCTTTTTTCTGCGTTAGGTGTAAACGCCCCTACAAAATTCCAATCAGTTTCTTTTGTAAGTGTTGGAAGATAGGCCTTTTGCGCAATACTTCCAAGTCCAATCATCCCAATTTTAGGTTTGTTCATTTTTATTCCCACCCTATTAATATTAATGTAACGGCTTAAATGTAGCATAGGGTGGGGGAGGAAGGCAAAAATTAGCTTTTTACTTACGTCCTTCTAACAAAATCTTCTCTATCTCTTCAAAGTGATGAGCGCGAGCATGCTCTAACGGGGTAACACCATCATGGTCTGGAATATTTACATCTGCACCGTGCTCAATAAGAAGGCGAATGACTTGTTGCTGTGTTTCGTTTCCGTTACTTAGTACGATGGCTTCCATTAAAGCTGTCCATCCGAGGTTATTTACATGATTTACATCAATAGTTGTTCGAGTGAGGAGTTCTTTTATAACGTCAATATAGCCATGTTCTGAGGCTGGGATAAGAGCTGTTCCGCCGTAACGATTTGTAATCATAGGATCTGCACCAGCATCAATTGTTAATTTTAAAATGTCTAAGTAACCTTCCGCACCGGCGTATAGAAAGGGATTATTTTTCATGTCATCTTGGATATTTACGTCAGCACCAGCTTCGATAAGTGCCTTTGTGGTTTTTACATCATTTTTGTATGTAGCAATCATAAGCGGAGTGCGTCCTTGACTATCCGTCGCATTTATATTTGCGCCTTGTTTTAGTAAAGATATAACAGTATTCGTTTCATTTTTTTCAGTAGCTGCTAGTAGTGCAGTCTCCATGTTTATCATCTCCTTTTTTACTTCTTGTTCTTGCGAGCATCCTTGTAAAAAAATTACGCAACATATCATACTGAATGTTTTTTTGAACATGGAATTTCAACCTCCTAATTTCAACTGTAAAATAGGAACATTAAATTTTTATAAACTGACGCTAAAATTACTATAAAATCGCTTGAGTATTTGAACATATATTTTTATGCTTATGAATATGAAGGATGGGTAAAGTGAGGATGTAAATGATGTCTATTAAAACAAGGTTTTTATTTTCTTATATTGCTGTAATTCTCGTTTCTATTACGCTCATATTAGTCGCGGGATTTTTAATTGTTTTTTCGATAACAGGTGACTTGGAAGCAGTGAAAAATTTCTATAAAAGTTCTTACATTCAAAAACCGCTTACACCAGAAGAAGAGAATGCCTATCTTGAATTAAAATTAGCGGCAAAGCAACATCAATCTCAATTATTAGATGAATCGTTCGTTTCATCAATTGAAAAAGAAGGCGTGAAAATAATTGTAAGAAAGGGAGAAAACATTTCTTATGCTACAAAGGGTTTTGAAAGTTCGACTTTAACAGAAGCCCTTCCGAAATTTGAAGCAGCAAATATTAATAGTCGTGGTACAACGGAACTAGGTGATACATTTTATCGATATGTAAAATTTGATTTTTATTTTGCAGAGAAAGAAGAAGGGAGTATATTTGTACTAAAAAAGCAAAGTTCATTTGTAGACCTTACACAAAAATTATTTCCAATCTTATTCGTATCGCTTTTACTATTAGCTATTTTACTTATTGGGTTATTAAGTTATCTCGTTTCAAGAAGTGTAATAAAACCAATTTTTGTATTGAAAGGCGCAACAGAGAAAATTAAAGAAGGAAATTTAGATTTTCAAATGCCAGTTACATCGCACGATGAAATAGGTCAATTAAATCAAGGATTTGAGGAAATGAGGAAGAAGTTAAAAGAATCGATTGAAGTACAAACGCAGTATGAAGAAAATCGAAAAGAACTTATTTCAAACATATCGCATGATTTAAAAACACCGATTACATCTATTATCGGATATGTAGAGGGAATAAAGGACGGGGTAGCAAATACGCCAGAAAAAATGGATAAGTATTTAACGACAATTCACACGAAGGCAAAACATATGGACACACTCATTGATGAACTCTTTTTGTTTTCAAAGCTCGATTTGAATCGAGTTCCATTCCAATTTGAGACAGTTGAATTAAATACGTTTATGCAAGAATTAATAGAAGAGATGCAGATGGATTTAAGTGAAGAAGGTATAGAAGTTAACTTACAATTACATTCATCGCCATTATATGTAACGGCTGATTGCGAAAAGATAAATAGAGTTATATCAAATTTAATTCATAATAGTGTGAAGTACATGGATAAAGAAGAGAAGAAAATTACTGTAACAGTATCGAGTGATAACAATAAAGTTATTGTGAAAGTGATGGACAATGGATCAGGTATAGAATCTGATACGCTACCGTATATCTTTGAACGTTTTTATCGTGCAGAACAATCGCGAAATTCTAGCACAGGTGGAAGTGGACTTGGTTTAGCAATAGCGAAGCAAATTGTTGAAGAACATGGCGGGGAAATTTGGGCGGAAAGCGAGCTTGGTAAAGGCACAAGCATTTTCTTCTCATTGGAAAAAGTAGAGGAATGTGGTGAGTAAATTGAAAAGAATTTTACTAATAGAAGATGAAGTAAGTATTGCAGAATTACAGCGAGATTATTTAGAAATTAATGATTTCCAAGTTGATGTAGAGCATTCAGGAGAAACAGGTTTACAAATAGCCCTGCAAGAAGAATATGATTTAATTATTTTAGATATTATGCTCCCGAAAATGAACGGATTCGAAATTTGTAAACAAATACGTGCTGTAAAAGATATTCCGATTCTACTTGTTTCAGCAAAAAAAGAAGATATAGATAAAATTCGCGGACTCGGATTAGGAGCGGATGATTATATAACGAAACCGTTTAGTCCAAGCGAATTAGTTGCAAGAGTAAAAGCACATATTGCCCGTTATGAAAGATTATCAGGAAATGTAAGTAAGCAACGTGATACGTTATATATTCACGGAATTTCTATCGATCAACGATCGAGGAAAGTTTTTATAAACAATGAAGAAGTGGCATTTACAACGAAGGAATTTGATTTATTAACATTCTTTGTAACACATCCAAACCAAGTATTAAATAAAGAACAGTTATTTGAACGCATTTGGGGATTAGATTCCGCTGGTGATTTAGCCACTGTTGTCGTCCACATTAGAAAGCTACGTGAAAAAATTGAAAGAGATCCTGCCCACCCGCAATATATTGAAACAGTATGGGGAGCTGGTTATCGTTTTAATGTGTAGGGAACCTGCCGAGTAATTGGCAGGTTTTTTTGTATGTTATTCGAATGAAAAGGAAGGAATAGGTAATTTATGTTAAAATGTAAAGAGAAACAAAACAGAGGAGAGCATGAGGGGCGTGCTATATGTTGGGGGATATATTAAAAGATAATAAATCAAACAAGGCTTTAAAGATTGGAACTAATATCGTACTTATCTTATTGATTATTGGTGCAATACAAATGTTTTATGATGAAGATTCTACGAATGATCATTTTGGTTGGTTCTTTTTTGTGATCTTTTGGGTAATTAAAAGCATTTCTAGCTCTAAGGTAAGTTTAAAAGATAGAGATAAAAAGTCGGTATTACTTGATGTGGGTTTAGTTGTTATTTCTTGTATTTTTTTAGTTGTTTTTAGTGTGAAATATTTCTTTTGAAAAAAGCTCATAGTCTTATAGAGGCTGTGAGCTTTTTGTCAGTGTTTAGGTTTTCTTAATAATAACGGTACTAACGATTTATAAAATGTTTGAGTAGTAGAAGTAAACTGAGTAGCCTCTTCTAAAAAAGGATAATGGTTGCTGTTTTCAAATGGAATGAAGATAGAATTACGTATCCCATCATGCATCTTGATAGAATACTGAATTGGGCACTGTACATCATATCTTCCGCATATAATAAGTGTCTTTGTTTGGATGGAAGGTAAATACTCTCTTAAATCAAATGAAGGATATTCATTGACGAAAGCATTCATCCGGCTAACGGACATTGTTTTTTTGATTGGTTTACAAAAATAAGAGTTGTAGTTTTCTGGTTTATACAATGATAATTTTGTTCTCTTAGTAGATAGTTCTTTCCGTTCTTCACTTGTAAGGTGAGGGCTTTTTAAGTTTTCGATGAGCTCTTGCATATAATGAAATTGTGAATGTTCGGGATGATAAATGCAAAATGGTGTTTCGGTATAGTTACTTGCTGCAGCTCCTACTACGGCTAATGATTGTAAGGAATTTGGATATGTAATCGTATATAAAAGTCCAAGCATACCACCTGTTGAATGGCCAGCGAAATGCCATGTTGGAAGTTGTAATGCTTCTCGTATGGCTTCCAAGTCGTGGATTGTTTCAATCATGCTTAATTCGTTTTCTGACTGGGCGGTTACAGAGCTACCAGTATCTCGTAAATTAATGAGAAATACACGATGCGTAGCAGTAAAAACATCCGCAAAGTAATCACCAGTTTCATTAAATTGTGAATAGTGATGTGTAATACAAAGCGATTCGCCATCTCCTTTTGTAAAGAGTTCAAATGTGCCACGTTTCGTGTGGATCATTTGTCGTTTCCACATAATATCACGACCTTTTCTCATAAAAGTTGGGCCAGGCTGTTATGAAATGAAAATATATCGGCGCATCTCGAAATATATCAGCGATTATTAAAATATATCGACTTACCGACAGAAACCGACAATAAATAAAAGGAGGCTATTCAAAAACGAGCCTCCTTTTCGTTTAGTACAAAGATTTTGTCATATTATTCCGAATAATTTCAAGGGATTTCGCTACAGTTAATGCGTTTTTTTCTTCAATTTCTGGTTTACGGGGGATAGGTTTATACATGTTGTCTGGATCTTCCCATGTGAGGGGAAGTTCTGTTTCTGCTTGTCCTTTCCAAGCTTCAATCCATTCTGGAGGGAGATAACCTGAGATGTTTTGGATGTTGTTCATTTCGAGCCAAATGAGTGCCCAAGCTCTTGGAACGACGCGCCAATGGTCATAGCCACCACCGCCGACAGCGATCCAGCGACCGTCGCAATATTCATTAGCAATTTCACGAGCGAGTTTCGGTATTTCGCGGTAAATATTCATGGTCGCACAAAGGTGTGTAAGTGGGTCATAATAATGTGCGTCAGCACCATTTTGCGTTAAAATAATATCCGGTTTAAAGTACGCTGCAACTTCTTTTACAACAGTTCGATATGATTCTAAGAACGATTCATCTTCTGTAAAAGCATCGAGTGGAACGTTAAAAGAATAACTATAACCATTACCTTGTCCACGTTCGTTTACAGCGCCAGTTCCAGGGAATAAATAGCGACCAGTTTCATGTAATGAAATGGTGCATACGTTAGGGTCATCATAAAATGACCACTGTACACCATCACCGTGATGAGCGTCTGTATCAATATATAGGACGCGTAAACCGTATTTCTTCTGAATATACTTCATTGCGATAGAACTGTCGTTATAAATACAAAAGCCAGATGCTTTACCACGGAAGCCATGATGTAAGCCGCCTCCTAAGTTAAGCGCGTGTTTTACTTTTCCGGAAAGAACAGCATCGACAGCTGTTAATGTACCACCAACGAGCAATGCGCTTGCTTCGTGCATATTTGGAAACATCGGTGTATCTTCTGTTCCAAGTCCATATGTCATCGCAATTGATTTTTCTAACTTTCCTTCTCCAGCACGTTTTACCGCATTTATGTACTCCTCTGTATGAACGTAGGCAATCTCTTCATCTGTAGCCATCCGTGGTGAGATGATTTGGGAAGAAGAGATGAAACCGCCCTTTTGTAATAAATCATACGTAAGTGTGACGCGCAGTTGGTTAAAAGGATGATCAGGGCTAAATGAATAGCCCCGAAAGTCATCCGAATAAATAAACGCGCTACTCATGCTTGCATCCCCATGATGTTCGGCCATAATACGCGATAGCCTTCTGCTTCAAGTGCATCAATCACTTTTAGAGGATTCATCGTTTGAATGCGGAAAACAAGTACTTTATCATTCTCATCTTTTGCTGGATAGACGAGAACGCTCACGATATTTATTTGTAAATCACTAAAAATAGCAACGACTTTTCCAAGAATACCAGGTTCGTTTTTTACTTGAATTTCAATTTGTGAACTCGGTTGATGTGCCCCTGTTAATTTCACTAACGTGTGCAGTACTGTAGATTCTGAGATGATACCAACTAACTTACCAGCCTTTGTAACAGGAAGGCAGCCAATTTTATTTTCAAAAAATAAAGTAGCAATTTCCTCAACGAAATCGAGAGGGTGGCAAGTCATTACAGGATGTTTCATAATAAGTTCAAGCGGTTGCTGTAGCATATCGAGTGAAACTTGTTCATCTAGAATAGACGGACTTGCATCTCTTACATCCCGATCAGAAATAATGCCTACGACGTGATTATTTTGATCGACAATTGGAATGTGCCGAATGCCTTTCGTGCGAATCGTTCGGATTGCTGTTTCGATTGTATCGTTTGGATGTAGTGTAACTACATTTTGATTCATAATTTCTTCTACAATCATTCCAGTTGCCCCCTTTATTAATACATAAAACGATTGTGAAAACGTAGACGATCAAAAGCTTGAATAGAATCCGTATCAACGCGTTTACCGATGCGGACCATTAAACAGTTGGCGGGATGTGAACAAATTTCAGGATCGTCTGTAGCCATCCATTGTAGCCCGCCGGCATTCATCATCTTTTCCATTACTTTTCGGTATTCCCACACATTCAATCCTGTTTGTTTCAAATCCCAGTGCCAATAATATTCAGTCGTCAATATAATGTAATCTTCCATATAATCGTCCATCATAGAAACCTCTAGTAAGTTCTTTCCGACAGAACTCCCGCGGAAGGCTGGGACTACTTCAATTGCCCCGAGCTCAATTAAGTTTTCCATTTTTCCTTCTGACCATCGTTCAAGTGGATCAGGATATAAATATGTAACATATCCAACAATCATTTGGTCATGTCTAGCAATAATGAGTCGAGCTTCTGGTAATTTAGAAATTTCGACAATTGCTTTATATTGCTGTTCAGCAGGACGAAATGCAACTAAATCTGGATGAAATTCATACATTTCAAGATTATGTGTAGAGACAGGACCTTCAATAATTAAAGTGCCTTTCGCTGTTTTTAAGTTTCTAGCATTGTATATTTTTTTATGAATCAATGTATTGCTCACCACCTTGAGGGTTTGTGAATCTATTAATATCGTACTTTATAATATATGCGATGTGAATCGAATTTTGTCATTAAAAATTTGTCTAAAAATCAACAAATATACTGAAAATTTTAAATAATATCATTATAATAGATAATAGAATACATAGGAGGGGGATGTAAAGTATGAAAGTAGAAACGCTTCCTGTCATTAAAGGAGAAAATAATTTGCCGAATTATGATGAGGCATACGCGAATTTTAACTGGGAAGAGGTTAATAAAAACTTTACTTGGAATGAAACAGGCCGAGTAAATATGGCGTATGAGGCAATTGATAAGCATGCGAAATCCGATCGAAAGAATAAAGTAGCTCTTTATTATCAAGATGGATCGCGAAAAGAGAAATATACATTTAAGGAAATGAAGGATTTTTCTAATAAAGCAGGGAATGTCCTGAAAAATTATGGCGATGTAGAAAAAGGCGATCGCGTTTTTATTTTTATGCCACGTTCTCCAGAGTTATATTTCGCACTTTTAGGTGCAGTGAAATTAGGAGCAATTGTTGGACCGTTATTTGAAGCATTTATGGAAGGTGCGGTTCGCGATCGTTTAGAAGATAGTGAAGCGAAGGTGTTAATTACAACGCCTGAGTTATTAGAGCGTGTACCATTAAATGATTTACCTGCTTTAAAAACAGTTTTCCTTGTTGGAGATAATGTAGAAGAAGGCGGTAAAACGGTAGCGTTCAATCCTTTATTTGAACAAGCTTCAAAAGAATTACATATTGAATGGTTAGGCCGTGAAGATGGTTTAATTCTTCACTATACGTCTGGTTCTACTGGTAAGCCAAAGGGTGTGCTTCATGCGCAAAATGCAATGGTTCAGCATTATCAAACGGCGAAATGGGTATTAGATTTAAAAGAAGATGACGTATATTGGTGCACAGCTGACCCGGGCTGGGTAACGGGAACTGCTTACGGTATTTTCGCACCGTGGTTAGTTGGAGCGTCAAATGTTATTTTAGGTGGACGCTTTAGTCCAGAAGCTTGGTATGAAGCACTGCAAGATTACGGTGTGACGGTTTGGTACAGCGCACCAACAGCGTTCCGTATGTTAATGGGAGCTGGACAAGACGCAATTAAAAAATACGACTTATCACAAGTTCGTCACGTATTAAGCGTTGGTGAGCCGTTAAATCCAGAAGTAATTCGCTGGGGTATGAATGCATTTGGACTTCGTATTCATGATACGTGGTGGATGACAGAAACAGGTGGACAAGTTATTTGTAACTACCCTTGTATGGAAATTCGCCCAGGCTCAATGGGTAAACCAATTCCAGGTGTGAAAGCAGCGATTGTTGATAATGAAGGAAATGAAGTTCCTCCATACACAATGGGTAACTTAGCAATTGCGAAAGGTTGGCCATCTATGATGCGCGGGATCTGGAATAACCAGCAAAAGTATGAATCTTATTTCATGCCGGGAGATTGGTACGTATCAGGTGACTCTGCCTATATGGATGAAGATGGATACTTCTGGTTCCAAGGACGTATTGACGATGTAATTATGACTTCAGGTGAGCGCGTTGGTCCGTTTGAAGTAGAAAGTAAATTAATCGAGCATGCTGCTGTTGCAGAAGCAGGTGTAATTGGTATTCCTGATCCAGTGCGCGGCGAAATTATTAAAGCATTTATCGCACTTCGAGCAGGATACGAACCATCTGATGAATTAAAAGAAGAAATTCGTCAATTTGTAAAGAAAGGCCTAGCAGCTCATGCAGCGCCAAGGCAAATTGAATTTAGAGATAAATTACCGAAAACGAGAAGTGGTAAAATTATGCGCCGCGTATTAAAAGCGTGGGAGTTAAACTTACCAACAGGTGACTTATCAACGATGGAAGATTAAGAGAGGAAGGTCTGAACGAAACAACGTTCAGACCTTTTTTTATGTTATTATTAACTTATATATATAAGTTGAAGGGGGGAGTATGATGAAAACAGAAAAAGAAAAGATGATACTAGGAGAAATGTACATACCGGCTGATCCAGTTTTAGTACAAGAAAGAGAGCAAGCACGTATATTAACGAGAAAATTAAATGATACGCCAGAAGAGCAATTAAAAGAGCGTAGCGAAATCGTAAAAGAATTATTTGGAACGACAGGAGATAATATTCATCTTGAATCTTCTTTTAGATGTGATTACGGTTATAACATTCACGTTGGCGAAAATTTTTACGCGAACTTTGACTGTACAATTTTAGACGTATGCCCGGTAACAATCGGAGTGAACTGTATGTTAGCTCCAGGTGTTCACATTTATACAGCAACACACCCGCTTGATCCAGTAGAGCGCATAAGCGGATCAGAATACGGAAAACCAGTTACAATTGGCGATAACGTATGGATTGGCGGAAGAGCAATTATTAATCCAGGTGTAACAATTGGAGACAATGCGGTGATCGCATCTGGTGCTGTCGTAACGAGAGATGTACCTAATAATGTAGTAGTTGGCGGGAATCCCGCAAAGATTATTAAAAAAATAAAATAATATGTGAACGAAGTGCCTTCCTCGTCTGTATACATTTGTGAAAGAATAGATGAGGGAGGCTTTTTTATGTCTAATAAATTACTTCTTGCGACGTTGTAAAGGATTGACAAGAAGAGAAACCGGACCTCTATTTGACACGCCTATATAAATGATGGTATAAAGAAAAGTATATGAATAATTGAGCGTGGAAAGGGAGAAGTAGTGATCATTTCCCTGTTTTAGAGAGCTGATGGTCGGTGAAAATCAGCACATAGATGATCGCGAATTACGCCCCTAGAGCATCTTTTTTCGATTGAATTGTATTCAAAAGGGAAAAGACGGTGCTAAGCCGTTATGTAAATAAGGTGGTAGGCTTTTTTGCCTGCAACTAGGGTGGTAACGCGATAATCAAAATCGTCCCTTATTTGAAGGGGCGATTTTTTTATGTTTTCAACCTTCACGCCAGTAATGAACTTAAAGGAGAGTATGTAGGATATGGGTATTTTACAAGATCTTGAATTTCGCGGTCTAATTAATCAGCAAACAGATGCTGAGGGCCTTGAGCAATTATTAGAAAAAGAAAGCGTTAAATTATACTGTGGTTTCGATCCGACAGCAGATAGCTTACACATCGGTCATATGTTACCAGTATTAATGTTACGTCGTTTCCAATTAGCTGGTCACCAACCAATCGCACTTGTTGGTGGTGGTACTGGTATGATTGGTGACCCAAGTGGTAAAAAAGCAGAGCGTACATTAAATACGAAAGATACAGTTGCTTACTACACAGAAAGCATTAAAAACCAACTTTCAAACTTCTTAGAGTTCGAAAACGTGGACAACCCAGCAACAATGGCTAACAACTATGACTGGCTTGGTAACTTAGATGTAATTTCATTCTTACGCGATATCGGTAAAAACTTCGGTTTAAACTATATGTTAGCAAAAGATACAGTAGCATCTCGTTTAGAAACTGGTATTTCATTCACTGAGTTCAGTTACATGATTTTACAATCATACGACTTCTTAAACTTATACCAACACCATAATTGCCGTCTGCAAATCGGTGGTAGTGACCAATGGGGTAACATTACAGCTGGTCTTGAATTAATCCGTAAATCAGAGGAAGATGCGAAAGCATTCGGTTTAACAATTCCACTTGTTACTAAATCTGACGGTACGAAGTTTGGTAAAACAGAAGGTGGCGCAATTTGGTTAGACCCAGAGAAAACAACTCCTTACGAGTTCTACCAATTCTGGATTAACACAGATGACCGCGATGTTGTTAAATACTTAAAATACTTCACATTCTTATCTCATGAAGAAATTCTTGAGCTTGAAAAGCAAGTAGCTGAAGCGCCAGAAAAACGTGCAGCACAAAAAGCATTAGGTTCTGAAATGACAAAACTTGTTCACGGCGAAGAAGCATTAGAGCAAGCAATCAAAATTTCAGCTGCACTATTCAGCGGTTCTGTAGCAGAACTAACTGCAAGCGAAATTGAAC
This sequence comes from Bacillus sp. MT94, assembly GCF_058792475.1. Taxonomy (NCBI): domain Bacteria; kingdom Bacillati; phylum Bacillota; class Bacilli; order Caryophanales; family Bacillaceae; genus Bacillus; species Bacillus sp. MT94. The sequence goes on along the minus strand of NZ_JBXAEZ010000002.1, from coordinate 927,905 downwards.
AAGGATTCAAAGACGTACCATCTGTAGAACGTACTGTAGAAGATACAGTATTAATCGACTTACTTGTAGAAAGCAAAATCTCTCCATCAAAACGTCAAGCACGTGAAGATGTAACGAACGGCGCAATCTACGTAAACGGTGAGCGTACACAAGCGTTAGACTACGTTGTAACAGAAAACGACCGCATCGAAGGTAAATTTACAATCATTCGCCGCGGTAAGAAGAAATATTTCTTAATTCGTTACTAATAAATAAAAAGCTTTGGGGAAATTCCTCAAAGCTTTTTGTTTTAATCTCCTTTTCGAGTTCATACGGAAATCACATGTAAGCGGTATGATAAATGTATAACAACTAGAAAGGAGTGGTAAAACAAAATGTCACTAGAAGCGCTCATTATTTTTTCTTTGCTAAATGCGGGTCAGCTTGCAGAGAATTCGAAGGTTGATATACATAAAGAGCAGAAAGATGCTTATGTATATGTTCAAAAAGAGGAAAATAAATAACTTTATTTTATATATAAACTTCAAAAGCCAATCCATTGGATTGGCTTTTTGTCAGGTTGTTGGAAAAAGAGCGTACATTTTTCTCTTTTAAACATTAGCTAAAATTTGATCATAGCACGAAGTAATAAGTGCTTCCAGATCTTTTAAGTCATTAACGTTATCAATAAAAATTCTACTCACTCCCTGTGATTTTGGGGCTTGCCGGATGCCCTTAAAAAGAACAAGAAGGCAATATTGAGTATCAGTTTAATGGTCATAGAGATGTTAATGGGCATGAACAAGAATACCATTGCAAAGATGGAGATGTGAAGTTTTGTCTTTATGATAAAATAAATCAAAAAGCGTTGTTTTCTATGGACTTCTTTAAAAAGAGGCCTCCAATTATGAAAAGTAAAGAGGATGAAAGGGCAATAAAATTAAATTTATTATATGTTATTGATGATTCGTTGAGAGACAAAAGAATATCCACTTTTTATGTTAAAAAACTTCAGAAGAATGCGCTTGATAAGGAAATGAATTGCATTCATGTAGACCCAAACGTTAAAGTTGATATATTTGAAAATAACATGGCTAACGCATTAAGTCTAAGGAAATCAGAAAAATTTTACGACAACTTAAGCACTCCCGAGATGCCTATTAAACGTAAATATTAGTAAAATAAAATAATATTGAAGCAATACGAGAGCATCTATTTGGTTGCTCTTTTTATTATGTATGGAAGATAGAAGCTGGAAAGTAGAATTAAACAAAAAATCTTTTTTTGAAAAAAAAGAAGGAGTCTACTTTTTTTCTGTAAATAGAAAGGGGCAAGTAATTTTATTTATAGAAAAGGGGTAATTACATGGAAAGTTTATTAGAAGGGTTTTACATGTCTTTATGGACAATAGCTTTTGTCTCATTTTTGGTTTTGACACTTTATTGCTACGGAACTAAACAAAAGGCAGGTATCAAGTTTCGAGAATACATGGATGTAATGGGAAGTTTGTTGACTAGCGGTGGAGGTACAATTACTGTAATTATTTCAGTAGTACAAAATAAAGGTGCTTTATTGATTTATGTTGGTTTAATCGGATTATATGTAGGGGCTTTTAATTCGTTTAAGAAAATGATGGACATGTACGATAAAGTATCAACGGTAAAAGAGGAAGAAGAGGAAAAGGGTTTGTAAGTAAAATAAAAAGCATCCATAACGGGTGCTTTTATTTTGGAAGGATTGAGATAAATGACATGGTGAACATTCTTTATAGGATGTAGCGTTGGTATGACATTAACTGTATTAATCATGAAAGGTGTTATCGAAGCGAACTCATCCATATTAAAAATGAAATGTGCAGGTGATGATAAATTTAAAACTCATATCCAAGGTTATGGGATGTGAATTCGAAGGTTATAAATAAAAAAACAGGCTCATGAAATCTTCAAGAGGGGGAGCATTTGAACTTTTATTAATCTGATAAAATAACAAGTTGATTTTTATGATACAAATGGGCATTAGTATTTAAAAATTCTCTAACTTTCCCGCCATTCATACGAGGTGAACATAGTGAGCATACCGCAATATGTTGTCCGGCTTTTATATCGTCTGGTGAAAGTGTTCCAGCATCGAAAAAAATAGATGGTGAAGGAATTTGTTCTATTCCTTTGCTGTTAATTCCCTTTTTTCCCCAGCGAAGGTTTATAGCATATTTATCTGATATTTCTATATACCGCACACTGTCTACAATACCCTCTATGCAAATAGGGTGTCTGTTTTTCCATTCTAGTTGTTTTATGTAATTGAATGCTTGTATATAACGATTTGGTTCGTAATAAAAATCACTCCACTTTATTCTTTTTCCATGCATTTCAATTTCAATAATAGAGTGTAGTTCGGTTTGTTTTTCTAGAATATTCCGTAACTCAATTATCTTTTTCATGGTTGATAAGTATGAGTTTAAGCTCCCGCTAGAATGATAAGTTCTATCTTTTTTATTCAGTGCCTTGTTTTGATCATTCTTTGGCTTTGTAGTTTGATTTTTCAATTCTTCTAAAGGCTCATGGATCATATTTAAGCGAAATAAAAAAGTTTTATCCTCTACACTTTTTAAAATGTCATCATCGGAATCACGTGCGATAACTTTAATCTGACCGAGTGTATTGTATGAACAGAATTCCTCGTGGTTTATGCCGCCTTTTCGGTAAAAAAGCGCTGGAATATCTACTTCATTTCTCATATGTCTTGTGCGATGCGCCACAGGTATTCTACAAACTCCACATTCTAATTCTTGTTTTAAATGCTTATTTACAGGTTCATCTATTTCTTGCGCTGAAACCTTTTCATTCAAAATTGTCGAGTAAGCTTCTTTCATTGTTACTGCCATTTTCCTCTCCTCCTAATAAAGAAAATTTAACACCATCATAAATTGTATTTATATAGGATATTTTACCATTATCAGCATTCGAAGTGGCTAAGTTTGGAATTTAATATTTGACGTATGAAAGAAATTTGGTATCTGAAGATAATCTGATTTTTATTACGTTATTTTGAAAAGAGGGGGGTTATTTAATTATAAGTAGATTCTTTTTGCGCTTTTTTTAGGGGTATTAATATAACTCAAAGAAAACTTATCCATATTCAAAATGAAAAAGAAGAACGTTAATCCTTATAATAAGGCGTTCTTCTTTTATTTTTTATTCCTCGTCTTCTAAATCGCGTAAGCTATTAAGTAATTCGGTAAAAGACGAACAAACAGGATAAATTGCTTTTTCGATATCTTCTTCTTCGTGTTCCCAAAATACAACAGTTGGTGATTCAGGATTGTTTCGATAGTCAAAACATAAGTGATTTCCAAATGAATCTTTACCAAAAGGATATGTTTTATTTGCTAATCGATCTTTTATATCTTCATAAACTTGAATAATTGAATTTCTACTTTCTAAATCAAAAGTTAAAAGCTTACTAAATACATTTTCATCCCGTCCAGGCACATCAAATATTTTAGGTCTCGGATAACCTCCATCGTATTTCTTTACACATGCAATGAAATCTTCAGGAAATTTAATACCAAAATATTTTTCTGCTTTTTGGATTTCTTCATCTGTAATTGGTGTTTTACTCATAAAGGACCATGTAATATTCTTCATTTTAATACTCCATATTAAAGGAGGGCTGTTTTCAATGCTTCTTCAAGCATTGTATTGAAATCATTATATGTGTTCATCACTGTTCCAGATGGTTTATCAAGTTCTAAATAAGTACTGTCAGATAAGTTTTTACAAAACCACGCAATATTTGAATCTCCAAAGAAAAGATACTCTTTTTGAAATTCATTTTCATACCAAATCTCATTCGTTTCTATAAAGCCGCAAATTTGTTCATCTTTTTCTGTTTCTAGTAAAGAAGAATCGACTCCATAAAGTACCAGCCCATTAAAATCTAAACCATTTACAGTTTTAAGAAACTCTACGTATTCACGCGGTAAATCAATACTAATTTTCTCTTTTGCATGTTCTCTTAATCTCTGAATTTCAGTATCCATTGCGGGTGTATTCAATTTATCATTAAAACTTTTCTCTATTTTTTCAATTTCTAAAACTAGATTTTTCCACATACAAAAACCTCTTTCTAAATTTATTTATTCCCCTTTAGGATAGATGTTGTATTTTGGGATAGGCCAGCTTATGTCTACACTATCTCCTGGTTGCAAGCCTTTAGTTAATGTACGTTGTGTATTAGTTATAACTTTATGATATGGATGATTTTGTATTAAAGTTAAATTTTCAAATGTATTTGTTCCTCCATCGTCTAAGGGGAGGTTATGATGTACCTGCCACCCTTTTGGGTTGTTTCCTCTTTTCATCCTTTCTATATCAGCATCTGTTATCCCCGCTTTTTTGAGTTCTTCCAATTTAACAGGGTCATTTACCAATGCATTAAGAAAATCTTTTCTCACACTTCTATCAAATTCCTTCCGAAGTTGTTCAGCTTCTTCTCTAGTTCTCTTAGAATAAGTAATATCTGCAACTTTGACATCGTCGAGATGTACATCTTTTCCATATAATTTACCAACAAAAGTGTCTCCATCTGTGTTGCTTTTAGTATATTGATAAGGCGATAGTTTATCCTTAGCTGTTTGATAAGTATCAACAAGGCTAGTTTTTAAAGAATTCCCCCCAACACCAGCATAAGCAAAACGGTTTCCGGTGTTCAATTTAAAATTATTTAATGTATACAATGCATCTCTGTATGCAGGGGCAGTAGTTAGAAGCGATTTTCCTTTTGTAAGACTTGTAACAGCTGCTATTTTTCCTACTTGTCCAACTTTATCCAGACCTTTGCTACCAATAAAACCTGTGAGTAGCGAGGTGACCGCATAAGCTGCATAATGTTCTCTACTTTTCATATCCCCATTCCATAATTCATTCATGAATGAATCGGATAGGGCATTCCATGCCACAGGTAGGGTTTCTTTATAATTTACGATTGCATCTTTCATGTTTAACCAGGTCTCTTTATCTCCTAAAGCGACAAATCCGTCCCATGCGTCTACAACCCCATCTACAACCCCAGTAGAAATCCCAGTCCACGCATCATTCAAGTCCTTTTTATTTCTATCCCAAAAGGTCTCTTCTGATTTTGGCGGAATTTTGCTACACATTGCACCTTCTTCTAGTGTAACATCTTGATTATCCGCATTGCGGAATTTTTCAGCAATCCTTTTCAATTCTTCTTCCACATTTGTGATTGCATTGATAGAGGTAAATGCTTTTGGTCTTGCATCATTGAACATTTGGATGAAATTTTGATTAGAAGCACCTATCCATTGATAACATAAATAATCAATTTGATTACATAAGTCGTTATGTATGGATTCTAACGCGTTTCTAGTGTTATTTGCACGGTTTGCAACTTCTTCTAGCATTTCGGGTGTTACTTTGATTTGAACCATATAGCCCCTCCTCTCCCTAAAATTTACCAATGAAATTATACCATATAGGCATTTTTCTGTTACAGGGATTTTGGGTGAAATCTAGTATGGCTCTTTATTATGTATTGGATGTAGAAGGAGCCGGCGATATTAGATAATTCACCTAATAAAAAAGTGAACGAGTGTGAAAAATATTCGTTCACTTTTATTTTACCCTTTATAAATGCAATTCATAATTTCCGTCCGTACTATCGGGCTTTCTAAAAATTTCCTCGAATGGATCAATCTTTTTTGAGAAACCATTTTTTAATGCAAAGTGGTAACCTTCTTCAGTTATAACTTCTTGTAATACTAATCGTTCGAATCCTTTTTCTTTAGCGAATGTTTTAAACCATTCAAGAACAATACTTCCCTTACCTTGATTACTTGGTGTAATGTTTATAGCAGTAATCGCCAAGTATGGATCGGGGAAAAATTCGCTTCTAAGGTTAATGGTGACTTTAGATTTTTTAGAAGAAATATCTAAAGAATACTTAGAAAGGCCTTCTATGAACATTATTTCATCTTGCACTAATTCTTCTAATAACAATTTAAATTTTTGAAAGTCTTGTACATGGAGAGGGATCTTGTTGGATTTTTCTTTCAAAACAAGTAACTCCTTTTACCATCTATTTTGTGTACTTATCCATTTCTATACACACGCCAGCCTTTTTTATTGTGACCCCAAACTAGCCCCAATTACATTCTTTTTTATGCCTTATCTTGCATTATTAAATAAAATAAAAAAAGCCCAGGCTCCTTGATAAACAAGGTTCCTAAGGCTTTTAATAATACTCTTTGCAGAGTACCGAGATTAACGAGAGTAGAACTCTACGATTAATGCTTCGTTGATTTCAGCTGGTAACTCAGCACGCTCAGCGTGACGAGTGTAAGTAGCTTCTAATTTGTCAGCATCGAAAGTTAAGTATTCTGGTACGAAGTTGTTAACTTCGATCGCTTCTTTAACAACAACAAGGCTGTTAGATTTTTCGCGAACGCTGATAGTTTGACCAGGTTTTACACGGTAAGATGGGATATCTACGCGAGCGCCATCAACCATGATGTGACCGTGGTTTACTAATTGGCGAGCTGCACGACGAGTGCGAGCTAAGCCCATACGGTAAACTAAGTTGTCAAGACGAGCTTCAAGAAGGATCATGAAGTTTTCGCCGTGCTTACCAGGCATTTTACCTGCTTGGTCAAATGTGCGACGGAATTGACGCTCAGTCATGCCGTACATGTGACGAAGTTTTTGTTTCTCTTGTAATTGTAAACCGTATTCTGAAAGTTTCTTACGTTGGTTAGGACCGTGAGGACCTGGTGCGTAAGGGCGTTTTTCTAATTCTTTTCCTGTGCCGCTTAGAGAGATTCCAAGACGACGAGACAGTTTCCAAGCTGGACCTGTATAACGAGCCATAGTTGACTCCTCCTTTAAAAATGTTTTTATTTACGTAAAATAAAAACAGACGTAATCGATATTTACGGGCATTTTGTTTTCATGTACCTTCGCTCCAGCAGCAGGGAGTTACGAGATACACCTCCGTAGAGGAACAAAATACAAACGATAAACTCACATTACAAGGCTGCCTTTTTATTTTACACAAACGCTATTATATCTTTTACCCAGAGTTTCGTCAAGCGAGTACGTTTTTGTTTTATGCATATAAATTTTGGAAATTAATATAAGAAGGAATTTAAAACAATATAAAAGAAGAGATAGAAACACAAATAAAACGCTTACATAAAATGTAGTAAAAACGTTCATCAGTTTTTTACTGGTGAATATGCGGTAATAAAAACATAAAGGGGATGTTTTTATGAAAAAGAAGCATATGGAGACAGCGTTAATTCATCACGGTTATACACCTGAGGAACATAAAGGAAGTTTAACACCACCTTTATTTCAAACCTCTACGTTTACATTTGAGACTGCGCAGCAAGGAGAGGCGAGTTTTGCGGGAGTGGATCCATCTTATATTTACTCAAGGCTTGGAAATCCGACTGTGAAATTATTTGAAGAACGTATGGCGGTGTTAGAAGGAGGAGAAGAAGCACTTGCCTTCGGATCTGGTATGTCAGCTATTTCAGCAACTTTAATCGGTTTTTTAAAGGCTGGAGATCATATTATTTGTTCAAATGGATTATATGGGTGTACGTACGGTTTTTTAGAAGTGTTAGAAGAAAAATTTATGATTACGCATTCGTTTTGTGAGATGGAGACAGAGGTTGATATTGAAAATAAAATTCGTCCAAATACAAAGCTTATTTTCGTTGAAACACCGATTAATCCAACAATGAAATTAATCGATTTAAAACAAGTTATTCAGGTTGCGAAGCAAAATGGTTTACTTGTCATTGTTGATAATACGTTTTGTTCACCTTATTTACAAAGACCGCTTGAGCTTGGCTGTGACGCTGTTGTGCATAGTGCGACAAAATATATTGGTGGCCATGGTGACGTTGTAGCGGGTGTAACAATTTGTAAAACGAAAGCGTTAGCTGAAAAGATTCGCCCGATGCGAAAAGATATCGGCGGCATTATGGCGCCGTTTGATGCATGGTTATTATTACGCGGGTTAAAGACGTTAGCGGTAAGAATGGATCGTCATTGTGATAATGCAGAAAAAATTGTATCGTTCTTAAGAAAACATGATGCGGTAGAAGGTGTTTGGTATCCAGAAGGGGAGTTAGCATCTCGTCAAATGAAGCGCGGGGGCGGTGTTATTTCTTTTTCAGTAAAAGGCGGAAAAGAAGAGACGCAAGCATTTATTAATGACCTCCACTTTATTACAATTGCGGTGAGTTTAGGAGATACAGAAACGTTAATTCAGCATCCAGCAACGATGACGCACGCTGCGATTCCAGCTGAACTAAGAAAAGAAATGGGCATTTTCGATAATTTAATACGCTTATCGGTCGGTTTAGAATCTTGGGAGGATATCGTTTCTGATTTAGAGCAAGCATTAAAGAAAATATCTACTGTTAATCAATAAAAAAAGAGTGAGCTATCGGTTTTGTACAGGACGTACTAAATCGATAACTCGCTCTTTTCTTTTTACATATGTTTTAGGAGTGTTTCCACAAACTTTTCTAAATAGCGCTGATCTACTTCATCAAAACGATTCTTTTCAGGACTATCAATGTCAAGTACACCAATGACAGCTCCTTCTTTCACAATCGGTACAACGATTTCTGAATTAGAAGCACTATCGCAAGCGATGTGACCTGGGAATTGGTGAACGTCCGCTACAAGCTGAGTTGTTTTCGTTTCAGCTGCTACGCCGCAAACGCCTCGTCCAAATGGAATGCGTACGCAAGCAGGCATTCCTTGGAACGGTCCAAGGACAAGCTGATTTCCTTCTGTTACGTAAAAGCCAACCCAATTAACGCGATCTAAAAATTGGTTTAATAATGCGGACGCATTTGATAAGTTTGCGACTACGTTTGATTCGCCAGTTAATAACGCATCCAGTTGTTTAATTACTGTCTCATATTGCTGCACACGAGATCCTGCATAACTTTCTTTAGTAAACATGGAAACAGCTCCTTTTTTATCGAGATGTGTAAAATATTAGCAAAATACGATGTATTTCACATGACTTTGTCGATAGAAAATTAAAGGAATTTGTCTTAAAAGTCAAGAAATTTAAACTATAGCTGTTCATTGAGAGGAAGTGAGCGCATGAAGCAGACGAAACAAAAAGTAATTGATGCGGCAATATCGTTGTTTAATACGAAAGGTTATGATGGAACGTCGGTGCGAGACATTGCAAAGCGAGCGGATGTGAATGTAGCGAATATTTCATATTATTTTGCTGGGAAGCAAGGTTTATTAGAACAGCTTATTACTGATTTTTTAGAAGGGTATATTCATGTGATTGAAATTTCGTTTGAACAGAGAGAGTATTTGTCGGCTAAAGATGTGATGGTGCAAATGGTGCGTGGGATGTTACGATATCAATTTGAAAATAGAGAACTAACACGTTTCTTCTACCGAGAGCTTTCGCTTGATACGACATTAATTCGTGAAGTGATGACCGTTTATTTTTCTAAAGAAAGATATTATATAGAGCAAATTATTAGACAAGGACAAATGAAACAAGAATTTCAGAAAGTATCATTTACAATGTTTATGACGCAATTAAAAGGCATGATAAATATGCCGTTTTTATATCCACAATATATATCAGAAGTACTGCATTCTTTCCCGTCCGAGACATTTTTCATAGAAATGTACACGAAAGAGATTGAGCAATGGATGGAACAAGCATTATGTAAAGTGAATATGTACCATGAATGGCCAAGAGCTGTTCATATGTGAAGAATCCCCACCTAACGAACTGAGGTGGGGATTCTTATGTTTACTTTTCTTTGCCATAAATTGTTACATAATAGCGCGATAATTGTTAATGCAGCTCCAGCAATTTCAATTTTATCGACTGTATAACCTCGAAACATAGAACCAATCAGTGCAAGGATAGGAACTAAATTCATAAATAATATGCCGTTAATAGATGAAATATAGCGATTTCCCATATTCCAGCAAAATACAGCGATAACCCCTGCGATAATCGACATATAAAAGAGCTCAAAACGAACACTCACAACTGTACGCAGTGACGGCATAGTAACTATATTTGTATACGTTAAGAAAGTAACAATAACGATGAGTGAAATGGAGCCAAATAAACAAGTTAATGTCGTATATCGAAGTGGTGACCAAGATTGAAAACGAGCACCCCCGTTTGTATAAATGACCCAGCAAGTAACGCCGCATAGCATCAATATATTTGTCGATAAGTGGCTTGCAGCTCCAAATAATAAGTGAATATTTCCTTTTGAAATGACGAGCATAACACCGAGTAATGCAACGAACATACAAAGGAATGTGTAGTTTTGTGGGCACTTGTTTTTTGTTATCCATTGTAATGATAAGGCAATTAGTGGCATGAGAGACTGAATCATCGCTGCATGGATTGCTCCAGAAGGCCCGGCAAGTTGTTGTCCGTAGAAAACGAGAAAACCATATCCTGCGAAACCGACTGTCCCGTAAAAGAACAGAGAAAGTGTTCTTTTTTCTAAGCGGAGTGAAGTCTTCCCTTCAGTAATTAATAGCAAAATAAGAAAAATAATAGCTGCTGATCCATAGCGAATCGTTGTGAAGAAGAACGGATCGATAAATTGCAGGGCATTTGCCATTACAGGAAACATAAATCCCCAGGCAGTGACGGCGAGTAAGCATAGAAAGGATCCGAGTAGCATTTGTTTTTTGTTCAAGAGTATCTTTCCCCTTTACATTTCGTTATAGTAAGTTGATGAAATAAGTATAAAGAGTAATTGTTTATAGGAGGAAATATCGATTTCTTATAACGGTTATAACTTTTTGTTAGAGGTGTGTACGATGGATTTGGAGGCAGTACGATCTTTTATCGAAGTGAAGCATACGCGAAGTTTATCAAAGGCAAGTAAGATTTTACATATATCTCAACCAGCGCTTAGTAAGCAAATTCAAAAGTTAGAAGCGGATTTAGAGGTTACTTTACTTAAGCGTTCTGCGCAAGGAGTGGAGTTAACGGAGGCAGGAGAGTTATTTATAAAAAGAATGCTACCGATTTTGGAACAAATAAATGAAGTGAAAACAGAAATGAGGGGGTATCAAGAGAACCGAAAGTTTTCAATTGGTATACTACCGAGTTTAGCAGAGCATTACATATTAGAGTGTAAAGATGTATTAGGTGATGAGTTCGAAGTAGAGTGGCAAATCGGACATACGGAAGTATTAAGAGATTTATTTAAAGCGCGGGAGATCGACGCGATGTTCATCGATTCAGTAGTAGAAGGTGCTACGTATATAAAAGAAGTGCAACAAGAGAAAATTGTTTGTGTCATTTCAAATAATCATCCGTATAAAGAGAAGAAAGTCATTCAAATAGAAGAGCTGCAAAATGAAAAATTAATTGTATATCCAGAAATATGCGATGTAAGGAAAATGATTATGAACATGTTTCATGAGAAAGGTGTAAAACCAACTATAGCTGTGGAAACATCTTACGCAGAACCGATGCTTGCAATGGTAAAAGCTGGCCTTGGCATCACTTTACTTCCAGAAAGGGCAGTAGAGCAGTCTGTAAGGCAGGGAAATGTACATGGAATTTCTGTTGAACCACCACTCATGCGGAAAATTTATTTCGTATCTCATACGAAAGATTGTTTGTTATTACAATCATTTGAGGATAGGTAGTGAGGTAGGCGGAATATTGAGAAAGATTACAATCGCATTGAAAGAAACATGAAATTTTAAAAAAAACTAGGTCAAAAACAAGCCATTACATGGTATGATTAGTACATTGTTAGTTGTTAAATATAGGGGAATTCCCTTTTTATACATAATGCCTTCCATTTCATAAACGGAACGGACAAAAAAAGAGATATAACTAGGAGGCTTTTTTGCATGGATTCTATCCTGACGATCGTTATCATTGTAGTAAGCTCTATTCTAGTGCTGCTCATGATAGAGCTTGTGATAAGAAATCGTTCATATAAAGATATTGAAGCACTGGAGCAGTGGAAACAAGAGATAAAAGATAAACCTGTGGCAGATGAACTAAAACGGGTAAAAGATTTAAACATGACGGGTCAAACAGAAGAACTGTTTGGTAAATGGCGTGAAGAATGGGATGAAATTGTATCAACAACCCTTCCGAAAGCTGACAAAGATTTAGCGCAAGCGCGAAAATTCGCCTCGCAATTCTCCTTCCGAAAAGCAAAGCATGCGATGAACGAATCCATAAGTGGTTTAGATGACGCTGATAATCGTATTACAGGTGTTTTAAATGAATTACAGCAATTGTTAGAAAGCCATGAGAAAAATAGCTCGGAAATTGAAGGGTTACGTGATACATATCGTAGTATGAAAAAGAGTGTTCTTGCTCATAGACATATGTATGGTGCAGCAGAGCAGAAAATCGAAGAGATGCTAGACGCTGAATCTAATAAATTTAAAAGTTTTGAAGAAGCAACAGATAATGGTGACTACTTAAAAGCGAGAGAAATTGTTATTAGTTTAGAAGAAGGTTTAGCTGGTTTAGAAATCATTATTCACCAAATTCCAGATTTATTAGTAGAGTGTCAAGCGACGCTACCAGTTCAACTGGAAGATTTATTACAGGGTCATAATGATATGGTAAGACAAGGTTATGTATTAGAGTATTTGGAAGTCCCTAAAGAAGTTCGTGATATGACGACACAACTAAACACATGTTTAATGGATATACAGGAGCTTCATATAACAGAAGCGGCTGAAAAAGTGGAAGACTTAAAAACTCGTTTAGATGGTTTCTATGATCAACTTGAGCAAGAGGTGCATGCGAGACATTATGTGGAGCAAAAAACACTTTCTGTTTATGAAGACTTAGAAGAAATACGTATCGAAACGATTGAAACGAAAACAGAAACACAACTTGTGAAACAAAGCTATCAATTGCAAGATAAGGATATTGAATCTCAAAAAGTAATTGAAAAGCAAATGCACATTTTAACGAAACGTTTTGAAATGCTACAATTACGCGTTGCTGAACAAGATATTGCCTTCTCTATTATTCGTGAGGAACTAGAAGAGGTTTATGAGCAATGTGAAACATTAAAAGTACTTCATGCAGAATATAAAGAAATGCTGCAAACGATGCGTAAAGAAGAATTTGAAGCGCGTGAGAAGTTACAAGAAATGCGAAATACTATTTTCGAAACGAAACGCTTTATGCAAAAGTCGAATTTGCCAGGTCTTCCAGAGAGTATTATGGAAGATTTAAAAAGAGGGCAAATGGCAATGCAAGCTGTATATGAACAATTAGAAGTGAAGCCGTTAAATATGAACGCTGTAAATAGCAGTTTAGAAGAAGCATACACAACTGTGAACGGTGTAGCTGAAATGACAGAAGAGTTAATTGGACAAGCGTATTTAGTTGAAAAATTAATTCAATACGGTAACCGTTACCGCAGTCATGATGAAAGCCTTGCAGAAAGCTTAAATTATGCGGAGAAATTATTCCGTGAATATCAATACGATGCAGCTTTAGAACAAGCAGCTTCTGTACTAGAGCAACTTGAACCTGGTGTTGTTCAAAAAATAGCTGAATATGTAGACAATGAACAAACCCTTTCATAAAAGGGTTTGTTTTTTTGTGTAATTTTGCAGGCGATGTTGCTATAATGAATAGCGGAATACAGTAAGGTTATTCGTTTCAAAATAAAGTGAAACTGTAATCAGTGGGGGTATCTCACTAATTATTATTATTCACTAATCGGGATAAAACGGAACCTTTGCGTAGTCTTAGCGTAATGACACGTATTTATGATATGATTATATGATGTGATAGCGCTGAAAGGGGAAGAACGATGATCTATTTTGATAATAGTGCGACGACGAAGCCATATCCAGAAGCTCTTCAATCGTACGTGACGGTTGCTGGGAAATATTTTGGTAATCCTTCTTCTATTCATTCGCTTGGAGGAGAGGCAGAGCGTCTATTAACACAATCAAGAACGATTGCAGCGCAGCTTCTTCACGTTAAACCTTCTGAAATTATTTTCACATCAGGTGGAACGGAAGGGAACAACCTTGCGATTAAAGGGATAGCGATGAGGAATCGTTCGCGCGGCAAACATATCATTACAACAAATATTGAACACGCGTCTGTGTTTGAGGCATATAAGCAATTAGAAGAACTCGGATATGATGTAACATATTTACCGGTTAACGAGCATGGTGTTGTATCGGTAGAGGATGTAAAACGAGCACTTCGTGAAGATACGATTCTTGTATCAATTATTCATGTGAACAACGAAACTGGAGCAATTCAGCCCGTTGCTGAAATTGGAACGTTATTATCGAATCATCCGAAAATAAGATTCCATGTAGATCATGTACAAGGGATAGGAAAAGTACCGCTTGATTTATATGCTTCTCATATTGATCTTTGCTCAATATCTGGACATAAATTCCACAGTGTAAAAGGAACGGGTCTTCTTTATATACGTGATGGCGTAAGATTAGATCCGATTTTATCAGGTGGTCAACAAGAGCTTAAGTATCGCTCTGGTACAGAGAATTTACCTGGCATTGTAGCAATGGTGAAAGCACTTCGCATGACAATGGAACAAGTGAAAGAAAAGGTAGCTCATTTGCAAAGTTTACAAGCAGAGCTTGTCAGCTTCTTTAAAGAGATGGAAGATGTGACGATTAATACATCGCTTGCATATGCAGCACCGCACATTTTAAATGTATCATTTGTTGGTTTAAAACCAGAAGTAGTCGTTCATGCTTTAGAAGAGCACGGTGTATATGTATCGACGAAGTCTGCTTGTTCTTCAAAAGCAAATGAAGTGAGCAGAGTGTTAGTGTCAATGGGAGTGCCGCATGCAGCAGCTGCAAGTGCTATTCGTATTAGTTTGGCACCAGACAACACGATGGAAGAAGTAAAACAATTTGAAGGTATTGTGAAAGAGACGATGCCAAAATTATATGAAGTGATGAGGTAAAGAAATATGATGACATATGAATATATTTTAGTGCGTTACGGAGAAATGACGACAAAAGGTAAAAACCGTTCTAAATTTGTAAGCACATTAAAAGATAACGTGAAGTTCAAACTGAAAAAGTTCCCAAATATTAAAATTGATGCAACGCATGACCGTATGTACATCCAGTTAAACGGTGAAGATCATGAAGCAATCTCTGAAAGATTGAAAGACGTATTTGGTATTCATAAGTTTAACTTAGCGATGAAAGTACCATCAGAATTAGAAGACATTAAAAAAGGTGCATTAGCAGCGTTCTTACAAGTAAAAGATGATGTGAAAACATTTAAAATTACAGTGCACCGTTCTGATAAGCGCTTCCCAATGAAGACGATGGAGTTACTTCCAGAAATCGGTGGGCACATTTTAGAAAATACAGAGGATATCACAGTAGACGTCCATAATCCAGATGTGAATGTACGTGTAGAAATTCGCAGTGGTTACAGCTATATTATGTGTGGTGAGCACATGGGAGCTGGCGGTTTACCAGTTGGCGTTGGCGGAAAAGTAATGGTACTTCTTTCTGGTGGTATTGATAGCCCAGTAGCAGCGTACTTAACGATGAAACGCGGCGTATCTGTGGAAGCAGTTCACTTCCATAGCCCACCTTTCACAAGTGAGCGTGCAAAACAAAAAGTAATCGATTTAGCACAAGAGTTAACGAAATACTGTAAACGTGTAACGCTTCACCTTATTCCGTTTACAGAAGTGCAAAAAACGATTAATAAAGAAATCCCATCTAGCTATTCAATGACGGTTATGCGCCGTATGATGATGCGTATTACAGAGCAGATTGCTGAGGAGCGTAACGCACTTGCAATCACAACTGGTGAAAGTCTTGGACAAGTAGCAAGCCAAACATTAGATAGCATGCATACGATTAACGAAGTAACAAACTACCCAGTTATTCGTCCGCTTATTACGATGGATAAATTAGAAATTATTAAAATTGCTGAAGAAATCGGCACGTATGATATTTCAATTCGTCCATACGAAGATTGCTGTACAGTATTCACACCAGCTAGCCCGGCGACGAAGCCGAAGCGTGAAAAAGCAAATCGATTTGAAGCGAAATACGATTTCACACCGTTAATCGAAGAAGCTGTAGCGAACAAAGAAACAATGGTATTACAAGCGGTTGAAGTAGTGGCGGAAGAAGAAAAATTTGAAGAACTTTTCTAAAACCATAAATTACCATATTTAAAACGTGTATGAAGTCATGTTATTTATCACACTCTATACTCACAAGGAGGTGATATAACATGTCACGTAGCACAAATAAATTAGCGGTTCCTGGTGCTGAATCAGCATTAGACCAAATGAAATACGAAATCGCTCAAGAGTTTGGTGTTCAACTTGGAGCTGATGCAACAGCTCGCGCTAACGGTTCTGTTGGTGGTGAAATCACTAAACGTCTAGTTTCACTAGCTGAGCAACAATTAGGCGGTTACCAAAAATAATCCCATATGATGGCTTAGAAAGAGCGGGTTCTCCCGCTCTTTCTTTTTGTTGTTCATATTAGTATAAATTCATTTCGACAAAAGCATAAAAAAATTGTCAAAAGAAGAGGGTTCAAAATTTACTGAAAATTCTTTATTATATAAGGGAGGCATAAAGAAAAAGGAGGATGTTTATGAAGAGAGAGGAATTGTTGGCACCACCATCTTATAATTTAGTTTCAGAAATAGAGAAATATACAGAAGATAAAGAGAAGCTTGCTTTAATTTGGCAAGATGATAAAGGGAATAGACGAGAAGTTACATATTTTGAATTAATGCAAGGGGCAAATAAAATTGGAAACGCTTTTATAAAAAGTGGCTTACAAAAAGGGGACAAGCTCCTTATTATGATGCCGCGTTTAATTGAAGCGTACATGACGTATATCGCTGCGATTAAAGCGGGATTTGTCGTAATTCCAAGTTCGGAAATGTTGCGTAAAAAAGATATTGAATATCGAATTGGACATGGCGAAGTAAAAGCGATAGTAAGCTATGAGCCGTACATTGGACAGTTTGATGATATAGAAGCAATGGAATCCCTTCAAAAATTCGTCCTGAGTGAGCAGTCAGTAGACGGGTGGATCAATTTAAAAACAGCATTAGAAACAGAAAGTGACATGTTAGAAATGGCGAAAACAGATAAAGAAGATATGGTCTTTTTATCTTACACGTCTGGGACGACAGGAAACCCGAAAGGTGTTGTTCATACGCACGCGTGGGCATACGCTCATTTACGTACAAGCGCCCCGAATTGGCTCGGAATTGAAGAGAATGATGTTGTATGGGCAACGGCTAGTCCAGGGTGGCAAAAATGGATTTGGAGCCCGTTTTTAGCAACTCTCGGTTCAGGGGCAACAGGATTTGTGTACAACGGTAAGTTTGAACCGAAAACGTATTTAAATTTATTAGACGATAATAAGGTGAATGTGCTTTGTTGTACACCGACTGAGTATAGATTAATGGCAAAGGTAGAAGATTTAAGCGAGTACAATTTAGAGGCGTTACATAGCGCTGTATCCGCAGGTGAGCCGTTAAATAGAGAAGTCATTGGAACATTCCAAAAGCACTTTGATATTACAGTAAGAGACGGCTATGGGCAAACGGAAAATACACTACTTGTTGGTGTAATGAAAGGGATGGATATTAGACCAGGATCAATGGGGAAACCAACGCCAGGTAACCACGTCGATATCGTAAATGAGGAAGGTATTCCAGTTAAAGTAGGCGAAGTTGGTGATATTGCAGTTCACATTGAAACGCCGGCACTCTTTAAACAATATTATAAAGACGATGAGCGTACAGCGATGCAATTCCGCGGTGATTATTATATTACAGGTGATAAAGCGAAGAAAGATGAAGATGGCTACTTCTGGTTTGAAGGGCGTGGTGATGATATCATTATTAGCTCTGGTTATACAATCGGGCCGTTTGAAGTAGAGGATGCGCTTGTAAAACATCCTTACGTAAGAGAATGTGCGGTTGTCGCAAGTCCTGATGAAATTCGCGGAAGTGTCGTGAAGGCATTTATCGTATTAAGAGAGAATATAGAAAAGAACGAAGAAACATTAATTCCAACACTCCAACAACACGTCAAAGAACTCACTGCACCATATAAATACCCTCGCAAAATTGAATTTGTAGATGAACTACCAAAAACGATTTCTGGAAAAATTCGCCGTATTGAACTTAGAAAACAAGAGATGGAGATTCCGTCAAAATAATTTTGAAAACAGTGAAGTAAATAGTTGAATGAAATGCAAAACAATGATAATATAAAAACGAACACAAGTTCGATTTTATAAACTTAAAAAAGAGGTGTCCGTATGATTTTAGGTATTAATCCGTACTTAGTTTTAGATGGTAGTGGGCAAGAAGCTGTACAGTTTTATAAAGAGGCTTTAGATGCAAAAGTAGAAGTCATGCAAACTTTTGGTGACATGCCTGAAAATCCAGAATACCCGATTCCAGCTGAAGCGAAAGAGCGCGTTTTACACGCTACTTTAAAAGTTGGTAATACGGATCTTATGATTTCTGATACATTCCCAGGTCAAGGGCATGCAATCGGATCTCAAGTAACAATCGCAATTCAAATTAGTAATGCAGAAAAAGCAAAAGAAGTATTCGATAAGTTACAAGAAGGTGGAGAAGTTATCATGCCACTTCAAGAAACATTCTGGAGCCCAGCATACGGACAAGTAAAAGATAAATTTAATATTGAATGGCAAGTTACAACGTCTACTACTGAACAAAAGTAATTTTTAGAAAAGCACCATGTTTTGAAATGGTGCTTTTTTTTATACAATAAAAAATAAAGGAGATGGGATATATGGGAGAAATTTGGTATGGCGGCACCATTTACACAATGAGAGAAGAAAATGAAAAAGTGGACGCTGTTTACGTTGAAAACGGTACGATCGTTGATTTTGGAAGTAAAGAAGAGTTAGAAAACCAATATGCCGCGGTTACATTGC
Organism: Bacillus sp. MT94; assembly: GCF_058792475.1. Lineage (NCBI taxonomy): Bacteria > Bacillati > Bacillota > Bacilli > Caryophanales > Bacillaceae > Bacillus > Bacillus sp. MT94. Next base: position 908,910 of record NZ_JBXAEZ010000002.1, on the reverse strand, counting down.
ACGATTTAAAAGGCAAAACAATGATCCCAGGCCTCGTTGATAGCCATATGCATCTTATTGGGCATGGAGAGAGATTACTCCGTCTAGATTTATCAAATTGTACATCTTATGGTGAAGTGCTTACTCTTGTTCAGAAGCGAGTGAAAGAAGCTCCAAAGGGCTCTTGGATTATTGGAGAAGGATGGAATGAAAATAACTTTACAGATACGAAAGATGTTCACGCGCGTGATTTAGATGAAATTTCGAAAGAACACCCCATTTTATTAAAGCGAGTTTGTCGTCACGTTACATGGGTGAATTCATACATATTGCAAGAAGCGAACATAACAGAAGCGACGCAAAATCCAAAAGGCGGGAAAATCGGTAGGGATTCATCAAATAAGTTGACAGGACTTTTATATGAACAAGGACAAGAATTAATTAAACATGTTCAGCCTGAAATTGATGAAGCGTATTTACAAAGAGCTTTGCAAACAGCGATTAAAGATTGCTGGAAATACGGACTTGTTGGCGGGCATACGGAAGATTTAAATTACTACGGTGGTTTTAGAAAAACATATAATGCGTTTTCTCACGTTATAAAAGAAATGCCATTTAAAGCACATTTGCTCGTTCATCATGAAGTAGCACATGAACGAAAAGAATATGAAAATGAACATTATATTGAATTTGGGGCAATGAAAATTTTTTCTGACGGTTCTTTTGGCGGAAGAACAGCATTATTAAGTGAACCGTATGAAGATGCGAAGGAAACGAATGGGGTTGCAATTTTCTCACGTGAAGAACTTGCGGAATTAGTGAAGAAAGCACGAGATTTACATATGCCAGTTGCGATTCATACTATCGGTGATTTATCGCTTGAATATGTCATTGATGCACTCGAATTATATCCACCAGCAAAAGGGTTACGTGACCGCATTATTCATTGTCAGCTTGCTCGTGAAGAGTTGATAGAAAGAATGAAAAACTTGCAAGCCATTATCGATATACAGCCAGTCTTTCTTTCATCAGATTTTCCGTCAGTCATTGAAAAACTGGGAGAACACCGTCTTCGTTATGCGTATGCTTGGAAGACATTACTGGAAGCAGGACTACATTGTAATGGTGGTTCAGATGCTCCTATTGAACAAGTAAATCCGTTTCTAGGCATATATAGCGCTGTTACACGTAGAAGTTTTATTGACGGTGTATGCTATATGCCTGAGGAAAGATTAACGGTATATGAGGCTGTTTCTTTATTTACAACAGGAAGTGCCTATGCAATCGGAAAAGAAGCGAAACGAGGGCAAATTACAAAAGGATATGAAGCAGACTTTACAATATTAGACCACAATATTTTTGAAATTGAGGCAGAAGAAATAAAAGAAGTACAAGCAGAAATGACTGTAATAGATGGCCGAGTTGTCTATAGAAAAGATGTGTAAAAATATATCAGCGATTTTCGGAATATATCGACCGTAACTCGAAATATATGAGCGATTATTAAAATATATCGACTTACCGACAAAAACTGACAAGAATAACGGCCGGATAGTAAGAGATTATTGTTCGCGTCAATCGGGGTAAATAAATAACCGCAGAATTATGGAATTCCATAATTCTGCGGTTATTTTAATTCTATAAAAACGTTCTCTGTACTTTTTCCCAGAACGAATTATTTTTTAATTTAACTGTTTTAATTTGTTTATCGCTTAAGCGTACAACAGCTTTTTCCACTTGTTTAATGCTAAGCGCTTCGTTATCCATGCCGATAACAGGATAATCGTTACCGTCTGGTCTTAGTTTTAAAGTTAATGTACGTTCGTGATTTAAAATGAACGGTGAACCGAGCGTACGGTAAGTGTTGTTGTTTAAAGATGCTAGTTCGCTTACTTGGAAACATGGAATAAGTGGGTCAACAACTGCACCATGCAATGATTTATTGTAAGCTGTACTTCCTGTTGGGGTAGAAACTACTAAACCGTCCCCTCTAAATGTTTCGAAATATAAATCATCAACGTGAACATCTACAACGAATGTTTTAATAATGCTAGAACGTAATGAGAACTCATTTAAACAATAGAAAGATGTACCATGATCTACATCTACCTGAATTGTTGGATATTTTCGCACTTCAATTTCATTTTTTGTAATTTCTTGAAGGGCTGTATCAATGTGATCAATGTGAAAATCGCAGTAGAACGAAGTTTCATCTTTCGTAGAAATCCCTGCGTATAAGCAATCTTCTCTAAAACCAGTTTTACGAACGGCTTGTAAGAAGGTTGCATCATCTCCAACACTGACGATAGCGTTTGCATTTTTTGGATAATCTAATATGGTAAATCCATTCTCTTCTAAAATACGATAGATTGGTTTCATTTTTTCAACGAGCGTTGCTTTGTCATCACCATAAAAGAAAAATAAATTGCGACGATCTGCCATTATGTATCCCTCCACTGCAGTTAAATTTTCTGTTTTTCGTGCTACATATCATTAGAGTCCGTTCCCTGATGATATGTTCAAATAATATATTTCGATACAAATTGTCAAAATCCCTTTTTATTTTTAGAAAAATTTTTATATTCAATCTTATGGAGCTCTGTTTAATGATGAATAAAGTTGTCGATAATGGGTACGGAGTGAAAGGATGATACGTATGAAGTGGCTCGTAATTGGAATAATAATTCTTCTCCTTTTTATTTTGCTTATACTATTGTCGAAAATATCGCTTAAGGTGACATTTTTATATTCAGAAATGGAAAAGCAATGTTTATTTCAAGTGAAAATATGGATGATTCGATATACATTTGATGTATTGGAAAGAATTGAAAAACAGCAGAAAAAAACAGGACAGAAAATCGAAAAAGCTGAAGAGGACGGCGGACTAGATAATAAAATTATGGCGCAACTTGACAGTATTGGGGAACTGATAAAAAGGCTTCAAAAAGTTCATACTATCGTTAAAGATTTTCTCAAACGAGTGAAAATCAATGGTTGGAAATGGCATACGCAAATTGGAGCAGGCGACGCAGCTAGTACTGGAATTGTCACTGGATATGCATGGGGGACAAAAGGAATGGCTGCTGGAGTTGTCGGACAATATATGCATATTGTCGATGTACCAGAATTTGAAATTACTCCTGTTTTTCAAGGGAAGGGATTTGCATCGAGATGCGAGTTAACAGCATCTTTTCGTATATTTCGTACTATAAAAACAGCGGTGAAATTGCTCATATTTATGAGGCAGCAAAAATCTGGTATGACAGAAAAATCTGTTCAAGCATAGGGGGGATATAGAATGGACCATCCAATTCAAGGTTTAATGACAACCGCAATGCAGCATTTAAAACAAATGACTGATGTAAATACAATTGTTGGTGACCCAATTAAAGCGGCAGATGGAAGTGTAATTCTTACTGTTTCGAAAGTAAGTTTCGGATTTGCTGCTGGTGGAAGTGAATTTGGTAGGGTAGAACATTCAGGCCGTCATCCATTTGGCGGAGGAAGTGGAGGAGGAGTTTCTATTAATCCTGTTGCCTTTCTTGTTATAAATGGAGATGGTGTAAAAGTATTACATTTAGATAAGCAAACGCATGTCATCGATAAAATAATTGAATTAGCGCCACAAGCTGTTGATAAAGTGAAAGAAATGATGGATAAACGAAAAGAAGATGATCCTGAATTTCAAATTTAACGAATAAAGAAGCTAATCAATAGGTTAGCTTCTTTTATTTTTTTGTAAATAAAGCGATTTTATTTGCATTATCGATAGGGACAAACTATCATTTACATTGTACATATTTTGTTTAAATAAGGGAGGATTTTCAAGTGGCAAACGTAACTTTTAAAGGTAATCCAATGACTTTAGTTGGAACAGAAGTTAAAGTTGGCGATCAAGCGCCAAACTTCCAAGTATTAGCAAACGACTTATCTCCAGTAAGTTTAGAAACATACAAAGGCGAAGTAAAATTAATTAGTGTTGTACCTTCAATCGACACAGGTGTGTGTGATGCACAAACACGTCGTTTTAACCAAGATGCAGCAGGTATTGAAAACGCAAAAGTATTAACAATTAGCGCTGATTTACCATTCGCTCAAAAACGCTGGTGTGCAGCAAACGGTTTAGAAAATGTTGTAACACTTTCTGACCACCGTGACCTTTCATTCGGTGAAGCTTACGGCTTAGTAATGAAAGAACTTCGTTTACTTGCTCGTGCAGTATTCGTAGTAGATAGCAACGACAAAGTAGTTTACGTAGAATACGTAGGCGAAGGTACAAGCCATCCAAACTATGAAGCAGCATTAGAAGCAGCTAAATCTGCAAAGTAATGTGAAGGAAATGACCTCTTATAAAGAGGTCGTTTTTTCTCATATATCGCTGCGTAACGGTGCCGATATATGAGAAAAAACGTTATATCATATATAACTTGAGAGGGAGCTCTTTACAGGAGGTCGCTTTTTCTTTTTGGAAAAAATCACTTTGTGGTATGATATAAGTTATGTGTAAAAGAGAGAAGGAGGAATGTACGTGAGTCAGACAGTGGAAACATTATTTTCTATTTTTGATTCTTCTGCGGTAGTTTTACGTAAAGAATTAGATGTGACATATTTAGAGGCGCTTGTAGAAACAGGTGATAACTTGTTTGAAGGAGCGATTTTACAAGAGGAATTATCCGAATCAGCAATTGAAAGGCTGAATCGTGAATATAGTACGTTTAATGAAGAAACATATAAAGGTGAAGAAATTCGTAAAGCATTTCAGTTAGCCATCTTAAAAGGAATGAAAGAAGGCGTACAAGCCAATCATGAAATGACGCCTGATGCAGTTGGGATGTTCATGAGTTACTTATTCCATAAATTTATGCAAGGTCAAAACGAAATTACAGTTTTAGATCCTGCAATTGGAACAGGAAATTTAATGACTACAGTGTTTAATAGCGCCAAAGAAGGACTAACAATGAGTGGATTTGGTGTAGAAGTGGATGAAGTGCTAATTAAACTTGCTTTAGTAAATGCAAATTTACAAAAGCATGCAATCGAATTCTTCCATCAAGATGGACTAGCACCACTTTATATCGATCCAGTTGATGCAGTCGTTTCAGACTTACCGATTGGTTACTATCCAAACGAAATCGGTGCCAGTGAATATAAATTAAAAGCAGATGAAGGAATGTCGTATGCTCATCACTTATTTATTGAACAAAGTGTGAAACATACGAAAGAGGGCGGGTACTTATTCTTCTTAGTACCAAACTTCATTTTTGAAAGTGACCAGGCACCAAAATTACATGCATTTATTAAAGAAACATGCTTTATTCAAGGGTTATTACAGCTACCTGTTTCCATGTTTAAAAACGAGAAAAATGCAAAAAGTATATTTGTTCTCCAAAAGAAAGGCTCTAATGTAACAATGCCAAAACAGGCGTTATTAGTGGAGTTGCCTAAATTCTCTAACATGAAGGCGATGGAGAACATTATGGATCAATTAAATACTTGGTTTGCAACACATAAATAAAGCTGGGTATATGTAACAGAGTTAGTGATTCATGTAGTACAGTTTTATATAATATGTCATATTTTTAAATATATACTAGATTTAACTGAATTTTTTTGAAATCTGTAATATATATTTTTTCTTGGTGTTACAATTTTTTCACTTGAAATATATGTCGGACGATGTTTAAATTAAAATCGTGAGTATAAAATTTGCTAATGATGAAACGTTTTCATATTTAGTAAATTTGATTAGATAAAATCGAGCGGTTTGTGGAAACATCCACACAACTACCAAGAGAAAAAGGGGCGAAAGACTAGATGTCAAAAATCATCGCGATTAACGCAGGAAGCTCTTCCTTAAAATTCCAATTATTTGAAATGCCAAGTGAAACAGTATTAACAAAAGGTTTAGTAGAACGTATCGGTTTAGAAGATAGTATCTTCACTATTACTGTAGATGGCGAAAAACAAAAAGAAATTACAAACATTCCAGATCACGCAGTAGCAGTTAATATGCTTCTTAAAAAATTAACTGAAAACGGAATCGTTAAATCTCTAGATGAGATTGGCGGTATCGGTCACCGTGTTGTTCACGGCGGCGAAAAATTTGCTGACTCTGTTTTAATTACTGATGAAGTATTAGCTGATATCGAAGAATTAAGCGATTTAGCACCACTTCATAACCCAGCAAACGTTGTTGGTATTAAAGCATTCCAAGAAGTATTACCAAACGTACCAGCAGTAGCAGTATTCGATACAGCATTCCACCAAACAATGCCGGAATCTGCATTCCTATACAGCTTACCATATGAGTACTATGAAAAATTCGGCATCCGTAAATACGGTTTCCACGGAACTTCTCATAAATATGTAACTGAGCGTGCGGCTGAATTATTAGGTCGTCCAATTGAAAGCTTAAGCTTACTTTCTTGTCACTTAGGTAACGGTGCAAGTATCGCAGCAGTAGAAGGCGGTAAATCTATCGATACTTCTATGGGCTTCACTCCACTTGCTGGTGTAACAATGGGTACACGTTCTGGTAACCTTGACCCTGCGTTAATTCCATACATCATGGAAAAAACAGGCCAAACAGTAGAAGAAGTAGTTAACGTATTAAACAAGAAGAGTGGTATGTTAGGTCTTACTGGTTACTCTAGTGACCTACGTGACATCATTGCGAAAGAAGAAGAAGGCGACCACCGTGCGAAAGTAGCACTTGATGTATTCGTAAGCCGTATCCACAAATACATCGGTTCTTACACAGCTCGTATGAAAGGTGTAGACGCAATCATCTTTACAGCTGGTGTAGGTGAGAACAGTGCGATTATTCGTGAGCGCGTATTAGAAGGCCTTGAGTACATGGGCGTATACTTCGATGTAAAACGTAATAACGTATTCGGTGAAGAAGCATTCATCAGCTTCCCACACTCTCCAGTAAAAATTATCGTAATTCCAACTGACGAAGAAGTTATGATTGCTCGTGACGTACTACGTCTTGGAGATATTGGTTAATATATGAAAAGAAAGACGAGATCCTACAGGATTTCGTCTTTTTTCTTTTGGATGTATTTTAAAACACCATCCGGATATAATATTTTTTCTTTCTGAATGAATGCCGTAATAGGAATCCATTTCGCATACGCTACTGTTTGCTCATCTTGTATATTTAATATTTTCATTTCATATAGTGATGTGTCTAATAAACGCAAAGAATATAGTTGAATGATTTCATGACCAATGCCCCCATCTAGATGAAAGACATTTTCTAAACAACCTAAATAATTGATGATTTCTATCTCCGTATGAAGCTCTTCTGTAAACTCCCGAATAACAGTATGTGCTGATTTTTCACCAAGTTCAATGGAACCGCCAAGAGGACGATAATATGTTTCGCCTTCTGTATGATATTCTTGTACGAGAAGGCGATCTTGGTGTACAGCAAGACCGAAAGCTTTTGCACGTGGATACATATAGAATCACTCCTTATTTGTTTTGTATAAGGACGATTATAATGTATGGTGTGATAAAAGTATCGTGTATTTAAGTGTGTGGTCTAACTGTAATTCCATCAAATAAGTCTTTCCAAAATGCTTCATTATATTGGTATACATCCATAATAGGACATTTCATAATGCAAGTACGTTGTAATCCCCAATCTTCTTGGGTGATAGTTGGTATATCGGCAGGAATTAGTAATAGGACAGAGAATGTATGTGTAACGATTTGAGATAAAATTTGTTCTAGGGAACATGCTTCTTCATATGTTCCTCCAGTTCGAATAAACAATATGGATTCTGCCGTTTCAATTGTAGTTAGAAAACGATTAATTCGATGTTCATAGTTTAGCTTAATTTCTGTATAAGAAGGCCAATAATTTGGTGTGTTTACATCTGTTTTAAAGTCATGACAGGAGTCAATTTCATAAAGGTTGTCCCTTAATCTTAATTTGGCATCATCATCCCAAAATGAGATGAAGGATAGATTTTCGAAATTTAAAAAACGGTCAAATCGATTTTGTAATAATAAATTTACTTTCGTTAATGAAGGACTTAGCATAAAATCAATAACGCCAAAAAATGGTGATAATTCTAATTGATATAATGCCCAAGCAGGCCAACAGTTTTGTCCTAAGCTGAATACTGCGTTATAGTTTTGTTTTAGATTGGATAGATTCATGTGAAGTATCTCATCCTTTTTGCTATTATTTTATGTCACTCATAAAGGGTATGTGAAAAGAGATATACAAGCATATTTGTAAAGAATAAGCAGAAATATGTTACAATAGAAAAAAATCGAACGAGGTGGTTGTTACGATGCGATCGAAGCGAGAACAAGCCATTTTAGACAATATAAAAGAATGGGAAGCGCAATTAGTTGAGCAAGAAGCGACCGATTTTCAAAAAGTGTTTGATAAATGGTTACATACTACAGTTGCGAAATTACCTGAGAAAAAGCGAAAAGAATTCTTCACGAAAGCAGATGGATGGCTCTTTCATTTGCATGCATTTATTCAAAGTTCACAAGCACAGTTAGACGCACGTAATCGGATTTTAGGAACATCGAGATTATTTGATGAATCGATTGAACAGCTTGAAGATTTGAAAGCATTATCTATTGATCAGTTAACATACATAGCAGAGCAGCAAACAGCACGTCATCGTCTATATTCATTTGTGCAAGGCGGGGCGACAGGTGCTGGAGGTTTATTATTATTAACGGCGGATTTTCCGGTTATGATCGCGTTAAATGTGAAGGCGGTCCAACTTATTGCAACATCATTTGGACATGATGTGAACAAGCCATATGAAATGATGCTTGCGTTAAAGGTGTTTCACGCGTCATTACTACCAGGAAGACTTCAGCAATACGCATGGTACAATTTATTGCAAGAGCTGGAACAAGAAGATTCGTTCTTTTATGAAGGAGACGAAGCAGTGTTACAAACAGCTTCTACTGAAGTTGTGTTAAAACAAATTTTGAAGACATTTTCGATTTATGCTCTTCGTCGTAAATTATTCCAAGGTATTCCGGTAATTGGAATGGCAATTGGATCTACAGTGAATTATCGTTTAACAAGAAACGTTACTGAATTTGCAAATAGATTTTATCAAGTGCGCCATATAGTCGAGAAAGAAAAAAGAGCATAAAAAAAAGCGAGAGGCCGAAGCCTTTCGCTTTTTTAATTTGTTGCATGTTTTTTGGACATTGGAACAGATACTGGCTGTTTTTCTGCTGTTTTTTCTGTTTTTGGATAATAAATTAAATCCAATGTTTTTGCCTGTACGGCAATCGAAAGAATAGTAAAAGCAATTTCAGTCCAATTTAAATAATATAATGAAAGCGCAAGAACAATCGCGTCAAAGACGAAGAAAATTTGCCCAATTGTAAAACGAGTTCGTTTACTTAATACAATTGTTAAAATATCGTCTCCACCGGTTGCACCGCCAAATCGCAATATAAAACCGAGTCCAATACCAGCTAACGCACCGCCAACTACTGCAGCTATAAATAAGTTATTTGATAAATCTACCGTAAATGGAGAATAATTTTCCATAAAGGAATAAAATACTCCGAATGAAATTGAACCTAAGAATGAATAGCCAACCATTTTTTTACCTAAAAATGAAGCACACAGTAAAATAATTGGGATATCCATTAATACAGTTGAAATAGATGGTGAAATATCATAAAAGTTTTGAATGAATAGTGCAATTCCTACAAATCCACCTTCTGTTAAGTGGTTTTGAAAGTGAATATGATATAGCGCTGCTGCTAAAATAAATGAACCGATTAAAACCATAAAAATTTCTTTAATAATTTGCCGACTTTGGATGTTCCTCATCGTTATTCCTTCTTTCCGTAGTTAGTAGTCCTTTTTGTGTTGTAAACTAACTACGAGCTCACATGTAGCTTTCAGTTAGTTTACGAAAAAACTAACTACGCTATATGTCGCTGAAGAAATAACGAATAATCCTCTCGTCCATCAATTCTCCCTACCTTCGTTTTAGTTTAAGTCTTAAAACGACTAAACAAAACGTGGAGTAGGATTCGTCATTTAGCAATCCTGCTCTTCTTTGTTTTGTTTAGTTAGTAACAATTAAGTCCTAAACAAAACGCTATGTGTAAGAAGAGTCTTTTTTTTGCCAAATTATCCTTCGGGCAATCATAATTTCCCCACTCTCGTATTTTTTTCGCTAGACTAAAGTATCTGAGCTGAAAAATACGCTACGTGTATGATTCGTCAATACGATGCCACATGCTCCTTCGAGCGATCATGATATCAAAATCCCTTCCTTCAAGATTTATACTATTATATCATACTTTTAAAAAATGTATGCGGATGGAAACCGACAATAAACGGAGGGAATCTACAAAAAATGTTATGTTTAAATATTTTTGTAGAAAAGCCTAAGTTATTTCGGAGGATTGGACAGTTTGTAACGGTTTGTCCAATAAGTAAGAAAAAAAGGGTTTTATTCAGTTGTATTCTTTTCATCACTTTTATCTTTAAAAAACGCATCCCAACTAATCACACTTAAAAAAGTTAAAGCGATAATAACGAAAGCACGCATAAGCTTTAGCCCCCCCTTTTGTACATAGTATATGAATCATTCGATTCGGAATGTGTCATTTTTTTACAAGTCTTAACTATTATGAGAGTATATTAATATAGATAGATGAAGGGGAGAGTGAAGATATGCTAAAAGACATGTTCAAAAGAAAAGAATTAATATGCATTTCATGTCAGAAAAAAATTCAATATGAAGAAGAGCTTGTTGCTTTTGTAAAGTTGCCGAAAGAAAGAAGTATATTAGTTGGTCCATTCGATGTATGTTTGGCAAAAACAGCACAAGAAATATATTGTAAATCATGTTACGACAAAAAAGCATGACCCAAAGTAATTGAGGGGCATGCTTTTTTCATTGGTGTGCTTTCCCCTCAGATACATTTTGAGTGAGTCGATACCAAAGCCAAAGGTCATTAATGATGGAAGCAAGATCGGCAATTTCTGAATTTAGTTTACAAGAAACTTCGAAATCTTCTTCGTTATTTAAATAATGTTGTTTTGTATTAATATAGTGCTCAAGTTCTTTTATACGATCAGGAATTTTCCCGCGAACTTGTTCCCATTTTAGTAAAATAGCATGTTGCATTTTTTCGGGGATTTCTTCCCAGTCTTCTTGTAAATGCGGAATTTCAATTCCTAGATGTTCGTCGTATAAGAAATACTTTTCCATAAGTTCACCCCCGTTTTCCTGCTTATATTGTACAGAAAAACAGAAAGAAGTTCGACGAAATTGTTTGAAAAAATTTGAAAATGACTCTTGATACATTTTGTGAAAGGTGGTAAAGTGTGAATTATTATAAAATAAAATGAATATTTATTCTTTAGGGGGATGCAAAATGGAGAAGAAAAAAGTTGTATTAGCATATTCCGGAGGTCTTGATACTTCCGTTGCGATTAAATGGTTACAAGAGAAGAATTATGATATTATCGCGCTTTGTTTAGACTTAGGGGAAGGTAAAGACTTAGCATTTGTAAAAGAAAAGGCACTTTCAGTAGGTGCAATTAAATCATATATGATTGATGTTCAAGAAGAATTTGCAAACGAATATGCATTGATGGCGATGCAAGCACACACATTATACGAAGGGAAATACCCTCTTGTCTCTGCATTATCTCGTCCGCTTATTGCGAAGAAATTAGTGGAAATCGCAGAACAAGAAGGCGCAACTGCAGTTGCACACGGATGTACAGGGAAAGGAAATGACCAAGTTCGTTTTGAAGTTTCTATCCAAGCATTAAATCCTTACTTAGAAGTGATTGCGCCTGTACGTGAATGGAAATGGTCACGTGAAGAAGAAATTGCATATGCAAAAGAAAACGATGTACCAATTCCGATTAATTTAGATAGCCCGTTTTCAATCGATCAAAACTTATGGGGACGCAGCAACGAATGTGGAATTTTAGAAGATCCATGGGCAGCGCCGCCAGAAGATGCATATGAGATGACATTGGCATTAGAAGATACACCGAATAAACCAGAGTTTGTAGAAATCGGATTTGAAGCAGGAGTACCGACTACTTTAAATGGCACTGCATATTCACTTGCAGAATTAATTAAAACGTTAAATGCGCTTGCTGGAAAACACGGCGTTGGACGTATTGATCACGTAGAAAATCGTCTTGTCGGTATTAAATCTCGTGAAGTATACGAATGCCCAGCAGCAATGACGTTAATCACTGCGCATAAAGAGTTGGAAGATTTAACACACGTAAAAGAAGTAGCGCATTTTAAACCAGTGATTGAACAGAAAATAACAGAACTTATTTATAACGGTTTATGGTTCTCACCTTTAAAACAAGCGCTTCATGCATTTTTACAAGAAACGCAAAAGAATGTAACAGGTACAGTGCGTGTGAAATTATTTAAAGGTCATGCGATTGTAGAAGGACGTAAATCTGAATACTCTTTATACGATGAAAAATTAGCAACATATACTGCTCAAGATGAATTTAATCATGATGCAGCAGTTGGATTCATTTCATTATTCGGTTTACCGACGAAAGTATACAGCCAAGTGAATCAAAAGAAGGTGGAAGCGTGAGCAAACTTTGGGGCGGACGTTTTACAAAAGAAGCGGAAGCATGGGTTGAAGAGTTCGGAGCATCCATCTCCTTCGATCAACAATTAGTAAATCAAGATATAAAAGGAAGTATTGCGCACGTCACGATGCTAGCAAAGCAGGGCATCGTGACGAAAGAAGAAGCAGAGAAAATAAAGATAGGTCTTCAATATTTATTAGAAGAAGTGAAACAAAATAAATTACATTTTTCGGTTGAAGCTGAAGATATTCATTTAAATATTGAAAAGATGTTAATTGAAAAAATCGGTGAAGTAGGAGGGAAACTTCATACAGGCCGAAGTCGTAATGATCAAGTGGCGACAGATATGCATTTGTATTTAAAAGAAAAGGTAGAACATATTATAAAAGCTACAAAACAATTGCAAACTGTTCTTGTTCAACAAGCAGAAAATAATATTGAAACCATTATGCCGGGCTATACGCACTTGCAGCGTGCCCAGCCGATTTCATTTGCTCATCATATTCTTGCTTACTTTTGGATGTTAGAGCGTGATGTGAATCGTTATGAAGATTCATTAAAGCGTATTAATATCTCCCCATTAGGAGCAGGAGCGCTAGCTGGGACGACATTCCCGATCGACCGAGAATATAGTGCGGAACTTCTTGGGTTTAATGGAATCTATGAAAATAGTTTAGATGCAGTAAGTGATCGTGATTTCATACTGGAGTTTTTAAGTAACTCATCTATGCTTATGATGCACTTATCACGCTTTTGTGAAGAACTTATTTTATGGAGTAGCCAAGAGTTTCAATTTATTGAAATGAGCGATCAATACGCGACAGGAAGCAGCATTATGCCGCAAAAGAAAAATCCGGATATGGCGGAACTAATCCGTGGTAAAACAGGCAGAGTATACGGTAATTTATTCAGTTTACTTACAGTAATGAAAGGATTACCACTCGCTTACAATAAAGACTTACAAGAAGATAAAGAAGGAATGTTTGATACAGTCAAAACAGTAGAAGGATGCCTTCATATTATGGCGGGCATGCTTGAAACGATGACTGTAAACAAAGAAAAAATGGGGCAAGCTGTGACGCAAGATTTCTCCAACGCAACAGAAATTGCCGACTACTTAGCAAACAAAGGACTACCATTCCGTCAAGCTCATGAAATTGTTGGGAAGTTAGTGCTACATTGCACACAAAAAGGAATTTATTTATTAGATGTCCCGCTTGAAACATATCAAGAAATGAGCTCTTTATTTGAAGAAGATTTGTATGAAGTTCTTTCACCATATGCGGCTGTAAAGCGTCGTAACAGTGCTGGTGGGACAGGGTTTGAACAAATCAAAAACGCTTTGGAGAAGGCGAAGGGGTTAGTTGGAGAGTTTGTTAGAAGTTGATTGATTTTATAGGGAAGAAGGTACGCTAATCTTGATGGAGAGAAGCTTACCTTCTTTTTTTATAGCCCAAAATTAATCATACTTATGTCGATCTTCTGTAATTCGAATATACTCAATATCCATCAAATCACGAAGCAATGCACCATTACTTAGTTCAACGCCATGTTTCTCTTTAAAATGAGTGCGAATTGTATCTAGCATTTCAATTTCTTTTCCGTTCACGTCTAAAATAATGCGTTCAGAATCATCCATATAGCATCCTCCTTTTTTACACATATATATTTTGTCCGTCTATTTCTAAAAAATGTATGTTAACGTAATGTTAGGAAATAAGAAAGGGATGAAAAATGAGACGTATTTATTTTATAGGGCTAATCTTGTACACGCTAATTGTATTGCATGTTGCATTCCCAAATATCTTTTCATTTGAGGATTTAGAAACAGTACACGTTGCGATATTTATTTTTGCTCTATCTGTAGTAGATTGCTTTATTTCTATATGGATTTCGAAAAGAAAAGATATACAAGGCAAAAAAGAAATGGAACGGAAAAAGAGAAAACGTTCATTTTGGATGATGACATACTGTTTGTCTGTAGTGCTTACTGCTGCTTTTTTTAGTGAGCATATTCCATTAGAAAGATTAAATATTGGATTTGGAGCGTTCGTATTCGCATACTATTTTTTTATGCACTTTCTTCCTTATATAAAAGAAAAGCGAGGAGAAGAGGAAGACCCACTTGTAGAAGAAGCGAAAGAACAAGAGCATAAGAGAATAGAAGGGGATATAAAGAAACTTGGAGAACAAAAATGGTATTTAAAATCAAAAATCATATATGTTCTTTGCTTCATTACGCCGCCAATTGGCTATTTGTACGTCTTCTTACTTCGTAAAAAAATGACAGAAGATGCAAAGCAAACGTATTTAACAGTTGCGACAATCATGATGGCATTATGGTCTTTGAAGTTTCTGCCGCCTTATGTATTGGCAATTACCGTTGTTGTCGTAGCATGTCTTGTGTTTATAGTGAAGTTGATAAAATGAAAAACACCAAGCCTATGTGGACTTGGTGTTTTATCTATAAATTAAAGCTCACCTTGCTCCTCATCACCACGAACAACAAGGACATCGCATTTCGCATAGCGAATAATATGTTCAGAGACGCTACCGATTAGGAAGCGTTCAACAGCATTTAAACCAGTCGCGCCACACATAATTAAATCTACTTTATGGTTTGGAGCGATTTCTTTTGAAATTTTAGATTTAGGATTACCAAATTCTAATACAGTTTCAATTTTTTCAAGACCAGCTTCAAGCGCAGTTTTTTTGTAGTCTTCTAATAAGTCTTCTGCAAATAGATTTGCACGTTCAGCAATTGCACGGCTATAAGCCTCTACAG
Source organism: Bacillus sp. MT94 (assembly GCF_058792475.1). Taxonomy (NCBI): domain Bacteria; kingdom Bacillati; phylum Bacillota; class Bacilli; order Caryophanales; family Bacillaceae; genus Bacillus; species Bacillus sp. MT94. Next base: position 893,542 of record NZ_JBXAEZ010000002.1, on the reverse strand, counting down.
CTGAGTACGCTTTTACATCAACGATATGAGCAATTGTTAATGTTGCATTGTTGCGCTTTGCGACTTGGATTGCTTTTTTAAAGGCTTTTTCTGCTTCTTTAGAACCATCCACCGCGATTAAAATATTTGTATATGTATTATTCATAGTAAATTCCTCCCAATCTGTTTTATAACTGTTTACAACTTAATTATAAAACAAATTTTGGTAACGTGCTTGCCAGAAACGTTACAGAATTTTGAAAACTCTGTTTCAATTCATTTTAGTTGTAATTGGAGCGAGAACTTGTTACATATGAAGTATAGCAATTTAAAAGGGGGCAGTTTTGTGAGACATGCGCTCATTACAGCCGGTACGAAAGGTTTAGGAAAGCAAGTAACAGAAAAGTTATTGGCTAAAGGCTATTCAGTAACAGTAACGTATCATAGCGATATCACGGCTATGGAAACGATGAAAGAAACATATAAAGATGTGGAAGAGCGTCTACAATTCGTGCAAGCAGATGTCACGAAAAAGGAAGATTTACATAAAATAGTAGAAGAAGCGATGAGCCGTTTTGGCAAAATTGACTTTTTAATTAATAATGCTGGTCCATATGTATTTGAACGAAAAAAGTTAGTTGATTATGAAGAAGATGAATGGAATGAAATGATTCAGGGAAATTTAACAGCGGTATTTCATTTATTAAAACTTGTTGTTCCGGTCATGAGAAAACAGAACTTTGGCCGTATTATTAATTACGGATTTCAAGGGGCGGATAGTGCACCGGGATGGATTTATCGTTCAGCTTTTGCCGCAGCGAAAGTAGGACTTGTTTCATTAACGAAAACAGTTGCTTATGAAGAAGCGGAGTATGGTATTACTGCGAACATGGTATGTCCTGGTGATATTATTGGCGATATGAAAGAGGCAACTATTCAAGAAGCACGTCAGATGAAAGAGCATAACACACCGATTGGTAGATCTGGAACAGGTGAAGATATTGCAAGAACCATTTCGTTTTTATGTGAGGACGATTCCGATATGATTACCGGTACAATTATTGAAGTGACTGGTGCAGTGGATGTTATTCATAGACATCGATAGAATAAAATAAGATGAAGTTTCGAATAATTGGACAGTTTATCCATTGTGCTGAGAGGTGCGGATAATACTGTCCTTTAATATAAAATTAAATCTATCGGAAAACTTGTATTATTTTTTGTCAAATATTGAGATATTATGTTAAAATATAAGAGCGTAGAAAGCGCTTTAAAAAATGATTCAGGGGTCATTTCATAACTCAAGGGGGAACTAATCATGCGTATCGGTATTCCAACAGAAATTAAAAACAATGAAAACCGTGTGGCAATGACGCCAGCGGGAGCAGTACATTTAGTACAAAATGGTCACGAAGTTTTTGTTCAAAAAGGAGCAGGTTTAGGATCTGGATTTACAGATGAAGAATACGTACAAGCTGGTGCGAAACTTGTAGAAACTGCTGAAGAAGCATGGAATCAAGATATGGTTATGAAGGTAAAAGAGCCAGTAGCAAGTGAATACGGCTATTTCCGTGAAGGTTTAATTTTATTCACATACTTACACTTAGCTCCAGAACCAGAATTAACGAAAGCATTAATCGATAACAAAGTTGCATCAATCGCATACGAAACAGTACAATTAGACAATCGTTCTTTACCATTACTTGCACCTATGAGTGAAGTAGCTGGTCGTATGTCTGCACAAATCGGTGCACAATTCCTTGAGAAAAACAAAGGCGGTAAAGGTATTTTACTTGCAGGCGTTCCAGGGGTAAAACGCGGCAAAGTAACAATCATCGGCGGTGGTCAAGCTGGTACAAACGCAGCTAAGATTGCAGTAGGTTTAGGTGCAGATGTAACAATCATTGACTTAAGTGCAGAACGTCTTCGTCAATTAGATGATATTTTCGGTAACCAAGTAAAAACATTAATGTCTAATCCATACAACATTGCAGAAGCTGTTAAAGAATCTGACCTTGTTATTGGAGCAGTATTAATTCCAGGTGCAAAAGCGCCAAAACTTGTAACTGAAGAAATGATTCAATCAATGGAACCGGGTTCTGTCGTTGTAGATATTGCGATTGACCAAGGTGGTATTTTCGAAACAACTGATCGTATTACAACTCATGACAACCCAACTTACGAAAAACATGGCGTTGTTCATTATGCAGTTGCTAATATGCCAGGTGCGGTTCCACGTACGTCAACTCTTGCATTAACAAACGTAACAGTACCATATGCAGTACAAATTGCGAACAAAGGCTATAAAGATGCTTGCCTAGGCAACTCTGCATTATTAAAAGGTATTAACACATTAGATGGATATGTAACATTCGAAGCAGTTGCAGAAGCTCACGGCTTACAATACGCTGATGCGAAAGAGCTACTTGAAAAAGCTCCTGCTTTATCATAATAGAAATACATTTGAGACCTTCCTTTTCATAAGGAGGGTCTTTTTTATATGGGGAAATAACATGTGAATAATTGTTATTTATTGGTGTAAATCGATTTATATTATGATAATTTAGAATTATATAATAAAAGAGGGGATTCAATGGGGAGTAAAAAAAGGAAGCAAAAGCAAGCTAAAAGACAAAAGTACATAAAGAAAAAACAGAAACAGAACATACCTTTTTCACAAAAAGTAGTCATTATGATAGAAAAAACATTCCGGTATATTTGTATGGCTCTGTATGTAATTTTGTGTATGTATTCATTTGGAGTGTTTTACAGTTTTGGGATAACTCCCAATATTATTGAGAGCATTCTAGAATTTATACTTGTTGTAATAGAATTAGCCTTATTCGTTATACTCTTTGCTACAGTATGGCCTAGTCATGAAAGTAAAAAAGATAGAAAAAGAAGCAAAAGATCTTCATACACTTCAAGCTCATCAAGTGGATTCGGTCACTACAGTAGTAGTGATTGTAGTAGCTCAAGTGATGGTGGAGGTTAAGTTAATTTTTCAGAAGAACGACTAACGAAAGGATGGGATGAAATATGGAAACTGTGAACTTAATAGAATTAACAAAAGACATTCAAGATCAACATAAAAACTTCGTCGTTTCAAATATAAACAGTCATTGTTTACGAATCGCTGTATTTACTGGTGAATATGATTGGCACTATCATTCTAATTCGGATGAATTATTTATTGTGCTAGAGGGAGAATTACTTATTGATTTTGAAGATGGAGAAACAGCGGTTTTAAAGCCAAATGATTCTATTTTAATTCCAGCATGTACGATTCATAGAACGAGAGCATTAAAGAGAACGGTAAATCTTTGTTTTGAACATATAGAGGCTGATACGATTAAAGTGGAGCAATTATGAAAAAATTATCTGTAGCCGATTATAGAAAAGTTCTTCCGGTTTTAGAAGGTAATACAAGAACGACGACGTTTGCTTATGCGGTATGTGATCAAATGATAGATGGCGAGGTTTTTATAAACGGGCAATTAACAGCAGGATTAATTATTACAGCTAATGGTATCTATTATTTATTTGGTGATACGGATGATCAAAATTATAACGAAGAGTTATTTTCATATTTAAAAACGGCTATTGAAAAAACAGAGAAGAGATTTACACTGTTCACTTCGAGTGAAGAGTGGGAAATGATGATAGAAGAGCGTTTTAGTAATGTACTTCGGGACATCCCGCGAATGAAATTTCAAAGCGTAACCTTTGAAGAGAGTCAACGAGATTTTAACAAAAATACATATGAAGTGAAGCGTATTGATAGAAGAGATATAGAGCGCAGCAGTGAATTTAAAGAGGAGTACTACAAAGAGTATTGGGGATCAAAAGAAACGTTTTTGAACAGTGGTTTTGGATTTTGTATAGAACAAGATGGGATAATTGTAGCTGAATGTGTCTCAATATTTAGCGGGAATGGTTTTGCTGAAATAGATATTGCAACACATGAAGCACATCAAGGGAAAGGATTAGCTCAAGCTGTTGCAACAAGGTTCATTGAACATTGCATGCAAAATGACATTATACCGAGCTGGGATTGTTATGTAGACAATATTCCTTCGCGAAAATTAGCTAGTAAATTAAGTTTTTATCATCCAATAGAATATAGTTTGTTTGTACGTAAGAAAACGGGGGAATAAAAATGAATGTAGAATTAACAAGATTTAAAGTTAAGCCTGGTAAGAGTCATCGAGTAGATGAATGGATGCAGCTTCTTAATGACAATTTGAAAGAAGTGCTTTTGACATTAAACGACGAAAAAATGTACGTTGAGACAATTTTCCGGGAAATAAGAGATGGAGAAGAGTACTTATATTGGTATTCTGTGCAAGGAGAAGGTGGTATTTTTGTCGAAAATTCGCATCATGAAATTGATAAAAAGCACTTAGCATTTTGGTATGAATGTATCGATGAAGAAGCACCGTCTATTGATATGAAAACAGAAGTTGTTATGATTCAAGATGTTGTGAAGGAAGCGATGAAATAATAGAATAGTATTTCAGAGAAGCGCATCAAAATGGATGTGCTTTTTATTATGGGATTTTTTTTTGAAAAGCTGTATACATTTTACGCTCTCAAACGTTGAGTATATAGAGAGGAGAGCCGAATGAGTCATGATACGTTTGAATCGTTATTAATAGAGAAATCAAAAGCTGTGTTTGGATATTTAATTAAGATTGGAGCTGATAGAAAAGAAGCAGAAGATATTGTGCAAGATACGTTGTATAAAGCTTTATTGCTTATGGAGGAAATACCGTTAGGACATTTAGCACCGTGGCTATTTAGAGTTGCAATCAACCAGCACCGAGATTTGCACCGGAAAGAAAAAAGACTAAATCCAATCGCAATTGAATCAGTCGTTCTTATTGGGCAAAAGTCATTAGATGAAGTGCTTTTAACAAGTGAGTTACAAGGAGAAGTACAAGAAATATTGGAGACGATGACGGAGGAATATCGTCATATTTTACTGTTGAAATATGAGTATGAACTATCTTATAAGGAAATTGCCATTTTATTAAGTATGAAAGAAGATACAGTAAAAACAAGCTTGTACCGTGCAAGAAATCAATTTAAAAAACTGTATAGGAGGAGAAATGATGAGTCGGAAGGACTTTGATTTGAATATGAATGATAAGCAGATGAAGACTTTGATGAAGAGAGCGAAGAGGAAGCAGTTTTGGAGAAACTGGCTTATTTCTATTTGTGCGTCCATTATGGTTATAGTAACTTTGTTTTTGGGTGCAACTTACTTTTCTCAGCAAACATTTAGAAAAATGGAAAGAGAAATGAATGCACTACATATGGTTCAAGGGCCTAATATCCGTTTCAGCGGAAGCATGTATTTAAGTCTTGGTATGACAGGAAGTACAGTAATATATAACTCTTATAAAAATATAGCTGGTCAACCAGTGAAATGGGTAAATGATATATACGAATCTGGTATATGGAGTTATAGTATGAAGCATTACAATGGTGAACTTGTTAGTCTAGATGAGGAAAAAAGGGGTGAAGAGGCTGTTACGATACCAGATTATAATGTGCAAACAATGCAGAGGGAAATGAGGTTTTATTTACCTTTCGTTACTTATAAAAATTATGTGGATGACCTGAAAAATATTGGAGATTTGCAAAATAAAGTTGCAGAAGTAGCCTTATCTTTTGATAAATCGTATACAGCTGAACAAATTATTGAGATGCTTCCGAAAAGTGTACAGCCAGTTTGGTTTTGGGTAGATACATATAATGAAAAGAAAAGTGATTCTTATGTAGGGTTAAAAGATCCTAAAAATGGCGCAGTATTAAATGCGGAAATGGCTAGAAATGTTTTTGGATTTGAAGGAAGTTATGCAAAAGTAAAAGAAGATGTGAAAAACGATTTAACAATAAACTCAAAAGAGTTTCTGTACCAAATGAAGTATTTAACAAAAAATAGTGAAGGTATACCAAGTGATTATTTTGAACAATATTATAAAGAAATAAAAAACACCAAACCAAAAGACCTACCAATATACGGTATAGTCGTAACAGGAAAAACAGAGGATTTACAAAGTTTACAAGGGTCACCGTATATTAAGGCTGCTGTAAGAGGTGTAACAGTTGAGAAATATTGATTACAAGCAATTAATGTGAATAATCAGAAAATTTATGTTATAATATGGGAAAAGGAGGTTTATATGAGGCAAATACATGGAGCAATTTATATTTACATAACAATGTTTTTCGTGGCGATATCCTATGGATTGGGGCACGTGTATTCGCATCCTATACTAACTTTTTTAAGTGGAGCATGTATGGCGTTTGCGCTTCTTGTCCACCTTTTCTCAGTTTGGATCGTGAAATTTCAATTAAATATTAGTGAAATAGAAGAAGGCACTTTTTGAGTGGCCTTCTTTTTTAATAATATTTTGGAAGCTCTTGTAGCAATTTTTCAATTTCGAATTCGGTTTCTTCACATATAGAAAGTGTGCGTAGTCTGAAAAATAAGCTACGTAAGAAAGATTTTGTATTTCCATATAAAAACTCGTACGATTCAATAGGTAGTGCTTGTTTTTGGACCGGTAATTGAGCTACTAAGTCACGAAGGGCTAATATGAGTATTTCTTCTTTTAGGCCATTTTGCAGCATTGCGACAATCGGATAAACGAGACGCTCGTCTTCTTCGTATTTATAGTAAATAGAATGGACAAAAACTTTGTTTAACAAAGTTTTTAATATCTCTTCGTAATGTAAAGTTTCTAGTTTAGGACTATGAACAAGCGCCTCAAATGTATCGGAAGCATGTGCGATACTATGTGCCCATCCGTGGTCTTGCACATATCCGCGGAAATCATGTTCATTGTTCATATATAGAATTAATTGATCTTTTACAGTTAAAATATCATTCTGTGATAAGAAATTATGAGTTGTATCTGCATCTATAATGAGCGCAATTAATAAGGTTGTAAATGCACGAGTAAATACAGCATCTTCATCATCTGAATGAATCTTATACAATAAATATTTTTCACCGATGCTTTCTAATAATAGTTTCTGTAATTGTGTGTGTGAAAGATAGCGATTTTTGATGAGATGATAAAAAGTAGAGTAGATGAGTTTGTCCCTTAAGTAGCTATCAGTAACACCGATATGTTCAAGCATACTGGAACTTAAAGAATCAATATGAAGTGTGTTATCTATGATGTAATTATTATTACGAATTTTTTCTAACTGTTGTTGTAACATATAAACCTCCTGTTTTAGAAAATTATGTATTTTAATAGTATAATAAAAGGAAGGAATAGGCAATGAAGTGAAACTTTAATTAGTGGGGGGGATTCCCCACCTAACTTCTTTGCTTTCACCGAATTTTGATGTGGGGATCTTACTGTCCGTAAATGCGGGATAAATAAGTGCATTTGAATGGAGAGGGCATTATGAAGAGAGCATTATTCTTTTTTATTAGTATTTTCTTTTTAGGAAGCTGTTCCATTTCGTATGTTAATTTTTCTAGCGAGAGCAAAAGTTGGACTGGACAATATAAAGGGCATATTAAGGATGACAGTGAAGATGGAATGTTTACGTTTCAATATAAGGGTGGGGATGGAAAGACAGAATTTAAAAACTTAGAGATTGCTATTAATGGAGCCTTTAGTACAATGACACAAACGTCAGAAGTTCATAAAGGAGCAAGGGTTGAAATAAAATCTTCTTGTGTAAGTTGTGCACCTCTATCTAAAGATGAACCGATAGAAGTTGTAATTAAATGGGATGATAAGTATGAGGAGAAGATGGTGTTAAATTTGAAATAGCCTAAAGTAAGGAGTTAAAAATGAATAGGCATGTGAAAATTGTTATGTTTTTAAATGTATTTCTAGTCATATTATCAGCTTGTACTACAAAACAAGTAGAGCAGGTAACGGTAAAAGAAGTCCCTAAAGAAGGGTATATCATATTAAGAAATGACACGGTATTTTTTGTCGATGATAAAACGTTTAACACAAAAGTAGAGTTACAAAATTATATAGAACAACAAATGAATAAAGAGCATCCATCACATATAGTCTTGAGCTTTAAGGACAAAGACGCATATAAACAGTTAAAAACAGGGGATAAAATAAAAGTATGGTTTTCTCAAATACTTGAAAGCTATCCAGCAAGAATGATTGTAGAGAAATTTGAAATAGTAGAGGAATAAAAAAAGGCAGCATTCACGCTGCCTTTTTATTATTTTACAAATTGTAATTCTTTCGGGAATTTCGTTAAAATTTCTGATCCGTCTTTTGTAATGTAAATATCATCTTCAATACGAACGCCACCTACGTTTGGTACGTAAATACCAGGTTCGATTGTGAAGACCATACCTTCTTTTAATGGAGACTCGTTACCAGCTTTTACATCTGGATATTCGTGTACGCTAATTCCAAGTCCATGACCAAGTCGGTGCGGGAAGAAGTCTCCGTAACCTGCATCTGCGATAACAGAACGAGCAGCGTTATCGATTGCGCCAAGTGTAACACCTGGTTTACATGCTTCAACTGCTTGTAGTTGTCCAGCAAGTACAGTGTTGTAAATGCGAGTTTGCTCTTCAGAAATCTCACCGAATGCTACTGTACGTGTAATATCAGAGCAATAACCTTCAATGATTACACCTAAATCAAATAGTACGAAATCACCGCGCTTCATTTTGTTTGCGCCAGGAATACCGTGTGGAAGAGCGGAGTTTGCACCCGCTAATACCATCGTATCAAATGACATCTTATGTATGCCTTTTGTTTTTAATTCGTGTTCAATAATTGCTAATACTTCTAGCTCGCTACGGTTTTCTTTAATTGCATTTACACCAACTTCAACAGCGTAGTCCGCCATTTTAGCTGCTTCGCGTAAAATAGAAAGTTCTTTTTCATCTTTAATTAAACGAAGTTCGCGAACTTTCTCCTCAGCTGATTTGAAAGCTGCATTTGGGAATAATTTCGTTAATTCTTCGTAGCGCTCTACGTTTAAATGTTCTTTTTCAATTGCAACTGCATTTGCATTGATGCCGCGGTCTTTAATTGCTTTTGCAATCATATCCCATGGTCTGTCAGTATCAGTAAATCCGATAATTTCATGTGCCCAGCCAGCGTTACGTGCTTGACCTTCTTCCATTTTAGGACAAATTAAAATAGGTTCTTTTTCTTGGAATACAAACATACCAAGTAATCTTTCATGCGGTTCACAGTGGAAGTTCGTCATGTAGAAGACGTTCGGTGTAGAAGTTAAGAACGCAGCTTCTACGTTTTTTTCTTTTAGCCATTGCATTAAATTTTCTAATCTAGCATTCATCGATTGGCACCCCCGAGATATTTAATTACAAATATAACTTTAACTCGGAAGAAAGCGTTATGACAAGTAAATAGATGTTAGAAAAGACAGGGAATTGAAAAATCATGTAGAATAAAAAGTGAGAATGTGAATAGGGGAGGAATGTAATAATGAAAGTATCTTATCATGGGCATTCAGTTGTGAAAATTGAGGCGAATGGAAAAGTTATTTTAATTGACCCGTTTTTAACAGGTAATCCGAAAACAGATTTAAAAGCTGAAGATGTAAAAGTGGATGCAATCCTTTTATCGCATGGACACGGTGATCATGTTGGAGATACAGTAGAACTTGCGAAGAAAAATAATGCAGTTGTTGTAGCGCCATTTGAACTAGCAACATTTTTAAGTTGGCAAGGTGTAAATACACATCCGATGCATATTGGTGGTTCACATGAATTTGACTTCGGAAAAGTGAAGTTTACACAAGCATTCCACGGCTCTAGTTATATTGATGAAGCAAATAAGACGATTACATATACAGGTATGCCAGCAGGTATTTTATTTACAGCAGAAGAGAAAACAGTGTACCACGCAGGAGATACTGCACTATTCTCTGATATGAAGTTAATTGGGGAATTAAATAAAGTTGATCTAGCATTTTTACCAATTGGTGATAATTTCACAATGGGACCAGAAGATGCTGTACTAGCGGCAAAATGGATTAATGCGAAAACTGTTGTACCGATGCATTACAATACGTTCCCAGTTATTGAACAAGATCCATATCAATTTGTAGAAAAGCTACAAAATTGTACAGGGAAAGTATTAGAAGCTGGAGAAAGTATTACACTATAGAAAAGAAACCCTTCATTTGAAAAGAAAAGTGAAGGGTTTTTACGTGTGTAGAACAGCTTTTAATGCTTGTATTTGTTTTGGTGATTCTTTTCTTTTGGTACGTGGTTGTTCAGGTGTTTCATTCAATTCCATTGCAACTTTTTTCCCATCTACGAAAGCTAAAAATACAGCACCTACAACCTCTAAAAATTTTTTCATCATGTGTCCGCTCCTTTGTTTTATTTCTTGTCTTCATTGTATAGGGAATCAAGTGGGCGAACTATCGAATGAGATGACAATAGCATTACATTGTTGTAATAGAATGACTGGTGGAATGTAAGAGTCATTTTGTTATAAAAAAAATAGTACAGGTATGCAAAGAGAGAGTGTAACAGTTTTGAAAATATAGTATACTGAAAGTACAACACATGAAGAATTTAGGGAAAAGAAAGTATGGTGAAACCATTTGGCTACCAAGCATAACCAAATTTTAGAACATATTAATAGCCTGCCAGTAGGCCATAAAATTTCTGTAAGACAAATTGCGAAAGATTTGAGTGTAAGTGAAGGGACAGCTTACCGTGCAATTAAAGATGCAGAAAATAAAGGGTATGTTAGTACAATTGAACGTGTCGGAACAATTCGAATTGAACAAAAGAAGAAAGAAAATATCGAAAAACTGACATATGCAGAAGTCGTTAACATTGTCGACGGTCAAGTACTTGGGGGCAGAGAAGGACTACATAAAACATTAAATAAATTCGTAATCGGAGCTATGAAATTAGAAGCGATGATGCGCTATACAGAAGCTGGGAATTTACTCATTATTGGTAACCGTACGAATGCACATCAATTAGCGCTAGAAACTGGAGCTGCTGTATTAATTACGGGTGGATTTGATACGGAAGATCATGTGAAGAAATTAGCAGACGAATTAAAGCTGCCGATTATTTCAAGTAGCTACGATACATTTACGGTCGCAACGTTAATTAACCGTGCAATTTATGATCAACTGATTAAGAAAGAAATTGTACTTGTTGAGGATATTTTAACACCAATTGAAGAAACGTTATATTTAAAGCCACATGATACAGTACAGCAATGGCATGCATATAATGAAGAGACAATGCACGGAAGATATCCAATTGTAGATGAAAATAAAAAAGTGCTAGGAATCGTAACTTCAAAAGACATGATCGGTGTAGCGAAAGAAACACCAATTGATAAAGTAATGACAAAACACCCAATTACAGTGAATGGTAAAATGTCTGTCGCAGCTGCGGCACGTATGATGGTGTGGGAAGGAATTGAATTACTTCCTGTCGTTGAGGAAGGAAATAAACTGCAAGGTATCATTAGCCGTCAAGATGTACTTCAGGCACTGCAAATGATTCAACGTCAGCCACAAGTTGGAGAAACAATTGATGATATTGTAACGAATCAATTTATGACGCCAAAAGAAGCGAAAAATGAGCATCTATATCAATTTTCAGTGACGCCGCAAATGACGAACTCAATCGGAACGTTATCGTACGGTGTATTTGCAACAATTGTGACAGAAGCGACAAATCGCGTTATTCGTGCGCAAAAGAAAAGCGATTTAATTGTTGAAAACTTAACAATTTATTTCGTAAAGCCGGTTCAAATTGATAATGTTGTATCCGTTCATCCGAAAGTATTAGAAATTGGGCGTAAATTTGGTAAGGTTGATGTAGAGGTGCATCATGAAGGTAATGTCGTTGGAAAAGCATTACTTATGGTTCAGTTAATTGATAAATAAAAAGATGGAACAAATCGTTTTGATTTGTTCCATTTTTTTTGTTGTTTTAAATTTGAAAGGCATGATTTTAGATGAGAGTTTTAGTGAAATATGTATGGGGTGGAGTGGAAAAGTAACGCAAGAAAAGACAGAATAGTAATTCAATTTGGTTGTATATTGTGTTATGATTATATTGTAAGAAAATGGATTTGTGGAAGGTGGTATACATTATGTCGTCAGCCGTACTCTTTTTTGGTAGTATCGCACTATTTTACTTTCTTGTAATGATACCGATCCAATATTTATATTTACAAGGTTTACATGAAAAAAAGGAAAAGACAGGATTATCTCAGCGAGAGCTATATGAAAAAATGTCTTTTGGAGAAGAACAATTACATTTTCACGTACAAGGTAACCCATTTAATATACCATCTGCGTTTGTCGCATATATGATTTTAAAAGTTAGAGGACGTAAAAAAGCATCACAATTTTGATGCTTTTTTACGTTGTTTCATAGACTTCTGCTTCTTTAACTGCTAATGGTAAGAAATGTTTGTATTGGCGAAATCCATTAAATACACTTGCACTACCAAATAGAACGAATAAGATACCAACGATAATACGAGCGGTTGAAAGTTCTAAAAAGAATTGGTTTATCCCGAAGAATAAGACGAATGAACCGAGTGCCATTGCGGATTTTCCAGAGAGCCAACCTTTCTCCATTGGGCGGTTTGTACGAAAGTATTTTGTTTTGTAGAAGAGATACAACATAAATGAGACGATAATACAGAAGACTAATACTGGCATAATGAACACTCCCATCGTTTTATGAAAAAAATAGTGGAGAAAAAAGAAATATCTAAACTTTCTAACTTTTATTATAAAGCAATTGTTCGCATGTATGAAATACTTTCCGTTATAATGAGAGATAAAGTGAAGAAGTTGATTAAAAAGGAGATTATACATATGCATGAGCAAATTTTAGGAGCAATTAAAGAGTTTGATACAATTATTATTCATCGCCACGTGCGTCCGGATCCAGATGCATTAGGTTCACAGGGTGGCCTTGGTACAATTCTAAAAGAATCGTTTCCAGAGAAAAATATTTATACGGTTGGGTACAATGAACCGTCGTTAGCATACTTACGAGTAATGGATGATATTGAAGATAGTATATACGAAAATGCGCTTGTTATTGTTTGTGATACTGCGAATCAAGAACGTGTTGACGATCAACGCTATACAAAAGGGAAGATGTTAATTAAAATTGATCATCATCCAAATGAAGATCCATATGGAGATATTACGTGGGTAGATACGACAGCGAGTTCGACAAGTGAAATGATTTATGAGTTTTATAACTATGGAAAAGATAAAGGATTAAAAATAACAAAAGAAGCAGCCCGCCTTATTTTAGCAGGAATTGTTGGAGATACAGGTCGTTTCTTATTCCCAAATACGACAGCAAAAACACTTCGTTACGTAAGTGAGCTTGTTGACATGGGTGTGAAATTCACAGATTTATACAATGAAATGTATAAGACAAAAGAAAAAATTGCTCGTTTAAACGGTTATATTTTACAAAACTTTACGATGGTAGAAGAAGGAGCAGCTTACATTAAATTAACGAAAGAAGTATTAGAAGAATTTGATGTACTTCCTTCTGAAGCATCTGGTGTTGTTGGAGCGCTTGGCAATATTGATGGATTAAAGGCGTGGGTTCTATTTTTAGAGGAAGACGACGTAATTCGTGTTCGTCTTCGTTCAAAAGGACCAGTTATAAACAAATTGGCAATGCAATATAACGGCGGAGGACATCCGATGGCTTCTGGTGCCAAGGCATCTTCTTGGGAAGAAGCGGATCGTCTTTTTGCTGATTTACGTGAGATTTGTAAATAAGGGACTATATGTTAGAACGAAAAGAAGGAGCGGCGCTAAAGCCCTCCTTCTTTATTTTTCCTTTTCTATAGTAATGCTAATTTCAAGCACTGTATCAAAAGATATTGTATCGACTTTAAAACGGTATAGTCGATCGTAATGTTTGTACGTTTTGTTTTCGATTACCTTTTTGAGTAGGTCTTTATTTTTTGCGATACTTTGAATGTTTTTCGTTAAAAGATGCTGGAGATCATTATGGATAGATGTAGTCATATTTTCGAGTGTAAGATTGTCTAAATCGTATTTTTCTCGATTGATAAGTTTTATTTTAATCTCTTGAATGGTTAAGAGCCGTTTATTTTCAGTGTTCAATTTTTCTTGATCTTCGAGAAGGACGTGGAGCTTTGCTTCTTGTTTTTCTATAATTTCTCTTTGTTCTGCTATTTTACTAGCTTGTTCTTCTTGAAAAACACCGTATATGTACAAAAAAATAAACCAGCTCAACACGCCTCCGACAGCAGCACCAGCTAATACTAAGTACCATCTTTTTGCTGTATTGGCACTTGGTACTCTCATACATGTTCCTGCGTTAGCCATTTAATAATAATGAGACCTGTTTGCATACCACCAGTTGCGAAAAAAATAAGGAGAATTTGTTTTACGATATCTTTCATATCTCCGCCAAAGAAACTTCTTTCAAAGCTATAAAAGGTATCGAATGTTCCACCAATTGCTGCAACGAGTGCCCAAATTCTTAAATTTTGGGCGAATTGATTAATGTAAGTTAGAGCTGGTTTTCCGATAAGAAACGCACCAAATCCACCAATTAATGAACCGCCAAGTATAACCCCAAAGGCAATAAAATAACTAATAATAAGCAGAGAGAAAAAAGTATGTTCTCTTACATCCATCGTCATTCCCCTTTCTTCTTCATATATATGGACAAAGTATAAGAAGTATGTTTTGATTTCCGCTTTCCTCATCACCTATAATAAAAGTAGTCAAATAGGTAAAGAGAGGGTACAACAGTGAAGTTTGTGCATTTACAATGTCAAACCGTTTTTAGTTTATTAAAAAGTGCTTGTAAAATTGATGAGCTTGTAGTCAGGGCGAAAGAACTTGGTTTTTCATCGCTGGCTATTACGGATGAAAATGTTATGTATGGCGTTATTCCGTTTTATAAAGCATGTAAGAAACATGGTATACAGCCTGTTATTGGATTAACCGCTTCTATTTTTAGTGAAGAAGAAGAAAGGTCTTATCCACTTGTATTACTTGCTGAGAATGAAATAGGCTACCAAAATTTATTAAAGATTTCTAGCAGTATTATGACAAAATCCAAAGAAGGTATTCCTAAGAAGTGGCTTGCGCATTATGCGAAAGGATTAATTGCTATTTCACCAGGTAAAGATGGCGAAATTGAGCAATTATTACTAGAAGACAATGAGAGTCAGGCTGAAGAAGTAGCTCGCACATATCAAAATATGTTCGGCCATTTTTATATGAGTTTGCAGCATCATGCGATTCAAGATGAGTTGCTTTTACAAGAGAAAATACCTGAATTTATTAGTAGGGTTAATATTCCAGTCGTTGCAACAAACGATGTGCGCTATATCAATCAAAGTGACGCACTTGTTCACGAATGTTTACTATCTGTTGAAAGTGGAACGAAAATGACTGATCCAGATAGGCCGAGGCTGAAAACAGATCAATATTATTTAAAGTCATCGGATGAAATGGAAGCACTATTTTCCCATGCGCCGGAAGCAATCCAAAATACAATGAAAATTGCAGAGCGTTGCCAAGTAGAAATACCGTTCCATGTAAATCAACTTCCGAAGTTTCCTGTTTCGTCTAATGAAACGAGTGATATATACTTGCGTCGTGTTTGTGAAGAAGGTTTACGGAAACGATATGGTGCGCCGAAAGAAGTGCATATAAAGCGTTTAAATCATGAATTAAATGTTATTTCTCGTATGGGATTTAGTGATTATTTCCTCATCGTATGGGATTTTATGAAGTATGCACATGAAAATCATATTTTAACAGGACCAGGTCGTGGATCGGCAGCTGGTTCACTCGTCTCATACGTATTAGAAATTACAGATATTGATCCGATTGAATACGATCTATTATTTGAAAGGTTTTTAAATCCTGAACGTGTGACGCTTCCCGATATTGATATTGATTTTCCAGACGTAAGACGTGATGAGATGATTCGCTATGTGAAAGATAAATACGGTCAGCTCCGTGTTGCGCAAATTGTAACGTTTGGTACGCTTGCAGCAAAAGCGGCAATTAGAGACATTGCCCGCGTAATGGGGCTTCCGCCGCGAGATATTGATATATTTTCAAAACTTATCCCATCAAAGCTTGGTATAACGTTAAAAGATGCATATGAAGAATCACAATCACTTCGTGAGTTTATACAAGGGAATCTTCTGCATGAGCGTGTGTTTGAAATCGCAAAACGTGTAGAAGGTTTACCACGTCATACGTCTATTCATGCGGCTGGCGTTATTATGAGTCAAGAACCGCTAACAGGCAGTGTAGCAATTCAAGAAGGACATAACGATGTTTATGTTACGCAATATCCAGCCGATGCGCTAGAAGAACTTGGGTTGCTTAAGATGGACTTTTTAGGATTACGTAATTTAACGTTACTTGAAAATATTATAAAATTTATCGCGAACAAAACAGGAAAAGAAATCGATATAAGAAACTTACCTCTTCAAGATGAAAAGACGTTCCAATTATTAGGGAGAGGGGATACAACAGGTGTATTCCAGCTTGAGTCAGGTGGTATGCGAAATGTACTTCGCGGGTTAAAACCGAATGAGTTTGAAGATATCGTAGCTGTTAACTCATTATACAGACCGGGACCGATGGAACAGATACCGACCTTTATTGAATCGAAACATGGAAAAAGAAAAATTGAATATTTACATCCGGATTTAAAGCCAATTTTAGAAAGAACATACGGCGTCATTGTATACCAAGAACAAATTATGCAAATTGCATCGAAGTTAGCAGGGTTTTCGCTTGGTGAAGCAGATTTACTGCGCCGTGCAGTGAGTAAAAAGAATCGTGATATTTTAGATCAGGAACGTAAGCATTTTGTCCAAGGTTGTTTGCAAAATGGTTACAATGAGACGTCTGCTGAGAAAATTTATGATTTAATTGTAAGATTTGCGAATTACGGTTTTAACCGAAGTCACGCTGTAGCTTACAGTATGATCGGATATCAGCTTGCCTACTTAAAAGCGAACTATACGCTGGAATTTATGACGGCACTATTATCAAGTGCAATTGGAAATGAAGATAAAATTGTACAGTATATACGAGAAACGAAGCGAAAGGGTTTTCATGTTTTGCCGCCGTCTCTTCAAAAAAGTGGTTACAACTTCCAAATAGAGGGGAATGCGATACGTTACAGTTTACTTTCGATTCGAAATATTGGAATGGCTACAGTGACGGCATTATTAGAAGAACGAGAGAAAAAAATGTTCGAAGATTTATTTGAATTTTGTCTCCGTATGCCGTCAAAGTTTGTAACAGAGCGCAATTTAGAAGCTTTCGTCTGGTCGGGATGTTTTGATGATTTTGGTGTTTCGAGAACGAATTTATGGAAAAGTCTTAAAGGGGCGTTGGAGTACGCAAATCTCGCGCGTGATTTAGGGGATGCTGTTCCAAAATCAAAATACGTACAAGGAGAAGAGCTATCTTTTATTGAACAACTAAATAAAGAGAAAGAAGCACTTGGCTTTTATTTATCAAGTTATCCGACTGCGCAGTATGTAAAGTTATCAAAAGAATTAGAAATTCCATCTCTCGCTCAGGCGATGCGACACAAGAAAAAAGTACAAAGAGCTATTGTGTATATAACAAGTGTGAGAGTGATTCGTACGAAAAAGTTTCAAAAGATGGCATTTATTACATTCTGTGATCAAAATGATGAAATGGAAGCGGTCCTCTTCCCGGAAACGTATATACATTTCTCGGATAAGTTACAAGAAGGAGCAATTGTTTTAGTTGACGGCATGATTGAGCTAAGAAATCATAAGCTGCAATGGATTGTAAATGGACTATATCCGCTAGAGGAAATGGATGTTTATGAAGAAAAGAAAGATGCATCTGTTTACGTGAAATTGCCGTCTCAGTATGAGAAAAAGCTTTTAAATCAGGTTACGAAAATATTGTTCGACTATTCAGGTTTTGCGAAAGTACTAATTTATTATGAAAAGGAACATAAAATGGTACAATTATCTCGAAGTTTATCGATTCATCCAAGTGAAGAATGTTTAGGAGCACTTCGTAAAATTGTCGGGGAAGAAAATGTAGTTGTGAAAATATAATGGACAATTTCCCTACACTTCGATTATTATAGTAGTAGTGTTCGTGGTCAGACCACTTGGAGAAATTGATATCAGCAAGAATAATTTGAGGAGAGTGGATAGTTTGTCAACACTTCGTGAAGAAGCACTTCACATGCATAAAGTGCATCAAGGAAAATTAGAAACTGTATCAAAAGTAAAAGTAGAAAATGCAAAAGATTTAAGTCTTGCATATTCTCCAGGGGTTGCAGAACCTTGTAAAGAAATTTATGACGATAAAAGTAAGGTATATGAATATACGATGAAGGGAAATATGGTAGCAGTTGTGACAGATGGAACAGCTGTACTTGGTCTTGGTAACATTGGACCTGAAGCATCTCTTCCAGTAATGGAAGGTAAAGCTGTATTATTCAAGAGCTTTGCTGGTGTAGATGCATTCCCGATTGCCTTAAATACAAACGATGTAGATAAAATTGTTGAAACTGTAAAATTAATGGAGCCAACTTTTGGCGGCGTTAACTTAGAAGATATCGCAGCACCAAACTGCTTCATTATTGAAGAGCGTTTGAAAAAAGAAACAAATATTCCTATCTTCCATGATGATCAACACGGAACAGCTATCGTAACAGTAGCAGGTCTTGTAAATGCACTGAAATTAGTTGGAAAGAAAATGTCTGACATTAAAGTTGTCGCAAATGGCGCAGGTGCAGCAGGTATTGCAATTATTAAACTTTTATATCGCTATGGTGTACGCGACATTATTATGTGTGACCGTAAAGGGGCAATCTATGATGGTCGTCCTACAGGTATGAATCCGGTGAAGGATGAAGTTGCAAAATATACAAATAAGAATCGTATAGAAGGTTCTTTAGCTGATGTTGTACAAGGTGCGGACGTATTCATTGGTGTATCTGCAGAAGGTGCATTAACAGAAGAGATGGTTCGTACAATGAATGACAATGCGATTATTTTTGCAATGGCAAATCCAGTTCCAGAAATTATGCCAGAATTGGCAAAAGCAGCGGGCGCAGCTGTTGTTGGAACAGGTCGTTCTGACTTCCCGAACCAAGTAAATAATGTACTGGCGTTCCCTGGTATTTTCCGCGGTGCACTTGACGTACATGCGACACAAATTAACGAAGAAATGAAGATGGCAGCTGTACAGGCTATTGCTGAGCTTGTAGCAGAAGACGAGTTAAATGCAGACTATATTATTCCGGCACCATTTGACGCGCGTGTAGCGCCTCAAGTAGCGGCTTACGTTGCAAAAGCAGCAATGGAGACAGGAGTAGCTCGCCGTCAAGTAGATCCAAATGAGATCGCTGAAAAAACAAAACAATTAGCGCTGATTGGTAAAGAATAAGCGAGGAATTTCCATTGACATCATCAAATACAAAAGTATATCTCGAAATTGTAAAAAAAATTCGTTCCATTATGGAAGAGGATGGATTGGTAGCGGGGGATCGTTTGCCGTCTGAGCGCGAGTTAAGTTCACGTTTAAACGTAGGACGTTCCTCTGTAAGAGAAGCATTGCGTGCTTTAGAACTGGTAGGATTGATTGAAACGAGACGTGGTGAAGGGACGTTTATTCGAAACTTTTATGATAACGGTCTTGTACAATTAATTGCTCCGTTCTTACTGCAAGATGAGAAAACAATTCGTGATTTATTACAAACAAAACGATTGCTTGAGAAAGATATGATTCGAATTGTATGTAATTTACCGAAAGAAACGTTTTCTAAAGTACTAAGTAGATTACACCAAGTACTTGAAGAAAATGAAAGCTCAATCCCAACGCTTCATCAAACGTTCTTTAAAACACTTATTGAACAAGTCGATAATTATTTACTATATCGCATTTGGATGATCGTAAATGATTACGTAGCAACTCTTTCTTGTAAAGTTTCAAGAGATTCTATCGATATGTATAGAAAGCTTTATGCTACTTTGGAAGAAAAACAAGAAAATGATGCACTAAAAATTTACGATGAATTAGTAGAGAATATACAGTTTCACTCGTAATGTATAAAATTTGTCGAAATGACCATGACACGTTATGACAAACATTCTACCGCGTAGCGGTTAAAGTTAAACGTAAAGAGTGAGGTTATTAGACAGATTGAGAAGATAAGGCTAACATCAAACTTTGGTGTTAGCCCCATTTTCTTCTTACGCTAACCTTAGCTCTCAACGAAGGGGGTCAAATTGTGCTAAGAGATTTATTCGTGAAAAAGAAAAAGTACGCTGCAATACCTTCAGAACAAGTACGAAAAGATGTGCCAGATGGCGTTATGACAAAATGTCCGGAATGTAAAAAAATCATGTATACGAAAGAACTTCTAAAAAATTTAAAAGTATGTGTGAATTGTGGATATCATCATCCTATGAATGCATGGGAACGTCTTAATAGTATATTGGACGAAGGGTCATTCCGTGAGTATGACAAAGAAATGGTTTCATTAAATCCACTCGAGTTTCCAGGTTATGAAGAGAAACTAGAGAGCGATCGTAAGAAGACTGAATTGAACGAAGCGGTTGTAACTGGTGAAGGAACAATTGATGACATGCTTGTTGTTGTTGCAGTAATGGATTCTCGTTTTCGAATGGGGAGCATGGGCTCTGTAGTAGGAGAAAAAATCGCCCGTGCGGTTGAAAAGGCGTACGACTTACAAGTTCCATTTATTATCTTTACTGCTTCGGGTGGTGCCCGTATGCAAGAAGGGATATTAAGTTTAATGCAAATGGCAAAAACAAGCGTAGCTTTGAAAAAGCATAGTAATGCAGGAGGGTTATTCATTTCTGTTATGACTCACCCAACGACGGGCGGGGTTTCAGCGAGTTTCGCTTCACTTGGTGATTATAATCTTGCAGAACCAGGTGCACTTATCGGATTTGCTGGTAGACGTGTAATTGAACAAACGGTGCGTGAGAAACTACCGGAAGATTTCCAAACGGCAGAATTCTTACTAGATCATGGTCAATTAGATGCGGTGGTGCATCGTGATGATATGAGAGAATCGCTTCGCAAGATTTTAGAAGTTCATCAAGGAGGGGAAATGGCTGTATGGCAGAGCTAGAATTTGAAAAACCAGTTGTTGAGCTAAGAAATAAGATTCGTGAACTGAAAGACTATACGAAAAACAGCCAGATGGACTTCAGTGAGGAGATTCGTATTTTGGAAGAAAAGCTAGAAAATTTAGAGGAAGATATATACGGCAATCTAAAAGTATGGGACCGTGTTCAAATTGCTCGTCATGCAGAACGACCGACAACGCTCGATTATATTGAGCACTTATTTACTGATTTTTTCGAATGTCATGGAGATCGTCTATTTGGCGATGATGCAGCGATTGTCGGCGGCATTGCGAAATATAAAGGGATGCCTGTAACTGTAATTGGGCATCAGCGCGGAAAAGATACGAAAGAAAATATTCGCCGTAACTTTGGAATGCCTCATCCAGAAGGATATCGAAAAGCACTGCGTCTCATGAAACAAGCGGAAAAGTTTAATCGTCCTATTATTTGTTTCATCGATACGAAGGGAGCTTATCCTGGTAAAGCAGCTGAAGAACGTGGACAAAGTGAAGCTATTGCCCGCAACCTATTTGAGATGGCAGGTTTAACGGTACCAGTTATTTGTATCGTTATCGGTGAAGGCGGTAGTGGTGGTGCGCTAGGTCTTGGAGTAGGAGATTACATTCATATGCTAGAAAATTCCACTTATTCTGTTATTACACCAGAGGGTGCAGCGGCAATTCTTTGGAAAGATGCAGGAAAAGCAAAGGAAGCTGCAGAAGCAATGAAAATTACAGCAGCAGATTTGAAAGAATTAGGTGTAATTGATGAAATTATTCCAGAGGCAAAAGGTGGAGCTCACCGTAATCTTTTAAAACAGTCAGAAAATATAGACTTAATGATTAGAAAAACTTTTGAACAATTAAACGGAATTTCGAAAGATGAATTAATCGAAAAACGTTATGAAAAATATATGAAAATTGGGCAAGTTTCGTTTTCAAACGCTTCCATTGGGATAAAATAAGAAAAGCGTGCGTTCCTCTTCGCGAATGCACGTTTTTATTATGAAAAGACACATCTTCTCCATTGTGTTTTTATATTTTTTCGTGTTATTTTATTATAAGGCAAATAATCTTTATGAGGTGAGTACAAATGAAACGTATTGGTGTATTAACAAGTGGTGGAGATTCACCTGGTATGAATGCTGCCATTCGTGCAGTTGTTCGTAAAGCGATTTTCCATGATATTGAAGTATATGGTATTTACCATGGATACGCTGGATTAATTTCTGGTCACATTGAAAAATTAGAACTTGGTTCTGTTGGCGATATTATCCACCGCGGTGGTACGAAATTATATACAGCAAGATGTCCTGAGTTTAAAGACCCAGAAGTACGACTAAAAGGTATCGAGCAATTAAAGAAACATGGTATCGAAGGACTTGTTGTTATTGGTGGAGATGGTTCTTACCAAGGCGCTAAAAAATTAACTGAACAAGGATTCCCATGTGTTGGTGTACCAGGTACAATCGACAATGATATCCCTGGAACAGACTTCACAATTGGTTTCGATACAGCTTTAAACACTGTTATTGATGCAATTGATAAAATCCGTGACACAGCTACATCTCATGAACGTACATATGTTATCGAAGTAATGGGACGTCACGCTGGTGATATTGCATTATGGGCTGGTTTAGCTGATGGTGCAGAAACAATCTTAATTCCAGAAGAAGAGTATGACATGGATGATGTTATCGCTCGTCTGAAGCGCGGTAGTGAACGTGGTAAAAAACACAGTATTATCGTTGTAGCTGAAGGTGTTGGAAGTGCAATTGACATCGGTAAGCACATTGAAGAAGCAACAAACTTTGATACTCGTGTAACTGTATTAGGTCACGTACAACGTGGCGGATCACCAAGTGCACAAGACCGTGTATTAGCAAGTCGTCTTGGCGCAAGAGCAGTTGAATTATTAATTGCTGGTAGAGGTGGACGTTGTGTAGGTATTCAAGATAACAAACTTGTTGATCATGATATTATCGAAGCGTTAGCTCAAAAGCATACAATCGATAAAGATATGTATCAATTATCTAAAGAATTATCCATCTAATCGGCGTAATGTCAGATATTTGGGAACGGTTTCATAATTTTCGGAGGTGCAATATGCGTAAAACTAAAATTGTATGTACTATAGGTCCTGCTAGTGAAAGTATTGAAAAATTAGAGCAATTAATCGAAGCAGGTATGAACGTTGCTCGTTTAAACTTCTCTCATGGTAGCCATGAAGAGCACGGAGCTCGTATTAAAAACATTCGTGAAGCTTCAAAGAAAACTGGTAAAACAGTTGGTATCTTACTTGATACAAAAGGTCCAGAAATCCGTACTCACGACTTCGTAGACGGACAAGCTGAGCTTGTAACAGGTGCAGAAGTAGTTCTTTCTACTGAGCAAGTATTAGGTACTGCAGAGAAGTTCTCTGTATCTTATGCTGGTCTTTATGACGATGTAGACCCAGGTTCTCGCATTCTAATCGATGACGGTCTTATCGAACTAGAAGTAATCGAAAAAGCTGATGGAAACATCCGTACAAAAGTTCTTAACAGCGGAACTGTAAAAAATAAAAAAGGTGTTAACGTACCAAACGTAAGCATTAAGCTTCCTGGTATCACTGAAAAAGACGTAAAAGATATCATCTTCGGTATCGAGCAAAAAGTTGATTTCATCGCAGCTTCATTCGTACGTAAAGCGTCTGACGTATTAGAAATCCGTGAATTATTAGAAGAGCATGGCGCTCAATACATCCAAATCGTACCGAAAATCGAAAACCAAGAAGGTATCGACAACATCGATTCAATCTTAGAAGTTTCTGACGGTTTAATGGTAGCTCGTGGTGATATGGGTGTAGAAATTCCACCAGAAGAAGTACCATTAGTACAAAAACGTCTAATCAAAAAATGTAACGTGTTAGGTAAACCAGTTATTACTGCGACACAAATGTTAGACTCTATGCAACGTAACCCACGTCCAACTCGTGCTGAAGCAAGTGACGTAGCTAACGCAATCTTCGATGGTACAGATGCAATCATGCTTTCAGGTGAAACAGCTGCTGGTCAATATCCGGTAGAAGCAGTAACAATGATGGCTAACATTGCAGTACGTGTTGAAAAATCATTACAATACGAAGATATGTTCAAAAAACGTATTAAAGAGTTCACTCCAACAATTACAGATGCAATTAGCCAATCTGTTGCGCATACAGCACTTGCTCTTGATGTAGCTGCAATCGTAGCTCCAACAGAAAGTGGACATACTGCGAAAATGATCTCTAAATACCGTCCAAAATCTCCAATCGTAGCTGTAACATCTGACGAGCAAGTAGGACGTCGTCTTGCACTTGTTTGGGGTGTACAAGCATTTATGGCTGAGAAGCGCGCAGCTTCAACTGACGAAATGTTAGATACAGCAATTCAAACAGGTATGGATGCAGGTCTAATCGGCCTTGGAGATACTGTAGTAATTACTGCTGGTGTTCCAGTTGCTGAAACTGGTACAACAAACTTAATGAAAATCCACGTTGTTGGTGAAGAAGTTGCTAAAGGACAAGGAATCGGTCGTAAAGCTGCAAAAGGTAAAGTAGTTGTAGCAAAAACAGCTGCTGAAGCTGTAGCGAACGTAAACGAAGGTGATATCCTTGTTACAACAAGCACTGATAAAGATATGATTCCTGCAATCGAAAAAGCTGCTGCTTTAGTTGTAGAAGAAGGTGGCTTAACAAGCCATGCTGCTGTTGTAGGCGTATCAATCGGTATTCCTGTTATCGTTGGTGTAAACGGCGTAACAGCAACTTTAAAAAATGGCCAAGAAGTAACAGTTGATGCAGCACGCGGAATTGTTTATAATGGACATGCGGAAGTGCTATAAGTAATACGGAGAGAAGGATCGGAGTCCTTCTCTTTTTTTTACACAAAAACGAGATAGAGTTAGCTTAAAACGCCTAGAATTGCTTTTAAAAGCTGTTTGTTATGGGTTTTAATATGAAAGGGTATTATATTTCATATGATGTATATAGGCGTTGTGAGGGCGTTAAAAGTGAGTTGTGAGAGAGGTGTAGAACTATGAAGTGGTTACTATTCTTGTTTATTTTAATACCGGCGATTGAGATTACGGTCTTAATCGGATCAAGTCATGTAATAGGTTTATGGTCTACGTTCGCTATGATTGTATTTACAGGTGTAGTAGGTGTGTATTTGGCGAAAAGACAAGGATTTAAAGTGCTTGGAGAGATTCAATCTAAGTTGAATAGAGGGGAAATGCCAGGTGAGGCAGTACTAGATGGTATTTTTGTATTTGTAGGAGGTATTCTCTTAGTGCTTCCTGGTTATGTGACAGATGTGCTAGGGTTTATCTGCGTGATCCCTATTACGAGAGCTTTATTGAAGCCGCTTGTTATGAAGTGGATGGAATGGAAGTTTAGAAAGAACTCTACTATTATCATTCAGAAGTAGCGCTTAGATTATAACGATCTAAGTGCTATTTTTTTGTCTTGTAAGAGGAGGGGAGCTTTCTGATTGAGGCTTTGCTTTACCGCACTATTTGTGGGGGGATGATGAGTGGGGATGAACAAAATGTCCGCTTATTATATTTGCTATATAATTTTCGTTTGAACTCTTGTTGTGCTTCGATTAAACGTGTGATTTTTTAGTGCTATTAATTTGGATGAATAAGATGGTGCGAAATGCAGCCAAATTAAAGTTTTGCTTTTGTATATAAAGGAGCGATTGGTGTAAAGAATTCATATAAAAGGTGGTGATTGTTAGTTGAAGCCTTATTTTATGCCATTTTGTATATTTATTCATTTACATAAAAAGTAATAAATGTAAGTAATAATTATAGATAAAATAGAATAAAAATGTATTTTTAGCTAGAATATGTGTTTTTTTTATGCAAAAAAACAAGAGGATTATCCTGTTTCTGGGTAATGCTCTTGTTGCGTGTAAGTAGTGTGAAAAATAGGTAAAAGGAATAATCAGTGGGAATTTCCCACTGATTATAGCTTGATTTTTTGTATGAATTAGAAACTGTTATTTTGAAGGTGAACCTTTAATATATTTCCACAAGTCATGGAAGACATTAGCTTTGTGTAATGTATTAAGTAGTACTAAGGTGACTGGACCGATGATTAATCCTAAAAAGCCAAAAAGTTTAAAGCCGACAAATAGAGCGACGAGTGTTGCTAATGGATCGAGACCGATGTTAGATGAAAGTACTTTCGGTTCCATAATTTGTCTTTGGACAATCACGACGATGTATAAAATGAGAAGACCAATGGCGAATGCGGTATCGCCAGTGAAAAATACGTATATAACCCATGGAACGAAGACTGCGCCTGTTCCTAAATATGGTAGTAAATCTACAACTCCTGTAATAATCGCAATAGTAATGGCGTATGGTACGCGTAATATTAAAAGTCCGATCAGTACAATAACGGTTGTCATAGATACGAGTGTAAGTTGTGCTTTCACAAAACCGAATAAAGCTTTTTTTAAGTCGACAAAAATAGTTTTTCCGTAGCCATGTACACGATTTGGTAGTAATTTTCTTGCTTTTTGAGCAAGACGGTGCCAATCGTAACTAATGAAGAAAGTGGCTAATAAAATGAATACAAGGACAGTTAAAGTTGTTGGCAGTGCACTAATGAAATTCGTTAACCCGCTTATAATGGCGGTTAAAAGTTCTTTCATTTGTGTTGTTGCCTCTGTTCCTAAGTTTTGAATGTTTTGTGTAATTGTATAGCGCTGTGGTTCTCCAAGATGATTAAATTTAGAGATTAAATCATCGTAGAGAGGCATAATATGATTAAGTGCAAATTGCTGGGCGAATGTAACGATATCTGGAAACTTTACTGTAACAAGTTGTAGTAAGTATGTTGTGGCAGATATTGCTTCAGTCACAAGATATGTAACAAGTCCAACGATAGCTCCAAATACGAGAATTAAGCTAACGAGTACTGCTAGTGCGCGAGGAAATTGTAGTTTTTGATTAAGGAAATTGACGACAGGATTAATCAAATAAGCAAATGCAAAAGCGATAATAAAAGGATAGATAAGCCCTGACATGTATAGTAATACATAGAACCCAGCTACCGTTGCTACAATGACAAATATGAGTCGCAATATCATATATAGTAAGTTTCGGTTCAAAGATGTATACCTCCCATTCCAATTTGGATTATCCTAATTCGTTCAACTTATAACGAGTGTGCCCCACTGATTAAAGTTTCACTTTACCCCGCATTAACGGGCAGTAAATCTCCTACCCGAAGTGCGGCTGGATCAAAGGAGTTAGATGGAGATAAACTGCCCGTAAAAGCCCGATTGGTTCAACTAATAATCAGTGGAAAATGCCCCACTGATTAAAGTTTCACTTTATGTTATAGTGGAATGATGGATTTTTCTTGCTTTTTCAGTATGTGAGTGACTGTGAAAGCTTGGTGTTGATGCTTCTACTATATGGTAAAAACTTCATTTTCTCTTCTTTTTATTTTACCTGTTTCTAATTAGAAAAGAAAGAAGAGACGCCTGTTTTTTAAAATGTATACATGCTTAAATTTTTATGGTGAAAGTCTCAATTTATCATTTTAAAATACATAAAAAATGAAGTGATTCATGTTGAATAGGCATCGATATATCATGTATAACGATAGGTTTAAAGGTATTTTTGTTTGGAAATGAGTTCATTATTTTCAGAAAGGAAGTGCAAACATGATTAGTCAGTCAACGTTATTTTTATTCATACTACTTATTATAGGACTTATTGCGAAAAACCAATCGCTTACTGTGGCTATTGGTGTGTTATTTTTATTGAAGTTTACGTTTTTAGGAGATAAGGTCTTTCCTTATCTACAAACGAAAGGAATTAACCTAGGTGTAACGGTCATTACAATAGCGGTGCTCGTACCGATTGCGACGGGGGAAATAGGTTTTAAACAACTTGGAGAAGCGGCAAAATCTTATTATGCGTGGATTGCTTTAGCTTCAGGTGTAGCGGTCGCTTTGTTAGCGAAAGGCGGCGTACAATTGTTGACAACGGATCCTCACATTACAACTGCGCTTGTTTTTGGGACAATTATAGCGGTTGCGCTATTTAATGGGGTTGCTGTTGGTCCGTTAATTGGGGCTGGAATTGCCTATGCGGTTATGAGTATTATACAAATGTTTAAATAAGGAATTTTATAGTAATATAAAATTTTTGAATTCTTTCTGTTCACAAAAGTCAGATAATTGTTTATAATAGGATTAGAAACTTTGAAAAGTTACATAACAGCAGAGACTTTACACCAGATAAAATAAAAACAACATAAAACAATTTTATAATGATATTGTTTTATGTTGTTTTTATCATAAAACTCTTCGGAATGTATTTTCCTCACTAACTTGTTGTTTTGAGCGTGAGGATTCGGGGAGACATTCACGCTCATGCTTTCCATGTAAACAATGGACAATAAGAGGGGAACATCGCAACAAATTTGCATGATCGTGCATTTTGCTTGCCTAAAGAGTGAACGGGCGTTCATAATTCATAAGGGGAGCAAATAGATATAAGGAGCAAGGTTGGGAGAATTTTCAGGAAAAGGAGAGAATGTCATGACTGTTATTCGAGGTTTAGAAGGGGTAGTAGCAACAACATCATCTGTGAGCTCTATTATTGATGATACATTAACTTATGTTGGGTATAATATTGATGATTTAGCTGAGAATGCTACGTTTGAAGAAGTAGTGTACTTATTATGGCACCGCAAGCTTCCTAATGAAAAAGAACTAGCGGAATTTAATGAAATTGTATCTGAATACTATAAAGTTCCAGGTGAGATTTTAACATATTTGAAACAAGTAGATTTAAAAATTGCACATCCGATGTCTGTTTTACGAACTGCAATTTCCATGCTATCATTATACGATGAGAGCGCTGAAATTATGGATGAAAAGTCCAATTATTTGAAAGCGGTTAAATTACAGGCTCAAGTGGGAACTTTAGTTGCTGCTTACGCGAGAATCCGTAAAGGTTTAGATATTGTTGAGCCAAGAAAAGATTTATCATTAGCTGCAAACTTCTTGTACATGTTAAATGATCGCGAGCCAAATGAAGTTGAAATTGAAGCTTTTGATAAGGCACTTGTACTTCATGCAGATCATGAGTTAAACGCTTCTACATTTACTGCACGTGTTTGCGTAGCTACACTGTCAGATGTATATTCTGGTATTACAGCAGCAATCGGTGCATTAAAAGGTCCTCTTCACGGTGGGGCAAATGAAAATGTAATGAAGATGTTAACTGAAATTGGCGAAGAAGAAAATGTAGAGTCATATATTCATAATGCTCTTCAAAATAAAGTGAAAATCATGGGCTTTGGCCACCGTGTGTATGAGCAAGGTGATCCACGTGCAAAACACTTACGTGAAATGTCTAAGAGATTATGCGTGCTTTTAGGAGAAGACAAATGGTATAATATGTCTATCAAAATTGAAGACATTGTAACAAAAGAAAAAGGTCTTCCACCAAATGTCGATTTCTATTCAGCTTCTGTATACCATTGTTTAGGAATTGACCATGACTTATTTACACCTATTTTTGCAATTAGCCGTATGTCAGGCTGGTTAGCTCATATTCTAGAACAATATGAAAACAACCGTTTAATCCGTCCGCGTGCTGATTATAATGGACCAACGCATCAAGTGTATGTTCCAATCGCACAAAGATAAGTGAAAAACACTATTTCGATAGTGAAAATACGCTTTCAAAAGTCTGATTTTTTCGGAAAGATGTAATGATTAGAATATTTTAATTTGACTAACGGTTTGAACTGAGGGGTTATTCCCTCAGTTTCATACATATGAAATTTCAAACATGGGGGTTATCACATTGACGACAGGTGAAAAAATTACTGTAACTAATGGTGTTATGAATGTACCAAACAATCCGATTATTCCATTTATTGAAGGAGATGGAATTGGTCCTGATATTTGGGCAGCTGCATCTCGCGTAATAGAAGCAGCAGTTGAAAAAGCTTATGATGGTGAGAAGAAAATCGTTTGGAAAGAAGTGCTTGCAGGGGAAAAAGCATTCAACCAAACAGGCGAGTGGTTACCAGAAGAAACTTTAAATTTAATTCGCGAATATTTAATCGCAATTAAAGGTCCACTTACAACTCCAGTTGGCGGTGGTATTCGTTCTCTAAACGTAGCACTTCGTCAAGAATTAGATCTATATGTATGTCTACGTCCAGTTCGTTATTTTGAAGGTGTTCCTTCACCTGTAAAACGTCCGGAAGATACTGATATGGTTATTTTCCGTGAAAATACAGAAGACATTTATGCTGGAATTGAATATGCACAAGGATCTCCAGAAGCAGAAAAAGTTCTTACTTTCTTAAAAGAAGCAATGGGTGTTAATAAAATCCGCTTCCCAGAAACATCTGGTATTGGTATTAAACCAATCTCAGAAGAAGGGACAAAGCGTCTTGTTCGTGCTGCAATTCAATATGCAATTAATGAAAAACGCTCTTCTGTTACATTAGTTCATAAAGGAAACATTATGAAATTTACAGAAGGTGCTTTCAAAAACTGGGGTTACGAAGTAGCGGAACAAGAATTCGGCGACAAAGTATTTACTTGGGCTGAATATGATCGCATTGTTGAAAAAGATGGTAAAGATGCAGCAAATAAAGCGATGGCAGACGCTGAAGTGGCTGGAAAAATCATCGTAAAAGATTCTATTGCAGACATCTTCTTACAACAAATTTTAACTCGTCCACGTGAGTTCGATGTTGTTGCAACAATGAACTTAAATGGTGACTATATCTCTGATGCACTTGCTGCACAAGTAGGTGGAATTGGTATTGCACCTGGTGCAAACATTAACTATGTGACTGGACATGCTATCTTTGAAGCTACACACGGTACAGCTCCAAAATATGCAGGTTTAGATAAAGTAAACCCATCTTCAGTTCTTCTTTCAGGTGTATTATTATTAGAACACTTAGGATGGAATGAAGCAGCGAAATTAGTAACAGATTCAGTTGAGAAAACAATTGCATCAAAAGTAGTAACATATGACTTCGCTCGCCTAATGGAAGGCGCAACAGAAGTGAAGTGTTCTGAGTTTGCTAATGAGCTTATTAAAAACATGGATGTAGCGATAATCAAAAACGCATAATTAAAGCGGGGGGTAAATTATGACAATCAAACGCAAGAAAGTTTCAGTCATCGGTGCAGGATTTACAGGAGCAACAACGGCATTCTTATTAGCACAAAAAGAACTTGCAGATGTTGTATTAGTGGACATTCCACAACTGGAAAATCCAACAAAAGGGAAAGCGTTAGATATGTTAGAAGCGAGCCCAGTACAAGGTTTTGATGCTAACATTATTGGAACATCTGATTACGCAGATACTGCTGATTCTGACGTTGTCGTTATTACAGCAGGTATTGCACGTAAGCCTGGTATGAGCCGTGATGACTTAGTAGCAACGAACTCTAAAATTATGAAAAGTATTACGCGCGACATTGCAAAACATTCACCAAATGCAATTATTGTTGTGTTAACAAATCCAGTTGATGCAATGACATATTCTGTATTTAAAGAAGCAGGATTCCCGAAAGAGCGTGTAATTGGCCAATCGGGCGTATTAGATACAGCTCGTTTCCGTACATTCATCGCACAAGAATTAAATCTTTCTGTGAAAGACATTACAGGATTTGTTCTTGGTGGACACGGTGACGACATGGTACCTCTTGTGCGTTATTCTTATGCAGGCGGTATTCCGTTAGAAACGTTAATTCCGAAAGAGCGTTTAGAAGCAATCGTAGAACGTACACGTAAAGGTGGCGGTGAGATTGTAGGCTTATTAGGAAACGGTAGTGCATATTACGCACCAGCAGCTTCTTTAGTTGAAATGACAGAAGCAATCTTAAAAGATCAACGCCGTGTATTACCAGCTATTGCGTACCTTGAAGGTGAGTATGGTTATAGTGACCTTTACTTAGGGGTACCAGTAATTCTAGGTGGTAACGGAATTGAAAAAATTATTGAATTAGAACTTCTTGCAGATGAAAAAGAAGCGTTAGATCGCTCTGTAGAATCTGTACGTAACGTAATGAAAGTTCTTGTTTAATAATTGAATAGTAGTGAAAAAGATTCGGGATTCCGAATCTTTTTCTACTATTTACCGAATTGTTTTTTTGAAATAATATGAAAACGCTATCATTTGTAGTATCCTATAATGAAACTATAGATTTATACTATACATTGCCCTCATCATAGTAAATTTCGGATAAGGTATCGCTTTTAGTAGGATAATAAGGTGAAAAAATCGGAGGGGGTTGTAACATGTTAAAGAAAAAAGTTCAAATTGGTCGTAAAATGGATGAAATTACAGTAGGAGAGAAATTATCTATCACTGAAAAAATTGAGGATAAAGATTTGTTATTGTACTTAGGGTTAACGAATGATGCCAATCCATTATATATTCAGCATGATTACGCATCCCAAACTCCGTATGAAAAGCCGATTGTACCAAGCATTATGCTAACGGGAATGATTACAACGGCGGTTACGAAATATTTACCGGGTCCAGGAAGTCATATTACGAGAAAGGACCTTACGTTCGTGAAGCATGTTCACCATTATGAAACGTTACAAATCCACTTTGAAGTTGTGGCTGTTTCTGAGGAGGAACATACAATTGATATGCTTGTATCTGCTCATGATGAAAAAGGAGAAACTGTTGTAAAAGGTTCATTAACAGTCACGCCGCCTTTTAAATCTGTTTCCATTATGGAAAAAGCATTAGATAATTTTTAAAAGATGAAAATATGAATAGCGCTAGCATACCTTGAATAAGGATGCTAGCGCTATTTTTAGTTGAAAAATCCTTCTTTGAACCCTTCAGCAAATTCTGAGCACCCCGTTTTAATCGTATCCCAGCTCGGTACGTTAAAAGTAAGGAAACATGTTACTACTAAAGTTAAAATAGGTAGTAATAGTCGCATAATAGACCCCTTTTTATATTCAGATTATTGGATTAACAATATTTACTATATTATAATTTAATAATTTAAGTCAATGGAAGGAGTGATTCTTTAAGATGAGGTGGAAAGGAGAAAACGTTATCTTTGAAACGGTAAGAGAAGCTGAAGTGTGGGCAGACGGGGTTGCGAATGAAATGTACGGGAGAGTATTTGATGGATATGAAACACCGGATTATAAAATAGCGTATGCTCTTTCGTTTTTCCTAGCACAAAATCAAGATTTTATAGTTCATACGGAAGTGAGCTTTAAAGAAGAGAGAGTAATCTATAAAGTTTGGCAAAATCCTGTATAGTTGCAGGTGAATCGTAATTACTTCTATTTTCTCAATTCTACACAAACGATCTCCATGAATAGACAATTATATTGAGAGGGACCTTGTTTTCTAGTATGATGAGAATAACGGGGAAAATACTAGGATGAAGAAGGTTTCAAGTCTATAACTTGGAGGAAAAGAATGAACAATCGTATTTTAGTAGTTGATGATGAGGAATTTATCTTAACTTTAATCGAATTTAATTTACAACAAGCTGGGTTTGAAGTTATAACAGCGATGGATGGAGAAATGGCGCTTCAAAAAGCGACAACAGAACGCCCAGATTTAATTATATTAGATTTAATGCTTCCGAAAATGGATGGTATGGAAGTGTGTAAAGAATTACGATTGCAGCGCGTTATGACGCCGATTTTAATGTTAACGGCAAAAGATGATGAGTTTGATAAGGTGCTAGGCCTTGAACTTGGGGCAGATGATTATATGACGAAGCCATTTAGTCCAAGGGAAGTTGTTGCTCGTGTGAAGGCGATTTTGCGCCGCACGAAATTACAACAAGAAGAACAAGTTGCAGAAGCGCCAGATGAAGATAGCATCACAATTGCAGAACTTAAAATTTTACCGGAGTTTTATGAGGCTTATTTCCAAGGAAGAAAGCTTGAATTAACACCAAAAGAATTTGAACTACTTGTGTATCTTGCGAAAAATAAAAGTCGCGTGTTGACGCGTGATCAATTATTAAGTGCTGTATGGAATTACGATTTTGCTGGTGATACACGAATTGTTGATGTTCATATTAGCCATTTGCGCGATAAAATTGAACAAAATACGAAAAAACCGACGTACATTAAAACGATACGTGGTTTAGGATATAAATTAGAGGAGCCAAAAGGGAATGAATAAATTTCGTTCCAGGCTTCTTTTTACATTTGTTTCTCTTATTGTATTTATTTTAGTTGGACTAGGTTTATTGCTAGAAACTGTGTTTGAAAACTACTATATAGATCATGCTAAAGAGAGAATGGTAAAAGAGACGGAGTATGTTGCGGCGTTAGCAGAAGAGCAAGGTTTTGATAATGTCTTAAAAAATCCATACGTATTTGAAAAGTTAGAAGAAAAAATACCAGCTTCTATCGTATTTGTGGATGAAAAAAAGAAAGTTCAATATAGAAAAGGACAAGAATTGGCATTTAGTCCAGAGACGATTAAAGAACTTACTTCGGAATTGGCAAAACAACGAAGTAAAGTGATTACGAAAGAGACAGATCGAAAGAATGAATTTTATCATGCGGTGTTCGTTCAAGATGTAGAAGGAAAACAAGGATACGTTTTGGTGAAAAGTACAATCGATCCTTTAAAAGACGTACATCAAAAAACGTGGGGATTATTAATTATCGGATTTGTTATTGCTTGTCTCGTAGTTGTATTTTTAGGTATGAAAATTACAGGGCAATATATTAGGCCGATTGAATCGGTTACAAAAGTTGCAATTGAATTGGCAAAGGGTAATTATAAAGCACGTGCATACGAAAGTCATTCGGATGAAACAGGAATGCTGAGTAAAGCGATTAATATTTTAGCTCGTAACTTACAAGAGATGACACTTGAACAAGAAATGCAGCAAGATCGTCTGCATACGTTAATTGAAAATATGGGAAGCGGAATGATTTTAATTGATAGCCGCGGGTATATAAACCTTGTAAACCGCTCTTATAAGGAAACTTTCCACGTAACAGATGAAGAATATTTAGATCGCTTATATTATGAATCGTTTCATCATACAGAAATTATTGAGCTTGTAGAAGAAATCTTTATGACAGAAGTGAAAGTGCGTAAACAAATGTTATTGCCACTTGGAATTGAGCGGAAGCATTTCGAAGTATATGGAGCGCCGATTATCGGGACAAACCATGAATGGAAAGGGATTGTTCTCGTATTCCATGACATAACAGAGTTAAAGAAATTAGAACAAATGAGAAAAGACTTTTTAGCGAATGTTTCTCATGAATTAAAGACACCGATTACTTCTATTAAAGGTTTTTCAGAAACACTCTTAGACGGAGCGATGGATAATAAAAAATTCTGCGAACATTTCTTGCACATTATTTTAAAAGAAAGTGAGCGCATGCAAGGATTAATTGAAGATTTATTAGATTTGTCAAAGATCGAACAACAAGGATTTAAATTAAATATGGGAACCGTTGACATGAAGGGGCTGCTTGAAGATATTCATATGGTGCTTGATAATAAAGCAGGAGAAAAAGAAATCTCTTTACAAGTGAATGTATTAAAACGTGCTTCTGTTATTGGAGATCCAAGTCGTTTGAAACAAATCTTTATTAATTTAATAAATAACGCGATCGTATATACACCGGCTGGAGGCGTTGTTTCAGTAGAGTTAGCGGAAGATAAGTATAATGCTTATATAAAAGTATCGGATACTGGAATTGGTATTAGTAAAGAGGAAATTCCGCGTATTTTTGAACGCTTTTACCGAGTGGATAAAGCGAGAAGTAGAAATACTGGTGGTACAGGCCTCGGATTATCAATTGTAAAGCATTTAGTAGAGGCGCATCACGGTACAATTACAGTGGATAGTGAAGTTGGGGAAGGGACAACATTTACAGTTGTTTTACCAAAATCAGCAACTGAAAAATAGGATGAAGGATGTTTACAATATATTAACAATGGCTTAATTAAATATTAATAAAGCTCTGTTAATATAATACATGAAAACCCCTTCATCCAAGGAGTAATTTTGGACGAGAATAGTTAAGCTGTTCTCGTCACTTCCCTTTATGCCAATATAAGTCTGTTTTATATATGAAAGAAAATAACCGTTATTTTTCTTCTCTCTATTAGTCATGTTAATATAGAGAGAGGAAAGGAACGGTTTTTTTCTGTGAAAAAAATCATTTCAAATTTGTATGGGGAGGTTTCAATTTTGGAAAAAAAGGTCGTATTAGTAGATGGTAATAATATCGCGTATCGTGCTTTCTTTGCACTACCGCTTTTAAATAACGACAAAGGTATACATACGAACGCAATTTACGGTTTTACAATGATGTTAATGAGAATATTAGAGGAAGAAAAGCCAACTCATATGTTAGTGGCGTTTGATGCAGGCAAAACAACCTTCCGTCATAAAACGTATAGTGAGTATAAAGGAGGACGTCAAAAGACTCCACCTGAATTATCAGAGCAGTTCCCGTTTATTCGTGAGATGCTGGATGCATTCAACGTACCGCGTTATGAATTAGAAAATTATGAAGCGGATGATATTATGGGAACGCTAGCAAAAGAAGCGAGTGAACAAGGAGCAAGTGTAAAAGTTATTTCAGGAGATAAAGATTTACTTCAACTTGTTTCTGATAACACGCTTGTATGTATTCCGCGAAAAGGGATTACGGAAGTAGATGAATATACGAAAGAAGCTTTATTTGAAAAATATAGCTTATCACCAAAGCAAATTATCGATATGAAAGGTTTAATGGGAGACCAATCAGATAATATTCCGGGTGTACCAGGAGTTGGTGAAAAAACGGCGATTAAATTGTTAACACAGTTTGGAACGGTTGAAGAAGTGTATGAAAATCTAGATCAAGTAAGCGGGAAGAAATTAAAAGAAAAACTAGAAGAAAATAAAGAACAAGCTCTTATGAGTAAAGATCTTGCGACTATTATTACAGATGCGCCGATTACAGTTCATGTGGATGATATGGCGTATAAAGGATATGAAGCAAGTGATGTGATTCCAATGTTCGAGAGTTTAGGATTTACATCTCTTTTAAATAAATTAGGCGTTACGCCAGAAGAAACAGCTCCAGCTGAATTAGATGATATTACATTTGATATTGTGGAAGAAGTTACAGAAGAAATGCTTCAGCAAGATAGTGCGCTTATCGTAGAAGTGCAAGAAGATAATTATCATAAGGCGGACATTCAAGGCTTTGGTATTCAAAATGAAAATGGTTGCTACTTTATTCAGAAGGATATTGCTCTTGCATCGGATGCATTTAAAGCATGGCTTGCAAATGGAGAAATGAGAAAGCATACATTTGATGCGAAGCGAGCAATCGTTGCACTGAAATGGAATGGGATAGATATGCAAGGGATTGACTTTGATCTATTAATCGCTGCTTATTTACTTGACCCGGCTGATACAGATAAAGATTTCCGTACTGTAGCGAAAATGAAAGAAACGCATGCTGTGAAATCAGATGAAGAAGTTTACGGAAAAGGTGCGAAGCGTGCTGTTCCAGAGTTAGAAGTAGTAGCGGAGCATGTGGCTCGTAAAGTGCATGTATTATATGATGTAAAGCAAACATTCGTTGAAGAGTTAAAGAAGAATGAGCAATATGAACTGTTTACAGAGTTAGAACTGCCACTTGCGCGTGTATTAGCTGATATGGAAGTAAAAGGTGTAAAAGTTGATACGGAGCGTCTTCGTAATATGGGAGAAGAACTCGCAGGTAGATTAAAGGAAATGGAACAGGAAATTTATAAGCTTGCGGGAACAGAATTTAATATTAATTCACCGAAGCAGCTTGGTGTAATTCTGTTTGAGAACTTAAACTTACCGGTTATTAAAAAGACGAAAACAGGTTATTCTACGTCAGCTGATGTATTAGACAAGCTTATGGATCGCCATGAAATTATTCCAAACATTTTACATTATCGTCAATTAGGGAAGCTAAATTCAACTTATATTGAAGGTTTACTGAAAGTTGTACATGAAGATTCATCTAAAATTCATACTCGCTTTAATCAAGTGTTAACGCAAACAGGTCGATTAAGTTCAACGGATCCGAACTTGCAAAATATCCCGATTCGATTAGAAGAAGGAAGAAAGATTCGTCAGGCATTTGTTCCATCAGAAGAAGGTTGGATTATGTATGCGGCTGACTATTCACAAATCGAACTGCGTGTATTAGCTCATATTGCAAATGATAAAGGGCTAGTTGAAGCATTCCAGCATGACATGGATATTCATACGAAAACAGCTATGGATGTATTTGGCGTTGAAAAAGATGAAGTCACTTCAAATATGAGACGACAAGCGAAAGCTGTTAACTTCGGAATTGTGTATGGTATTAGTGATTATGGTCTTTCACAAAACTTAGGAATTACAAGAAAAGCAGCAGCGGAATTTATTGAAAAGTATTTAGAAAGTTTCCCTGGTGTACAAGAATATATGGAGGACATCGTAAAAGATGCGAAACAAAAAGGATATGTGGCTACATTATTAAATCGTCGCCGTTATATTCCAGAAATTACGAGTCGTAATTTCAATTTACGTAGCTTCGCTGAGCGTACAGCGATGAATACACCAATTCAAGGTACTGCAGCAGATATAATTAAAAAAGCGATGATTATTATGGCAGATCGTTTAGAAGAAGAAGGATTACAAGCGCGTCTTCTTCTGCAAGTACACGATGAATTAATATTTGAAGCACCAAAAGAAGAAATTGAAAAATTAGAGCAGCTTGTACCTGAAGTAATGGAGCATGCAATTGAACTCGCAGTTCCGCTGAAAGTTGATTATTCTTACGGTCCAACTTGGTACGACGCAAAATAAGGAAGTGATGAAATGCCTGAATTACCAGAGGTTGAAAACGTCAGACGGACACTTGAAAATCTTGTAACAGGAAAAACGATTGAAGATGTTATTGTTACTTATCCAAAAATAGTGAAACGACCGGATGATGCAGAAATCTTTAAAGAAATGCTAAAAGGCGAGAAGATTGAAAATATAAAGCGAAGAGGAAAGTTTTTGCTTCTATATGTAACAAATTATGTTATTGTTTCACATTTGCGTATGGAAGGTAAGTTTTTACTACATCAAGAGGACGAGCCGATTGATAAACATACGCACGTCCGTTTCTTATTTACAGATGGAACTGAATTACATTATAAAGATGTGAGAAAGTTTGGTACGATGCATCTCTTTAAGAAAGGTGAAGAGATGAACCAAATGCCTCTTGCTGACTTAGGTCCGGAGCCGTTTGATGCTGAAATGACACCACAGTATTTACAAGAAAGATTGCAAAAGACAAATCGTAAAATAAAAGTTGTGCTATTGGACCAGCGTCTTTTAGTAGGGCTTGGAAATATATATGTAGATGAAGTTTTATTCCGTTCTCAAATTCATCCGGAACGAGAAGCTTCGTCTTTGACAATAGAAGAAATTGAGCGAATTTATGAGGCTACCGTTACAACGCTAGGCGAAGCAGTGAAGCGTGGCGGAAGTACAATTCGAACGTATATCAACTCACAAGGGCAAATTGGTTCGTTCCAAGAACTCCTAAATGTATACGGAAAAAAAGGAGAACCGTGTGTAACTTGCGGTACGATATTAGAAAAAACAGTTGTTGGCGGAAGAGGAACGCATTACTGCCCAATTTGTCAGCCAAGAATATAGAAAAGAGATAACATCGGATAGGCATTTGTCATATACATACAGCAGAGCTATGTATAAGGGAGGAGCTTACCGATGTACCTTTATTTATCTCTTATTTTATTAGCTTTTACATTAAGCTTAGATAGCTGTAGTGTAGGGCTAACATATGGTTTAAGAAGCGTAAGAATTCCACTAAGATCAATTATAATTATCGGAATGTGTTCAGCGGCTGTTATGCTTGTTTCAATGGGAATTGGACATATGATCGCGAAAGTATTTTCACCTGTTATAGCAACGCGTATCGGTGGGCTTGTTCTTATTGGAATAGGGATTTGGGTATTGTATCAATTTTTTCGAAGTGAAAAAAAAGAAGAACCGAAGCAAGAGGAGAAGGTCTGGAAATTAGAGATTGCCTCGCTAGGGCTAGTGATTCAAATTTTACGGAAACCGACTGTAGCAGATTTTGATAAATCAGGCACCATTTCTGCAGGAGAGGCATTGCTTCTTGGTATCGCTCTTTCTGTAGACTCATTTGGTGCCGGAATTGGTGCATCTTTATTAGGGTATGCACCCGCTATGATGGCGATATTAGTAGCGATTATGAGTTCTTTGTTTTTATTTATTGGAATGAAACTTGGAACGGTTTTATCGAATATGAAGTGGTTACAAAAATTTACATTCCTGCCTGGGGTATTACTCATTATAATTGGAATTTGGAAAATGTAAGTATGGGCGTGGAACATTAGTTTCGCGCCTTTTATTATGAGGAGGCTTATTATGACAGTAGTAATTGGATTAACAGGAGGCATTGCAAGTGGAAAAAGTACAGTATCTCAAATGTTTCGTGAACTAAGCATACCGGTTATTGATGCAGATATTATTGCACGAGAAGTTGTAGAGCAAGGAAAACCAGCATATAACAAAATAGTAGAAGTATTTGGAACGGAAGTGTTACAAGAAGATGGAGAACTAGATCGTCCAAAACTGGGAAGTGTCGTTTTCTATAATGAAGAAAAACGATTGCAGTTAAATAAAATTGTTCATCCTGCAGTGCGTGAGGAAATGAATAGGCAAAAGGAGATGTACATAAAAGAAGATATGCAAGCGGTTGTGTTAGATATTCCTCTCTTATTTGAAAGCAAATTAACAAGTCTTGTTGACCGCGTTTTAGTTGTAGCAGTTAAGCCGCATACGCAATTAGAGCGTTTAATGAAACGAAATAACTTTTCAGAAGAAGAAGCAACAGCTCGTATTCAATCTCAAATGCCGTTAGAAGAAAAAGTGAAAAATGCAGATGAAGTGATAAATAATGATGGCACAATTATGGGAACGAAAACACAATTGCAGGTAATTTTAAAGAAGTGGAACATTATTGACTAAAAAATTGTGAAATTAATGAAAATGCTTAGTGACATATCTTCTTTTTGTGTTATACTATTATTGGGATTGGAGATAAATAGTATAACGCATTCAAGGGGGATAACATATTATGACTCGTGTGGCAATTAATGGATTTGGACGTATTGGGAGAATGGTATTTCGTCAAGCAATAAAAGAAAGCGCATTCGAAATTGTAGCAATCAATGCAAGCTATCCATCTGAAACGTTAGCACACTTAATTAAATATGATACAGTTCATGGCAAGTTTGACGGAACAGTAGAAGCATTTGAAGATCACTTATTAGTTGATGGAAAAATGATTCGCCTTTTAAACAACCGCGATCCAAAGGAATTGCCTTGGACAGATTTAGGTGTTGAAGTTGTAATTGAAGCAACTGGTAAATTTAATTCGAAAGAAAAAGCAATTCTTCACGTTGAAGCTGGAGCGAAAAAAGTTATTTTAACAGCGCCTGGTAAAAATGAAGATGTAACAATTGTAGTTGGTGTGAATGAAGACCAATTAGATATTACAAAACATACTGTTATTTCAAATGCATCTTGTACAACAAACTGTTTAGCGCCTGTTGTGAAGGTGTTAGATGAGCAGTTTGGAATTGAAAACGGTTTAATGACGACAGTTCACGCTTATACAAATGACCAAAAAAATATTGATAACCCACATAAAGATTTAAGAAGAGCACGTGCTTGCGGACAATCAATCATTCCGACAACGACAGGTGCTGCGAAAGCGCTAGCAAAAGTTCTTCCGCACTTAAACGGAAAACTTCATGGTATGGCACTTCGTGTACCAACACCAAACGTGTCTCTTGTGGACTTAGTAGTAGATGTAAAACGCGATGTGACAGT
Source organism: Bacillus sp. MT94 (assembly GCF_058792475.1). Taxonomy (NCBI): domain Bacteria; kingdom Bacillati; phylum Bacillota; class Bacilli; order Caryophanales; family Bacillaceae; genus Bacillus; species Bacillus sp. MT94. Next base: position 851,440 of record NZ_JBXAEZ010000002.1, on the reverse strand, counting down.
TGAAGCTATTAATGATGCATTCAAAACTGTTGCAAACGGTGCGTTAAAAGGTATTGTAGAATTCAGCGAAGAGCCTTTAGTATCTATCGACTTTAATACAAATACACATTCAGCTATTATCGATGGTTTATCTACAATGGTAATGGGTGATCGTAAAGTGAAAGTACTTGCTTGGTATGATAACGAGTGGGGCTACTCTCGTCGTGTTGTAGATCTTGTAACGTTAGTTGTTGAAGAGTTAGCGAAACAAGAAAATGTGCAACACATTTAAGTGAATAAGGGAGGAGAGGGCAAGGCAATATTTGCCCTCTTTTTTTATTTTTTTCTGAAAAGGAAAAAAATTATATAAGTATATTTTAAAAAGTGGACATACCACGAAACGTTGTGATTACTGCATTTGTGAATCGTTTATTTTTTTTAGGGAAAAGTAAAGAGGAAAATATGACAGAAAATCGAAAAAACTGTTGTTGCAAAATGAAAATAAACAAAGTATACTAACACTCGTAAACTTAAGAGCTGAGGTACGTAGTCACTACTTAAAGGGTTAGGACCTCTCTGGACTAACTTTCCCCCGTGGTAGTGGAGCAAGCCAAATTGCAAATTAGTTTTCAATTCGAACAGTTAGAATAAATTTACAAGGGGGAACTGTAGAATGGATACTATGGATACGATGGGTCGTCACGTGATCGCTGAACTTTGGGATTGCGATTTCGACAAGCTTAATGACATGCCGTATATTGAACAATTATTTGTGGATGCAGCACTAAGAGCTGGTGCTGAAGTGCGTGAGGTTGCTTTCCATAAATTTGCACCACAAGGTGTAAGTGGAGTAGTAATTATCTCAGAATCACATTTAACAATTCATAGCTTTCCGGAGCACGGTTACGCAAGTATTGATGTTTATACTTGTGGGGATCGTATTGATCCAAATGTTGCTGCAGAATATATTGCAGAAGGTTTAAACGCGAAAACGCGTGAGAGCATCGAGCTTCCTCGAGGCACTGGTAGCTTCGAAATTAAGCAGAGAGAAACAAAAGCTCTTTAAAAAAGAACATAATTGATTTAAAATGTAAAGAGGTGTATAATGCACCTCTTTTTTAGTTTATAAAAAAGGAAAAATATAACGTACTCGTTAGTTGAATACATTGGACTCTTGCAAATGAGGTAGTGCCCTATATACCATCTTATTTTTAAGTATGAGATGATAAAGTGATGCGCTGAAACTTAAAGTGGTAAGAGAGTTAGAATGAGTTATATAATATTGTATATATATTTTAGGTGAATTGAGTAGAGAAAAATAAAGAGTATAGTGTAAAGGAGTGAATGAATTGCGTTGTCCATCCTGTTCTCATAATGGTACAAGAGTGTTAGATTCGCGTCCGGTAGACGAGGGGCGCTCTATTCGAAGAAGAAGAGAGTGTGAAAGTTGTTTAAGTCGCTTTACGACCTTTGAAAGGGTAGAAGAGTCACCTCTTATCGTTGTTAAAAAAGAAGGCACACGAGAAGAGTTTAATAAAGAAAAGATTTTACGCGGTTTAATTAAAGCGTGTGAAAAAAGACCAGTATCTTTAAGACAATTAGAAGAAGTAACACAAAGCGTGGAACGTGAACTGCGTAATTTAGGTATATCAGAAGTGAAAAGTGATATGATTGGTGAAATTGTTATGGAAGAACTTCGCGATATTGATGATGTTGCTTATGTACGTTTTGCTTCTGTATATCGTCAATTTAAAGATTTAAATGTATTTATTGAAGAATTAAAAGATATACTGCAAAAAGAAAGAGAGTAGAAGTTGTATTTTATTCTCTTTACATACCGTAAGTAATAGGATAAGAGAGCTAGAAGCGAAAGCTAATAGCTCTTTTTCACTAAGAATTTATATAATGAAGATAGAAGGAATGAAGTAGAGGATAGATTGGATGAGAGAAAGGAAAAGCAAGAATGGAAAAACAGTCATGGATGGAGCTATTGCCGATTGATCGTTATAAAGTAAGTGCGAAAGGGCTACTGCATAATTACGACCGAAAAGTATTGACGATGTTGTATCAGCCGTTAATAGGTAGTAGAGCTTTTAGCTTATACATGACACTATGGGGGGAGCTAGAGCAAGATCGTGTATTTGGAAAAGAGAATACACATCATTCCCTTATGGTGACTATGCAAATGCAACTTCCTGAAATATATGAGGAACGAGTAAAGTTAGAGGCAATTGGGCTTTTGAAGGTATATATTAAGAAAGAAAAAGATATTCGAATGTTCATATATGAGTTGCAACCACCTTTATCTCCGAAGCAGTTTTTTGATGATATTGTTTTAAGTATCTTTTTATACAATCGATTGAGTCGGACAAAATATAATCAAGTAAAGCAATATTTCTTAGAAGAAGAATTTGATTTTGCTTCTTATGAAAATGTTACGCGCTCTTTCAATGATGTGTTTGGTTCGTTTAATCCAGGACAGCTTGAGCATGCGCAAGAAGACCTTCGTATTCCAAAAACGACAACTATGCCAAGTAACGAGAAGGGAGACGCTCCGAAAGTTTGGAATGATTTCTTTGATTTCTCTTTATTTGTAGATGGATTGTCCGCTCTTGTTCCTAAAAAGGCGATTACAGATCAAGTAAGAGACTGCGTTATAACACTTGCTTACGTGTATGGTGTAGATGTGTTATCGATGCAAAATATCGTTCTTGGTGCGGTGACGGAGATGCAAACAATTGATATGGAAAGGCTTAGAAAAGGAGCGCGCGATTGGTATCAATTTGAAAATGGTCAAGCATTACCGGTACTAAGTGAAAGAGTACAGCCTCATGCTGCACGTACGATGAAAGAGAAAGAGCCTTCATCACAAGAGGAGATGTTAATAAAGCAGCTAGAGGAAATCTCGCCAAAACAACTATTGAAAGAGATTTCTGGTGGTGCAGAGGCAACGAAAGCGGACTTGCAAATCGTTGAAGATGTCATGATTAATCAAAAATTGACACCAGGAGTTGTGAATGTACTTATTTATTACGTTATGCTACGCTCAGATATGAAACTTGCGAAAACGTATGTCGAGAAGATTGCTGGGCATTGGGCACGTAAAAAGGTCGGTACAGTAGCGGACGCGATGGCGTTAGCGAAAGAAGAGAACCGTCAATATCAAGAGTGGGCTGAGACGAAGAAAAAAGGCCGTACGGCGAAGAAAACGGTACGAAAAGAAATGGTGCCAGATTGGCTTAAGGAAGAAGAGCTGAAAGAACAAGAGAAAGAAACGGCGAAGAAAGATGTAAGTGTAGAAAAAGATGCAAGTACGCTAGAAGATGAACGAAAACGATTAGAAGAAGTGTTAAAAAAATATAAGCGTGATTAATAGAAGAGAATGAACGCTCTTTGAGGTGAGAAAATGGAGCATATTCAAAATTCATTTACAAAATTAATGGAAAATGAAAACTTTAAAAATAGATATGAAGTATTAAAGGCAGAAGTAATGGCGCACCCGCGTGTGAAAGAATTTATAGACGAACATAAAGGTGAAGTAACGACTTCTATGATTGAGCGCAGTCTTGTGAAGTTATATGAATATATTGGACAAAGTGTAGGTTGCGTGGATTGTCCGGATTTAGGTGCATGTAAAAATATGCTGCAAGGATACGAGCCAAAGCTTGTTATTCAAGGGAAGATGATTGATATTCAATACGATCGTTGCGTTAGAAAAGTAGCATATGACGAGAGAAAGAAATATGAAAAACTCGTTCAAAGTGTATATATGCCAACGGATATTTTACAGGCAACTATGGAAAACTTAGACCCTTCTGACTTAAATGCACGTATCGATGCAATTGGCGCAGCGAATGAATTTTTAAGTACATATGAACCAGGTAAAAAAGCACAAGGTTTATATTTGTACGGTAAATTTGGTGTAGGAAAAACGTACCTTTTAGGAGCAATTGCGAACGAGCTTGCTCGAAAGAAAATAAGTTCGATGCTCGTATACTTCCCGGAATTTTTACGTGAAATTAAAAGTTCGATTCAAGATAATTCGATTGGCGAAAAGATTGATGCGGTTAAACGCGTGCAAGTTTTAATGTTAGATGATATCGGGGCAGAAGCGATGTCGAGCTTTGTGCGTGATGATGTGCTTGGTGCAATCTTGCAATTCCGTATGTTAGAAAACTTACCGACGTTCTTTACGTCTAATTTTGATTTTAAACAATTGGAACATCATTTAACGTATACACAACGTGGTGAGGCTGAAGAAATGAAGGCAGCACGTATTATGGAACGAATTAAATATTTAGCGAAACCAATTCCAATTGGTGGGAAAAACCGTCGTCATAAGTAAAAGAGCAAGCTGAGAAGCTTGCTCTTTTGTATTATAGTGATATTTTCTTTTCAAATATGAGATCGAAATATTCAGGTTGTCCAGAACTGCCAATCGTAGGGGCAACAATCTGTACGAACCTCCAGTCATCTCTAGCATGTTCTTGAATAATTTCTTGGTAGTCTTCAGCTAGTTTTGAGCGAGTGAGCCCCCAATGAAATTCGACTTTTACGAATTTATATTCAAACATTCAGATACCTCCCTTTAGTAATAAGTAAAGTATACAATAAAAAAATTCATAGTAGCTTGTATCATTTTTTTCTCCCTCCCTTAATATATATAAAATTAGCAAGCCATATTGAGTGGATTTTCTAACGATAGGAAATGTAATTCTACTAAGAGTGAACTTCACGCGGGACGGACTCTTATAGGATTTGTAACGTATAGATACAGTCCTTTAGAGCAGGGATAAAAGGGGGGACAAAAGTGATTGAAATTTGCTTCGAAGAAAAAAATGATGCTATGCACGTATATAGACAATTGCTGAAAAGAGCGGAAGTATTATATAAGGAAACGAGTGTGTATTTACAGGAACAAAAAGTGGTGATTCACATACCAGTACGTGAATCAAATTATATTGAAAAGATCTTATTGCCGGTAATGGTGTATTTTATTGTGAATGTGAAACAAAATGAGTGGATTTATACGATCTTAAAAGAAAAGTTTTTTTATGAAGAACAAGAAGAGTGTCATCAAATATTGCACATGGCACATGAGATTTTAAAGGGAAGAAGAAAAGGGGTAGCTCAGGATTTAACGCGTAACGCATTTGAGTCATATATTAAGTCTTCTTTAAATAATTGGCTTTGTGATCCGCTCTCATTCTCGTTTTCATCATATATCCGTTTTCGTCTTCGTACATATAGGGAAATGGTGGCTAAACTTGCGGAAGTGGCAATTGATGAATATAAGATGGAGCAAGAATACCAAATGTTCATTGAGACGCTTCGGCAACAAGTAAGTAGCCGTAAATCACGCTTGTCCTGCGTGCATCTTATTTTTGATGAAAGCTTTATCTTTTATGATGATAAAGGTAGACGTTTAAAACAGGAGAAGTTGGTCCAATATATAGATGAGGAATTGTTAAAGCAAAATGATGTATATATTGATACGAAAGTAATTGCGCCGCTTCTTTCTATTTCGCCCAAAAAGATTTATTTATATACGAAAGAACAAGACCATAATATGATTATTACTTTGCGAAATGTGTTTCAAGAACGGGTCCAATTACATGGATTACATGATTTTGAGCGCAATGTGAAAAATTTAAAAAATAAAGGTAACGCCCTTGATTTTCTAAGTTTTTGAGCATATAATTACCTACATAAATGAAATATATCGAAATGTTATGATGAGGACATGAGTAGTTTTCTACGATTTTCAGAGAGGGAAGCCTTAGGGTGTGAGCTTCCTAGTACGGGATTATTACTTACCACCTCTAAACTTTAGCAGTGAACGGTTTTTCTAGTAATTGCTAACGGACAACACCGTTATGTTGAACTTGAGCAATTAACAATTATGTTAATTGGAACAAGGGTGGAACCACGAATTCAACACTCGTCCCTTTTTACGGGATGAGTGTTTTTTATTTTGAGAAAAAGAGGAGTGACCAGTGATGGCAGATGTAGTTAAAATTACTTTCCCTGATGGAGCTGTGAAGGAGTTTCCAAAAGGCGTAACAACTGAAGAAATCGCAGCTTCTATTAGCCCAGGCTTAAAGAAAAAAGCTGTAGCTGGAAAATTAAACGATGAGATGATCGATCTTGTTACACCAATCGAAGAAGATGGTGCAGTTTCTATTATTACATTAGATTCTGAAGATGGCTTATATATTTTACGCCATTCAACAGCCCACCTTTTAGCACAAGCGTTAAAACGTTTATATAAAGATGTTAAGCTTGAGCTTGGCATTGGTCCAGTAATTGAAAATGGCTTCTATTACGATATCGATATGGAAGAAGCAATTACAGTTGAAGACTTCAAGAAAATCGAAAAAGAAATGCAAAAAATCGTGAACGAAAACTTAGAAATCGTTCGTCATGAAGTACCACGTGCAGAAGCACTTCGTCGCTTTGAAGAAATTGGTGATGAGTTAAAATTAGATTTAATTAACGATCTTCCAGAGGATGCAGTTATTTCAATCTATGAGCAAGGCGAATTCTTCGACCTTTGCCGTGGTGTTCACCTTCCATCTACAGGGAAAATTAAAGTGTTTAAATTATTAAGCGTTGCAGGTGCTTACTGGCGCGGCGATAGCAATAATAAAATGTTACAACGTATTTACGGTACTGCATTCGTTAAGAAAGCAGAATTAGATGAGTATTTACGTATGCTTGAAGAAGCGAAAGAGCGCGATCACCGTAAATTAGGTAAAGAATTAAAACTATTTACTAATAGCCAAAAAGTAGGACAAGGTTTACCACTTTGGTTACCAAAGGGTGCAACAATTCGTCGTATTATCGAGCGTTACATCGTTGATAAAGAAGCAAGCTTAGGCTATGATCACGTATACACTCCAGTATTAGGAAGTAGAGAGTTATATGAAACTTCTGGTCACTGGAATCACTACCGTGATGGCATGTTCCCATCAATGGAAATGGATAATGAAGAATTAGTTCTTCGTCCAATGAACTGTCCTCACCATATGATGGTTTATAAAAATGATATTCACAGCTACCGTGAATTACCAATCCGTATTGCGGAACTTGGAACAATGCACCGTTATGAAATGTCAGGTGCGTTATCTGGGTTACAACGTGTACGCGGAATGACTTTAAACGATGCGCACATTTTCGTTCGTCCAGATCAAATTAAAGAAGAGTTAAAACGTGTTGTAAACTTAACTCTAGAAGTGTACAAAGATTTCGGTTTAGAGAACTACTCATTCCGTCTATCTTATCGTGATCCAGCAGATACTAAAAAGTATTATGCGGATGATGAGATGTGGGAAAAAGCACAAGGTATGTTAAAAGAAGCTATGGATGAAATGGGTCTTGATTACTATGAAGCTGAAGGTGAAGCAGCATTCTACGGTCCAAAACTTGATGTTCAAGTTCGTACTGCTCTTGGAAAAGACGAAACACTTTCAACTGTACAATTAGACTTCTTACTTCCAGAACGCTTTGAATTAACTTATGTTGGCGAAGACGGTAAGCAACATCGTCCAGTTGTAATTCACCGTGGTGTTGTATCAACTATGGAACGCTTCGTAGCCTTCTTAATTGAAGAATACAAAGGTGCATTCCCAACTTGGTTAGCTCCAGTTCAAGTACAAGTAATTCCAGTTTCTCCGCAAGTACATTTAGACTATGCGAAGAAAGTACAAGACGAATTGCGTCGTGCTGGTATCCGTGTTGAATTAGACACTCGTGAAGAGAAGATCGGTTACAAAATCCGTGAAGCACAAATGCAAAAAATTCCGTACATGCTTGTAGTAGGTGATAATGAAGTAACTGAAAACGGCGTAAACGTACGTAAATATGGTGAACAAAAATCAGAAACAATCGCATTAGATGCTTTTGTTGATATGATTAAAGTAGAAGGAAAACGATAAGAAAAAGCCGCGGTATACCGCGGCTTTTCTTTGTAATATAAAAGAGAAAAACTAGAAAAAATAACCATGTAACACTTATCATAAAAAAGTATTGCAAGTATGTTAGTTGTTTGTTACAATATTTCTTGTTGTTAGTAAAACACATCGCGTCTTCTTGACAGACGTCATGTCCTATGATAAACTCATCAAGGATAATAGAATATTGTTTTGTGGAACAAGTAGAAGCACCCGCTTCTCACCTGATGGACGCATTCGCAGTTAGCAGGTAAATGTATTTCTTACTTAAGATTTTACAAGTGTGGGTGTCGTATGCCCGCACTTTTTTTGTCGGGTTCTATGACTACAAAATATGTTCTGAGAAAACCTTGGAGGTGGCTTACTATTAGCAAGGATATGATGATTAACGAGCAAATTCGTGCACGTGAAGTACGTTTAGTTGGCGCAAATGGCGATCAACTTGGAATCAAGTCTCGTAATGACGCTTTAGACTTAGCTGCAAATCTTAATCTTGATTTAGTATTAGTTGCTCCAAATGCGAAACCGCCAGTATGCCGCATTATGGACTACGGTAAATTCCGCTTTGAGCAACAGAAGAAAGAAAAAGAGCAGCGCAAAAATCAAAAAGTAATTAGCATGAAAGAAGTTCGTTTAAGTCCAACAATTGATGAACACGACTTTAACACAAAACTTCGTAATGCTATCAAGTTTTTAGAGAAAGGCGACAAGGTTAAAGCGTCAATTCGCTTTAAAGGACGTGCCATTACTCATAAAGAAATCGGTCAACGTGTTTTAGATCGCTTCTCAGAAGCTTGTGCTGAAGTTAGTACAGTTGAATCTAAGCCTAAAATGGAAGGACGCAGTATGTTCTTAGTTTTAGCACCGAAAAACGATAAGTAATAGATAGAGGAGGAAATACCTATGCCTAAACAAAAAACTCATCGCGGCGCTGCAAAGCGTTTCAAAAAGACTGGATCAGGTAAACTGAAACGTTCTCACGCTTACACAAGCCATTTATTCGCTAACAAATCTACAAAAGCTAAACGTAAACTACGTAAAGCTGGTGTAGTAAGCGCTGGTGACTTCAAACGCATTCGTCAAATGCTTGACAACTTAAAATAAGTTCGGCTGATATATAGAACAATTAGGAGGTAATATTATGCCAAGAGTAAAAGGTGGTACAGTTACTCGTCAACGTCGTAAAAAAGTAATTAAATTAGCAAAAGGTTACTACGGTTCAAAAAATACATTATTCAAGGTTGCTAACCAACAGGTTATGAAATCTCTAATGTATGCATTCCGTGACCGCCGTCAAAAGAAACGTGACTTCCGTAAATTATGGATTACACGTATCAACGCAGCAGCTCGTATGAATGGTCTTTCTTACAGCCGCTTAATGCACGGTCTTAAAAATGCTGGCATCGAAGTTAACCGCAAGATGCTTGCTGACTTAGCTGTTCATGACGAAAAAGCTTTCGCTGAATTAGCAACAGTTGCAAAAAACAACATTAACTAATTAATTAGTTGAAACCTTAGAAGAATTTTCTTCTAAGGTTTTTTGTTTGTGTTCAGAGAGAAGTTTGAAGTTCTAAAGATTAACGGATGTGTTGTTATCGATATGACAAAATCAACATAAAAACTATAGTGATATAGAAGAATATACATATGAAGTCAGGAGAATCCTCCTGGCTTTTTTTAATTATGCACGTTTGGAAAGAAGAGTATCTTTCCTAGCCGAAACGACACTGCTATAATGGAAAGATGATATGGAACTTTCATCAGATGAACAATTTAAGAGTGATGACTGAAACGTATTTGCAAATTAAGGACAAGCTATTTTATAAAGAGGTAGATAGCTGACTTATTCATAAGAACTGAAACATAATAATGAACTTTGAGATGAAACAACATTGTTGCGTAAAATGCGATGTTGGAGGAGGACAATAGAATGGACTTACTACAACTATTTAAATTACAAAAAGAATTAGATGACCGTATTGCAAAAGAACATGACTTACAACCGAAAAAATTGTTAAAAGAAAAAATGTTAGCTCTTCTTGTAGAAATTGGTGAACTTGCAAATGAAACACGTTGTTTTAAATATTGGAGCAACAAACCAGCTTCGGAACGTGAAGTAATATTAGAAGAATACGTAGATGGTTTGCATTTTATTTTATCAATCGGAATTGATTTAGGTATTGATAAAAACTTCTTATTCTATAAATGTGCACAAACGAATAAAACACAAGTGGAAATTTTCTTAGACACATATGCGAAAGTAATTCGTTTTACAGATCAACCATCTATTACAAACTATATTGAATTATTTACGAGCTATCTTCGACTTGGACAAGCACTTGAATTTGAGCAAGAAGAGATTGAAAAAGCATATTTAGATAAAAATGAGGTAAATCATCAGCGTCAAACACAAGGATACTAATTTAATTTTTGAATATTTCAATTTAATTATTGTATAATGAATTGACTGAAGAAAAAGGAGGGTGTTGGCAATGACAAAATTAGACGCGACATTGACAATGCTAAAAGAATTAACGGATGCACGTGGTATTGCTGGTAACGAACGTGAACCACGTGAAGTAATGAAGAAATATATCGAGCCGTTTGCGGACGAACTTTCTACTGATAATTTAGGGAGTTTAGTTGCGAAAAAAGTAGGGGAAGAAAACGGTCCGAAAATTATGGTTGCAGGTCATTTAGATGAAGTTGGATTTATGATTACACAAATCGATGACAAAGGTTTCCTTCGCTTCCAAACGGTTGGTGGCTGGTGGTCACAAGTTATGCTTGCACAGCGCGTGACGATTGTAACGCGTAAAGGAGATGTAACAGGTGTAATTGGTTCAAAACCACCGCACATTTTACCTCCAGAAGCTCGTAAAAAGCCAGTTGAAATTAAAGACATGTTCATCGATATCGGTGCTTCTAGCCAAGAAGAAGCGATGGAGTGGGGCGTACGACCAGGAGATCAAGTTGTACCGTACTTTGAATTCCAAGTGATGAAGAATGAAAAAATGTTACTTGCAAAAGCGTGGGATAACCGAATTGGTTGTGCAATTGCAATTGACGTATTAAAACAATTAAAAGATGAAAAGCATCCAAACGTTGTATATGGCGTTGGAACTGTACAAGAAGAAGTTGGTCTTCGTGGCGCAAAAACATCTGCGAATTATATTAAACCAGATATCGCGTTCGCAGTAGATGTTGGTATCGCTGGAGATACACCGGGTGTAACGTCAAAAGAAGCACAAAGTAAAATGGGCGATGGACCACAAATCATTTTATATGATGCTTCTGTTATTGGACATACAGGTTTACGTGATTTCGTAGTTGATGTTGCTGATGAATTACAAATCCCGTATCAATATGATTCAGTAGCGGGCGGAGGAACGGATGCGGGTGCGATTCACATTGCTGTAAATGGTATTCCTTCTATGGCAATTACAATTGCAACGCGCTATATCCATTCTCATGCGGCAATGTTACATCGTGATGATTATGAAAATGCAGTGAAGTTAATTGTAGAAGTTATTAAACGTCTTGATAAAGAGGCTGTACATAACATTACATTTAATTAATAGAAAAAGCGAAGGAGATTCTCCTTCGCTTTTTTATGTTTTAAAAAGGCCGTTCTAATCCCGCTGCAGTATGAGCGCCTAAAATAATTAAACGAGTTAATTGCATCGCCATAAAATGCGGGGTATATATCATTCCTCTTTTAAGCCATGACATAATCATCCCTAGATGGGCACCAGTAACATAACTAATGAGAATATCGCGTGGAACCATTAGTTTTTCATCGTTAGGTTGTGAAATAGAGAGGCTTAATGTTAAATGCGTTTGAATTGCTTTCATCATCTTATACGTATAGTTTCCGGCAGCTTTATCACCAAGCATGACGTTATAGAAGTTAGTGTTTTCTGCAATATGTTCGAACAAGGCCAAAAAACTTGGATGTGGCGAATCAAATGTTAGTTGGAAATCTTCTTTATTTCTATTTCTCGGTTTAATTACTTCAGTTAGCTTTTCTAACATTTCTTCAATGCTTTTGTCTAGTAAGTCATATTTATCGTGGTAATGGCTATAAAATGTAGCGCGGTTTACAGGAGCGCGTTCTGCAATATGTTGAACAGTAACATTTTCAAAACCTTTTTCGCCTACTAAAGCGACAAAAGCATCCTGTATGAGTTGTCTCGTCCGTTTTACACGTGGATCATTTGTATTTTTAATAGACATTTTTATTTCTCCTCGTTTAATTTTCTGTACTTAAACAACATATTGGTATTATATTGTTGTTTAAACGACATTTCATACGTAAATTGTCGGTTGTAGATTCAAAATAATTATTTATAATTATAAACGATAGTCCTTCAGAAATCAGCACCGCTCGCAGGTAGATAAATTTCGATTTACGCTGCAGATGGTGTGATTTTTTTGTTAAAAGGTTAATATAATTAACAATTAAACAATCTAAACAATAAGGACATAAATAGTTTAGAAAAAAATTATATGCGATATAAGGAGAGGAATGCAATGAATCAGTTTCGAAGAATGGTAATTATCAACATTATCACATTAATTGTACTAGTTGGCGGCGGTATTGGCGGTTATTACTATTACAACCAAACGGAAAATTACTTAAAAACAGACAATGCAAAGATTGATGGGAAGGTAATTCCGGTTGCTTCACCAGTAGCAGGTAAACTAACTGACTGGAAAGCTGAAGTAGGAAAAAATTATAATGAGAACGATAAACTAGGTACTGTTACTGTAGCGGCAGCTAATGGAGAACAAACAGTAGATGTAACAATTCCACAAAATGCAACGGTTGTACAATCAAACGCAACAACAAATGCTTTCGTTGGAGCTGGTAGCCCGATTGCTTACGCATTCGATATGAACAATTTATGGGTAACAGCAAACATTGAAGAAACAGATGTTGATGATGTTCAAAAAGGTCAAGATGTAGATGTGTATGTAGATGCATACCCAGATACAACGTTAACAGGAAAAGTAGAACAAGTTGGCTTAACAACAGCGAATACATTCTCTATGTTGCCATCAAGCAACGCAACAGCGAACTATACGAAAGTAACACAAGTAGTACCAGTTAAAATTTCTTTAGATCATAGCAAATCAGTAAATATTGTTCCTGGCATGAATGTGACAGTTCGTATTCATAAGTAAGGGGGAGATGAGATGTCCTCAATTGTAATTGCAGGATATGCACTATTTTGTATAATCGTCTTCTTCCTTGTAAATCGTCTTTTACGAAAGAAAAAAACGAAAATGGGAGAAGAACAAGTCCCAGCCGTAAGTAAAATAGAAGTAAGTAAAGTTGAAACAGAAGAGAAAGAAATTGAACGAAAGCAAGAATCGGAAATTTCTAATGTAGTTGAGTTAGAAACAGGAAAGCAAGAAGAAGTAAAACAAGAAAAAGAAGTGCCGAAAAAACAAATGTCTATGCCTGTAGAGAATGTGAACGTAAAAGCAGTTGTAGCTGTATTAATTCTCGGTATGTTCGTTTCTATTTTAAACCAAACAATCATTAACGTTGCATTACCTCCGTTAATGAATGAATTTAATGTATCAACTTCAACAGCACAATGGTTAATTACAGGCTTCATGCTTGTAAATGGTATTTTAGTACCGATTAGTGCCTTTTTAGTTTCACGATTTACGTATCGTAAATTATTCGTAGCAGCAATGTTATTCTTCACGGTAGGATCTATCATTTGTGCTACTTCAGGAAACTTTACAATGATGATGACAGGTCGCGTAATTCAAGCAGTTGGTGCGGGTATTTTAATGCCGGTTGGTATGAATATCTTTATGACGTTATTCCCGCCTCATAAACGCGGAGCGGCGATGGGATTACTAGGTGTAGCGATGATTTTAGCGCCAGCTATCGGACCAACTGTAACAGGTTGGGTGATTGAAAACTATAGCTGGAACTTAATGTTCTATGCGATGTTTATTATTGGTTTAATTATTACGTTCCTATCTTTAAAATTCTTTACACTAGCTCAGCCAGTGTCTAAAACGAAATTAGATATATTCGGTGTGGTTAGTTCAAGTATTGGACTAGGAAGCTTATTGTACGGATTTAGTGAAGCTGGAAATAATAGTTGGACTAGTGCAGAAGTCATTATTTCACTTGTTATCGGTGTAATTGGTTTAGCGTTATTTATTTGGAGAGAGTTAACAACGGACAATAAAATGCTTGATTTACAAGTATTTAAATATCCAGTATTTACTTTTACTTTAGTAATTAACGCAATCGTTACGATGGCATTATTCGGAGGTATGTTATTGCTTCCAGTATATCTGCAAAACATTCGTGGCTTTACGCCAATTGAATCTGGTTTACTACTTCTTCCAGGATCATTAATTATGGGGATCATGGGACCAGTAGCGGGTAAATTATTCGATAAATATGGCATTCGTCCATTAGCGATAATTGGATTGGCAATTACGACGTATGCGACATATGAATTTACAAAATTATCGATGGATACACCGTATAGCGTTATTATGACGGATTATATTATACGTTCAATTGGTATGTCATTCATTATGATGCCAATTATGACAGCTGGTATGAACGCGCTACCGATGAAATTAATTTCTCACGGTACAGCAACGCAAAATACGTCAAGACAAGTAGCTGGTTCAATCGGAACAGCGATTTTAATCACACTTATGACGCAACAAACGACTGCTCACGTAGCAGATTACGGCAACATGTTAACAACATCAAACCCAATTTTAGTTGATAAAGTACACGGCATGGGTCAAAGCTTAGCGGCCTTAGCTGGATCAGCTCAAGCAGGAGACGCGATGAGCACACAACTATTATATGGACAAATTTCAAAGCTATCTGCAATTAACGGTATTAACGATGCCTTCTTAATTGCAACGATACTTGCAGGGATTGCTTGGGTGTTATCGTTCTTCTTACCATCAGGCAATAAACCAAATAGAAAAGCAGGGAATTAATTTCCCTGCTTTTTTGCCTTTTTAAAGAGTGAGATATAAAAAATGATAACCAGTTACGGAGCACAGCCCTGTTATAAACAAAATTGTCCCCATAGAACAAATACTCGATATTTGCCTGCCGCTTATAATAGCTAATAGTCCAGCTAAAGAGAAGAAGCACCAATATAAAGTTCCCGAAATTGGAACCATCCCCTCTAAATCTATTCCAGAACCTATACAAACAATAGGAACAACGATGAGTAATATGCTAGTGAAACCAGCTATAATGGTAAGTAATTTACGATGTTTCATGCCAGCAATAATTAAAAAAATACCAACGATAAATACGCATAACATTAAAGTAAGAGCTAAAATCATCCAAGTTAATATTCCAAACACTTCTGTATTACCTCCGATTTGTAGGTTGCTAAAAAATATTATATATAGAATGAATCACCTACAGACATGAGCTCCCAGAAGATAACACCTAATATTCCAATGGTAAAAATAATGAATCCCATATTACGTATACTTTTAATTTTGGCTTGTACTCCACTTACCCCTGCTAATAATCCAGTTAAAGAAAATAGGGTCCAGTAAAGAGCAGTTGGAATCGGGAAAATTGTATCGATATGAATCCCTACACTTAAAAGAACAAAAGGTAGTGTGACAAAGGATAGGCTAAGTAGCCCCATTAAACCAACGAGTAATTTCCGATATTTAATCCCTGTTACTATTAAAAAAATACCACCAGCAATCCCGCATAGTAAGAGAAGTGGCGTGAAAAGCATCCAAATAATACTGAACATATGTAAACTCCTTTATGTGAATTAAGTTATATTTTACTACATGAGGTTTATTTTGGATATTATTAATGAGTATATATAAATTGAAGGAAATGGGTAATAACGATACGGATTATCAAAAACGCTAACCGCAGAAGAGTTTGAAGTTATGATAAAAGAGTAAAGAGAGGTATCGCGATGATACCTCTTTTTAACTCAAGAATGCCAACATGTTATTCATAATATGAAATAACATAGCTGGAATAATGGACTTTGTTTTTTTACATAAAATGGCCATTAATAATCCCATAAAGAAAGTAATTACCATTACCCCAAGTGAGTATGTATGAGCGATACCGAAGAAGAAACTTGTTACGATGGCTGCAATCCAAAATGGAAAGCGTTCTGAGAAGAAGCGAAGTATAAAACCACGGAAAATAAGTTCTTCAAAAATGGGTGTGAGTATTGCAAAGCTGAGAAGTAATAATATTTGATATTGCTTAAAGACGTCTAAGCTTAGTGCGGAAGATTGCTGCTTTGTTGCGTCTTGGAACACATAATTTAACAAGATGTAATTGAGTATGATGTTGATAACGAAGAAAAGAAGTAAGTATACGTATGTGCGCCATTCTTTCAGTGTTTTAAAGTTAAAAGATTTTAGTAGTAATTTTTTTGCGGGTTCGAATTTAAAAATGAAGAATAACAATACAGCTAGTTGTAATACGGTACTTGCAGTATTTGCAATAGATTCATACAGGGCAACTTGTTTTTTATCTGTAAGACCTGCTGTATAAATTGTTAATGGCATTGCGAGGAACACAGTAATAAGTCCAGTTCCAAAAAAGGCGAATAAAACAGAGCTAATAAATTGTCCCCATGACATCGAGTGTTTTTGTTCATTAGAAAGCTGTGTAGCGGGTTGCATTTGTAAAATCACCTCTTTTATATTTGTATATTTAATTATAAAGTAAAATGTTTTTGAATGTAACATTTAAATATTACATATAAAGTGAAACTTTAATCATTGGGGAGGTTCATCCCCCACTGATTATCAGCCCTCACCAATCGGGCTTTTACGGGCAGTTGATTCTCCACCTAACTTCCTCGTCTTTGCTGAATTTCGAGGTGGGGGTCTTACTGCCCGTTAATGCGGGATAAAGGTTTATTTTCCATAAAATAATAAAAGAGGTATCACCCTGTAGTGATGCCTCTTTCTCATTGATAACTATGTTTTGTCTTGTTATTCAATTTTGCTTGCTCTATTTGCAATTCACGCTCTACCAATCGATCTAATTGCTGAATAGCTTTAAGTGCTTTTTCATAAGAAATCGTTCTATAATGATGAGCTCCGCCTGGTTCTTCATCTGCTTCGTCTGCCCATTTAATAATGTTTTGAAGAGATGTTCTTTCAATTTCTTGTTCTACTAAGAAAGAATCTGTATGAAGAAGAATTGCGATAGAAATTTCTTTTGCTAGTTTTGGATGTTCTCCTAATCTAATAAGCAATTTATGTGCTCTTTCAGCACCTTTAATTGCATGGATATCATTCTTTTTATATAAGTCATAGTCCCATTCGCCGCCTGTATACCACGTATGATGTCCGATATCATGAAGGAAACCGGCTTTTGTCGCAGCATCGACTGAGGCGTGATGCTTTTTGGCTAGGTGAAACGCATGGTAAGCGACAGCGATCGCGTGGACCATTCCAGAACGGTTTACGTATTTTTGTGTAATGTGATGTTTAAAAACTTGTTCAAGCGTAATACGGTGCATAAAACATTCACTCCTTTTATCTAATGATGTATACGAAGAAAAATCGATCGGTTTAAATGTATTTTGAACATTGTACTCCATCATAGTTCGTTAGTAAAGTAGAAATGTTTAGGAGAAGAAAAGTTTTTTTCGTAAAAAAATCACCTTAGCTTATGCGAAGGTGATTTTCAAATTGCTTATTTTTTTAATCCTTGCTCTAGTGTTTCTAACATTTCGTGCTTTTCATTTTCATCAGCGTTTTTCCAAATGACTTCAAATAAAACGCCAAGACCTGGAAGCATTTTTTCTTCACCGCTTTGAATTGCATCGACAATTGTTTCTTGTAATTGATCTTGTGAATTACCAGATACATTCGCTAATACGGCACCGCGTAAATTAAAACTCATTGCTTTCACCTCTTCTTCAGAATTGAAACTGACGTTAGTTTTTGTTCTTTTTTATGTAAATATGTATGAAAAATAGGCTATAATGATAAGACAAGAAGAGAGGGAAATACATATTATGAAAAACATTGATTCAGTACAAAATCCGCGTGTAAAGCAGTGGAAAAAACTGCAAACGAAAAAAGAACGCGATAAAAAAGGTTTATTTTTTGTAGAAGGATTTCACTTAGTCGAGGAAGCTCTGAAGGCAGGAATTGTAACAGAACTTATCGTTTCAGATCAGACAGACCTTCCGAAAGATTGGACAGTTAATGATGTGGAAATGTATATCGTGCCTGAGGCGATTGTAAAAATACTTCGTGAAACAGAAACGACGCAAGGTGTATTTGCTGTTTGTGAGAAGCATGAGAAAGAAGTAGCTCTTACTGATGGGAAATTCCTTTTATTAGATGGCCTGCAAGACCCAGGTAATTTAGGAACAATTATTCGTACAGCTGATGCAGCTGGTATTCACGCCGTTGTGCTTGGAGAAGGTTGTGTTGATGTTTACAATAGTAAAGTACTCCGCTCTACACAAGGTTCTATTTTCCACTTGCCAATTGTAAAAGGGAACTTAGAAGAATGGGTAGACAAGTTAAAAGAAAATAACGTTCCTGTATATGGAACAGCTCTTGAAAATGGAGTTCCGTATGGTGAAGTAACTCCAACCGGAAGTTTTGCATTAATTGTTGGAAATGAAGGAAATGGCGTACGCCAAGAAATTCTTGCAAAAACGGATCAAAACTTGTATATTCCGATTTACGGTAGGGCAGAATCATTAAATGTTGCGGTTGCAGCAGGGATTTTAACGTATTATTTGCAAAGCCCGGTTGCGAACAAATAAAAAACTTCTTATAATAAGTTGAAGTACATTATATTAAAAGTTAAATAACGAAAAACGTTGATAGAGAAGAGTAGCTTACAAAATCGCCATATAGGGAGAGAATGCCGTAGACTGAAAGCATTCTTATGGTAGACGGAAGTGAATTCACCTCTGGAGTTGACGCCAGGACCATGTATATGTAAAGGCGTTCCGGTCAGAATTGATCGTTATAACTAATGAGTGGGCAGACTTGTTCTGTCAATTTAGGGTGGTACCGCGAATTTACCTCGTCCCTTTTTGGGAGCGAGGTTTTTTTATTTTTAAAATTAGGAGGGTTCCAAAATGGAAGCACGTTTAAAAGAGCTAAAGCAAAAAGCGTTAGAGCTTATTGAAGAAGCGAAAGAGCTAAAGGGCTTAAACGATGTACGCGTAGCGTATTTAGGAAAAAAAGGTCCAATTACAGAAGTATTACGCGGCATGGGAAAATTATCAGCAGAAGAGCGTCCACGTATGGGAGCATTAGTAAATGAAGTACGTGAAGCGATTCAAACGCGTCTAGAAGACAAAATTGGTAACTTAGAAAAAGCAGTAATTGAAGCGAAATTGGCTACGGAAACAATTGATGTTACATTACCAGGTCGTCCTGTTGAAACAGGTTGTCACCATCCGTTAACAGCTGTTGTTGAACAAATTGAAGATGTATTCATCGGTATGGGTTATGAAGTAGCTGAAGGAACAGAAGTAGAAAAAGACTACTACAACTTCGAAGCACTAAACTTACCGAAAGATCACCCAGCACGTGACATGCAAGATACATTCTACATTACAGAAGAAACGTTACTACGTACACATACATCTTCTGTGCAAGCACGTACGATGGAAAATAATAAAGAAAAAGGCCCAATCAAAATTATCTGTCCTGGTAAAGTGTATCGCCGCGATGATGATGATGCGACGCATTCACATCAGTTCATGCAAATTGAAGGTCTTGTAATTGATAAAAACATTCGTATGAGTGACTTAAAAGGTACACTGCAAGTATTCGTGAAAAAGATGTTCGGTGAAGATCGTGAAATCCGTCTTCGTCCAAGTTTCTTCCCATTCACAGAGCCATCTGTAGAGATGGATATTTCTTGTATGATGTGTCATGGCAAAGGTTGCGGCACTTGTAAAGGAACTGGCTGGATTGAAATTTTAGGCGCAGGTATGGTTCACCCGAACGTACTTGAAATGGCTGGTTATGATTCAAAAGAATATCAAGGTTTCGCATTCGGTATGGGCGCAGAGCGTATCGCAATGTTGAAATACGGCGTAGATGACATTCGTCATTTCTATACAAATGATGTACGTTTCTTACAACAATTCAAACGAGCGTAAGGGAAGGAGAGGATAAATATGTTCGTATCATATCGTTGGTTACAAGAGTATGTAGATATTAAAGATGTAACAGCACAAGAACTAGCAGACAAAATCACGAAAAGTGGTATTGAAGTAGAAGGCGTTGAAGTATTAAATAAAGGTGTAAAAGGTGTTGTAGTTGGTCACGTATTAGAATGTGAAAAACACCCAGAAGCTGATAAATTAAGCAAATGCTTAATCGATATCGGTGAAGAAGAGCCAGTTCAAATTATTTGTGGAGCTGCTAATATTGCAAAAGGTTTAAAAGTACCAGTTGCAAAAGTTGGTGCTGTACTTCCTGGTAACTTCAAAATTAAAAAAGCAAAACTACGTGGTGAAGCTTCTCACGGTATGGTTTGTGCTCTTCAAGAGCTTGGCATTGATGGAAAGTTAGTTTCAAAAGAATATGCAGATGGTATCTTCATCTTCCCAAGTGACGCTGAAGTTGGTGCAGATGCACTTGAAATTTTAAACTTACACGATGAAGTACTTGAGCTTGGTTTAACACCAAACCGTGCAGATTGCTTAAACATGTTAGGTGTTGCATATGAAGTGGCTGCTATTTACGGGCGAGAAGTAAAACTTCCAGCTATCGAATTACAAGAAACAGCAGAAAAAACTTCTAATTATATTTCTGTAAATGTAGAAGCGAAAGAAGAAAACCCATTATACATTGCAAAAATGGTTAAAAACGTAAAGATTGGTCCATCACCAATGTGGATGCAAACTCGCCTTATGGCAGCTGGCATTCGTCCAATTAGCAACGTAGTTGATATTACAAACTACATTTTAATGGAATACGGTCAACCGTTACATGCATTCGATTACGATAAATTAGGTTCAAAAGAAATCGTTGTTCGTCTTGCAAAAGAAGGCGAAAAAATTGAAACGTTAGATGATCAAGAGCGTACATTACAAAGCCACCACCTTGTAATTACAAACGGAACAAAAGCTTTAGCTGTTGCTGGTGTAATGGGCGGAGCGGATTCTGAAGTTACAAATGAGACAGTAAACGTTCTAATTGAGTCTGCATACTTTGCAGGTCAAACAGTGCGTCGTACATCAAAAGACTTAGGTCTTCGTAGTGAATCAAGTGCACGTTTCGAAAAAGGAATCGACCCAACACGTACATTTGAAGCAATTCAACACGCAGCTGCTTTAATGGCGAAATATGCTGGCGGTGAAGCGCTTGAAGGTGTAGTAGAAGCTGACAACTTACAAGTACAAGAGCGTACAGTATCTGTTACTGCTGAAAAAGTAAACCGTGTATTAGGTACAAATATTTCTGCGAGTGAGATGGGTACAATGTTCACAAACTTGAAATTCCCATTCACAGAAGTAGAAGGAACATTCCATGTAAATGTACCAGCACGTCGTCCTGATATTACAATTTCCGAAGACTTAGTAGAAGAAGTGGGCCGTCTATACGGTTATGACCACATTCCAGTTACATTACCTTCTGGAACGATGACTCGTGGTAAATTAACATCAGCACAAACGAAACGTCGTAAAGTACGTCGCTTCTTAGAGGGTGCTGGTTTATATGAAGCAATTACGTATTCATTAACAAGCGCTGACAAAGCGAAACAATACATGGTTGAGCCAAACGAAAAAGCACCTGTAAACCTTGCGCTTCCAATGAGCGAAGAGCGTAGCCAACTTCGTTTAAGCTTAGTGCCGCAATTGCTAGAAGCAGTTTCATACAATGTTGCTCGTAAAAACGACAGCGTTGCTTTATACGAAGTAGGTTCTATCTTCTTACCAACAGAAGCAGGAGAACTTCCGAAAGAAGAACAACACCTTGCAGGTGTTATGACAGGTCTTGCTCTTCACCATGCATGGCAAGGTGAGAAGAAAGTAGTAGACTTCTTCGTTATGAAAGGTGTACTAGAAGGACTATTCGATGTACTTGGCGTTTCAAACCAAATCACATATGCACCAGCAAAACGTGAAGGTATGCATCCAGGCCGTACAGCTGATATCGTATTAGATGGCGAAGTAATTGGTTTCATCGGTCAATTGCACCCAGAAGCAGAAAAACAATTAGATGTGAAAAATACATTCGTATTTGAACTATCTCTTGTAAAAGTATTCGGTGCAGACGCTGAAGAAACTTACTACTCATCAATTCCACGTTTCCCATCTATGACACGTGACATGGCTGTTGTGGTAACAAAAGAAACAAAAGCTGGTGAAATGAAGCAAGTCATTGCTGAAGCTGGCGGAGAACTTCTGAAAGACGTAACACTATTCGACTTATACGAAGGTGAAAAAATGGAAGAAGGCAAGAAATCACTTGCATTCTCTATGACTTACTTCGATGCAGAACGTACGTTAACAGATGAAGAAGTAACAGAAGCGCATAACCGTGTATTAACAACGGTAGAAGAGAAATTTGGTGCGGAGTTACGTAAGTAATTAGAAAATTGCCGGATTCATTCCGGCAATTTTTTTTATTGCACAATCGTCGAAAGATGTCGGTAAGTCGATATATTACAAAAATCGCTTATATATTTTCTGGCATCTTGCATCTTTCTCTCGAATGTAGTACATTAATTTTAGTTTAACAAAATGAAAGACGATGATAAGGAAAAGTAGTATATACTATAATCCAAAGCGAGTCAGGGGCGGTGAGAGCCTGATGAGGCGGTATATGTGAAGAACACCTTGGAGTTGCTAACCGAAATTGAATTTTGTATTCAAGAGTAGACTTAGACGGGAATCCGGCCTGTTACAAACCGGGAAGTATGTATTACATACGAGTTAAAGTTGGTCTTTATGACAAATTGGGTGGTACCGCGAAGTTTAACCTTTCGTCCCTTTATGGATGAAAGGTTTTTTTGTATTTAAATATATCAGCAAAGGAGAATTTTACTATGGAAAACACATTAGTAAAAAGTCTGTATAGAGATACAGAAAAGTATGCAGGTCAAACAGTACAAGTATCAGGGTGGATTCGTAACTTACGTGATTCAAAAGCATTTGGTTTCATCGAATTAAACGACGGTAGCTTCTTCAAAAGCGTTCAAATCGTTTTCGATACAGAATTAGAGAACTTTAAAGAAATTGCAAAGCTTCCACTTAGCTCTTCAGTGAAAGTAGAAGGTAAAGTAATTGCAACGCCTGGGGCGAAGCAACCATTTGAAATTAAAGCAGAAAAAATTGATATCGAGGGCTTATCAGATTCTGATTACCCACTTCAAAAGAAGCGTCATACGTTTGAATACTTACGTACAATCGCTCACTTACGTCCAAGAACAAATGCATTCTCTGCAACGTTCCGCGTACGTTCTATCGCAGCATTTGCGATTCACCAGTTCTTCCAAGAGCGTGGATTTGTACATGTTCACACACCAATCATCACTGGTAGTGATACAGAAGGTGCTGGCGAAATGTTCCGCGTAACAACACAAGATTTAAACAACGTACCAAAAGGTGAAGACGGACAAGTTGATGAATCAAAAGACTTCTTCGGTAAAGAAACAAACTTAACAGTAAGTGGACAGCTGAACGCTGAAGCGTATGCATTAGCATTCCGTGATGTATATACATTCGGACCTACATTCCGTGCGGAAAACTCAAACACAACTCGCCACGCTGCTGAGTTCTGGATGGTTGAGCCTGAGATTGCATTCGCTGAGTTAGGCGATGTAATGGATCTTACAGAAGATATGCTGAAATATGCAATGAAATATGTATTAGAGCATGCACCAGAAGAAATGGACTTCTTCAACAGTTTCGTTGATAAAACAGTTCTAGAGCGTATGAACAACGTGATTAACTCTGACTTCGGTCGCATCACATATACAGAAGCAATTAAAGTACTTCAAGAATCAGGTGCTGACTTCAAATACCCAGTAGAATGGGGTATTGACTTACAAACAGAGCATGAAAGATACTTATCAGAAGAGATCTTCAAACGCCCTGTATTCGTAACTGACTACCCGAAAGACATTAAAGCGTTCTACATGCGTATGAATGAAGATGGAAAAACAGTAGCTGCTACTGACCTTCTAGTTCCTGGCATCGGCGAATTAATCGGCGGAAGTCAACGTGAAGAAAGAATGGACGTTTTAGTAGACAGAATTAAAGAATTAGGTATGAACGAAGAGGACTACTGGTGGTACTTAGAACTTAGAAAATACGGCGGTACAAAACACGCTGGATTCGGTCTAGGTTTCGAGCGCTTCCTAATGTACATCACTGGTATGGCTAACATCCGTGACGTAATTCCATTCCCAAGAACTCCAGGTTCTTCTGAGTTCTAAAATGTGAAAAAAGCGAGAGGATTTCCTCTCGCTTTTTATTTTGCATAGTTTATTACCCTGTAGCAAAAAGTAACGCGAAGGGGTGAATATAAATGAGTAAAAAAGTAAAAAAAGATCATTCAAGATCGGGCCTAGGTTCTCCAGAAGTAGAAGGACAAGGAACGACGACACATGAAACAGGTTCTCATAAAGTACCTTCATCTAATAAGAAGCAGAAACGAAGCTAATATAACAAAGGAGAGTCTTAAGGGCTCTCCTTTGTTATGTGTTACATCATATTATCGTTAATTTCTTTTGTAATCTTATTTATGTCTTTGTCTAATCGATCGAAATAGAAAAACCAAAGTAAACTTATGAATACGTAATAGATGGCCATAACGCTAAGGCTATCAGATATGTTTTCGAATGTGGATTTAGTAGTGAAGAAAGTGCCCCAAACAGTAGAAATAATGAAGTAAGAAAGTGGACCTACGAGGTGTATGAAAACATATAATAATTTTTTAACTTTCACAGCGTCCATATGAATTCCCTCCTTATGTAAACAATCCTTTTCTTCTAATCATGAATTCAAATTCCTCACAGAAGTGTTGTAGCTTGTTGTGCATCGTGTTTCACGATAAATTTTCGAATCCGAAAATTTAATAGGAATGATCTACCATATCTTTCGATTAAATTTTGGAACTCCTGTTGCTCACTTAATAGTTGGATATTCTCCCTAATTTTGAATTGTCTTTCATGGGATTACCTAGTAAGATGTTTAGAATCATTTATAGAAATAGTAATAGGAATTATCTTCTTTAATTTTAATAATATGTATAATTATGTTGTGACATAATTACAAGGACAATAGTAGGGTGAAACAAAAAACAGGAGTTTGTAGGCTCCTGTTTTTGTCGATACTATTTTAATAAGCGAAACGCCTTCTCTGTATTAGCAAAATGCAGTTTCACAAACTCAGGTAATCGTTCTTTACCAAGCTTTTGAATTAATTTAGCAGCGGCGATATCAACTTGTTTACCAGCACCTTTTGGAAGTGGCATACCAGCTTTTTTACTTAGTTCGTCAAACTGTTTTACGAATGAGTAGCGAGCTAAAATAGAAGCAGCGGCTACTGCTAAATGGACGCTTTCACCTTTCGTAGCGAAATAAACATTTTCACGCTGTACCTGTTTTTGTTTTGCTAAATATTTATAGTATGTATCAGGTTGTGTGAATTGATCGATTAAGACGCCTTCAGGTTTTGTAGGTGCCATTTTAGCTAATAAGTTTGTAATAGCTTTATTGTGTAGTAAAGCTTTTAACTTACCTTGGTTGTTTCCTTTATCAAATAGCTCGTTATATTTTTCATTATGAAGGACAAGGGAGCTGTAAGGAACAACGTGTAGAAGTTGTTTCGCAATGGCAGTAATTTGATCGTCATTTAAGTTTTTAGAGTCTTTTACACCAAGTTCTTTTAGTAGTGGAATTTGCTTTGCATCCACATATACAGCAACGACTGTCATCGGTCCAAAGAAATCTCCCGTACCAACTTCATCAGACCCTACAATAGACATTGTACCGATGGAAGCGGGCGGCGCATAACGATGGGAATCGACAGATTTTTTTACAGCTGTTTTCGGTGTTTGAGAGACAGTTTGCCAACGAGAAGCTTCTGCTTCAGCGCGGCCTCCTTGGAACATTACTTTTCCAGATTTATACGCTGTAATTGTGCAAGATGGTACCTTTGCCATGAAGATTCCGCCTTGTGGAATTTTTGGGCTAAGCGAATGTTTATATTGTTGTTTCATGTCTTCAATTACTGTAGAATTTGTTTGAATTACGATAGAATTTGACATAATGGTCGCCCCTTTTTTTATATTGTTATTTTTATCATATCGGATTGTTCTTTCTGTTTCCATATTATGAAGGTTCATGGTATGATAAACTTTAGGATTCTGTACGTGATTGGAGGCCGGTGAGTTGTCACAACAAAAGGGAAAGAAAAGTCGAATTAATGTAGAAATCTATGGTCAGCAATATTCAGTTGTTGGCGATGAAAGTACAAGTCATATCCGCATGGTAGCAGCGATTGTGGATGATAAAATGCGCGAACTCAATGCCAAGAATCCTTCGCTTGACACGAGTAGACTAGCGGTATTGACGGCGGTAAACGTCATACACGATTACATAAAATTAAAAGAAGAACATGAGAAATTGAAAGAAAGTATGACAAAAAAAGGAATGGAATAACATGATTGATATTATTATCATTTTACTGCTTGTTATGGGATTTTTCCTCGGCTTACGCAGAGGGTTTATTCTGCAACTTGTAAAGTTAACAAGCTTTATTATCGCATACCTTGTTGCATACTGGTACTGTAAAGATTTAGCGCCAGCACTTGCGAAATTTATTCCGTATCCATTTGATAAAAACGTATCTGTTCCAGAATGGATTGATGCAAATAATATTGAGACAGTATTTTATCAAGCGCTTGCGTTTATCATATTGTTTATTATCACTAAAATTGCACTTTCATTACTTGGTAATTTGTTAAATATGTTTGCAGAAATACCGGTTTTAAAGCAAGTAAATGCGTTTGCGGGGGCAATCCTCGGATTTTTAGAAGTATATATTATTTTGTTTGTCTTAATTATCATTGGAAATATTCTTCCGATTGAACAAGTACAAACACCATTACAAAAATCATCAATTAGCAAAATAATTGTAGACGATACACCGATTCTATCTGAAAAGGTGAAGGAACTATGGCAGACAGGTAGCAGAGTATAACTTCTCTTTTTTCGGAAAGAGAAGTTTTTTTCTATGAAAGAAAGGCGGGGCAATGATGAAAGTAAATAAAAAACAAGTTATCAAATTATTAGAGACAATCGGGCTTTTTATGGAACTAAAGGGTGCGAATCCATTTAAAATATCTGCATTTCGTAAAGCGGCAGCAGCATTAGAAAGTGACGATCGTAGTCTTTCTGAAATTGAAGATTTCACAAAGATTCCAGGAATCGGAAAAGGAACAGCAGCCGTTATTCAAGAATATATAGAATCGGGAACATCTGAAGTATTGCAAGAACTTGAGAAAGAAGTACCAAGTAGCTTATTGCCGTTATTAAAACTACCAGGACTTGGTGGTAAAAAGGTGGCTAAGTTATATAAAGAACTTGGTGTTGTTGATATGGAATCGCTAAAAGCTGTTTGTGAGGAAAATAAAGTACAGGCTTTAGCAGGTTTCGGTAAGAAGACAGAAGAGAAAATATTAGAAGCAATCGATCAAGTAGGCTCTCGTCCAGAGCGTTTACCAATTGCGAAGGTATTGCCTATTGCCGGGGAAATAGAGGAGAAATTGTCGAATATTGCTGAAGTAATTCGTTTCTCTCGCGCTGGTAGCTTACGCCGTGTTCGTGAGACAGTGAAAGATTTAGATTTTATCATTGCAACGACAGAACCAGCAGCGGTACGTGAGCATTTACTACAATTCGATAACATGATTGAAGTAATCGCGAGTGGAGATACGAAAGTTTCTGTCCGTCTTCAATATGAATATGATATTTCAATTGATTTTCGTTTAGTAAAACCAGAAGAGTTTATTACAACTCTTCACCATTTCACAGGATCAAAGGACCATAACGTAAAAATGCGTCAAATCGCAAAAGATAAAGGCGAGAAAATTAGTGAGTACGGTGTAGAGAACTTGGAAACAGGTGAAGTGAAAACATTTGAGACTGAAGAAGACTTCTTCGCTCATTTCGGTCTGCCATTTATTCCGCCAGAAGTGCGTGAAGATGGAAAAGAAATTGAATTAATTAAAGAGTATCCAAACTTAATTCAGTTTTCCGATATACAAGGTGATTTACATATGCATACAACTTGGAGTGACGGTGCTTTTTCTATTGAAGAAATGGTACAAGCGTGCCGTGCTCGTGGATACAAGTTTATGGCGATTACTGATCACTCGCAATACTTGAAAGTAGCGAATGGTTTAACGAAAGAGCGTCTTCGTGAGCAAGCGAAAGAAATTGAACGTATGAATGAAAAGTATCCAGACATTACAATTTTACGCGGAATTGAAATGGACATTTTACCAGATGCCTCGCTTGATTTTGATGATGAAGTATTAGAAGAATTAGACTATGTCATTGGAGCGATTCACTCTAGCTTCTCACAAGACCGTGAAACGATTATGAAACGTCTGCGTACTGCACTTGAGAATAAACATGTCACAATGATTGCCCATCCGACAGGACGTCTTCTCGGGCGCCGTGAGGGTTATGATGTAGATACAGATTTATTAATTGAACTCGCAAAAGAGACAAATACAGTTTTAGAATTAAATGCGAATCCGAACCGTCTAGATTTAAGCGCGAAATTATTAAAACAAGCACAAGATGCTGGTGTAAAAGTAGCGATTAATACGGATGCTCATACACTTGAAATGTTAGAAGATATGGAAACAGGTGTAGCTGCAGCACGTAAAGGTTGGATTCAAAAAGATAACGTGATTAACACATGGGATATTGAACGTTTATTAGACTATATTAAACGTAATAAGTAACACAAGGGGGACCTGCAACATGTTAGAAAGAACGTTGCGTGTATTAGAATACAATAAAGTAAAAGAACAATTACTTGAACATACAGCCTCTTCACTTGGCCGTGATAAAGTGAAGAATTTAGTGCCGAGCACTGATTTTGAAGAAATTGTAGAAATGCAAGATACAACGGATGAAGCAGCGAAAGTCATTCGTTTAAAAGGTAGTGCACCATTAGGTGGCATTACGGATATTCGCTCAAATGTGAAGCGTGCAAAGATTGGAAGTATGTTAAGCCCTAATGAACTACTTGATATTGCGAATACGATGTATGGTAGTCGTAATATGAAACGTTTCATTGAAGATATGGCTGATAACGGTGTCGAGCTTCCGATTTTAGAAACTCACGTCGCTCAAATTGTATCTTTATATGATTTAGAAAAGAAAATTACAAATTGCATCGGTGATGGCGGTGAAGTAGTCGATAGCGCGAGTGATAAACTGCGTGGTATTCGTACTCAAATTCGTACTGCGGAAAGCCGTATTCGTGAAAAGTTAGAAAATATGACGCGTTCTTCAAACGCACAAAAGATGCTGTCTGACTCGATTGTAACGATTCGTAACGAACGTTACGTAATCCCAGTAAAGCAAGAATACCGCGGCGTATATGGCGGTATTGTTCACGATCAATCTGCTTCTGGACAAACGTTATTTATTGAACCACAAGTAATTGTAGAATTAAATAATGCACTACAAGAAGCACGAGTGAAAGAAAAACAAGAAATTGAACGCATCTTATTAATGTTAACAGAAGAAGTGGCAGCAGAAGCCGATATCGTTTTATCAAACGTAGAAGTAGTTGCAAATCTTGATTTCATCTTTGCGAAAGCTTTTTATGCGAAACGAATTAAAGCAACGAAACCAATTGTAAATAACGAGCGTTATATGGATTTAAGACAAGCTCGTCATCCGCTAATCGATCCAGAAATTATTGTGCCAAATAACATTATGCTAGGTAAAGATTTCACAACAATTGTTATTACAGGACCGAATACAGGTGGTAAAACAGTTACGCTGAAAACAGTTGGTATTTGTGTATTAATGGCGCAATCTGGTCTTCACATTCCAGTAATGGATGAGTCAGAGATTTGTGTATTTAAAAATATCTTTGCTGATATCGGTGATGAGCAGTCGATTGAACAAAGCTTAAGTACGTTCTCCTCACATATGGTGAACATTGTAGATATTTTAGAAAAAGCTGATTTTGAAAGCTTAGTTTTATTTGATGAATTAGGTGCTGGAACAGACCCGCAAGAAGGTGCTGCACTAGCAATTTCGATTTTAGATGAGGTATGTAACCGCGGTGCTCGCGTTGTTGCTACGACGCATTACCCAGAATTAAAAGCGTACGGATATAACCGTGAGCAAGTTATTAATGCGAGTGTTGAGTTTGATGTAAATACATTAAGTCCAACTTATAAGTTATTAATCGGTGTACCAGGTCGCAGTAACGCCTTTGAAATTTCGAAGCGCCTTGGATTATCTGATCGCGTTATTGACCAAGCACGTAACCACATTAGTACAGATACAAATAAAATTGAAAATATGATTGCGAAGTTAGAAGAAAGCCAGAAGAACGCAGAGCGTG
Organism: Bacillus sp. MT94; assembly: GCF_058792475.1. Taxonomy (NCBI): domain Bacteria; kingdom Bacillati; phylum Bacillota; class Bacilli; order Caryophanales; family Bacillaceae; genus Bacillus; species Bacillus sp. MT94. Next base: position 820,893 of record NZ_JBXAEZ010000002.1, on the reverse strand, counting down.
ACTGGAACGAAGCAGAGGCACTTCGCAAACAATCTGAGAAACTTCATCGTGAGTTGCAACGTCAAATTATTGAGTTTAACGATGAGCGTGATGAAAAATTATTAAAAGCGCAAAAAGAAGGGGAAGAAAAAGTCGAAGCTGCGAAGAAAGAAGCAGAAGGTATTATTCAAGAACTTCGTCAATTGCGTAAAGCACAGCTTGTAAATGTGAAAGACCATGAGCTTATTGAAGCGAAGAGCCGTCTAGAAGGAACAGCGCCAGAGCTTGTGAAGAAACAAAAAGTAAACGTGAAAAACACTGCGCCGAAACAACAGTTACGCGCAGGTGATGAAGTAAAAGTATTAACGTTCGGTCAAAAGGGTCAATTACTTGAAAAAGTAAGTGATACAGAGTGGAGCGTACAAATCGGTATTCTGAAGATGAAAGTAAAAGAATCTAACATGGAATACATTAACACACCGAAGCAAACAGAGAAAAAAGCAGTCGCAAGTGTGAAGGGTAGAGATTACCACGTTTCATTGGAACTTGATCTTCGCGGTGAACGTTATGAAGATGCAATGATGCGCGTTGAAAAATATTTAGACGATGCCCAGCTTGCAAGTTATCCTCGTGTATCAATCATTCACGGTAAAGGAACAGGAGCGCTTCGCCAAGGTGTACAAGATTACTTGAAGAAGCATCGCGGCGTGAAGAATTACCGTTACGGTGACATGGGCGAGGGAGGCCTAGGCGTAACAGTTGTCGAATTAAAATAGCAAACAACGAAACAAAGGGGAAACCATTATATGTTTATGGACAAACTTGCAAAAGTATTGTTAGCTTGTTGTGGAATATTTTTGGTGATTGGGGTTATTTATTTAGTTGTTTTTGCGAAGTGAAAAAGCGTCAATCGTGGCATAATGATATTGCCATAGATTGACGTTTTTATTATATATGAAAAGGAATAAAACATGAAAATCAACCAATACATAAGCGAAGCAAAATCATGCTCAAGACGTGAAACAGACCGCCTTATTAAAGCTGGACGCGTGGCTATTAATGGCGAAATATGTACGCACGGTGCACTTGTGAGCGATGGTGATGTTGTAACGATTGATGGACAGGTTATTGCGAAAGAAGAGAAAGAAAAGGTGTATATCGCATTCCATAAACCAGTCGGAATTACTTGTACAGCAGCTGATCATATTGAAGATAATATTATTGATTATATCAATTACCCAGAGCGAATCTTTCCAGTTGGGCGATTAGATAAAGCATCAGAAGGACTTATTTTATTAACGAATGATGGCGCGATTGCCAATCAAATTTTACACGGTGATCACGAACACGAGAAAGAATATGTTGTCACAGTCGATAAACCTTTTACGGACTGGTTTATTGATGAGATGTCCAGCGGTGTAAAGATTAAAGATGGTATGACGAAGCCGTGCAAAGTGACGAGAGTCGATCAATCAACATTTCGTATCGTTTTAACGCAAGGAATGAACAGGCAAATTCGTAGAATGAGTCGTGCTTTCGGATTTACTGTAATAAAGCTAAAGCGAGTGCGCATTATGAATATAGAGCTAAATGAGCTTGGAGTAGGAAAATGGCGGAACATTGCAACTGAGGAATTAGAGATATTAAGAGGGCAGTTATAGGGAGGAAAAATTTTCTCCCTATATTTTTTTGTCAGAAAAAATAAAACTATTGATTTTTTAAAAAATAGCCCATATAATAAAAAACAACAAGTTTCGACAAGATATTTTATAAAAGTAATGATGAGGACATGAGTTGTATTTTACGATTCTCAGAGAGGGGAGCCTTAGGCTGTGAGCTTCCTAATACGAAAAGACAAGCTTACCACCTCTAAACTTCAAGAGTGAACTGCATACATGATGCATTGTAATTCTTGACGGATAAAACCGTTATCAATTTACACGAGCTATAAAATGAGCTTATTTTGCTATAAATTCATTTTATTAGAATAAGGGTGGAACCACGATTTCAACACTCGTCCCTTTGTTAGGGACGGGTGTTTTTTGCGTTCTTTTACGGGGAAGTATGCTTGAAAGAGGATATGTGACGGATTTAAAATCAGAATATTTTGTCAATTAATTATTTTAGGAGGTTAGTAGAAATGAAATCATCTTTAAAGTTTTCAGAGATGTTTGCAATAAGTTTAATGTTATTTGCACTGTTTTTTGGTGCAGGCAATATGATTTTTCCACCAGCGTTAGGGCAAGGTGCTGGAACGGACGTATGGATCGCGCTGTTTGGTTTTATCGTAACAGGGGTTGGACTACCTTTATTAGGAGTAATTGTTATAGCTTTAAAGGGAGATATTAATGAGCTAGCAGGACGTGTACATCCTATATTCGCACTTGTTTTTATCACTGCAATTTATTTATGTTTAGGCGTATTCGTAAGTGTGCCGCGTACAGGAACAGTAGCTTATGAGATGAGTGTTGCACCGTTTTTACCAAGTGAGATAGCTGGTCAGTCATATCCACTTGTTATCTTTACACTTATTTTCTTTGCAGTCACTTTCTATTTAGCTTTAAATCCTTCGAAATTAGTGGGGCGTATTGGTAAAGTACTAACTCCAATATTATTAGCAGTTATTGCAATTATCGTAGGTAAAGCACTTATTACACCAATTGGAGAATTTGGTGCACCGACAGAAGCGTATAGTGCTCCTCTCTTCAAAGGATTTATTGATGGATATTTAACTTTAGATGGACTTGCAGCACTTGTTTTCGGAAATGTTGTAATTCATGCGTTAAAAGAAAAAGGCATTACAAATAAAAATAGTATTGCAAAAGTAACAATCTTTGCAGGATTTATTGCAGCACTTGGTTTACTACTTGTATATTTAGCGCTTGCGTATCTTGGAGCTTCTAGTGTATCGCTTGGAATGGGCGCAAACGGAGGAATTATTTTAACAAATGTCGTGAATCATTTATTTGGTAGCTACGGAACTTTATTACTAGGGATCGCAATTACAGCAGCATGTTTAACAACTTCTGTAGGTATTGTTGCAGCTTGTGGTGATTACTTCTCTTCCTTATTACCAAAGCTTTCTTATCAAAAAGTCGTTTTTATTTTCTGTGTATTAGCATTTATGGTAGCAAACCTTGGGTTAACTCAGTTAAATGCATTAGCATTACCAATCTTAATCGCCATTTATCCAATTGGAATCGTACTTATCGTATTATCACTTGTTGAAAACTACGTTCGTCTTCCATTAGCGATGTATGTGGGCGGGATTGTAGGAGCATTTGCAATAAGTTTCTTTGATGGGTTACACAATGCAAACCTTCAAATTGCAGCGCTAGCACCTATTTTAGATAAGATTCCATTATATAGTGTAGGAATTGGTTGGTTAGTTCCAGGCATAATCGGTATAGGATTTGGTTATATAGTTTCTAAGTTTCAAAAACAGGAAATTGCTGTAGAAAAATAGAGAAAAGAGGCTTTCTATAATAGAAAGTCTCTTTTTTTGTAGAAAAAGCCACATATAGAGAAATTCAGATATTAAAAATTTTATACGTAATATAGTTGACAAAAAATTTATGAGTAGGCTAAGATTGACTTAGTTGTGGAAATATTGGAAGGGAAGTGAGGGAAAAGGGTTTTCTATAACTAAAGTGTTGTTAGGGGGAAGAGGTGAAAGAAGAGGAGAAGAGATAGTTTATTTTTTTTGATTTATATTGAGAATGATAATCAATAAATAAGTTTTGAAATTTTTTCTCAGTTTCTATGCCTTCATATAAGGAATAGGGTGAGATATTATTTTTAACATTCAATGAGAATGATAATCAATAATGCTTATATTACATAAAAGAATGCTAATTAAATAATAGGTAGAAGAGATTATTTTTTTTCTTATAAATTGAGAATAATTATCATTTTCAAAAAGTGAAGTGAAAGATAACAAAGGAGGAAACAAGAAAAATGAAAAAGGTTTCTGTATTACCCGCTTTTATTATAACGTTCGTATGTATGCTAGCTTTTCTTGTAATGCCATACGGGAATGCTTCAGCAAAACTAGCTGATGGTACTTACGATATTAATTACGTAATTCAAAAAGCGGAAAATGATTCAGCTTCAATGGCAAATGACTATTTTGAAAAGCCAGCAAAATTAATAGTGAAAAACGGTGAGATGAGAGTACAAGTTCCGATGAATCATAGTGCTTGGATTACAGAATTTAAAGCACCAGAGAACGGGAATTTTGTTGATGCGAAAGTTGTTAGTAAAGATGAATCGGCAGATAAAAGAACAGTAGAGTTTAAAGTAGATGATTTATCCAAACCAGCAGCTGTAAAAATTCATGTTGTTGTACCAAATGCAAACTATGACCACCACTACATAATTCGTTTTGCTTTTGATGCAAATGTAAAAGCTGTAGGTGGCGATAACGGCGTAGCTGCTACAACAAAAAATAATGATCAAGCGAAAACAGATACACAAGTAAAAGAAGAGAAAACAAAAGTAGAGAGTAAGGAAACAGCTAAAGAAGCGAACAAAGAAACAAAAAATGAAAATGGAAAAGCTGAAAAAACAGATAACCCAAAAACAGGCGATGAAGCACGTATTGGATTGTTTACAGCGTTAATTCTTATTTCAGGTGCTTTCTTAATTCGTAAAGTGAAATTGAGTAAATAAATCTTTTGAAGGGTGATGAATATATGTTTAAACAATTTAAAATGATTATTGCCGTATTTGCTGTTTTATTTACGTTTATCGCAACACTAGGTTTACAAGATGCAAAGGCTGCTACAAAACTAGCTGATGGAAAATATAATATTGCTTTTACTGTATGGAAAGGCGATAAAGATGAATCGTCTAGAATGAATAGTTATTTTGAAAGCCCAGCAACATTAACAGTTAAAAATGGAAAACAATATGTTTCATTTAAAGTGAAAGATAGTGCTTCTATTAAAAGTTTCCAAGTAGAAAAAGATGGTCAATTTGTAGAAACAACCGTGTTAAGTGAAAACAAAAAAGATAATACTAGAGTTGTAGAATTTGAAGTTGCTGACTTGTCAAAAAAACTAAATGGCAAGGTGAAAATTAATATTCCAATTATTAATTATAATGCTTCGTATGATATTCGCTTTGTATTTGATGGGAACAGTATTAAATAATTTTCAAAAGGGAGAGTCGTTCCATTGAACAGGTATACAAAAATTATTGTTGCTATGTTTTTAATGATATTTACATTCGTATCAACATTACAACCACTTGCAGTTCAAGCAGCTACCAAGTTGGCTGACGGTGAATATTCAATTGGCTTCAAAGTTTTAAAAGATACATCAGATGAAGAATCGATGATGAATCAATATTCAGTAAGCCCGGGAACTTTAAAAGTGAAGGATGGGAAAAAGAAAGTATCCTTTACATTAACGAATAGTTCATGGATTACGAAGTTTGAAACAGAAAAAGCAGGTAAGCTAGTTGCGACAAATGTAATTAGTGAAGATAAAGAAAAAGACACAAGAGTAGTAGAATTTGATGTAGAAGATGTAGAGAAGGTATTAAATGCAAAAGTAAAAGTAGATATTGATTTTTTAAATTATCATCATGAGTACGACGTTCGTATTGCATTTGATCAAAATAGCATTACACCAATTCATGTAGAAAAACCAAATGAAAAAGAGGACCCAGCTAATAAGCCAGATCCAAATGAAACTACCGATCCAGGTCAGAAGCCCGACCAAAAGCTTGACCCAGATCAACAACCAAATTCTAACACAATTACAGATGGTGCGTACAGCATTCCATTTAAAGTATTAAAAGATCAAACAGATGAAGAATCTAAGATGAATACTTACATGGTAAATCCAGGAGTATTAAAAGTAGAAAACGGTAAGAAAAAAGCAATTGTAACACTAAAAAGTAGCTCATTAATTAAAAATTTCCAAACGGAAAAAGATGGCGCATTTGTTGATGCAAAAGTAGTGAGTGAGGATAAGGAAAAAGATACAAGAGTAGTAGAGTTTGAAGTAAACGATTTATCTAAAAAACTAAATACAAAAGTATTTATCGAAATGGCATCAAGAAATTATAAGCAAACGCATGATGTACAACTTTTATTTGAACAAGATAAACTTGAACAAATTAAAAATGAAGAGAAACAACCAGAAGTAGAAAAACCGGAAGTAGAAAAACCAGAAGTAGAAAAACCGGAAGTAGAAAAACCAGAAGTAGAAAAACCGGAAGTAGAAAAACCAGAAGCAGAAAAACCAGAAGTAGAAAAACCGGAAGCAGAAAAACCAGATGAAAATAAAAAACCAGATGCTGAAACAATTAAAGATGGTGAATACAGCATCAATTTTAAAGCATTAAAAGATCAAACAGACGAAATTTCAATGATGAACACATATACAAAAAGTCCAGGTGTGCTAAAAGTAAAAGATGGTAAGAAGTATGTATCATTTACGTTAACGAACAGTTCTTGGATTACAAAATTTGAATTTGAGAAAAATGGTTCGTTTGTTGATGCGAAAGTAATAAGTGAAGATAAAAAAGCTGATACACGCGTAGTGGAAGTAGAAGTACCAGATTTATCGAAAAAGTTAAATGCAAAAGTAAAAGTAGATATCGATTCAATGAATTATCACCATTTTTACGATATTCAATTTGCATTTGATAAAGGTAGCATTAAGCCGTTAGATAACCAAGGAGGAAACGACAACCAAGGCGGAAATAACAACCAAGGAGGAAACGACAACCAAGGCGGAAATAACAACCAAGGAGGAAACGACAACCAAGATAATAACACAACAATTGATCCAAAAGCTCTTAAAGATGGTGAATACAGCATTGGCTTTAAAGTGTTAAAAGATCAAACAGATGAAATCTCAATGATGAACACATACACAAAAAGCCCAGGTGTATTAAAAGTAAAAGATGGTAAGAAATACGTATCGTTTACATTAACAAATAGTACATGGATTACGAAATTTGAATTTGAGAAGAATGGTTCTTTCGTTAATGCAAAAGTGTTAAGTGAAAATAAAGAACAAAATACAAGAGTAGTAGAAGTAGAAGTAAACGATTTGTCTAAAAAATTAAATGCAAAAGTAAAAGTAGATATTGATTCAATGAATTATCACCATTTCTACGATGTTCAATTTGTATTTGATCAAGACAGTATTAAAGCTTTAGGGAACCAAGGAGGAAACGACAACCAAGGCGGGAATGACAACCAAGGTGGAAATGACAACCAAGGCGGGAATGGAAACCAAGGTGGAAATGACAACCAAGGTGGAAATAATAACCCGAAAGTAATAGTTGATCCGAAAAATTTAGTAGATGGCCAATATGATATTACATTTAAAGTATTAAAAGATAAAACAGATGAGATTTCAAAGATGAATGACTATGTTGTAAATCCAGCGAAATTAATCGTAAAAGATGGTAAAAAATACATTGAGATGACGCTGAAAAATAGTGCGTGGATTACGAAATTCCAAACGGAAAACAAGGAACTATTCGCTGATGCGAAAGTAGTAAGCGAAGATAAAAATGCAAATACGCGAGTAGTACAGTTTGAAGTAGAAGATCTATTTAAAAAATTAAACGCAAAAGTAAAGGTAGATATCGATGAGATGAACTACCATCATTTCTACGATGTACAAATTCAATTTGATACAAATAATATCGGCGCGTTAGGAACTATTAAAGAGGAACCGAAAAATGAACCGAAAAATCCAGTGACTACACCGAAAGTAGATAATGTAAAAACAGTAGGTACTCCTGATTTTAACCGAAATGCAGATGATCAGAAGAAAAAAGAAGATACAAAAAATGATTCAAAAAAAGAGAAAAACTCAAAAACTGCAGATACAGCACAACTTGGTTTATACATGGTGTTACTGCTAGGTTCACTTGCTTTACTAGTTCGTAAATATAGAGCAGGTAGATTGTAATTTTTGGAGTCTTGATGCATGTTCGCGTGCATCAAGACTTGTTTCATATTGTATGGAAGGGAGTGGTGATTGAGAGTGAAGAAAATCGTAAGTGTACTAATGGCTATCATTTTGTTAATGAGTATAGCCGGGTGCTCATCACCAAAAAAAGAAACAGCAAAGCAGGTAAAGAGTGAGAGTAAAGAGCGCGTTGTTGCAACAACAGTGGCTGTTACTGAAATTATGGATGCGTTAGAAGTAGATTTAGTCGGCGTTCCAACAAGTTCTAAAACTTTACCGAAGCGATATAAAGGTTTACCTGAAGTTGGGAATCCAATGAGTCCAGATATGGAAAAGGTAAAGTCATTAAAGCCTTCAGAAGTGTTATCTGTGACAACACTTGAATATGAATTAAAGCCAGTTATTGATGGTGTGGGTATGAAAGCAAACTTTTTAGATTTAACGAGTTTAAAAAATATGCAAAGTTCTATTAGCGATTTAGGTAAGAAATATGGACGTGAAAAGCAGGCTGAAGCAGTAGTAACTAAGTTAGATAAAAAGGTTGCTAGCATTCAAAAGGAAGTAAAAGGAAAGAAAGAACCGACAGTGCTTATATTATTAGGTGTGCCGGGCAGTTATTTAGTAGCAACAGAGCATTCTTATATTGGAGATTTAGTGAAACAACTAGGTGGTAAAAATATTGTACAAGGTGAACAAGTAGAATATTTAGCTTCTAATACAGAGTATTTAAAGAAAGCTGATCCAGATATTATTTTACGAGCAGCTCATGGTATGCCTGATGAAGTTGTAAAAATGTTTGATAAAGAATTTAAAACAAATGACATTTGGAAACACTTTGCTGCGGTTAAAAATAACCGTGTTTACGATTTAGAAGAGCGTTTATTTGGAACGACAGGCAATTTAGCAGCAATTGAAGCGTTAGATGAATTGAAAAAAATGATGTATCCGTGATGCATTTTAATATAAAGGAAGAGCAGAATGAATAAAAAAACTTGGAGTTTCCTCATTGTTACTGCATTGCTCATTGTTATGACATCATTGTCAGCGATGAAAGGGAGTTTAGAAGTAGGTATTGTTGAACTTGTGCAAGGGATATTTACAGGTGGGAATGAAGATGTTGAAGTCATTAAAGATTTACGTTTCCCGCGTATTATTATTGCGCTGTTCACTGGAGCGGCTCTTGCTGTTTCAGGGGTGCTTTTTCAAGCTGTTATGAAGAATCCACTCGCTGATGCTGGGGTAATCGGTATATCTTCAGGAGCTAGTTTTATGACACTCGTTATTATTACATTGTTCCCGCAATTCTTTTTCTGGACACCCGTATTCGCCTTTTTAGGTGGTGCGTTTGCGTGTTATCTCGTTTATTCGTTTTCATGGAAGTCAGGGTTAAGCCCGCTTCGCATTATTTTAATTGGTATTGCCATTAATGCGATGTTTACTGGATTAAATGAATCATTCGTTACGATTTGTGGGTATTTTATTAAGAGTATTAAGCAAACGACGACTTCTAACATAACAATGAAGACGTGGGGCGATGTAGAAATAATGGTGACTTATGGAACGATTGGTCTTATTCTTGCTCTGTTCGTAGGAGCTTGGTGTAACTTATTATCGCTACAAGATAAGACTGCGAAAAACTTAGGCTTGCACGTGACGAGAGTTCGTCTTATTATTTCTGCCATTGCAGTACTCTTAGCGGCAGTATCAACAGCGATTGCAGGTGTTATTGCTTTTGTAGGATTACTAGTTCCGCATATTTCAAGACAATTAGTCGGTTCAGACCATAAAGTATTAATTCCATTTTCTGCTCTTGCAGGCGCGTTATTAATTTTGACGGCGGATACGATTGGAAGGTTAATTGTGCCACCTAACGAAATTCCAGCAGCAACAATTATGGCGGTTATTGGTGGTCCATTCTTAATATTCTTGCTTAGAAAGAGTGATAAAGTTCATGGAAATTAAAAATGTAACCTTTTCATACGATAACGTAACAAATCGTTTAAAGTCTGTTAGTAGTGAAATAGAAATTGGGAAAATTACAACAATCATCGGCCCGAATGGATGCGGGAAATCAACATTACTTAGTGTCATGTCTAGAAATCACGTTCCTAGCAGTGGAGAAGTAATACTTGATGGGAAAGCGATTAGTGAATATAAACCGAAAGAGTTTGCTAGAAAGCTAGCAGTTGTCCATCAACAAAATGAGGCTCCAGCAGATATTACAGTGGAAAAGCTAATAAGCTTTGGGCGTATGCCATATAAAAATATTTTCTCTCCGCAAACAGATGAAGATAGAGAAGCGATAGAGCGCGCACTAGTATGTACGAATTTACAAAGTAAGCGTGATAAGCCAATCTATGCTTTATCTGGTGGAGAGAGGCAGCGAGTTTGGATCGCAATGACATTAGCTCAAAATACACCAATGCTTTTCTTAGATGAACCGACAACATATTTAGATATTTACTATCAGCTAGAAATATTAGAGTTAGTGAAAGAGTTAAATGAAGTGTATGGGCTAACGATTGTAATGGTATTACATGATATTAATCAAGCCATTCGTTATAGCGACCATATTATCGTTATGAAAGATGGAGAGATCATTACGAAAGGTAATCCTAATGATGTAATAACAGAAGAAATGGTTAAAGCAATATATGGTGTAGATGTCATTGTAAAGCAGGATGAAGATACCGGATTGTACATGGTACCTATGGGAATCTAAAGGCTGAGCATAATCCGTTTTGAGGTGATAATTTGAATAGCAAGAAAGGACGGAAAAAGAATTCTTTTTTTCAACGCATACTTACAATTGCGTTTTTAGGAATCTTTTTCTATTCAATGTATGAGTTGGGCGGGATTTTCATGGATTATTATGAAAATCGTAAAGTAATGGCTGAGGCACAACATATTTATAAAAGAAGTCCAATGGAAGAAAAATCGGAAGACGGAGAGGTACGTAAACAGTTTCAGGATCTCCAGAAAATTAATCCAGAGATAGTCGGATGGATTACGATGGATAATACACAAATTAATTATCCAATCGTTCAAGCAAAAGATAATGAGTACTATTTATTTCGTAATTATAAAGGTGAAGATATGAGAGCGGGCAGCATTTTTATGGACCATCGTAATGATGTGAAATCTCGAAATCGCAATACGATTTTATATGGTCATCGTATGAAAGACGGTTCTATGTTTGGTAGTTTAAAAAAGATGTTGGACGAAGACTTTTTCATGTCCCATCGTAAATTATATTACGATACATTATTTGAAGGATACGACGTTGAAGTTTTTTCAGTATACACGACAACAACGGACTTTTATTACATTGAAACGGATTTTGAAAATGATGCAGCATATACATCGTTCTTAAAGGAAATTCAAGAAAAATCACTGTACAAAACGGATACGGAATTGACGGCTAATGATGAAATTGTAACACTTTCTACTTGTGACTATGCGCTTGATCCAGAGGCTGGAAGGCTAGTTGTACACGCAAAATTAGTAAAAAGAAATTAAAGAAAAAAGTATAGAATATGAGAAGTGATAGATAACGCTTCTCATATTCTATACTTTAAAAAAGAACTGTATTTACTGTGCTGCAGCCATTGGCATACGTACAACTTTTACATCATAGTAAGCAATTTTATTATCAAGAATATATTCTGGCATCCCGCCTTGATGTGAGTGAGCATCTTTAAATGCGGCGCTCTTTGTCCAACCTTGGAAATCTTCTTTTGCATTCCAGCGAGTGCTAATTGTTACTTCATCATAATCAACGGTATTTTGCGTTAAAAGAACTTCTAGACCTAAAAAGCCTGGCATCGTTTCAACTTTACCTACTTTATTAAAACGCTCAATTAATTTATGTCCATTTCCCTTTGTAATTTTAGCTGTATTTGTAACAATAATCATGTTTATTCCTCCTATAAATGTAGCTATATTTTCAAGAACTCATATACATTAAATGATAATGAAAATCATTATCAATGTCAATGGTAAATGTGAAATATATAATTTTTTTCTATTATTTTGGACAGTGAGAGTTCCATTTCAAAACGTAGTAAATATGTGGCGGTTAAGTGCGAGAATGAGCGAGTTGTACTAGCAAAGCAATAATATGGTATAGTGAAACGAGGCTGTTTTTTCAGGCTCGTTTTTTAAATGCTTCCTATAGAGAAAGCATGCAAATGGAAAGGAAGTTATTATATGCGATCAGAAGTAACTATAAAAATAAAACCGAAATTTATAAAAGAAATTAAAAGTGGATACCCACTTATTTTAAAAGATGCAATTCAAAATTTAAACGATGTTCGTGAAGAAGGGACAATCATCAAAGTAGTAGATGAGAAGAACAACTTTGTCGGAAAAGGTTATTATGGAAAACAAAATAAAGGGTACGGCTGGATTTTAACGAGAAAAGAGAGTGAACAAATTAATCAATCTTTCTTTGAAAGTAAAATCAAATCTGCCTTACATAAACGAAAACAATTTTATAAATCAAGTGATACGACAGCATTCCGTGTGGTGAATGGTGAAGGTGATGGTCTTGGCGGATTAATTATTGATTACTATGACGGCTACTACGTAGTAAGTTGGTATAGTGAAGGGATTTACACTTTCAGAGATGAGATTATAGCAGCTCTTCAAAAAGTAGCAAACTTTAAAGGCATTTATGAGAAAAAGCGTTTTGATACGAAAGGGAAATACATTGAAGGTGATGATTTCGTAGCAGGAGAGCGCGGTGAGTTCCCGCTTATCGTAAAAGAGAATGGTGTGAACTTCGCTGTATATTTAAATGACGGAGCGATGGTTGGTGTATTTTTAGATCAGCGTAACGTGCGAAAACAAATTCGTGATAAATATGCAAAGGGAAGAACAGTGTTAAATATGTTCTCTTATACAGGTGCTTTCTCTGTATTTGCAGCGCTGGGCGGAGCGAGTAAAACGACGAGTGTTGACCTTGCAAATCGTAGTTTAAGTAAAACAATTGAGCAGTTTAGTGTCAATGAAGTTGATTATGAAGCACAAGATATTATTGTAGAAGATGTATTTCTTTACTTCAAATATGCAGCGAAGAAAAAGATGAAATTTGATATGGTCGTACTTGATCCTCCAAGCTTCGCCCGATCAAAAAAATATACATTTAGTGCAGCAAAAGATTATAAAAATTTATTAAAAGAAACAATTGCTATTACAGAAAATAACGGTATTATCGTTGCTTCTACAAATTGTAGCGCATTCGATATGAAAAAGTTTAAAGGCTTTATCGATACAGCCTTTAAAGAAATGAATGGCAAATATAAAATATTAGAAGAACATTCTTTACCAGAAGATTTCCGTACCATTGATCAATTTAAAGAAGGAGACTACTTAAAAGTAGTTTTCATCGAGAAAATTAAAGGTTAATAAAGAAAAGGAGCTCGAGTTTACTTGAGCTCCTTTTCTTATTGAACGATATTTTGTACTCTACCGACTTGCCCGTCCTGCAATCGTACTTTAATGCCATGCGGATGAGAAGGGGATTTTGTTAAAATATCTTTTACAATTCCACGTGTTAATTTGCCTGTTCGTTGATCTTGTTTTAATACAATATCAACTTCAAGACCGGGCGCGATATTAGAACGTTTTTGTCCGTTCATTTACACACCTGTACGTCTACGTTGGTTGTTTGTTTTCTTCGTTTGTTGGTTTTGTAATTTTTTCGTTTCTTGGCTTTGATTTTTTGCATTTTGACCATTTCCATTTCCTTGCTTTTTCTTAGCAAGTTGTTCGCGCATTAAATCAGCTAAGCTTACTTTTTTATTCTCTGACATGATAAGTCTCCTTTATATAAAGTTAATTATGAACAATCGTAGTGAATTTCATCATATCATTGTTAAGGAAGGAAGGGAAGTTGGTTTGAAAATTCATATAATTGTTTCCAGTCTGTAGTAGTTACGATACAATTGGATTGTTAACGTTTGTAAAAAGGGGATAGACAGATGTCACATCATATTTTATTAGTTGAAGATGATATCTCAATTCAAGAGATGGTGGAAAAGTATTTAATAAAAGAGGGCTTTCAAGTAACAATTGCGTCTGATGGAGAAGAAGGTGTGAACACATATTTAAAAGGTTCATTTGATTTGATTATCCTTGACATTATGATGCCAAAGCTAGATGGCTTAGAGGTTGTACGAATCATTCGTGAAAAAAGTGCAGTTCCGATTTTAATGATGTCGGCAAAAGATACAGATGTTGATAAAGCTGTTGGATTAGGACTTGGAGCAGATGATTACATTTGTAAGCCGTTTTCTATGATTGAATTGGCTGCACGTGTAAAAGCAGGTATTCGGAGGTCTACGAAATACTCGGCTACAGAAACAATAGAAAAAATGATTCAAATTGGTGATTTAACAATTGATCCAATTAATTTTACAGTTGAAAAAAACGGGAAGCCTCTCAAACTTACTTTAAAAGAATTTGAGATTTTAAAGCTATTCGTAAAGAACCAAAATCGTGTATTTACAAAAGCGCAAATATATACGTTAGTTTGGAATGAAGAGTATTACGGTGATGATAACGTTATTAATGTTCATATGAGAAGATTGCGTGAGAAAATCGAAAGTGATCCATCTAATCCAGAATATATTAAAACGTTATGGGGCATCGGCTATAAGTTGGAAGTGATGTAATATGGTCAATTTGTTAATAGGTATTATTTTTATATTGTTATGTGTTATTTATATGCAATATAGAATGAGAAAAAATAGTAGTAAAAATTTACGATACACATATGAAAAGTTAGAAAGTATTGTAAATGACAAAACAGGCGAGACGTTACTCGTTATGACAGATGATCTAGAATTGCAAAAATTATTAGTGGCAATTAATCAATTATTAGATGCAAAACAGAAAACGAATGCAGATCATGCAAAAGTAGAAATTTCGATGAGAAAAATGCTTTCAAATATTTCGCATGACTTGAAAACACCACTAACAGTTATTCTTGGATATACAGAAATGTTAAATAAGGATAAAACGATAAATAAAGAAGAACAACAAATATTACTTGAAAAAGTGCATACGAAAACACTAGAAGTGATGGAGTTAATTCATAAGTTTTTTGACTTGGCAAAATTAGAATCTGGTGACAAAGCAATTGAAATGACAAAAGTAAATATGAATGAAGTTTGCCGCGAGAAGATTTTATCTTTTTATGATTTAGTGACGACGAAAGGTTTTCAGGTTCATATTGATGTACCAGAAAGAAATATATACGCACTTGGAAATGTAGAAGTATTAGGTAGGGTATTGAATAATTTAATATCAAATGCGATTACATATGGAGACGATGGAAAGGCACTTGGTATGACGTTAAGAGATGATGAAACGAGTGTGTATATAGACGTATGGGATAAAGGAAAAGGGATTGATGAATCTCATATTGATAAAGTATTTGAGCGTATGTACACACTTGAAGATTCAAGAAATAGATTGTACCAAGGAAGCGGTCTAGGATTAACGATTACGAAACGGCTTGTGGAAGCGATGGACGGAAAAATTCACCTTTCTAGTAAACCGTATGAAAAAACAATTTTTACAATTGTATTAACAAAGATGCAGTTTTAGCTTGTAGAGCAGTAGATTCTACAAGCTTTTTTTCAGCGTAAGGAATTTGTAAGAAACGGGTAAGAAAAAAGAGATTTCCGTTGTCTATTATAGAAATATAGAGTATTGCGAAAGGGGAAAGTAACATGACATATATATTAAAAACAAACCAGTTAACGAAAGTGTTTAAAGGGAAAGAAGTTATTTCCGGTGTTAACATGCATGTGAAAAAAGGAGAAATTTACGGTTTTTTAGGACCAAACGGTGCTGGTAAAACAACGATTATGAAAATGATTACAAATTTAATAAAACCGACGAGTGGTGATATTGAAATCTTCGGTGAGAAATTAACAGATACATCTTATGAAGTATTAAAAAGAATGGGGACAATTATTGAATACCCAATCTTTTATGATAAATTAACGGCGAAAGAAAACTTAGACCTGCATTGTGAATATATGGGCTACTACGATAAAAATGCAATTGACCATGCTTTACATTTAGTGAAACTACAAGGGATAGATAATAAAAAAGTAAAAGATTTTTCATTAGGAATGAAACAACGACTCGGTATTGCAAGGGCAATCGTGACAAAGCCAGAATTGCTCATTTTAGATGAACCAATTAACGGTTTAGATCCAATTGGTATTAAAGAGTTACGAGAATTATTTAAAATGCTCTGCAAAGAATACGGTATTACATTATTAGTTTCTAGTCATATTTTAGGTGAGATGGAACTAATGGCCGATACAATTGGTGTGATTCAAAATGGAAAACTAATAAAAGAAGTTTCAATGAAGAGTATTAACGGAAAGCAAACAGAGTACATTGAAATCACTGTTCCTGATGTGAAACGTGCAGCTTATATTTTAGAAGATAAACTTGGTATAAAAAACTACAAAATAATGAGTGGAACCATGATTCGTGTGTATGATACGTCAGCGTCTCAGCAGGCCATTTCAAAAGCACTTATTATGAACGATGTGGAAATTGAAAGTATTAATAAGAAACATAGTTCCTTAGAAGAATATTTCTTAAATGTAATGGATGGAGAAGGTATTCATGCTTAATGGACTGTGGCTGAACCTGGTAAGTGGATTTATCGTAATGCTAATAAGTGGAATTTTATATTATAGAAAACCAGAGCGGAAATGGTTGTTAATTCTACTAGTGATAGGAATGTTAAGCTTCGTTACTGCTGGAATTAGAATGTTAGCTGCATAAAGACAGTTATATAAAGAATGGAGGAGTGGTTTGTATGCTTAGATTAATGAAGCTCGAATGGAAGAAACATAAATTATCTAGTTACTTTAAAGGGGTAGCAATTTGTATTATAGCAATTTTCGCTGCAGTAAGCCTTATGGCATTGGGAATGAAAGCCGAGGAAGACATGCTCTTCTCTGACTTCACACAGAATATGGCTTTAGTAAATATTTTTATTAGGATAACATTCATTATTTTTAGTTCGGTCATTTTATCACGTTTAGTAATTGATGAGTATAAGAATAAAACGATACAACTATCATTTATGTATCCGCTTCAAAGGAAAATGCTAATGAGTGCGAAATTAACAATTGTTTTTTGTTTTTGTTTTGTGAGTACCATTATCGCGACTTTCATTATTAGTTTGCTTGTTTATTTTGTGAGTCCAATGATGGGACTGATTGAAAGACCAGCTACGATAGGTGAAATAATAGCTATCGTTCCAGGTACTATTATAAGTGCATTTATGATATCTGGTATAAGTTTAATTCCTTTGTTTTTTGGAATGAGAAAGAAATCGACACCGACAACGATTACTTCGGCAGTAATAATTGGTATGCTGATTAGTGGTAACTTTGGACCTGGAAACGGTCAAGTAAGTATGTTTGATTTTATAGCTATCCCAATCGTGCTCTGTTTATTAGGAATTTTCATTAGTTATCTATCGTTTCGTAAAATCGACAAGATCGATGTGGCGTGAAGCAAGCTTAAAACAAAAAACGAACTGGGGTATGAATGGTGAAAAAAATAATAGTAATTGCAATATTATTCATTACAATTGCTAGTGCGGTTTTTGGTTTTAAGGTGTTTCAGGGGAAAGATTTTAAGAAAGAAAAGTCTTTTGAAATCAATAATATAAAAGAAATAGAAGTAGACAATGAAAATTGGAATCTTGAATTTAAAAGTAAAGACGCTAATAAAATAGTAATTTCCGCTCAAGGTGAACAAGTAGATAAAGAGATAGATCCTGTCAAAATAGAAAATGATGAAAATAAAATTATGATTAAACAAAAACAAAAGATGAACAGATTTTTTAATGGTTTCACGTTTAGGAAGAAAAATAGTATATCTATAGCTATTCCGAAGAAAGAAATAGATAAAATTGTAGTAAATAATAAATCGGGTGATGTGAAAATAAGAGATATAGTAGTAAAAAGCATCGTGACAAAAGGAAAATCTGGAGATGGAATGATTACAGGGTTATCGGCAGAGAAGGGTGAATTTACATCCGAAAGCGGAGATTTAATGTTAAAAGATAGTTCATTACAAGAAGTAAATATAACTTCCACTACTGGAGATAATTATGTAAAAAATGTAAAAAATAAAAATATGAACATCAATTCAACATCTGGGGAAGTATTACTGAAAGATATGACAGAAGGAAAATCATTATTTGTAGAAACAGAATCAGGGGATATTGGCGTACGGTATAAAGGTGTCCCTACATCATTGAAGCTTATGGCTAAAAGTAATTCGGCTGACGTAATAGTGGATTTAAAAGGACTTAAGAAAGATAAAAATACAGACAAAATAAAAGTAGGAACGATTGGTGATGCAAAAAATGAAGCGAAGATTTTAAGTGAAACAGGAGTCATTTATATTGATTAAGTCCAAGGAGGAAGGAGGAATATCATGCTACGTCTTATGAAGTTAGAATTGAAGAAATTTAAGTTTGGATGGTATGTGAGGGGAGCAGTTATTGCAAATATTATTATACTGGCATTATTAATCTTTGTTAGTTTCATTGCACAAATAGAAGGAGATCCAGAAATAAGAGATCCGCAGATGATTTTGTTAATGGCTAGTACAGTAGTAAGAGCAACATTTATTATTTTTGGTAGTGTATTAATAGCAAGGTTAATAATTGGCGAATATAAAAATAAAACAATACTACTCATGTTTTCTTATCCCATTAACCGAAAGAAAATGATGGCTAGTAAGTTGGCTATTACAGCGATAGTAACATTTATAACAGTTATTGTATCTAACATTTTAGTAGTAGGAATCTTCTTTGGGATAGATAGTTGTTTTTCAATTCTTCCTAATTCATTCACAGTAGATCAATTGGTGCAAGAAGGAATAAAACTAGTTCCTTTAGCCATTGCAACTGCGGGGATGAGTTTAATCCCATTATATTTCGGAATGCGTAAACGTTCAGTGCCAACTACAATTGTTTCATCTCTTATCGTTGTCTCAATTGCAATGAATACCAACCCAGAGTTTCCTACAGCAACTTTACTTCCCCTTCAACTAGCACTCGCAGCAATTGGAGTTGTGATTGCGTATTACGGCATTAAAAATATAGAGAAGGAAGATATAACTGTATGATAAGAATATGTGAAAAAGAGTTGGCGTTACACCAACTCTTTTTTGTATATGTACGCTTCGTTACTACTCTGTAAATTTAGAGTGTGTGCTTAAATACTTTTGCACGTCTGGAGAAATGTTAAAGTTATTAGGACTTTTATATTCGATAGTAAACTCGCCGTCGGTACTTGTTTCAAAGGAGATTGCATAGCTATTCATTTTAGCATCGTAAGAAGTATTTTTGACTTCTGCATCTAGATTAAAATATTTTGTAATATACTCTTTTGAGTCCGTAATTGCTACTTGTTTTCCCCAAGGGGTACCATAATAGGTGAAATAAAGAGATACACTAATAACTCCAATAATAGAAGTTAGTAAAATAGTTCCCATAGCTATTTTTTTATTTTTTGTATTCAATTTGGTTACTCCTCTTCGTAATATGTATTCATTTTAACCTATCTTTTCCATAAAACAACCATTAAGAAAAAATAGTTTCACATGAAACAAGTTACAGAAAAAGACAAGATATGTAAACATCTTGTCTTTTTTGTCGTTACATTTTAGGAGCTTCCATTCCAGCCGCAGCCCATTCTTCTTTTGCGGGGCCATATACGCCAGGAACTGTTAAGCCAGCTTGTCGCATTAAAACCGTCATTTGTCCGCGGTGGTGATTTTGATGATTAATGAGTGTCATTAGAAATATAGAATTCGGCATAGGGCGACCAAAGAAGTCATTAATAGTAGCTAAGTCTTTATCAGTCCATTTACTTTGAAGTGTTTCAACAAAAGCCGCGTTTACTTTACGGTATTCATCTGCAATTGTTTTTGCAGAAGTTGGAACAGGATAATCTTTCAATTCTCCTTCAAACTTTAGCCCTGTGCCAGATAGTATAACAGGAATTGCCGTCACGATGTGCCAAGCAACTCTACCTAACGTCCAGTGCCCAGGTGCAATTTCTTGTGATAAAGATGCATCGGTTAATGAATCAAGCATTTTCTGAGTAGACTCTGCTTCGTATGTCCATGATTGCAAGAAGCCTTCAATTGTTTGGTACATAGTTATCCCTCCTATTTTTGTTCATAGATTAAATTCGTGAGAGATAGTATAATCCCTGTTCCATAAGAAATAATTACTTAAGCATTGCTACAATATGAAAACAATTAGAAAATATTTGTAAAAGTGTCAGGAAACGAATGTGCTCATTCGTATATATAATGAATAAAGAATTGGATAAAGAGTGGTGATAAGGGTGAAGGATATAGAAATAGTAGAAGGTCTTCGAAAACAAGATATGTTAGCATTACATACAGCAATTGATCGATATGGAGATTTAATTTATAAGGTAGTTCATAGTGTTTTAGATACGGCACAGAGTAAGGTGTTAGTGGATGAATGTGTTGACGATATTTTATTAATCGTTTGGTACAACATTAGTAGCTATGATGAAAATCGTGGGAAGTTTAGAAACTGGCTTATATCTGTCGCTAAGTTTAAAGCCATTGATTATAAACGAAAAAGTAATAAGGTTTATCAATTACAAGAGTTTCAGCAAGAAATATATGAAGATAGAAAAAATATCAATTTAACAAAAGAAGAGCGAGATTATAATTTTTACGTTTTAATTAAAGAATTGAATGAAGAAGATAAGAAAATTTTTATAAAAAGGTATTTAGATGAATATAGCGTACAAGAAATAGCGCTTGAATTCGGTATGACACGAGATACGGTATATAGTAGGCTTTCAAGAGGGAGAAAGAAATTGAAGAAGCTGCTGGGGGGGGAAAGGAATGAATAAAGAAAAGTTACTTCAGGAATTAAATAACTTACAGTATAGCGATAATTTTGTAGATGATTATAGAAATGATGAGAAAATAGATAAAAAGAAAATAGATCGTACAAAAGAAGTTGTAACAAAAACAATTTTAATGAAACGTTGTTATGAGGTTGTACAAGAAGAGTTACAGGGAAGCGAAGAGATTTTATATAGTATGCTTGCCGAAAATCATCGTGTGAAAAATTGGCAGACAGGCACAGCCATGACATTAGGGATAGGCGTTCTTGCAATGAACTTTGGTATTAATAATGTGTTAATCGTTACAAATAAACGGTTGTATGTGTTTTTTATGGATCGTTATTATAATGAAGTTGATTTAAAAGTATGTGTATTGAATGAAGTAGCTTATATGAAAACAATATTAGACCGTAAAGGTGGAAGTGAGTTTCTGCATATAAAGTATAAAAATGATAACGAATACGTATTATTGGGAAATGCTGATGATTACAGAGAGTTATTTCAAATAGTAGGTAGGTTGAAAATAGCGAATGGAATAGAATTGAGATTACAAGATAAGAAATTAAAGAGAAAGTTAACTTTAAAACGAAGTGTGTTCAATATAATCATGTATTCACTTGTTATATATATTATGTACAAAGCCTATGCTAATTTTATGCCATAATAGGAAAAGACGGCTTCACATATATGAAGCCGTCTTTTAATTAACCTTCTTCCCACTCTTCCTCATCAACCATAAGAAATAAGGCGCTCCAAGTACAGCGACGACAAGGCCAGAAGGGATTTCTTTCGGATATGCGATTGTACGTCCAAGTAAGTCAGCGACAGAAAGAAGGATTGCTCCAAATAGTGCTGAACAAACGAATAGTCTTTGATGGTTCATACCAACAACAATTCTTGCTAAGTGAGGTGCGACAAGGCCTAAAAAGGCAATTGTACCGACAGCAGCGATATTTACTGATGCAAGTAGTGTCGCTAGCACAATTAGAGCAAGACGTGTTTTATTTACTGGTTGCCCAAGTCCAGTTGCTAAATCGTCTCCCAGTACGAGAACGTCAAGTTGTTTTATTAAGAAAAAGATAATTAATACAAGAATTAGAGATGGATATAGAATGATATTTTCTAAGTGATTCCACCCTCTTGCATACGTACTGCCAGATAACCATGTTAAAGCAGCGGCAACATTCAAATTGGCTCTAACGATAAAGATTTGAATAATTGCTGAGCCAAGTGCAGAAATACCAATCCCTATTAAAGCAAGAGCTGTGGGGCTAAACCCTGATTTCCATGAGAAGAAGAGGACAATTCCTACTGCAAGTAGTCCACCAATAAATGCACCAATTGGTAGGAAGAAACCAGGAAGTGCAGGAAAGACATACATAACAGTTAAAGCACCGACACCAGCTCCCGATGAAATACCAATAATAGAAGGATCGGCAAGTGGGTTTCGTAGTATACCTTGGAAAACAAGCCCACTTATTGCAAGGCATGCACCAGCAATAGCGGCAACGAGCATTCTTGGTAATCGAAGATTCATCATCATGTTTTTGTCAAATTGTGTTAATTGACCTGATATAACATTTGTAATGCTTTCGATATAAGCGTTACTACCGATTGTAACACCAAGAGCAATCGTCACAATACAAAGTGTGATAGATATAATGATTACCTTTTTATAAGAGTAATAGCGGGAACTAGCTCCAGCTGCATTCGCACCGTTATCATTCATATATTGTTTCGACTTCATCATTCGATAAACTAAGTAAATAAGCCAAGGAGATCCAATCATTGCTGTGACTGCCCCAACAGGAAGTTCTGCACCGGTTGGATCTATTAATCTACCGACAACATCTGCTCCAAGCAATAATACTGCCCCCCATAAGAAAGAAGAGAGAAGAAGAGTAAAGTGTTGACGGTATCCGATAAGGCGCATTAAATGAGGTGCAACTAAGCCGACAAATCCAATTGGTCCAACAACAGTAACAATTACTGCTGTTAAAAAGATTGCAGCAATGAAGGCGATAAGACGTGTTACTGCTGTTTTTTCACCAAGAGAAACAGCAACATCATCACCAAGTAAGAGAATGTTGAGTTTACGAGATATAAATAGTAAAACTAGGAAAGAAATAATGATAAATGGAAAAGCAAATTGAACGCCATCCCAGTTATTTTGAATAAGAGATCCAGCTCCCCATAAAAATAAACCAGCTGTTTCATTTTCATAGAAAAGCTGCATCGTTCCGGTAAAGGCAGAGAGCATTAATGTAACGACCATACCAGCTAATGCCATTCTAAGTGGGGTTCCCTTTTTTCCACCAGAAATACGGTATACAAATAAAGCAGTAATAGCACCGCCGATAAATGTGAACAGAAGCGAATTAATTTGCAAGCCTTTCGGTAAGAAAATTGTAGCCGCTACTAGAAAGAAATATGCGCCAGAGTGAATACCCATTGTACTGGATTCAGCAAGTGGATTTTTCGTTAACGTTTGTAAAATAACCCCTGATGCAGCAAGAGCACCTCCAGCTAAAATGGCAATTACAGCTCTAGGTAATCGAAGCATGATTAAAGTTTGATGTTCTAGCGATTGGTTCGGTGAGATAAGAGCATCAATAATCATACTATAGGAAATGTTTGCTTGACCTTGTCCGATATGAATAAAGAAAAGGAGGAGCAAGAGAGCTGCTCCTCCTCCGAATACAAGACTTGCTCGAAGTGTATGTTGTAAGCTATTCATCGTGTAATCACTTCTTCGCTGTCATTACATCTGCTACTTGTGTTGCTAAAGATGTTGCAGACTCAGGACCACCGAAAATCCAAGTGTCGCCTTTTAATTTATACATTTTGTTTTCTTTTTTGAACTTTAATTCTTCCCAAGCAGGGTTGCCTTTTAGTTGCGTGTCAAAAATGTTATCTTCATCCGCTACAATGTAAATGAAGTTTGAATCTTGTACACTTTGTAATGATTCTACAGTTGTTTGTTTGAAACCATCTGGCTCAGATTTTCCTGCTTCAAAAGTATTTGTTAAACCTAATTTTTTTGTAACTTGTAAAGCTAAAGAATTGTCAGTTAAGATACGGAACGTTGGTACGTTTTTAGCAGTAAATGCTTGTGCCATTGCGATGTTTTTATCTTTTAAGTCTGCTTTCTCAATTTTTGCTTTTGCATCAGCGAATGCTTTATCCATATCAGCTAATACTTTTTTACCTTCTTCTTCTTTTCCAACTGCTGTTGCAATTTGTTTAAATGTTTCTGTCATTTCAGCAAAGTGATCATTATTGCTTGTTGATGGATC
This sequence comes from Bacillus sp. MT94, assembly GCF_058792475.1. Classification (NCBI taxonomy): domain Bacteria; kingdom Bacillati; phylum Bacillota; class Bacilli; order Caryophanales; family Bacillaceae; genus Bacillus; species Bacillus sp. MT94. The sequence goes on along the minus strand of NZ_JBXAEZ010000002.1, from coordinate 796,722 downwards.
AAACATAACTGTTGGTGCAATTTGCTCTAATTCATTTTTAATTGCTTTACCACGGAATGAAGCTGTGATAATTAAGTCTGGTTTTAAACGGCTAATTTCTTCTAAGTTTGGTTGTTGACGTGTCCCTACATCTACAACATCTTTACTTGGTTTTGTTTTTGTATTTACCCATTTATTATAATTCTTAATGTCTGCCATCCCTACTGGCTGAACACCAAGTGCTAATAAGTCTTCTGAATATACCCACTCAAGTACAACTACTTTTTTCGCTGGTTTATCTAACTTCGTTTCCCCTTCAGCGTGTTTAATTGTTATAGCTTGATTTTTATTGTCCGCTTTTGTTTCTTTTTTCTCCTCTTTTTGCTGTCCGCATCCAACAGCGAATAGAAGAACTACTATGAAAATACTGAGAATTTTCTTCATCTTCTGCCCCCAAATTAAGTGTTTTTTGTAACTAGTACCATAAGTGAAAATGGTTATCAATTACAACACCCAAATCATACTATGAGGGTATTTTAAGTGTCAATATATTTTTAAAATTTTGACGAAAAATAACGAATTATACGGATTTTTATATATTATAGTCGCTATTTATGAAGAATAAGCCTCTTTACTAAAAATATTGGCGAATGTGGAAAGTTTAAATGGGAAAGTGGCTGTGTACGATAGTGTAATGTGTATTGTTAATAGTCTGTGGAGATAAGGCGAAAGTACAAGCAAAAGGAGAGTGAATCGCATGTAATAATTACTAGAATGTATGGAGGAAATCTGTGTTTTATCCCCGACTAGGCAAAGTATTTCTTTGTTATTTAGATAGGTGTTTTTTAAGTCGGTGATTGCGCTAAAAAGATCGAATGTAAAGGAAGTGATCAACATGTCTTCATGGAGCAATAACGTAAATGGATATTGTGGGTGTAATAATCAAAATGGTGTACATGTTGATTCATGCTGTTTTAGTTGCGATGGGACAGTTCCTAAGGTTGGTCCAACCGGTCCGACGGGGGCAACAGGTGGCACAGGCCCAACGGGGGCGACAGGAGTAACAGGCGACACAGGTCCAACGGGAGCAATAGGCCCAACGGGAGCGACGGGAGTAACAGGCGATACAGGGGCAACAGGTCCAACGGGAGCGACAGGAATAACAGGAGCAACGGGTTCAACAGGTCCAACGGGAGCGACAGGAATAACAGGAGCAACGGGTTCAACAGGTCCAACAGGAGCGACAGGAATAACAGGAGCAACGGGTCCAACGGGAGCGACGGGAATAACAGGAACAACGGGTCCAACGGGAGCGACAGGAGCAACGGGTCCAACAGGAGCGACAGGAATAACAGGAGCAACGGGTTCAACAGGTCCAACAGGAGCGACAGGAATAACAGGAGCAACGGGTTCAACAGGTCCAACGGGAGCGACGGGAATAACAGGAACAACGGGTTCAACAGGTTCAACAGGTACAAGTATCACGGCGACATATGCATTTGCAAATAATACGTCAGGAACAGCGATATCAGTACTTCTAGGTGGAACGAATGTCCCGCTTCCGAATAATCAAAATATCGGTCCAGGTATTACGGTTTCCGGGGGAAATACAGTATTTACGGTTGCAAATGCTGGAAATTACTATATTTCATATTCGATTAATATAACGGCTTCATTATTAGTTAGTTCACGGATTACAATCAATGGAGCACCACTTGCCGGAACAATCAATTCTCCTGCTGTAGCGACCACATCATTTAGCGCAACAATCATTACAACTCTTGCAGCAGGAGATGCTATTAGCTTGCAATTATTTGGTTTGTTAGCTGTCGCAACATTATCAACAACTACCCCAGGAGCGGTATTAACAATTATAAGATTAAGTTAATGACAAACTCTCTTACTCTTTTAAGATTAAGAGAGTTTCTACATATAATAAGAAGTTAATGAAGTAAAGCATAGTTATACAAAAGTCAGAATATTATGATTGTAACGCTATGGTGACTATAATATAATGAAAATAACCATCATGAATGAACATTCATTTATTTTTTATGTATTTGAAGGGGGAATGAAGGTGGAAAAATCATGGTTGAAAAGTTATCCAGAGGAAATTCCGAGTACGATTTCTTATGATATTCAGCCGCTTCATAGATATGTAGAACAGATGGCTTCTCGCTACCCAGAAAAGAAAGCGCTTCACTTTTTGGGGAAGGATATTACGTTTTCGGACTTCCATGATAAGGTGAAGCGGTTTGCAAATTATCTTCAAAAACTCGGTGTGGAAAAGGGTGATCGAGTTGCTATTATGTTGCCGAATTGTCCGCAAGCTGTAATTGGTTATTACGGTACATTACTTGCGGGAGGTATCGTAGTACAAACCAATCCACTGTATACAGAAAGGGAATTAGAATATCAGCTTCATGACTCGGGAGCAAAAGTAATTCTTTGTCTCGATTTAGTGTTTCCAAGAGTAACGAATGTTCAATCTGCTACAAAAATTGAGCATATTATCGTAACTCGTATTGCAGACTTTTTACCATTCCCTAAAAATCTATTGTATCCATTTGTGCAGAAAAAACAATCGAATTTAGTTGTGAAAGTATCAGAGAGTGAAACAATTCATCTTTGGAATTCAGTAGAAAAAGAAGTGAATACGAATGTTGAGGTGCCTTGTGATCCTGAAAATGATCTAGCTCTTTTACAGTACACAGGAGGAACAACCGGATTTCCGAAAGGAGTTATGTTAACGCATAAAAACCTCGTCTCTAACACGTTAATGGGAGTTCAATGGTTATATAATTGCAAAGAAGGAGAAGAAGTCGTTCTTGGGGTTCTTCCATTTTTCCATGTTTATGGTATGACAGCTGTTATGAATTTAAGTATTATGCAAGGATACAAAATGGTCCTTATTCCAAAGTTTGATATGAAAATGGTTTTTGAAGCGATTAAGAAGCATAAAGTGACATTGTTTCCAGGGGCACCAACTATTTATATCGCTCTTTTAAATAGTCCGCTTTTAAAAGAATACGATATTTCTTCTATTCGTGCTTGTATTAGTGGATCAGCACCACTGCCAGTAGAAGTACAGGAAAAGTTCGAAAAAGTTACAGGTGGTAAACTAGTAGAGGGATATGGTTTAACAGAATCCTCTCCGGTTACACATAGTAATTTTTTATGGGAAAAGCGAGTGCCAGGTAGCATCGGAGTTCCGTGGCCAGATACAGAAGCAATTATTATGTCGCTTGAAACTGGTGAGGCATTACCGCCAGGAGAAATAGGTGAAATTGTAGTGAAAGGCCCTCAAATTATGAAAGGATATTGGAATAAGCCAGAGGAAACAGCGGCTGTATTGCAAGATGGCTGGCTCCATACAGGTGATGTTGGCTACATGGATGAAGATGGGTTCTTCTATGTAAAAGATCGCAAGAAAGATATGATTGTCGCGAGTGGATTTAATGTGTATCCTCGTGAAGTTGAAGAAGTATTATATGAGCATGAAAAAGTGCAAGAAGTAGTGACAATTGGAGTTCCAGATCCGTACCGAGGAGAGACAGTTAAAGCATTTGTTGTGTTAAAAGAAGGTACGGAATGCTCTGAGGAAGAATTAAATCAGTTTGCACGTAAATATTTAGCGGCTTATAAAGTTCCGAAAGTATATGAGTTTAGAGATGAATTGCCGAAAACGACAGTAGGGAAAATTTTGCGCCGTGTTCTAATAGATGAAGAGAAGAGAAAGAATGAGGATGAGCAAACGGGCTAAGGCCCTTTCTTTTTGAAAAAATAGGATTGACACTTTTCTAAATAGTCAGTATTATAAGAATATGAATGACTATTCATTCAGTCATCTTCTTGAAGGGGACAGTAAAGTGAAGAAAAATAGACCGAAATACAATCAAATTATTGATGCGGCAGTCATTGTGATTGCGGAGAATGGGTACCACCAAGCGCAAGTTTCTAAAATCGCAAAGCAAGCTGGGGTAGCTGATGGCACGATTTATTTATATTTTAAAAATAAAGAAGATATATTAATATCCTTATTCCAAGAGAAGATGGGAGAATTTGTCGAAACAATTCGTCAAAAAACAGCAGGAATTGAAAGCGCTGTATCGAAGTTATTCATGTTGGTAGAAACGCACTTCTTGCTGTTGTCGCAAAATGATCCGCTTGCTATCGTTACGCAATTAGAGCTAAGGCAGTCCAATCAAGACTTGCGCCTTAAAATAAATGAAGTATTAAAAGGCTACTTACAAGTTATGGATGAGATTTTAGAGACTGGTATAAAACAAGGTGAATTTCAAGCAGATTTAAATGTTCGCGTGGCAAGACAAATGATCTTTGGAACAGTAGATGAAGTTGTGACCAATTGGGTAATGAGCGATCATAAGTATGATCTGGTCGCACTTTCAAAAACGGTACACGGGCTACTTATTGCAGCTTGTGGTTATCGTCAATAATGGGAGGGATCATGTTGAAATTCCTATCTGTAAGAGTTGAAGATCATATCGCGGTGGCGACGTTAAATCACGCACCAGCGAATGCGATGTCTTCACAAGTTATGCATGACGTTACTGAATTAATTGATCAAGTGGAAAAGGATGATAACATTCGTGTTGTTGTTATTCACGGTGAAGGACGTTTTTTCTCAGCAGGAGCAGATATTAAAGAATTTACATCTGTTACTGAAGCGAAGCAAGCAACAGAATTAGCACAGCTTGGACAAGTTACGTTTGAGCGTGTTGAAAAATGTTCAAAACCAGTTATTGCGGCAATTCATGGAGCGGCACTGGGCGGCGGCCTTGAGTTTGCTATGTCTTGCCACATGCGCTTTGCAACTGAAAGTGCAAAACTTGGTTTACCTGAATTAACACTTGGATTAATTCCTGGCTTTGCAGGTACACAGCGCTTACCACGTTATGTTGGGAAAGCGAAAGCTTGTGAAATGATGTTAACAAGTACACCAATTACTGGTGCAGAAGCATTAAAGTGGGGACTTGTTAACGGATTGTTCTCTGAAGAATCATTTTTAGATGATACGCTTAAAGTTGCAAAACAAATTGCTGGAAAAAGTCCAGCAACAACTCGTGCTGTACTAGAGTTATTGCAAACGACAAAATCGTCTCATTACTATGAAGGTGTACAACGTGAATCACAAATTTTTGGTGAAGTATTTACGAGTGAAGATGGAAGAGAAGGTGTAGCCGCATTTTTAGAAAAGCGTAAACCTTCATTTAGTGGCAGGTAGTTCAATTATTTTTTTAATATAAATTAACAGAAAATTAAAATTGATAGAATCTTTCTGAAAAACAAGGGGGTAAATGGAATGAACATCTACGTACTCATGAAACGAACATTTGATACAGAAGAAAAAATCGTAATTAAAAACGGTGCAATTTACGATGGCGAAGCGGAATTCATCATCAACCCTTACGATGAATATGCAATTGAAGAAGCAATTCAAGTAAGAGACGCACAAGGTGGAGAAGTTACAGTTGTAACAGTCGGTGGCGAAGATAGTGAGAAAGAACTTCGTACTGCATTAGCAATGGGCTGTGATAAAGCGGTATTAATTAATATTGAAGATGATGTAGAAAATGGTGACCAGTTCACGACAGCAAAAGTACTTGCTGAGTATTTAAAAGATAAAGATGCAGATTTAATTTTAGGCGGAAACGTTGCAATTGATGGTGCATCTGGACAAGTAGGGCCACGCGTAGCTGAAGCGTTAAATATTCCATATGTAACGACAATTACAAAACTTGAAATTGACGGTACAAATGTGAAGATTGAGCGTGATGTTGAAGGTGATACAGAAGTGATTGCAACTTCATTACCAGTTTTAGTAACAGCACAGCAAGGTTTAAATGAACCTCGTTACCCATCGCTTCCAGGTATTATGAAAGCGAAGAAAAAGCCACTAGAAGAATTAGAATTAGATGATTTAGATTTAGAAGAAGATGATGTGGAAGCAAAGACAAAAACAATTGAAATCTATTTGCCTCCTAAGAAAGATGCAGGAAAAGTGTTACAAGGCGAGCTGCAAGATCAAGTAAAAGAACTTGTATCGTTGCTCCATACAGAAGCGAAAGTAATCTAATAAAATACGAAATTATATATGCAGGAGGGAAAATCTATGGCTCGTAAAGTATTAGTAATGGGTGAAGTTCGTGATGGATCGCTACGTAACGTTTCGTTTGAAGCGGTAGCAGCAGCAAAAACAATTGCAGAAGGCGGTGAAGTAGTAGGTCTTCTAATTGGAGACAGCGTTGCCTCTTTTGCAAATGAATTGATTCATTACGGTGCAGATCGCGTTGTGACAGTTGAAAATGATAAATTAAAATCATATACATCTGATGGTTATGCACAAGCGTTTTTAGCTGTACATGCTGAAGAAAATCCAGAAGGTATTGTCTTTGGACATACGGCACTTGGTAAAGATTTATCACCAAAATTAGCAGCGAAGCTTGAAGCTGGTTTAGTTTCTGACGTAACTGCTTTAGAGGTTGAAGGTGGAAATGTTATCTTCACTCGTCCAATTTACTCTGGTAAAGCATTCGAGAAGAAGATTGTAACAGACGGCATCTTATTTGCAACAGTGCGTCCAAATAACATTGCAACTCTGGAAAAAGATGAGTCTCGCAGCGGTGACGTATCTTCTATTACAGTTGATGTGAAAGATTTACGTACAATTATTCAAGATGTTGTCCGTAAAACAGCAGAAGGTGTGGATCTTTCTGAAGCGAAAGTTATTATCGCTGGCGGACGCGGTGTGAAGAGTGAAGAAGGATTTAAACCATTAAAAGAGTTAGCTGACGTACTAGGCGGCGCTGTTGGGGCATCTCGTGGTGCTTGTGACGCTGAATACTGTGAGTACTCATTACAAATTGGTCAAACTGGTAAAGTTGTTACGCCAGACTTATACATTGCATGTGGTATTTCTGGTGCGATTCAGCATTTAGCAGGTATGTCTAACTCAAAAATAATCGTTGCGATTAATAAAGATCCAGAAGCAAGTATCTTCAAAGTAGCTGACTACGGTATTGTTGGTGACTTGTTCGAAGTTGTACCTCTTTTAACAGAAGAGTTTAAAAAGTTAAAAGTACATTCATGATTTAAGTACCCTTGAGTTCCAAGTGAAGTACCCCTATATATAGAAAAAGGTGAGAGATCCCCTGTCTCTCATCTTTTTAGTATTTAATCCATATTTTTATATAGTATAAAGGAACATTTTTTTGTTACAATACATAACGATACATATTATTCGCCACGTATATAAGTTAATGATATACTCTTGGTAGAATATACTTGAAGGAGGAAATAAAATGGCAATTGTAAACGCAAATGACCAAAGCTTCGCAGCTGAAACTAGCGAAGGTGTTGTATTATTAGATTTCTGGGCACCTTGGTGTGGACCTTGTAAAATGATCGCTCCTGTATTAGAGGAAATCGATGCAGAACTAGGCGAAAAAGTAAAAGTAGTAAAAGTAGATGTTGATGAGAACCAAGAAACTGCTCGTCAATTCGAAGTAATGAGCATTCCAGCTCTTTTCGTATTAAAAGACGGTAAAGTAGTTGATCAAACGTTAGGTTACAAACCGAAAGAAGCGTTAGTAGAATTAGTTTCTAAACATTTCTAAAATAAAAAAGCTACCAGTTGGTAGCTTTTTTTATTTTCTTTTTTACAGTCTTTCCGTTACAATAAAAGAACGTATGTTGGGTGTTTGAGCATAGTATGTTTTCAAGGGAAAATAAAAATGCTAAGTATGTAGAAATGGAGGGAGACGAGTGCACGAACATTTGAAAGAGAAGTTGGCTATTTTACCAGATCAACCTGGTTGTTATTTGATGAAAGATAAGCAAGGAACGGTTATATATGTTGGAAAGGCAAAAGTGCTTAAAAATCGTGTGCGCTCGTACTTTACTGGTTCACATGATGGGAAAACACTGCGGCTTGTAGGAGAAATTGTTGATTTTGAATATATCGTAACCTCTTCGAATTTAGAAGCACTTATTTTAGAGTTAAATCTAATTAAAAAATATGATCCGAAATATAATATTCAATTAAAAGATGATAAAACATATCCTTTTATTAAAATTACGGCGGAGAAGCAACCGCGCTTACTCATTACTCGAAATGTAAAAAAGGATAAAGGAAAGTATTTTGGTCCTTATCCAAATGCACAATCTGCTCATGAAACGAAAAAACTACTAGATCGTATGTATCCACTTCGGAAATGTACGAATATGCCAGATAAAGTTTGTTTGTATTATCATATGGGTCAATGCTTAGCGCCGTGTGTGAAAGAAGTGACGGAAGAACAAAATAAAGAAATTGTAGATGAAATTATTAAGTTTTTAAATGGTGGACATAAAGAAGTTCGTTCAGAATTAGAAGTAAAAATGTATGAGGCCTCAGAGAAACTAGAGTTTGAACGTGCAAAAGAGTTGCGTGATCAAATTGCTCATATTGATGCGATTATGGAAAAACAAAAGATGATTATGAGTGACTTAGTGGATCGTGATGTGTTTGGATATGCAGTGGATAAAGGATGGATGTGTGTTCAAGTTTTCTTCGTTCGAAAAGGAAAGCTAATTGAACGTGATGTTTCTATGTTTCCAATTTACGATGAACCAGAAGAGGGCTTTTTAACGTTTATCGGCCAATTTTATGAAAACAGTAGTCATTTTAAGCCGAAGGAAATTGTCGTTCCAGGAAGTATAGACTCGGAATTAGTAGAGCGCTTTTTAGAAGTAGAAGCGACACAGCCGAAACGTGGTAAGAAAAAAGACCTTGTAGAATTAGCAAATAAAAACGCGAAAATTGCTCTTGAAGAGAAGTTTTACTTAATTGAACGTGATGAAGAACGAACGATTAAAGCAGTAGATCATTTAGGGAAGCAGCTTGGGATTGAAACGCCGTATCGTATTGAAGCGTTTGATAACTCAAATATTCAAGGAACAAATCCTGTTTCTGCAATGATTGCTTTTATCGATGGGAAACCGGCGAAGAAAGAGTATCGAAAATATAAAATTAAAACGGTTCAAGGACCAGACGATTATGAGTCTATGAGAGAAGTTGTGAGGCGCCGTTATACAAGGGCCCTTAAAGAAAATTCACCTTTACCTGATTTGATTATTATTGATGGAGGAAAAGGCCATCTAGCGGCTGCAAGTGATATTCTAGAGAATGAGCTCGGATTATATATTCCGATGGCAGGTCTTGTGAAAGATGATAAACATAAAACCTCCCATTTAATTATTGGGGACCCACCGGAACCTGTGATGCTTGAGAGAAATAGCCAAGAATTTTATTTATTGCAGCGTATTCAAGATGAGGTGCATCGATTTGCGATTACATTCCATCGTCAATTACATGGGAAATCTGTCATTCAATCAGCATTGGATGACATTCCAGGAATAGGTGATAAACGGAAAAAGGTATTGTTAAAACATTTTGGTTCATTAAAGAAGATGAAAGAAGCTTCTATAGAGGAATTTGTCGAAGCGGGTATGCCGAAAAATGTCGCGGAGACGATTTATACGTATTTAACAGATAAGAAGACGTTGTAGTTTACAACGTCTTCTGTTTTTTGGTATAATTTCTGAAGATTTAAAATAAATGCATCTGAATGAAAATACAAAAAAGTCAACTAAACTGATATGTCTAGTTGACTGTAGGTAATGCTTACACTTCAATGAGATCTTTTATATCCCATTTTACAAGAAATGTAATAGAGTCAGAACGTTTTTTCTTTTCTTCGTATGACTCTGCAACGACGTTCCGTTGCTTTTGAATTTGTTCAGCGATGAATCCAGCTTCTAGTTGATAAGAAGAATGTCGTTTTTGTTTTTGACGTTCTGCAATGAGTGTGCCTTTAAGTTGGAACTGCATTTCACGACGCTTATGTTCAATAATGCTTAAAGTGCCCCAGCCAGCTTTTTCAAAGAACTGAATGACTTCTTCAATTGTTTCTAGCGGATATTTTCTTGCAAGGTTTCTACCAGACCAGTATAAAATACCATCTAAATCGTTGCCGATTAAATCAGGTAGTAATTCTTCACGTAGCAATTCATAAGCGAAGGCGTTCAATGAAACATCTTCTAAAGATGTTATATCGATTGTATTTTTACTCACAATATTCCCCTCTTTCTATAGGGATTATTATATAACATTTTTCATTTATAAAAACAGATTTTTCTTTAGGGAAATCTGAATATCTAAGAAGAAAAAAAGAATTGCCAAATTATATGCAAATTATGTATACGTTTTCTTGACGCTTCGACAAAAATAGGGGTAAAATGAACTTGTTATCAAATTATGCTGAAATATTTCGAATAATTTTTTCAGTTTTTCTTATGCCAATAGTGAAAAAACATTATTGTTATAAATTAATCTGAAAACAGCAGTCAAACATTCAAGGGGGTAATGGGGACATGAAAGGCCGCGAGTATACGTTTCGTAAGTGGCACTCATTAATGGGGGTCATCCCGGTTGGTGTCTTTTTGACGCAACATCTAATTGTAAACAACTTTGCAACAAGAGGAGCAGAGGCTTTTAACAAGGCTGCAGGCTTTATGGAGCTCCTTCCATTCCGGTATGCGCTAGAAATTTTCATCATCTTTTTACCGATACTGTACCATGCTATATATGGCTTATATATTGCATTTACAGCTAAGAACAATGCGGTTTCTTACGGTTATTTCCGTAACTGGATGTTCGTTTTCCAAAGAATTTCAGGTATCGTTACGCTGATTTTCATTTCTTGGCACGTCTGGGAAACTCGTATTCAAGCAATGTTAGGTAAAGAGGTAAACTATGATATGATGGCAGATATTTTAAACAATCCAGCTATGTTTGCATTCTACTTAGTTGGTGTTGTTTCAACAATTTTCCACTTTGCAAATGGACTATGGACATTCTGCATCAGCTGGGGAATTACAGTATCTCCACGTTCACAAAGAATCTCTACTTATGTAACATTAGCTATTTTCTTAGGTCTATCTTATGTAGGTGTGAGTGCATTATTAGCGTTCATCGATCCACAGCTAGCAAATCAGTAAGGAGTGGGAGAGCATGAAAGGGAAACTTATAGTAGTCGGCGGTGGCTTGGCTGGCTTAATGGCAACGATTAAAGCGGCAGAAGCAGGAGTAAATGTTGAACTGTTTTCTTTAGTACCAGTAAAACGTTCACATTCTGTATGTGCTCAGGGCGGAATTAACGGTGCCGTAAATACGAAAGGTGAAGGGGATTCTCCATGGATCCACTTTGACGATACAATTTATGGTGGGGACTTCTTAGCGAACCAACCACCAGTTAAAGCAATGTGTGAAGCAGCACCTGGTATCATTCATTTAATGGACCGTATGGGTGTTATGTTCAACCGTACGGAAGAAGGACTTCTTGATTTCCGTCGATTTGGTGGAACGCAACATCACCGTACAGCATTTGCTGGTGCAACAACTGGACAGCAATTACTTTACGCATTAGATGAGCAAGTACGTCGTCACGAAGTAGCAGGACTTGTAACGAAATATGAAGGCTGGGATTTCTTACGAGCTGTTGTTGATGATGAAGGTGTGTGCCGAGGAATCGTTGCACAAGACTTACAAACTATGGAGATTAAAAGTTTCGGAGCTGATGCCGTGATTATGGCAACAGGGGGCCCTGGTATCATTTTCGGAAAATCAACAAACTCCATTATTAATACAGGTACAGCAGCTTCTGCTGTATATCAACAAGGTGCATATTATGCAAATGGTGAGTTCATTCAAATTCACCCAACGGCAATTCCTGGAGACGATAAATTACGTCTTATGAGTGAATCTGCACGTGGTGAAGGTGGACGTGTTTGGACATATAAAGATGGTAAACCATGGTACTTCTTAGAAGAAAAATATCCGGCTTACGGAAACCTTGTACCTCGTGATATCGCAACGCGTGAAATCTTTGATGTTTGCGTAGAGCAAAAACTAGGTATTAACGGTGAAAACATGGTGTACTTAGATCTTTCTCATAAAGATCCGAAAGAACTAGATATTAAACTTGGTGGAATTATTGAAATCTATGAGAAATTTACAGGGGATGATCCTCGTAAACTACCAATGAAAATCTTCCCAGCTGTTCACTATTCAATGGGTGGACTATGGGTTGACTATAAGCAAATGACTAGTATTCCAGGTTTATTTGCAGCAGGTGAGTGTGATTATTCTATGCACGGTGGTAACCGCCTTGGTGCAAACTCACTATTATCAGCAATTTACGGTGGTATGGTAGCAGGACCAAACGCAATTGAATATATGAAAGGTCTTTCTAAATCATCAGATGCTGTTTCATCTACTGTATATGAGCAAAATGAATTAATCGAAACAGAGAAATTTAACAATATTTTAACGATGGATGGTAATGAAAATGCATATGTTCTTCATAAAGAGCTTGGAGAATGGATGACAGATAACGTTACAGTAGTTCGTGAAAATAAAAAGTTATTAGAAACAGATGCGAAAATTGAAGAGTTAATGGATCGTTACAAACGTATTAACATTAACGATACAGCGAGATGGAGTAACCAAGGTGCTTCATTTACACGTCAACTTGCAAATATGTTTGAGTTAGCACGTGTTATTACAATTGGCGCATATAACCGTAATGAGAGCCGCGGGGCGCATTACAAACCTGAATTCCCAAATCGTGATGATGCAAACTTCTTAAAAACTACTATGGCAAAATTTGAAGGAGAAGGAAATGCACCAGCATTCCATTACGAAGACGTTGATGTTTCATTAATTAAACCACGTAAACGTGATTATTCTTCAAAACATGATGTAGCTGCTAAGGGTGAAGAGAAGGGGGATAAACAACATGTCTGAGAAAACAATCCGCCTCATCATTACGAGACAAGATGGACCAGATGCACAAGAGTTTGACCAAGAGTTTGAAATTCCATATCGTCCTAATATGAATATTATTTCGGCGCTTATGGAAATTCGTCGTAATCCTGTTGATTCAAAAGGAAACCAAACAACTCCGATCGCATGGGATATGAACTGCTTAGAGGAAGTATGCGGTGCATGTTCGATGGTTATTAACGGAAAGCCACGTCAATCATGTACGGCTCTTATTGACCAATTAGAACAGCCAATTCGCTTAAAGCCGATGAAGACATTCCCAGTTGTACGTGATTTACAAGTTGATCGCAGTCGCATGTTTAATGCTCTAAAACGCGTTAAAGCTTGGATTCCAATTGATGGTACGTATGACTTAGGTCCAGGACCAAGAATGCCTGAGAAAAAGCGTCAATGGGCTTATGAGCTTTCAAAATGTATGACATGTGGTGTTTGCTTAGAATCATGTCCAAACGTAAACAGTAAGTCTGACTTTATTGGACCAGCGCCGTTATCACAAGCTCGTTTATTCAACTCACATCCAACGGGTGAAATGCATAAAGCAGATCGCTTACGTGCAATTATGGGAGATGGAGGACTAGCAAACTGTGGTAACTCTCAAAACTGTGTGCAATCATGTCCGAAGGGTATTCCTTTAACAACTTCAATTGCGGCATTAAACCGTGATACAACAATTCAATCGTTCAAAGATTTCTTTGGTAGCGATAATAACTATTAATAAATATTGCCTCTTCATCTTGAAGGGGCAATATTTATAACTTCATTTTTCAGTTTATTCTGTTTTTTTGGCAGGAAGGGGAGATAGCGTTGAAGAGAATTTCTTATATTGAAGACTTCGAGAAATGGGAAAGTGGTTTTTCATTTTACAATCCTGTAAAGGTTCGTTTTGGTGAAGTAGATATGTTTGGACATGTAAATAATGTCGTTGCTTTTACTTATTTTGAAGAAGCTCGTATCGCGTTGTTTAAAGAACTTGGATTTATGCAAGAGTGGACACATGCATCATCAGAAACGATGATCGTTGTTGCGGATTTACAATGTAATTTTATTAAGCAAATATATTTTGATGAACAGTTGAAGGTGTATGTAAAGGCAGGATCGGTTGGGAACTCTTCTTTAGATCTACATTATATGGTGAAGAATGCAGAAGGAGAGGTTTGTTTAGTAGGTCGTGGAATGATGGTTCAAGCGTCGAAAAAAACAGGAAGAGGCGAACCATGGCCTGAAGAATGGAAGAAGAAATTACTACAATGATAGAGTGAAAGAAAAATAAGAGAGCAATTTGCTCTCTTATTTTTTGTCTTCCATCGCTTCTTCTAATGTTAAGTGATGTTTATATAGGTATGTAGCGTATGGATTACCAACGTAGCGTAAGTGCCATGGTTCATATGCATATTCTGTTGTATCTGTTTTATCTTCTAAGTAACGAATGACAAAGCCGAATTCATGAGCGTGTTCCGCGACCCATTTTCCTTCTGCTGTCTCCCCGAAAATAGGCTCTAATTGAAATTTAGCTGTTTTTGAACTAATATCCATTGCTAAACCCGTTTGGTGTTCACTCGTACCAGGAATTGCGCTTACTGAATTAGCCTCAGCTTTTCCTTGACGCCTAACGTATGTATCATGCAACGATTTTTGGCGTTTGTATGAACGATAACCAGATACAGCTGTAAGATCAAGCCCTTCTTTTTTCGCAGCTTTGAACATGTTTTCAAGTGCCTCTGCAGCATCTTTGCGTAGCAATGTTTTTTCTTTATCTTTTGGACTAGCAAATGGTACGTTTGGTCTCGTTAAGTCTTCAGGAATGTATCCATCTGGTAGTTTTCGATGTTTATTAATTAAGACAAGATTAGATTTTGGATTTGTTACAACTGAAAAGTTATTGTCTATTTTCTTTGCATTATGATCAGCTTTTGGAAAAGCAGGAATCTCTTCTTTTGGGTGGTTAGTATGTTTTTGACTTTCGACAGCTTTCGCTTCATTATGTAGTGGTGATTTAGAACCAAAGTAAGTGAAAGATGTGATACCGATTACAATAGTAGTGGCAGAAATAATTATTATCTTTTTCATAATGCCTTGTAATCACAGTCCCTTCTTAATAAAATGTGTATCGTTTTTTTATTATAAGTCTAGTTTGTTGGAAAAGGAATATAAGAGTCATAACGTAATAGAAATGCAAAGAAAATGTCAGAAAATGTGTGAATTTGTAGTATTTTTTTATATAATTCATTTCTTATCTTTCATGAATTGCATTTTTTATGTAATATATATACATAAGAAGATGTAGCGATTATCGAGAATAAAGAACTTCTTGTATAGACTAGGAGTGAATGGGAATGGATTTTGCAACAATTATTGGACTTGTTTTAGGATTTTTAGCAGTGGTAGTAGGGATGGTCGTCAAGGGCGCTGACGTAACAGCCTTATTAAATCCTGCCGCAGCATTAATTATTTTTATCGGTACATTTGCTGCAGTATGTATTGCATTTCCGATGAATCAACTAAAAAGGGTTCCAAAACTATTTAAAGTTCTTTTTGGTTCAAATAAAAAGGATTTAAGTTATGAACAGTTGCTAGAATTATTTGTTCATTGGACATCTGAAAGTAGAAAATACGGTATTTTGTCTTTAGAGCAACAATTAGACAAAATTCAAGATGAATTTCTTTTGCGCGGTATGAAATTTGTGATTGATGGCGTATCCGCAGAAGATTTAGAGCAGATTTTGGAATCTGAATTAGAGGCAATTGAAGAAAGACATGCAAAGGGAGCTGCTATTTTTTCACAAGCTGGTACGTATGCACCGACATTAGGAGTTTTAGGTGCTGTTATCGGTCTTGTAGCTGCGCTTGGTAACTTAACTGATATTGAAAAGTTAGGTCATGCTATTTCGGGTGCGTTTATTGCAACGATTTTTGGTATTTTTTCAGGTTATGTATTATGGCATCCATTTGCAAATAAGTTAAAGCAAAAATCTTCAGCTGAAATTGAGAAAAAACGTTTAATCATTGATTGTTTATTAATGCTACAAGAAGGTACATATCCGTTTATTATGAAGAACCGCATTTTAGGTGCACTTTCTGCAACTGAGCGTAAAAAGCTAGAAAAAGGAGCAGAAAAAAATGCGGAGTAAGAAAAATAGAAGAGGCAAAAAGAAAAAACATGATGAGCATATCGATGAAACGTGGTTAATTCCATATTCTGATATGTTAACGTTGTTATTTGCATTGTTTATCGTTTTATTCGCAATGAGTAGTATAGATGCTGCGAAGTTTAAACAGATGGCAGTTGCTTTTCGAAGTGAATTAGCTGGGGGAACAGGTAACAAAGAATTTTTAAGTGATCAAAAGCCAAATGAGGAAAAAGAATTATCAGCAAGTAGCCTTGAGGCAGAACAAGCAAAAAAACAAGAAGAAGCTAGAGCTAAAGAAAAAAAAGAGATGGATGAATTGAAAGCATTACAAAAAAAGATTGATCAATATATTAATGAAAAACAATTATCCTCTTCTTTTCAAACTAAATTAACTGAAAAGGGATTAATGGTGACAATATTAGAAAATATACTGTTTGATTCGGGGAAAGCAGATGTGAAATTAGAATCTTTAGGGATTGCGAAAGAGATGTCTAGCTTACTTGTTTCAGCGTCACCTCGTGAAATTACAGTATCGGGTCATACGGATAATGTCCCTATTGCCAATGCGCAGTTTGCGTCGAATTGGGAATTAAGTACGCAGCGGGCAGTTAATTTTATGCAAGTATTACTGCAAAATAAAGAATTACAACCAGAAAAATTTAGTGCGATTGGATACGGAGAATACCGTTCAATTGCTCCAAACGATACACAAGAAGGAAAGGCAAAGAATAGACGTGTGGAAGTGTTTATCTTGCCTTTAACAGAGAAAGTAAAATAAAAGAGGATGGCGAATGCCATCCTCTTTTATTTTACTTCAAATGATTTTAAGTTGTCGCGACGGATTTTATCTTTTTCTGCATCTGATTTTTTGAAATCATAATCATATAAAGCGCCTTCCCAATCGCCATACATTGGATTCGGGAAAATAATGAATTTCTCACCAAATTGTGCTTTTGAATCTTCTACTGTTTGGTTACGATCTTTTACAGATTTTCCATCAAAACCTGTGAAATCAGATAAGTTATCACCGAAGAATAAGACAATATCATGGGTTTGAGAAACGAGTTCACGGCGTTTTTCTTTTCCTTTTTCTTTCGGATCTTGTAGTAATATATGTTCTTTCGTTGCTTGAGGAGCACCTACACGCTCAAGATTTTTAATTGTTGCATCTAGTTGGTTCGTTTTACGATTTGAGATGTAGTAAATATCTACACCTTTAGACTCTGTATATTTTAAGAAATCAATTGCGCCTGGAAGGGCTTCAGCCTCAGCTTTATTAATCCAATCATCCCATTTGTAAGGATAGCCTTTGCCTGTTTTTACGCTCATTGCTTGATGAGGACTGTTATCTAAAACAGTTTCGTCTAAATCAAGTACGATAGCAGGTTTTTTCTCTGTCCCTTTTGCAAGAACTGCATCAAGCTTTAATTGACCGATATTGTACCCTTGGTAGTAAAGTGCTTTCGTTTCGCCAGCTGTTTGATACCATAAATCAGCCATTAATTGCTGTTCTGTTAATTTTACTTTCTCTTCTTTCGCCACTGTTTTCTCTGGTGTTCCTGAACATGCTACAAGTGATGTAGATAGAACCGCTACAGATAATAGAGTGGTAATGCCCCTCTTCATCTTCATATGTATCCTCCTTGATGTTAGAAAATCATTTTATATTATATATTAAAATATAATATTTTTATATGAACATTTGCATATTGTCTTTTGTATATATAGTAGTATGTCCTATATTAGAAAGATGAGCAAAATAATAATAGTTATTTTGACAAGTTTTATTGTCGTAATGACAATTATAATTGACAAAAAGGGTTTTGTTATTTACAATTTTAACTAAATAGAACAAATGATGGATTAATGACGGTGTTTACATATAAGAGGATGAAGTGTAGTGCTATATTTTTTCTTGAATAAACATAGTCTTTGAAAGAGAGTACGAATGATACTAAAGGGGAGGCTTTATACTTTGAGTTTACAAATTCAAAACTTAACGAAACAATTTGGGGAATCAAAAGCAGTTAACGGTTTGCAAATTTCGTTACCAAAAGGTGAAGTACTAGGATTACTTGGACGAAATGGTGCAGGGAAAACAACAACAATCAAAATGCTTCTCGGATTATTAACGCCTAATGAAGGTACGATTACGTGGGATGGAAAAGCATTTGGGGATAGTGGCGTAACAATTGGGTATTTACCAGAAGAAAGAGGTTTATATACAAAAAGTAGAGTAATAGATCAGTTGCGATATTTTGGTAGATTAGAAGGAATGTCGAAGAAAGAAGTAGATCAAGCTATTGATCATTGGTTAGAGCGTTTAGCGATACCAGAATATAAATTTAAAACGGCTGGAGAGCTTTCAAAAGGGAATCAGCAAAAAATCCAATTAATTGCTGCTCTTCTTCATAATCCGGAACTTCTCATTTTAGATGAACCATTCAGCGGCCTTGATCCAGTTAACGCCGGGATGTTAGCTAGTATTATTGAAGAACAAGTACAGAGCGGAAAGACGATTATTTTATCAAGTCATCGTATGGAACAAGTAGAGGCTTTTTGCCAACATGTATGTATTTTGAAAAAAGGTGAAGCAGTCGTAAAAGGACAGCTAAGTGATATTAAGAAAGAATACGGTTTCCGTAATTTAACGATTGAAGATACAGTAGAGAATGAAAAGGGATTAGAGGCTATACATGTATCGTATGAAAAACAACAAGGCCTTCTTTATGTGAAAGTACAAGACGATGCGGAAGCTCTCAAGATTTTGCAACAGTTGCAAGAGCAAGGTGTTAGCTTACGACAATTCAAAATGTTAGAGCCGACGTTAAATGAAATCTTTGTAGAGAGGGCGAAATAACGATGCGTAAATTTTCTCACGTATTTTCATTTTATTTTAGGGAAGCATTTTTATCTAAAAAATCATTAATTACGAGTGCCATTTTATTTTTAGTTGTGTTTGGGATTTTTGCATTTAATCATTTTACTTCAGGCGATGATAAAAATAAGGATAAAGATAAAATTGCAGTTGTAGTAGAGAGTTACACATATAAAGTACAAAAAGATGAGCTAAATAAGCTATTGCCATCAGCAAAAATAACACTTGGTTCAAAGGATGATTTTGATAAACTGCATAAGCAAGTAGAAGAAGGCGATTTAGATGGTCTATTCCATGTGACGGAAAAGGGTGGGGCTCCATCGATTACATATATGTATAATGGATTTCCAAGCCAAGCAACTTCTGCAATTATGGCAGGATATTTAAAGCAACAATATACGATGGTGACAATTGCCAAAAATAATGTTTCACCAGAAATTGCACAGCAATTACAAACAGAAATTCAAGTAAAGCAAGAAGCGATAAAAGATCGTACATCTTCTTTCGGAATTGCCTATTTCTTTACATTTGCTTTATATATGTTTATTGTAGCGTTCGGAAATACAATCGCAATGAATATTGCATCTGAGAAGGCGTCACGTGTAATGGAAGTAATGCTTCCGAAAGTGAAACCTCTTACGATGATGTATGCGAAAATTTTAGCGGTTGTTTCAACGGCTTTATTGCAACTTGTCATATTGGCGTGTGGTTATCTTATTCCATATTTGTTAGGTTGGGTCGATTTAGAAAGTGCCTCACTATTTGGTATTCCAATTGACTTTACGAAATTAGATGCAAAGGTTGTAAGCATGTTTCTTGTTTATTTCATTACGGGATATTTACTTTATGCAATGATGTATGCTGCTGCTGGAGCTGTCGTGTCTAAGACGGAGGATTTACAAGCTGTATCTTTCCCGGTAATGATTTTAATTATGGCTGCATTCTTCATTAGTATTAAATCATTAAGTGATCCGAATAGTACTATCGTTGTTGTAAGTTCTTACGTTCCATTTTTTACACCGATGGTTACCTTCTCACGTATTGTAGCTGGTGAAGCAGGTATGCTAGAAATTACGATAACATTAGCAGTCTTATTGGCGACAATTGCGATATTAAATGCTGTTACAAGCCGCATTTACGTAAATGGCGTAATGAATTACTCAGATAAAGTGAAATTTAAAGATTTAGCGAAATTTATAAAGCGTCAATAATGAGAGAAAAGCATGATTTCCTATTGAAATCATGCTTTTTCTTTATGTATAAATTAAAAATAGTATATAATAATAAGAGTCGTCTTTTAATAGAATGAATAAAAAGGAGGGTGTGCAGATGGGGATTAGTAGTCGTTTTACAGTAGGTGTTCATATGCTGACATTACTTGCGATAGATCGAAACTCTCGCTGTACCTCTGAATGGATTGCCGGTAGTGTGAATACAAATCCAGTTGTGATTCGTCGCATTACAGGAATGTTGAAGAGAGCAGGACTTGTTGATGTACAAGCTGGTAAAGGTGGTACGACACTTGCTCGAGATTTAGAAGAAATTACATTACTTGATGTATATAAAGCAGTGGAAGTTGTAGAAGAAGGACAGCTATTTTCCTTCCATGAAAATCCCAACATTGAATGTCCAGTAGGAGCTAATATTCAATCAGTATTAGAAATTATTTTAATGCAAGCGCAAGAAGCGATGGAAAACGTGCTTGCAAATGTAACGGTAGATCAATTAGTTACAAATTTAAAGTCTAAAATGAAAGAATAAAAAAGCGAGCTTCCTCATAATGAGGGCTCGCTTTTTTTTATTCAGAAATATTGAAAATTCTATTTTTCAGTATTTAAAATGAATTTACCTACGATAGCTGCGAAGATACCACCAAGAATTGGTGCTACGATGAATACCCATAGTTGAGAAAGTGCTTCTCCACCAACAAATAAAGCTGGTGCGATACTACGAGCTGGGTTAACAGATGTTCCAGTTAACGGAATTCCTAATAAGTGGATTAAAACTAATGTGAAACCAATTACTAGTCCAGCTAAAGAAGAACTTCCTTTTTTACCTGTTACAGCGACGATAACTAAAATAAATACGAAAGTTAAAATGAACTCAACTAAAAATGCTCCAGATAAACCAAGAGTTCCGAAACCATTTTGTCCTAAATTATCTAAAGGTGTTTTAGCAGATTTTAAAATTGTTACTAACGTTGCAGTTCCTAATAAACCACCTAAAATTTGAGCTAATACATAATAACAAAGTTCCATAGCGTTCATGCGTTTGTTGATGAACATAGCTACTGATACTGCTGGGTTAATGTGACATCCAGAAATTGTTCCGATGCTATATGCCATAGCTACAATAGATAAGCCGAAAGCCATAGCGATTCCTAATGTTCCAATTCCTTCGATTCCGCCGCCAGTGACAGCTACTCCAGTTCCGAATAATACAAGTACAAAGGTACCAATAAATTCAGCGATTGCTTTTTTTAACATAATTTACCTCCTATTAATGCGCATGAAACGTATTATAACATACGTTTTAGTATAAACAGCCAATGAAATACTATTCTGATAAGGCGAAATAGGGGGACAATAAAAAAGAGTATGGTTCATCTCTATAGAACCATACTCTTTTTTTATGCTGATTTTTTCTGTTTAACGGCTGGAATAGATCGGTTTAAAATACTATTTGCAACCATTCCTAACATAATAATAATCATTCCAAGTAGGGAAAGCCCGCCAGGAAACGAACCATTCAAGAAAACAATTTCTCCAAGTACGGTAAAGACCATCGTTCCAGCTTGTGTTGCTTCAACAGCTCCAAGTAAAGCCAGGTTATCTTTTGCTAAGTCAGTAGCAAAGAAAAATGTCATCGTTGCAATAACGCCGGAACATAATGCTAACAAAAATCCTTGAAGCATTTGGCTAGATGTTGGAATACCCGTAGTAGAAAATCCGTATACACCAAGCAAAATTGTTATAGGAAGACTTCCAATTGCCATTCCTAATACACGTTGGAACGTATCAAGGCGTCCGCCAACAAGCTCCATCATTTTTCGGTTACCGAACGGATATAAGAAAGCGGCTAATACGACAGGTAAAAAACCTGAAATGAACTGAGTCATTGTAATATGGCCTGCGGCAGTTGCTTGCATACAAATTACACCAAGTAAAATAAATAAAGCAACATATAAGCTACGAAGTGGAATTTTTCCACGTACAAGTTTCGTACCTGATTTTGTTTCTATTTTCACAAAAAATAGTGGTGATAGTAGTAAACCAGCTAAAATCGTAACTTGCCAAGTTCCAGCAACGAGCCAAGCTGGAGAAAAGACAGCTGCGAAACTTAATAAAGAATAAAAACCAATACCGGCAACAGAACCCCATCCGATCCACGCCAATGGATGTTTTTTTAACTCTTCCCATAATCCCCTAAAGTTTTTGCGAAATAAAACGATAAGGAATAAAATAGGGAGAGCAAATAAAAAACGGAAGGAAGCTGTCCAAGCCCAGCTCGTTCCAGATACATTCATTGCTCTATTAATAATAAAGGTTGCAGAAAAAAAGGCCGATGATAAAAGACCTAATAAAATTGCGCGCATGAAGTATAGCACTCCTTTCAAAATAAATAATTATGTATAGTATGATATACTTTAATTGAATAAAAGTAAACTATTTTATACTTAGAGGTGGTTTTATATATGAAAGAAAATGAAGATATGCAAACGAAAGAAGTCATTCAACAAGTTGGACAGTTATTGAGACAAATTCGAAATGAACAGAAATTAAGTTTAGAAGAATTAGCTCATAAAACAGGAGTTAGTAAATTAACATTAGGAAAGATCGAAAGAGGGGAAACAAATCCGACGCTAGCTGTCATTTGGAAAATAACGAAAGGGTTATCAATTCCTTTATCTAGATTAATGGTTTTTGGAGAACCAGTAGCCGTTGCGCGCTGTGGAGAAGGATTTGCAGTAGATGTAGGACAAGCATGGCATTTAGAAACGATGTTCCGTTATACGAAAGAAACAGGGATGGAAATGCACCGTGCTTGTTTACGATCAAATAGTATATATGAACCAGAAGCTCATCATGAAGGTGCGATTGAGCTTGTAACGGTAATGAAAGGGAAAGTGTCTATTCAAGTGGAGAATGATGTATATGAATTAAATGAGTTTGATTCCATTCAATTTGAAGCGAATAAGAAGCATATTTATAAAAATGAAGAAGAAGAAGTGGCGGTATTACATTTAACGATGAAATATTCTTCATGAAAAAATCCCCTATAGAAAAATCTATAGGGGATTTTGTATACACTATGCTCAAATATATGAAAGAATGTTATTAGTAAGAGCGTGGCATAAGTAATAAAAAAATAAAATAAACTAAAAACCCCGTCCCAAAACATAAAACTGCAATGACCCAAAGTATGCGAATGAGAGTAGAGCTAATATCAAAATATTCTCCTAAACCACCGCATATACCAAATAGCATTTTATCAGTTTCGGATTTACATAATCTTTTTGACATCTTCCAATACACTCCTTTTTATAGCAAACTCTATACTTCTATTCTATATGGAAATCTATGAGGAGACTATGAGGTTGTATGACATTTTTTTAGGGAACAGTCATATTAATTGTCTTAATTTTCAGTTTATATTAAAGTTATAGTAAGAGGTAACTTTTAATAAAGGGTGGGGAAATAGAGATGACGGTATATTGGTTGACTAATGTAACGCTTGAATCGGGGTATACATATGAAGAGGGGAGAATTTCAAAAACAGAAACAGAGTTATGTAGTTTACTTATTGAAGAGGGACGAATTAAAAAAATTATAGCAGGGACTGTTCAAGAGGAAGGGGTACTCATTCTTGATGCTAATCGTTTATTAATTTTGCCCGCTTTCGAAGAGATGCATATTCACATTGATAAGACATATTATAGTGGTCCTTGGAAAGCTTGTATGCCAGCAGAAAGTATTTTTACACGTTTTAATGAAGAAGAAAAAATTTTACCAAAGCAATTAGCGACTGCCCAAAATAGAGCGGAAAATATGCTAGAGTTACTACTGCAAAATGGTGCAACGAATATTAGAACGCATTGTAATGTTGATCCAATTATTGGGCTTGGTAATTTGGAGGCGACGTTAGCGGCATTAGAAACATATAAAAATCGAGTGTCTAGTAGAATTGTTGCGTTTCCGCAACATGGATTATTGCGCAGTAATTCTGTGCAACTCGTGAAAGATGCGATGCGTATGGGTGCTCATCTAGTCGGAGGCGTAGATCCAGCTACAGTGGATAATGACATTGAAAAATCATTACATACAATTATGGATATCGCAGTAGAATTTAATGCGGATGTTGATATTCATTTGCATGATGCGAATAATCTTGGAACATTTACGATGAAGAGATTGGCAAGTTTAACAGAAGAAGCAGGATGGCAAGGTCGTGTAACAATTAGTCATGCACTTGGACTTGGTGGTGTTACTGATAAAGAGGCTGAAGAAGTGGCAGAAAGACTCGCAAATGTAAATATTGATATTACTTCAACGGTACCAATTGGTAAACAAGTAATCCCAATTCCGTTATTAGATAAAAAAGGTGTTAAGGTTTCATTAGGAAATGATAGTATTACAGATCATTGGTCACCGTTTGGAACAGGTGATATGCTTCAAAAGGCGAATCGATTAGCAGAGCGTTTTGGGTGGAGTGACGAAAGGTCTTTAGGAAAAGCACTTCGCTTTATTACAGGAGGAAAAGAAACGTTAAATAATGAAGGGAAGCGAGTATGGCCGAATGTAGGGGATGAAGCGAGTTTTGTTTTGACAAATGCGACATGCGCTGCTGAAGCAGTAGCGCGTCAAACAGAAAAACGTTTAGTCGTGTATAAAGGAAATATTGTTGTTGGAAGTTTAAATGAGGTGGAATTAAATAATCTTGTGTAGAAGAATCGTTTAAATATTTTGAGGGGGGTTCTAATGGTAAGTCTAGAACTCTTCTTTTTTATTCTTACAGTATATTTTTTATAGGAAAGCTAGAAGGGATGAAAATTTTGGACAATCAACATAACCAAAATCATATTATGGGAACTTTGCAATGGTTTATATTTTTATTAGCAAATTCAATCGCACTACCAATTGTCGTTGGCGGATTATTTCATCTTACGACGGAAGAAATATTTTATTTAATGCAGCGTACGTTTTTTGTAGTTGGTATATCTTCTTTTTTACAAGGCTGGCTTGGGCATAGACTGCCAATTGCGGATGGGCCGGCTGGATCTTGGGTTGGTGTATTTACCGTGCTTGCTTATGCAACGGCCGGACAGGATCAATTACATAGTACACTGCAAATTTTAGAATTAGGAATGATAATCTCCGGTGTTATTTTAATAGGATTAGGAGTAACTGGTTTTATAGGACGTATTTTATTTTTATTTACGCCGCTTGTGACAGGGACGTTTTTACTTTTATTATGTTTACAATTAAGTGGTGTATTTTTAAAAGGAATGTTAGGGATTACAGCTACTATTTCTCAAATTGACGGATTTACAGCAATGATCGCGTTTAGTATATTTTTGTTCGTTATTATACTATCTAATTTCGGAAAAGGCTTTGTCAAAAGTTATGCAGTTTTAATAGGATTAATTAGTGGGTGGATTATTTTTCTCATTGCAGGAAAAGTGACAATCCCATCTCAAGTAACTCATTTTGTGCAACTTCCACATATATTTGCTTGGGGACTTCCAAAATGGAATACAGGTATGGCTGTATCAAGTTTCGTTATGGTATGTATTTTAGTTTCGAATACGGTGGCAGCTATTATAGCAATTAATCAAGCAACTATTCATAAAGCGACTATTGAACAAAAACAGTTGAAAGCTGGAACATGGGTTGGGGGGATTTCACATATCATCTCTTCTGTATTTTCAACTGTAGGTGTCGTTCCGTTACCAGCAACGGCAGGATTTATACGTTTAACAAAACAAAAGTATATACGATCGTTCTTAATGGCATGTGCGTTACTAGTCGTAATGTCTCTTTTTCCAAGTATTATTCGTTACTTAGCATCTTTACCATCTGCTATCGCATCGGCTGTTTTAATGGCTTCGTTCGTACAGTTAATTGGAATTGGATTTAATAATATAAAACAAGTGCCGATGAGTGAAAGGAATGTAACGATTTTAGGCGTTGCAGTATTATTTGGCAGCGGCGTTATGTTTTTACCGTCTGGAGCACTCCAATCCTTGCCGTCTGTTATGCAATATATATTCGGTAATGGTTTATTTGTAGGTACGGTTGTAAGTATATTGCTAGAACAAATATGGCGCGTTGGAAAGTAAGTGGATAAAAAGAGTGTACGCACTGTATAAAAGTCTAAAATAACATAGGAAATAAAGCCCATTTTCATTCACCACCTGCACATTTCGTTCATACAATATCTTGACTAAATAAACACCCAACTTACACATACACAGCTCTGGCTTAAGCAAGGAGGGTTATACCAGTTGAAGGAAAAAGCGTATCAATCTAAACCTTTACTCACAAAGAGAGAAAGAGAAGTATTTGAATTACTGGTTCAAGATAAAACAACGAAGGAAATTGCAGGTGAACTTTTTATAAGTGAAAAGACAGTTCGCAACCACATCTCAAACGCAATGCAAAAGCTAGGGGTTAAAGGACGTTCACAAGCAGTTGTGGAGCTTCTTCGTATGGGAGAGCTCGAACTATAAGAAAGCAGCCGACTTTTATACAAAGAGTCGGCTATTTTTTTGTTTGCTTCACTTGCTATATGAATGATAAGAACACTCCATACATAAATAGGTAATAAGGAGGGGATATGTTGAAAAGGATACTGTTAGTTTCAACAAGTGCTCATGATATGAATGGACACCCGACTGGTTTGTGGCTTGAAGAGCTCGCAGCTCCTTATCATTTATTTAAAAAGGCTAAGTTTGATGTTGATATTGTGTCAATAAAAGGCGGGAGAGTACCTATAGATAGAGTGTCTATTCCGAATGGTATACCTCGTGAATTCAAGCACGTAGCTTCTTTATTGCAAAATACAAGGCCGATTTCAAATGTTCATTTTTCGGATTATGATGCGGTTTTATTTGGTGGTGGGCACGGGGCGATTGTAGATTTTCCAGGTAATCCATATGTAGCAAATTTGATTGAGAATATGTATAAGAATAACCGGATTGTAGCGGCTGTTTGTCACGGAGTAAGCTCCTTAGTCGGTGTGAAAAATAAGGATGGCTCGTTTTTTGTTGCCGGTAAGCGTATAACAGGTTATACAAACGATGAAGAAAAAGCTGTACATTTAGAAAAGCGCGTTCCGTTTTTGTTAGAAAGTAAGTTGAAAGAAGAAGGAGCTTTGTTTTATGTAGCGCCTAATTTTACGCCGCATGTGGTAGTAGATGGGCATTTAATTACAGGGCAAAATCCACAGTCTAGCGTGGAAATAGGTAAGGCTATAAAAAGGGCTGTAAATAAATTATAGAAAAAGTACCCGCTACTAACAAAGGTAGTGGGTATTTTTATCCTAAAATTCCCCCTCAAAATTGGTTTGTAACCGTCCAGTTGGTGATAATGGATTCTAGTTCTCTATGTATAGTATATGAAAATGTAATAAACTAAAAAAGCATAATGAGTATAATAACTTCATTTATAATCATTCGTGAATTTGCTATACTATTTTGTATGGACAAAAGGGGAGGCTCTTTTAAATGAGAAAAGTCGCATGTGCAAATACTTATATTAATAAAATAAAGCCCGTTATTAGAAAGACGAGTTTTAGCCAATTGAAAATAGATGAAATTGCGAAATATATGGATATTAGTAAAGCTACTTTATATAAACGTTTTTCTTCGAAAGATGAAATTATTGAGGCGGTAGTAGAGGATTTTATAAATTATCTACTCGAAGGTGATGCGGACAATCAAGATGAAAGCATGTCTTTTGCAGAACGTTTCCAAAAGACGTTTATCCACTCTTTAAAATGTGTGACATATATTTCGGATGTTTTTTTGCAAGATTTGAAAGAAGCATATCCGCATTTGTCAGATCAATTAGTCGCTGCACAACAAAATCGTAATCATAATTTGCAAATGTTTTTTGAAGCGGGTATGGAACAAGGTTATTTTAATAAAATGAATGCACAATTATTTATGGTACAAGATGATGTGATGTTACGACGTATTATAGATCATTCTTTTTGTATTCAGTACGATATTACTTTAAAGAAAGCGATATTTGATTTTTATCAATTAAAGAAGTATCAACTTTTTAAACCAGAGTATATAGAAGCAATTGATGATTCTGAAATTGAAAAAGAAGTTATTGCTATTTTGCAAATGATTTCGTAAAAAAGCAGATCTCCCTTAATAGAGGGGAATCTGCTTTTTTTAGTACATAATTATTTTTGCAACTGTTTTAATACTAATTCGGCTACTGGACCACCTGAAGCTGGGTTTTGACCAGTGATAACACGATTATCTTCTAGAGCAAAAGCTTCCCAAGGCTGTGCAGCTTTTTCGTAAAGTCCTCCATTTTTAATGAGTTCATCTTCTGTTAAAAATGGAACGAATTGATCTAATTCAGCTAATTTTTCTTCTTCATTTGAAAAGCCTGTTACCTTCTTACCGCTAATTAAACGATCCCCATTACTTAATATAATATGAAATAAACCAGCAGCTCCATGACAAACGGAAGAAACAATACCGCCGTTTTCATAAATATTACGGCTAATATTTTGAAGTTCTTTATTTTCTGGGAAGTCCCAAATAACTCCGTGACCACCTGCGTAATAAATAACAGCGTAGTCTTCTGGATTCACTTCACTTGGTTTCATTGTAGAACCGAGGCGATTCATAAACTCTTTCTTTTGGTACCATTCCCAATCGATGCTCTCCGCCATTGCTAAACTATGTGGATCAATTGGTGTATAACCGCCTTGTGGACTGACGTAATCAACTTCGTAACCCGCTTCTTCTACTTTTTTTACGAAATGTACAGCTTCACCGAGCCAAAGTCCGGTAGCCCTATTTAAATTTGGGTATTTTTCTACGCTTGTTAATACAACTAACATTTTTTTCTTCATCATAATCCTCCTATAATGTCTCTTCTATATAAAAGTTCTGTATTCGTTTCATTTTATTAAGTTAAAAAATGCAAATTTGAATAATTATGCCAGTCCTCCTTATATCAGCTTCGAAATTAGTGTATAATAACTTTTGAACAAAGTAAACTAAAAAGACTGAATTAGTTTACTTTGTATGTTTTTCGTTGACAAACTGTAATGTTGAAACTATGATAGTTCCATGAATATCGAACAACATACGTGTTTCGTTTCGAATTCAATTTATCGCGCGATAAATTAGCACCATTTATACATTTAATGAAGTTGTTTAGTGGTGATACAACATTTAAATAACTTCATTTTTTTATCTATAGTTTGACAGTTTTAAAATTGCAATCAGGAGAGTGTTACACATGGGGAAAGATATAAGTAACCATTCGAAATGGTTTGTTTTTACATTATGTTTTATTGTTTTGTTAGGACCGATGAACGCTGTGTTATTTAATGTAGCGCTAGAGGATATTGCTAATGATTTATCAATTAGTCAATCGAAAGTAAGTTGGGTTGTAGTAGGGTATTCTTTAGTCGTCGGTATCGGTTCGATGATATATGGAAAACTGGCTGATCGTTACAGTGTAAAAAGGCTATTAATTATTTCTATTATCATATTTGTAGCTGGTTCTATTGTTGGGTTTGTGAATCAATCTTATGAGATTATCATTTTCGCAAGGTTAGTGCAGGCGAGCGGAGGAGCAGCGTTTATTGCGCTTAGTATGATTGCGGTGGCGAAATTAGTTGCTCCAGCTAAAAAACCGGGTGCGTTAGCAATGATTAGTTCTTCTATTGCATTAGCGGTTGGTATTGGACCTTTAGTTGGTGGGGCAATTACAAATACGTTAGGGTGGCCGTATTTATTTTTATTTATGGTTATTTCAATGGTTGGTATTTTCTTGCTCGTAAAATTTATGCCAGAAGAGGTGCAACATACCGATGAAGTGTTTCACTTTGATTTCATTGGAGCAGTTTTATTATTTGTATTGATTACGACCGTTTTATTAGGAGTGAATATTAATAGTTGGCTTTTTGTGTTATCTGTTGCTTTCTTATTTTTATTCAAGGCTCATATGAAGAGAGCAGAGTCGCCGTTTATTGATATTGAGTTGTTTACAAATAAACCATTACTGCGTTTAATAGCGGTCGGATTTATCATTAATGTGGCGTTATGTGCTAGTTTATTATTATTACCATTACTGTTAGGAAGAGGGCACGGATTGTCTCCGTTCGTTATTGGAATTGTATTGTTTGTTGCATCTCTCTTTGGTATTGTATCTAGTTTTATTACCGGAAAGATTATTCCTGCGTTTGGGAATGTGAGGATGATGTATGTAGCGTCTGTAGTTATGATCATTGGCTTTTTAATTTTAGGGATTATTCCAGACGGGAACTTACTCTTTATTTTATTTGCGGTTATTTTAACATTTATGAGTTATTCGGCAATTCAAGTATCATTAAACACATTTATTCCGAAAACATTAAATCCAGCTAAAGTTGGAGTTGGCCTTGGTTTATATAATTTAATTAACTTTTTCGGTATGGCATTCGGACCAGCTGTAGCAAGCAAAATTATGGAATCTACAAATAGTTATCGATTGAATTTTATTTTGATCGTCATTTTAATTTTTGTTCATTTCGTCTTATTAATGGGAATGT
The DNA here is from genome assembly GCF_058792475.1 of Bacillus sp. MT94. Lineage (NCBI taxonomy): Bacteria > Bacillati > Bacillota > Bacilli > Caryophanales > Bacillaceae > Bacillus > Bacillus sp. MT94. The sequence goes on along the minus strand of NZ_JBXAEZ010000002.1, from coordinate 766,043 downwards.
CTTCTTTTCAAAAAAAGATGGATCAATGAATATGCACTTTATATAGAAGAAACCGACTTTCTTATAGAAGGTCGGTTATTTTTCTATCTTGCAAATTATGAAAAAAAGGAGCAAAATAAAAAAGGTCCTAGTCTATACATGGGCAAATGAAAATTTTCATACAGAAGCATTTGAAGTGAGCGAACTTAAAGTGTGTAAAATATAATGATAAACATAAAAGATGATGAATGAGAAAACGGGTGATGAAGTTGAATAGAGCAATCGGTGTTATCGATTCAGGAGTTGGCGGTTTAACAGTAGCGAAGGAATTAATTCGTCAGTTGCCGAAAGAGCGTATCATATATTTAGGAGATACAGCACGTTGTCCTTATGGTCCACGTTCTCGAGAAGAAGTACGTCAATTTACGTGGGAAATGACGGAGCATTTACTAGATTTAAATATTAAAATGTTAGTTATTGCGTGTAATACAGCAACTGCAGTTGTATTAGAAGAGATGCAAAAACAATTACCAATTCCAGTAGTAGGAGTTATTCACCCAGGATCACGTACAGCTTTAAAAGTGACAAACACGTATCACGTTGGGATTATTGGAACGATTGGAACGGTGAAAAGTGGTGCATACGAAGAGGCGTTAAAGTCTATTAATAACCGTGTTATGGTAGAAAGTTTAGCTTGTCCACCTTTCGTTGAACTTGTAGAGAGTGGGAATTTCGAAAGTGAAATGGCGTATGAAGTTGTAAGAGAAACGCTGCAACCACTGAAAAGTACCGATATTGATACACTTATATTAGGGTGTACACACTATCCAATTTTAGGACCTGTTATTAAAAAAGTAATGGGAAATAAAGTACAACTAATTAGTTCTGGTGATGAAACAGCACGTGAAGTAAGTACAATCTTATATCATAGTAAAATGTTGAATGAAGGAGAAGAACAAAGCGATCATCTCTTCTTAACAACGGGAAAAATAGGCTTGTTTAAAGAAATTGCATCAAAATGGTTCGGTCAACCGATTGAAAATGTGAAGCATATTCATTTAGAAAAAGAATAATAGTAGAATTCATATAGGTGAGCTCCTGAGAAATCAGGAGCTTTTTGTTTTATCTTGCTATTTGCTGGGCAGTTAGACTCTCCACTGATTAAAGTTTCACTTTATAAGAGGCACAGCTTGTTCTAAAATGTGAAACGGCTCGTATACATAATAGTACAAACTTAGATTTTAGGGGGGAATGGCATGCCTAAATCCACTTTTAAATGGGTTGTTGGTGCTACTGTGAGCGCTGTTTTACTAACAGGGTGTGGCTTTATAAATCAGGAGAAAGCAACTGAACAAATTGATCCGCCAAAACAAGTTACGTATACAGAGGGTGGGAAGAAAGAAGTAGCTAAAAAAGATAAGCAAGGGCAAATGGTAAATAGAGAACTATACCTTGTTGATAAAAATGGTTATGTTGTACCACAAACGTTAGCTATACCTACTCCGAAAGCAAATGAGACTGTGAAGCAAACGTTAGAATACCTTGTGAAAGATGGACCGGTAACGAATTTATTACCGAATGGGTTTCGTGCAGTCATTCCGGCGAATACAACGATGACTTTAGATTTGAAAAAGGACGGGACGGCAGTTATTGATTTCTCTAAAGAAATGAAAAACTATGCGAAAGAAGAAGAGCGTCAAATCATTGAATCTATAGCGTGGACGTTGACGCAATTTACAGAGATAAAACAAGTGCAGTTCCAAATAAATGGTGAGAAATTGGCGAAGATGCCGGTTGCTGGTACACCGCTTGGTGAAGGAGTGAGCCGTGCAAATGGTATTAACTTCGATGATGAACAAGTAGCAGATGTAACGAATACAAAACCAGTCACACTGTATTTTATGGCGCAAAATAATAATAAACAGCAATACTACGTACCAGTCACACGCCGCGTTGCGGAAGGAAAAGAAAATGATTATGCAGCAATTATAGATGAACTTGTAAAAGGTCCGATTCATCAATCGCTCCTGAATGATTTTAATCCAGGCGTTAAGCTTATTACGAATCCGAAATTACAAGACGGAAATCTTACATTAAACTTTAATGAAAATATATTTGTAAACCCAGATAAAAATATGATCTCAAATTACGTATTGAAGTCGTTAGTTTTATCTTTAACAGAAAAGAAAGGTGTGAAAAATATTTCTATTGAAGTGAATGGAAAAGCAAATCTTATAGATGAAAAGGGCGGAAAGTTAATAAAACCTGTAGATCGTCCAGAAAACGTGAATACAGGTAGTTTTTAATCTTGAATAATTTGATATACTTAAGTAAGAAAGGAGAATTGCTTTTTGGGTTCTCCTTCTTTTATTGTATACATATCATACATTTAAATTTGGCTATACTAACGAGTAGTAATTAAGAGGAGGTTATTTTTATGCGAGTAGATGGTAGAGAGAAAACAGAATTACGCCATATACATATTCATACGAATTATTTAAAACATCCAGAGGGATCTGTATTAATTGAAGTTGGGGATACAAAGGTGATTTGCTCAGCGACAATTGAAGAGCGTGTCCCGCCATTTATGCGTGGAGAAGGAAAGGGGTGGGTAACAGCTGAATATGCGATGATTCCACGTGCGACAGAACAACGTACAATTAGGGAGTCAAGTAAAGGGAAAGTAACAGGACGTACAATGGAAATTCAACGTCTAATTGGACGAGCATTACGTGCGGTAGTTGATTTAGAAGCGCTTGGCGAGAGAACAGTTTGGATTGACTGTGATGTTATCCAAGCAGATGGTGGAACGAGAACAGCGTCTATTACAGGTGCATATGTAGCGATGGTATTAGCTTTCGAGAAATTATTACAAGCAGAAAAAGTATCTAAAATTCCAGTAAAAGATTATTTAGCAGCAACGTCAGTAGGAATTGTTGAAGAGCAAGGTGTTGTTTTAGATTTAAACTATGCAGAAGATTCTAAAGCAGACGTTGATATGAACGTAATTATGACTGGAAAAGGCCAATTTGTTGAAGTGCAAGGAACTGGAGAAGAAGCGACGTTTAGTAGAGCGCAGTTAAATGAACTACTTGATGCTGCGGAAAAAGGCATTTTCCAACTGATTGATATACAAAAAGAAGCTTTAGGTGACATCGTATCTCATATAGAGTAGAGGTGGAAAGTATGAAACAAGTTGTTGTAGCGACAAAAAATATGGGAAAAGTACGTGAGTTTGCTGAGTTATTTGAGCGATTTGATTTAGAAGTGAAATCATTACACGATTTTCCTCATATTGAAGAAGTCGAAGAAACTGGTGAAACATTTGAAGAAAATGCGATCTTAAAAGCGGATAGTTTGAGTAGACAGTTGAATTCTATTGTAATTGCGGATGATTCGGGTCTTATTGTAGATGCTTTAAATGGAAAACCAGGAGTGTATTCAGCGCGTTTTGCTGGTGAACCGAAAAATGACCAAGCAAATATCGATAAAGTGTTACAAGAATTAAATGGCGTTGACTTTGAAAAGCGTAAAGCTCGTTTCTATTGTGCATTAGCAGTTGCTTTCCCTGAAGGTGATAAAAAGCCTGTCATTGTAAATGGGACATGTGAAGGATTTATCTTAGAACAACGCCGCGGAGAAAATGGCTTTGGATACGATCCGATTTTTTATGTGGAAGAATACAAAAAAGCAATGGCGGAATTAAGTTCAGATGAAAAAAATGCTATTAGCCATCGTGGCCGTGCTCTTCGTAAGTTAGAAGAAAAAATCCCGGAATGGTTTTTAGGAGAATAAGGGAGAGAGAATGATGAAAGCTTTAATCGTAAGCGATAGTCATAGCTCTGTGAAGGAATTACAGCAGTTGAAAGAGAAATATGAAGGGAAAGTAGATATCATGATTCATTGCGGTGATTCAGAGCTAACGCCTGCTCATGAAGAACTGCAAGGTTTCCATGTTGTAAAAGGAAACTGTGATTATGCTAACTTTCAAGATGAAATTGTAACTGATGTAGATGGAATTCGCTTCTTAGTAGTGCATGGACATCGCCATAATGTGAAAATGACATTACAAACACTAGCGTACCATGCTGAAGAAGTGGGAGCGCAAGTTGCATGCTTCGGACATTCTCACGTATTAGGTGCGGAATTAATCGAGGGCGTTTTATTTATTAATCCAGGCAGTATTTTATTACCACGTCAGCGTGTAGAAAAGACATTTGCTTTATTAGAAATGGATGAAAATCAAATGGAAGTTCGTTTTGAAACGTTAGACGGACAACTAGTTGAACAAGCAGTTTTTAAAAGAGGATAAGAAAATTTATCCTCTTTTAAAAAAGGTGTTGACTTTATGTGTGGTTATACATATAATAAATATTGTCGATAGGGCAACGGCGCTAACGAAGAAAAGAAAATAACATATGCGGGTGTAGTTTAGTGGTAAAACAAGAGCCTTCCAAGCTCTGGTCGAGAGTTCGATTCTCTTCACCCGCTCCATGTCCCAGTAGCTCAGCCGGATAGAGCATACGCCTTCTAAGCGTACGGTCGGGAGTTCGAATCTCTCCTGGGACGCTAAAAAAACCTTGTTATCTTTTGATAACAAGGTTTTTTGTTTGTCTATAAATTGATGTATGTGCAAGAGGTTTAAAAATATTATAACGGGATATATGATAATGAGTATATGCAACAGATTAAAGTGCATTAAAAAGAGCGCTTAAAAACGCTCTTTGCTAGTCAGTTATATTATTTGTTTGTTCAGGCTCATCAAATGGTTTATGCACGTATTGAAAACCATATCCAGATTCTCTTAATTGTTTATTTACAATATTATCAAACTCTTTACCATTCTAGTACGATTGAGCTGCAGTTATCGGAACTTATCCCCGGCAGTGTGTTACAATTAATAGAAGCGGAAAACGAGAATCTCCAATTGACTGGACCTGTGATTGGTTAGAGGGTTTAAGAAGGTCGTATAAAAAAGGGAGATGGCGCAAAGATGGCGAGATCAAATGAGAATGATTTAACGGAGAAATTGGCAGAAGGTCACCGGAAATATGGTGATGGCAATTTTACAGTACAGAACATCGGTGATGAAACTAACCCGAATTGGACTGTTGTAAAAAATGTGAGGAAGGGATCGGCAGGCATTCGCGAAGGAGAAGATATATTAAGACTGCGATCAAAATATATAAAATAGTACGGAAATGGGCGGAGCGGGAGTTCGAATCTCTCCTGAGACGCTAAGAAAACCTTGTTATCTTTTGATAACAAGGTTTTTTGTGTATTTAAAATTAGTTGTTAATAAACTTGTCAAAGACAAAACCATAATCTTTCACATTATATTGTTTCTTCGTATCAACAAGCCAGTTAAAGGCAATCTCGTTCATTTCTTTAAATTGCTCTGCTAAGTTTACTTGTGCGTTTGAAATACGGCTAAAGGCATTAGATGCCATATCTAAACTTTTATGTGCATATTGTAATGTAATATCGTTGTCGTATGAAATTTCTTCAATTTTAAGTAAAGCCTTATATAAATCTTTTAATTCTTCAATATGTTTTTTATGAACATCAATTGAGTAATGTTCATCGCCCATTTGAAACTTAATTTCTACATCTAAATCAATCGTTCCTGCAGTTTCAAGTGCTACGTTTTTAATTTGATATTTGCTATAACTAAAGCGGCGTAGTGTACGTTTTTTACTTGTTGCGCTTGTACCGTCTAAGTGAATTAACCCTTTGTTTGTGAAGCAATATTCATCTGATTTGGATTTAATTAGAAAGTAAATTTTCTCCCCATCTTCATGCATCACATAATCATCAGCATCGACCTTATCATAGTCTTTAGGTGTAATGACAGAACCTACATCGCTTAGTCCTAATACATCTGCCGCCATTTTTTTAAACATATATAATCCCCCTTGTAAATTAAATTCTTAATTGTACAAAAATATATTAACACGATTTTCACCAGTTGTTTTCTTGTAATACGAAAATATCTGAAAGTAAGTTAAGAAAAGTAACGAATAATTATTTTGATTCTAAATTATTTAGTAAATCTATTAATTTAAGAGTCGATTCGTTCAAAAATAACTAAAAGAAAAAAGTTGATTTTACAAGTGATTATAGAGAAATTCCGTGAAAGCACCTCAAGCGATATGAGGTGTTTTTCAATCTCTTTTTGAAATCTTACAATTCTGTAAGGTAACTGTAAGGTAGTTCGATGGTAAGAAATTGCTAATCTTTTATAATGAAGATAACAACGATAAAACAAGGAGGAAGAAATGATGAAAGGATTAGTTGTAACGGGCTTAACGGTTGCTTTTGGATTTGTAGCGTATGAGAAATTAACGTATGTAGTTGATGTTGTGAAACATTTGATCGCTTAGAGAAAACAGCCATGAGAGGGAAAGGGAATGAGTGAATGAATGGAATGGTTATTTGGAATTATAGGTACTTGTAGTGTAGTGTTATTGTTCTTTGTCCCAAGTGGTATACTTAGTTCGACAACAAGTTTGTTCTTCTTAAGTTTGTTTGCTTGTACGATGCTTATTATTATGTTTTTAATGAAGCGAAGTAAACCAATCTTCTATTTTAGCATGATTGTTATGGCAATTATTGTTCTCCAAATTATTACCCTTGTAATATACCCCACAATTATAAAAGCTTTCCATTAATGATGAATCCTCTGCGCTTGTTGCTGGGGATTTTTATTTGTACAATTTTAATTTTTAGTAGAAATTTATTCGTATTGGAATGTAAAAATTAAATATTTTCATATTTCAAACAAATAGTTTAGGGATGTTGTGTTCTCATTACGCATTTGATATATTTACTTTGAACATAATTAAAATCAAGAAAAAGAGGCGGACGTATGGATAAAAAAGAAAATACGGTCGTATTGTTTCCACAACTATCAGAGCGCTATATTGATGAAGGTTTTTTAGCGCTGAAAGAGCGGGAATTCGAAGATGCATTGCGTTGCTTTGAAATATTACGTCAGTATAATGCGGAAACGGAACAAACGGAATTAGCTTCAGTTATTTGTTTACTCGAATTAAAACGTATGGAAGAAGCGAAAGACAAATGTGAACAGTTGCTTAAAACAGGAGTTGTCTTATTTGGTGATATTCTTGAAACGTACGTAACTATTTTAGTTCAAACAAATGATTATGAAGGTGTTATTGAAACTGTTGAAAAGGTTTTACAAACGAAAGATATAATGCCTGATCAAAAGGAAAAATTAGCGCAGCTTGCTTTATTTGCAGAAGGTATGCTAAATGAGGGAGACGCATCGCTAGTGGATTCAAATTTTGAATTGGATGAGTTTACTAATGAAATTTTTGGAGAAAACTTTGGACAGAAGCTAAGAGCGATTCAGCGACTTTCGTTAAAAGACTTAGATCTTGCATTACCTGTTTTAAAGAAATTTTTAATAGACGAAGAGCAGCACCCCTATTTGAAAACTTCTATTTTGTATAAAATGATAGAAAGTCAGGTAGAAGAAGAAATAGAGGTAGAAAAGTTTGGAAATACGATTAAGGTGATTCCAGCATTTACAGGTCATAATGAGGAGCAATCCAATAACATTATACATAAATTATCAAGCCGATTAGAGCAAAATTATCCCGATATATTTGAAGCAATGGTTACATATTGGAAAGAGTTGCAAATTAGCGTTTTCCCATTCGCTCTATTAATGGATAAAGAAGAGATTTGGTCAGCTGTTTTAGAGAGAATTGGAAGAAAGCGTTTCGGATTGGCTATAGATGAAGAAGAGCTTATGGCAGCATATAATATCGAATTGGAAGAGTTTCATATTGCCTATCAATGGTTATTACGTGTTGAAAGAGAAGGATATTTGCCCGTATAATTATGAAAAAGAATCGTTCAGTTCTTGAAACGAGCATATTCTATGTTATAATGTAAGGGTTGCAAAAGGCAGAAATCTGCCTGTTTGTAAGAGAAGAGAAGTGTAATTCTCTTACTTAATATGTTTCATATTATTCTCGAACAAAATATACCGTAGTTGTCTTCTGGGCAATTAGTAGATTGGAACATTATATCTGAAAGCTTTTGCTAGAGGATTATTTGTGTATTTGTTATTTCAAAAAAGAGATAATGAAGATCTTAATCTATAGAGGTATGTGCATACATTATTATAGTTGGAGGGAAAGAATAAATGTCTACAAAATGGGAAAAATTAGAAGGTAACGTTGGCGTTTTAACAATCGAAGTTGATGCTAAAGAAGTAAACAACTCTATCGACGCTGCGTTCAAAAAAGTAGTAAAAACAATTAACGTACCAGGTTTCCGTAAAGGAAAAATGCCTCGTCCATTATTCGAACAACGCTTTGGTATTGAATCTTTATACCAAGATGCTTTAGATATCATTTTACCAAAAGCATACGGTGAAGCGATCGAAGAAGCTGGTATCTTCCCAGTTGATCATCCTGAAATCGACATCGAGAAGTTCGAAAAAAATGCTAACCTTATCTTCACTGCAAAAGTTACAGTGAAACCTGAAGTTAAATTAGGTGAGTACAAAGGTTTAGCAGTAGAAAAAGTTGAAACAACTGTAACTGACGAAGATGTAGAGAACGAATTAAAATCTTTACAAGAGCGTCAAGCTGAACTAGTTGTTAAAGAAGAAGGAACTGTTGAAAACGGTGATACAGCTGTAATCGACTTCGAAGGTTTCGTTGATGGCGAAGCATTTGAAGGCGGAAAAGGCGAAAACTACTCTCTAGCAATCGGTTCTGGTACATTCATCCCAGGTTTCGAAGAGCAAGTAATCGGTCTTAAATCTGGTGAGTCTAAAGACGTTGAAGTATCATTCCCAGAAGAGTACCATGCTGCTGAATTAGCTGGCAAACCAGCAACATTCAAAGTAACAATTCACGAAATCAAAACAAAAGAACTTCCTGAGTTAAACGACGAGTTCGCTAAAGAAGCAGACGAAGCGGTTGCAACTCTTGATGAATTAAAAGCAAAACTTCGCACAAACTTAGAAGAAGGCAAAAAGCACGAAGCTGAGCACAAAGTACGTGACGAAGTAGTAGAATTAGCTGCTGCTAACGCTGAAATCGAAATTCCAGAAGCTATGATCAACACTGAGTTAGATCGTATGGTTCGTGAATTCGAGCAACGTTTAAGCCAACAAGGTATGAACCTTGAGCTTTACTACCAATTCACAGGTACTGACGCTGACAAATTAAAAGAGCAAATGAAAGAAGATGCACAAAAACGTGTAAGAATCAATCTTGTTCTTGAAGCTATCATTGAAGCTGAAAACATCGAAGTTACTGAAGAAGAAGTAACTGCAGAAGTTGAAAAAATGGCTGAAATGTACGGTATGCCAGTAGACGCTATCAAGCAAGCTCTTGGAAGCGTAGACGCTTTAGCTGAAGATCTTAAAGTGCGTAAAGCTGTAGACTTCTTAGTAGAAAACGCTGCATAATAAAATAACAAGGCACGATTTTAATCGTGCCTTGTTTTATAAATATAGAAATATATTTATAAAACTTTTCGATGGAGAAGGAAAAGTTCCTTTACAAGTCGAATATACATATTTCAAAAGTTTTAAAATTTTTTTATTTGTACATAACTAGTCATATTATTTGTATTTCTCGCCACGTAGTGACATAATATGTATTTACATACGATACATTTATCGTGTACATACGAAGGCAAGAGGTTAGCACTTTGTAAGGGGTGTGAAAATATGTTTAAATTTAATGATGAAAAAGGGCAATTAAAATGTTCTTTCTGTGGTAAAACACAAACGCAAGTTCGAAAGTTAGTAGCAGGTCCAGGTGTTTACATTTGTGACGAGTGTATCGAACTTTGTACTGAAATTGTACAAGAGGAGCTTGCGAAGGACGAAGAAGTAGAATTCAAAGATGTACCGAAACCGGTAGAAATTCGTGAAATCTTAGATGAGTATGTCATCGGGCAAGATAGCGCGAAAAAAGCACTAGCGGTAGCGGTATATAACCATTACAAACGCATTAATTCTAACAGCAAAATTGATGATGTAGAATTAGCGAAGAGTAATATCGCACTTATCGGGCCAACAGGTAGTGGTAAAACATTACTTGCACAAACGTTAGCGCGTATTCTAAATGTTCCATTTGCAATCGCGGACGCAACATCTTTAACAGAAGCTGGATATGTTGGGGAAGATGTAGAAAATATCTTACTAAAATTAATTCAAGCAGCTGATTATGATGTAGAGAAAGCGGAAAAAGGAATCATTTATATTGATGAGATTGATAAAGTGGCACGTAAGTCCGAAAATCCATCAATTACACGTGATGTATCTGGTGAAGGTGTGCAGCAGGCACTTCTGAAAATTTTAGAAGGTACTGTAGCAAGCGTTCCACCTCAAGGTGGTCGTAAGCATCCGCACCAAGAGTTTATTCAAATTGATACAACGAACATCTTATTCATTTGTGGTGGAGCGTTTGATGGCATTGAGCCGATTATTAAACGTCGCCTTGGTGAGAAAGTAATTGGATTTGGTTCTGAGAAGAAAAATGCTGATGTAAATGAGAAGCATGTTTTATCTCACGTATTACCAGAGGATCTTTTAAGATTTGGTTTAATTCCAGAGTTTATCGGTCGTCTTCCAGTTATTGCGAACCTAGAGCCACTTGATGAAGATGCTCTTGTTGATATTTTAACGAAACCGAAAAATGCACTTGTTAAGCAATTCCAAAAACTATTGGAGCTTGACGATGTTGAGTTAGAGTTTGAAGAAGGTGCACTGATCGAAATTGCGAAAAAAGCAATTGAACGTAAAACGGGTGCTCGTGGACTTCGTTCTATTATTGAAGGCTTAATGCTTGATGTAATGTTCGAACTTCCATCTCGTAAAGATATCGAGAAGTGTATTCTTACAAAAGAAACGGTAGCTGATAATGAACCGCCAAAATTGGTGTTACAAGACGGTACTGTACTTGATACAAAAACATCTGCATAATGCGAAAGGGAAACAGCAATTTTTATAATTGCTGTTTTTCTTTATGTTTAGCTACGTTCCTCCGCGGAAATACTAAGAGATAAAATATTGCGGGAGGAAATAAATAATGAGCTGGACAAATATATTTTTAGTTGTTCAACTTGTTTTTGGTGTAATTGTCGGATTATATTTCTGGCATTTACTTCGAAATCAACGAACACAAAAAGTTTCAATTGATCGAGAATCGAAAAAAGAATTAGAACAGCTTCGTAAAATGCGTGAGATTTCTTTAACAGAGCCGCTAGCAGAAAAGGTGCGTCCTACAACCTTTTTAGATATTGTAGGGCAAGAGGACGGGATTAAGTCCTTAAAAGCGGCTCTTTGTGGTCCGAATCCGCAACATGTAATCATATATGGCCCGCCAGGTGTTGGGAAAACAGCGGCAGCACGTCTTGTATTAGAAGAAGCGAAACGAAATCCTAAATCTCCATTTCGTACGAATGCAACATTTATTGAACTTGATGCGACGACAGCTCGGTTTGATGAACGTGGTATCGCAGACCCTTTAATTGGTTCGGTGCATGATCCGATTTATCAAGGTGCTGGGGCGATGGGGCAAGCAGGTATTCCGCAACCGAAAAAAGGTGCTGTAACAGATGCGCATGGTGGTATTTTGTTTATTGATGAGATTGGCGAACTCCATCCGATTCAAATGAACAAAATGTTAAAGGTGTTAGAAGATCGAAAAGTATTTTTAGAAAGTGCGTACTATAGTGAAGAAAATACGATGATCCCAACATATATACATGATATTTTCCAAAAAGGCTTACCGGCAGATTTTCGCTTAGTTGGAGCAACGACACGTTCGCCAGAGGAAATTCCTCCTGCTATTCGGTCACGTTGCTTAGAAGTATTTTTCCGTGAATTAGATACGGAAGAGATTCAAAAAGTAGCGAAAAACGCCGCGGAAAAAGTGGAAATGCAAATAGGTGAAAATGGTATTGAAATGATTGGGATGTATGCAAGAAATGGACGAGAGGCGATTAATCTCGTACAAATTTCTGCTGGTATGGCGATAAATGAAGAACGTTCTTTCATTAAAGATGAAGATATAGAGTGGGTTGTTCACTCAAGTCAGCTTACGCCGAAATACGAAAAGCACATTTATCCGATTCCAAGGATTGGTCTTGTAAATGGTCTTGCTGTATACGGACCAAATACAGGAGCGTTATTAGAAATTGAAGTAACAGCAATTCCGGCGAAAGATAAAGGATCGGTAAATGTTACCGGAATTGTAGAAGAAGAAAGTATTGGTAGTCAAACGAAATCGATTCGCCGTAAAAGTATGGCAAAAGGCTCTGTTGATAATGTATTAACAGTACTTCGTTCTTTAGATGTGTTGCCAGAAGGATACGATATACATATTAATTTTCCAGGTGGTATCCCAATTGATGGACCTTCTGCAGGAATCGCTATGGCAACAGGTGTATATTCTGCGGTGCATCGCACATATGTAAATAATGAAGTAGCGATGACAGGTGAAATAAGTATACACGGAGAAGTAAAGCCTATTGGTGGCGTGTACGCAAAAATAAAAGCTGCGAAAAAAGCGGGAGCTAAGAAAGTCATTATTCCTGCTGAAAATATGCAACCATTTTTGTATACGATAAAGGGAATCGAAATTATTCCTGTCCGTAAATTAAAAGAAGTATTTGAGTTAACGTTTATGCAAGAAAATATGCATAGAGAGCTAGATGTACATACTAACGTAGACGAAACAGATGCACAATCTATGTAAAAATAAACAATAATAAAATTTGCCAGACTTCGTTTAAGTTTGTATGCTTAATCGGAGTCTTTTTTCTTTTCGTGAGGTAGAAAAACAAGCTATTTACAATTGCGAGGAATCTCAGCAATTGCATCTAGGTGTATTGTAATATAAAATAGTTGAACAGGAGTTTAATTTATTATGGAGGTGCTATGTCTAGTATGAATACGAACGAAAGAATCGTGCCCCTCCTACCATTAAGAGGCGTTCTCGTATATCCAACGATGGTTTTGCATCTTGATGTAGGACGTGATAAATCGATACAAGCACTAGAGCAGGCGGCAATGGATGAAAATATCATCTTTTTAGCAATGCAAAAAGAAATGAATATCGATGATCCGAAAGAAGATGACATATATAGTGTAGGTACAGTGGCGAAAGTAAAGCAAATGCTAAAATTGCCGAACGGTACGCTTCGTGTCCTTGTGGAAGGTTTACATAGAGCAGAAGTAATAGAGTTTATCGAAGAAGAAAATGTAGTACAAGTGTCTATTAAAACGGTAACTGAAGAAGTAGAAGATGATTTAGAAGAGAAAGCTCTTATGCGTACGTTACTGGAGCATTTCGAACAATATATTAAAGTTTCGAAAAAAGTTTCAAATGAAACATTTGCAACAGTAGCTGATGTAGAGGAACCAGGGAGATTAGCTGATTTAATTGCTTCTCACTTGCCGATTAAAACGAAGCAGAAACAAGAGATTCTAGAGATTGTATCTGTAAAAGAACGATTACATACACTTATTTCAATTATTCAAGATGAACAAGAGTTACTTAGCCTAGAAAAGAAAATTGGGCAACAAGTGAAACGTTCAATGGAGCGCACGCAAAAAGAATATTTCTTACGTGAGCAAATGAAGGCGATTCAAACTGAACTTGGCGACAAAGAAGGTAAGGGCGGAGAAGTAGAAGAACTTCGTGAAAAAATTGAACAGTCAGGAATGCCTGAAGAAACAATGAAGGCTGCGCTGAAAGAATTAGATCGTTATGAAAAGTTACCAGCAAGTTCTGCGGAGAGTGGTGTTATTCGCAATTATATTGATTGGTTATTAGCGCTTCCGTGGACAGAGGCAACAGAAGATATAATTGATCTTGCTCATTCGGAAGAGATTTTAAATAACGATCATTACGGTCTTGAAAAAGTGAAAGAGCGTGTACTTGAATATTTAGCTGTACAGAAGTTAACGAATTCATTAAAAGGACCTATCCTTTGTTTAGTAGGCCCTCCTGGGGTCGGAAAAACTTCGTTAGCGCGTTCAATTGCAACATCATTGAATCGTAACTTTGTCCGTGTATCTCTTGGTGGTGTGCGTGATGAATCTGAAATTCGTGGTCACCGCCGTACATATGTTGGAGCAATGCCAGGACGCATTATTCAAGGTATGAAAAAGGCGAAAACAGTTAATCCAGTCTTCTTATTAGATGAGATTGATAAAATGTCTAACGATTTCCGTGGAGATCCATCAGCAGCATTACTTGAAGTATTAGATCCAGAACAAAACCATAACTTCAGTGATCATTACATTGAAGAACCATATGATCTATCGAAAGTTATGTTTGTAGCAACTGCTAATACACTTTCAAGTATTCCAGGTCCATTACTTGACCGTATGGAAATCATTTCGATTGCTGGCTATACAGAACTTGAAAAAGTACACATTGCTCGTGAGCATTTATTGCCGAAACAATTAAAAGAGCATGGCTTACGAAAAGGTAATTTACAAGTACGTGATGAAGCGCTTCTTGAAATTATTCGTTATTATACACGTGAGGCTGGTGTTCGTACGCTAGAACGCCAAATTGCAAAAGTTTGCCGTAAAGTAGCGAAAATTATCGTTACAGCAGAACGTAAACGTATCGTTGTGACAGAGAAAAAGATTGTTGATTTACTTGGTAAACACATATTCCGTTATGGGCAAGCTGAAAAAACAGACCAAGTTGGTATGGCAACAGGTCTAGCTTACACAGCAGCAGGCGGCGATACACTTGCAATTGAAGTTTCTGTAGCGCCAGGAAAAGGGAAACTAATTTTAACAGGGAAACTTGGGGATGTTATGAAAGAATCAGCACAAGCTGCGTTTAGTTATATACGTTCTCGTGCAGAAGAGCTTCAGATTGATCCGAATTTCCATGAGAAAAATGATATTCATATTCATGTTCCAGAAGGAGCAGTTCCGAAAGATGGACCGTCAGCAGGTATTACGATGGCAACGGCACTTATTTCTGCACTAACAGGTATTCCTGTAAGTAAAGAAGTAGGTATGACAGGTGAAATTACACTTCGTGGTCGTGTATTACCAATTGGTGGCTTAAAAGAAAAAACATTAAGTGCTCACCGCGCAGGCTTAACAAAAATTATTTTGCCAGCAGAAAACGAGAAAGATTTAGATGATATTCCAGAGAGCGTAAAAGAAAACCTTACGTTTGTGCTTGCATCTCATTTAGATGAAGTATTGGAGCACGCATTAGTAGGAGTGAAACAATGAAAGTAACAAAAGCAGATATTGTAATTAGTGCTGTTAAACCAGAACAATATCCAGACAGTGATTTACCAGAAATTGCATTAGCAGGTCGTTCAAATGTCGGGAAGTCTTCCTTTATTAATAAAATTTTAAATCGTAAAAAGTTAGTGCGTATTTCTTCTAAACCAGGAAAAACGCAAACGCTGAACTTTTTCTTGATCAATGAGATGATGCATTTTGTTGACGTTCCAGGTTATGGATATGCGAAAGTGTCTAAATCGGAGCGCGCGGCATGGGGGAAAATGATTGAAACGTACTTTACAACGCGTAAGCAATTAGACGCAGCTGTATTAGTAGTTGATTTACGTCACCAACCGACAAGTGATGACGTGATGATGTATGATTTCTTAAAGCATTATGAAATCCCAACAATTATTATTGCGACGAAAGCTGATAAAATCCCGAAAGGGAAATGGCAAAAGCATTTAAAAGTTGTAAAAGAAACGCTTGCTGTTGAAATTGGCGATGAAATCGTTCTATTCTCTTCTGAAACAGGACTTGGAAAAGAAGAAGCGTGGAAGGCAATTCATAAAATGACAAAAACAAAAAACGCGTGACGAATGTCGCGCGTTTTTTTCTTTATATAAGCTGTTAACGTACGTTTAATGTAACTTCAATATTACCTCGTGTTGCTTTAGAGTAAGGACATACACCGTGAGCCGCTTCTACAAGTTCTTGTGCTTCGCTATGTGAAACGCCAGCGACATGTACATCAAGCACGGCAGATAGGCCAAAACCACCATCTGTATCTTTTCCGATAGAAACGTGAGCGGTTACTTCTGTACTTTCTACTTTCATACGTTTTGTACGAATGACAAGTTGTAATGCACTATCGAAACAAGCTGCATAACCAGCTGCAAATAGTTGTTCTGGATTTGTTGCTTCTCCACCTGCACCACCTAGTGCTTTCGGCATTTTCACATCAAGATTTAATATGCCATCATCTGAAACTACTTTCCCATTTCTTCCACCTGTTGCTGTTACTGAAGCAGTATATAATTTATCCACATTTATTCCCCTTTTCCATCATTAATTGTTTTCATTGTTTCAATTAGTTTATTTAGTTGAATTAATAAAGAGCGATATTCTTGCTCTGTAATTCCTAAGTTTGTAGCCATTGTTGTCGGTAATGAACAAGCCTTTTCCTTTAAATTTTTACCTTGTTCTGTTAATTCAATACAAACTTTTCGCTCGTCTTCTTTGGAACGAACACGTTTTACAAGTGTTAATGATTCCATTCGTTTTAACATAGGTGTTAACGTACCGGAATCTAAAAATAGACGTTCTCCAATTTCTTTTACTGTTAGTCCATCTTGCTCCCATAGTACGAGTAAAGTAATGTACTGGGGATACGTAATACCCATCTCTTCTAAATAAGGTCGATAAAAACGAGTAACCTCTCTAGAACAGGCATAAATAGAAAAACAAAGTTGGTTATCTAGATGCAAAGAGTCCTCTGTCATACATAACTCCCTTCTTATTAAGTTGTGCACAATTTAATTTTGTAAAATCAATATAACGAAAAAGAAATAAAATGTCAAATACATTGTATTGAGAAAGTGTTTGCTACATTTTGGAACAATCATACATATTTTCCTTCATGATGAAAGAAGATAGGAAAGATGATGTTATAATTTATATGGAATAGTTTCCATCACTTGATTATGAGGACTTTTTTTGGTAACGTACAAATAGAGTTATTAATTTATAATCATTATAAAGTAGAAGTTTTTTTATTAGTTTGCTGAATCTCCTTTATTACATACGGAGAATAATTAAAAAATAATCGGTTGTTCACACGATTGTCAGATTCATAAGAGGAAAGTTGTATTATGATAGTAGATAAAGTGATAAAACGGGTGAAGGGGGACATGCTGCGTGCATATTCTTGTTGTTAGTGTAAATTATCGAACAGCCCCTGTAGAATTTCGTGAGAAACTCACATTTCAGGCAGCAGAGCTAGAGCGAGCGATGACTACATTACAAAATCAAAAGAGCGTGTTAGAGAATGTCATTGTATCAACTTGTAATCGCACTGAGATTTATGCTGTTGTCGATCAATTACACACGGGACGGTATTATATTAAGAAATTTTTAGCTGATTGGTTTCAGCTTGAAATAGAAGAAGTCGCACCATATTTAACTATTTTTGAACAAGATGGTGCAATAGACCATTTATTCCGCGTAACGTGCGGTTTAGATTCTATGGTAGTGGGAGAAACACAGATTTTAGGCCAAATAAAAGATAGCTTTTTAGAAGCACAACAAGTTAAAGCAACAGGCACAATTTTTAATGAATTGTTTAAGCAAGTCATTACATTAGCAAAACGTGCCCACTCAGAAACAACAATTGGTGAAAGTGCGATGTCTGTTAGTTATGCTGCTGTTGAGCTTGGAAAGAAAATATTTGGCGAGTTAACGGATTGTCACGTGCTTATTCTTGGTGCTGGTAAAATGGGCGAACTTGCATTGCAAAACTTATATGGAAGTGGTGCTCGTAAAGTAACAGTTATGAATAGGACGCTTTCGAAAGCAGAAGTAATGGCTGAGAAATATATGGGACATGCAAAATCATTAAGCGAATTACAATGTGCATTATTAGAAGCAGATATTTTAATTAGTTCAACTGGTGCATCTGAGTATGTCATTACGAAAGAGATGATGACAAAGGTGGAGAAAATGCGCTCTGGTCGTCCTTTGTTTATGGTTGACATTGCAGTGCCACGTGATATTGATCCAGCGATTGATGAGCTAGAAGGTTCTTTCTTGTATGACATTGATGATCTGCAAGGAGTGGTGGAGGCAAACCGTGCTGAGCGTTTGAAAGAAGCAGAGAAAATTCAATTTATGATTGAAGAGGAAATTGTTCTATTTAAAACGTGGTTAAGTACACTTGGTGTTGTTCCATTAATATCAGCTCTTCGTGATAAGGCACTTGCAATCCAAAGTGAAACGATGGTAAGCCTAGAGCGAAAAATACCAAACCTTAGTGATCGTGAGAAAAAAGTTATTAGTAAGCATACGAAAAGTATTATTAATCAATTATTAAAAGACCCAATTTTAGTAGCAAAAGAAATAGCTGCTGAAGAGGGAGCGAGCGAAAAACTAGCGTTATTTGCAAAAATTTTTGATTTAGAAACGGAAGAAGTAGAGAGTCGTGCGGAAGAAGTAGAACATAAAAGAGTGTGGACACCATCCGTTCCATCTTTATAATTTGGAAGGATGATCGGATGAGTTTTTTAAATAACAGTATTATTTATCATATTGCAATTATTTTATATGCTTGTAGCATTAGTTTATATTTTATAGATTATTTCCAAAGTAACCGAAAGGCGAACCGATTTGCTTTTTGGTTACTTTCGATTGTATGGGTATTGCAGTCTATTTTTATGTTGCTTAGGGCGACAGATTCAGAAACGAATCCCATTTTAACTTTATTATCAGGGATTTATTTTTATGTTTGGTTATTGATTACGATGTCGTTAGTCATAAATCGATTTATGCGCGTTGACTTTTTAGTCTTCTTTACAAATGTTGTTGCATTTGGCGTAAGCGCTTTTTCTATTTTTACACCGCTCGGAAAGATGTCGCCAGTACTTGCAGAGCAATTAGTTTCAGAACTTGTATACGTGCATGTTGGAATGGCGATTATTTCTTATGCAACGTTTACGGTATCGTTTATTTTTTCTATTATGTATTTACTGCAATATCGCCTATTAAAAAAGAAAAAGTGGAATGCGAGATTAAGAAGGTTAGGGAATTTACCGAAGCTTGAATCTACTTCTTACGGATTAAATTTATTTTCTGTTCCATTTTTCTTATTAGCAATTTTATTGGGGTGTATATGGGGATATACAAAATTGGACAATTTCCATTGGTATGATACGAAAGTAATCGGATCTTTTGTCGTTCTATTTGTGTATTGCACAGGTTTATATTTACGAGCGGCAGATGTGTTGCAAGGTAAGAAAATTGTACAGTGGAATATCGGATCGTTTCTCGTAATGCTAGTAAACATTTTTCTATTAAGCAGTTTATCCAATTTCCACTTTTGGTATTTATAATGAGGAGAGAGAATTATGCGCAAAATTATTGTAGGGTCACGAAAGAGTAAACTAGCATTAACGCAAACAAACTGGTTTATTGATCAGTTAAAAGCGCTAGGTCTACCATATGAATTTGAAGTGAAAGAAATTGTCACAAAAGGTGATGTTATTTTAGATGTTACTCTTTCAAAAGTAGGCGGAAAAGGCTTGTTCGTTAAAGAAATTGAGCATGCGTTACTTACGAAAGAAATCGATATGGCTGTACATAGTATGAAAGATATGCCGGCCGTACTTCCAGAAGGTTTAATGATTGGCTGTACACCAAAGCGTGTTGACCCTCGGGATGCTTTTATCTCAAAAAATGGAGCATCGTTTAAAGAGTTAGCGGAAGGTGCTATTTTAGGTACGAGTAGTTTGAGACGTAGTGCACAGCTACTCGCTGCGAGACCAGATTTACAAGTGAAGTGGATTCGCGGGAATATCGATACACGTTTACGTAAATTAAAAGAAGAAGATTACGATGCGATTATTTTAGCGACAGCTGGATTACAAAGAATGGGCTGGGATGATGAAGTTATTACAGAACATTTAGATGAAACGTTATGTGTACCTGCTGTAGGACAAGGTGCATTAGCGATTGAATGTCGTGAGGATGATAAGGATTTATTGCAATTGTTAGCGCATATTAATGATGCGATAACAGAAAGAACAGTGGCAGCGGAGCGAGTATTTCTTCATAAACTTGAAGGTGGATGCCAAGTTCCAATCGCTGGATATGCAACCCTTACAGAAAACGATGCAATCGAATTAACAGCTCTTGTTGGCTCTATGGATGGCTCTGTTTTATTAAAAGAGACAGTAGTGGGTACTAATCCTGAAGAAGTAGGATTAGAGGCCGCGGACCGTTTAATTAAACAAGGCGCCAAAGAACTCATTCTTGCTGCAAATAAGGAGCAACAATAAATATGAACGCTCTCGCTGGAAAAACGGTATTGATTACACGTGCCCAGCATCAAGCGAAACAAATGAGTGTAGCAGTGAAAGAAAAGAGCGGAATTCCATTGGAAATTCCGCTTTTGCGTATGGAAGGTATGTCTCATAGGCAAATTCAACATATTGAAGAGCAGCTACATTCATACGACTGGGTTATTTTTACGAGCAGAAATGGTGTAGCTTTTTTTCTAGATAGTTTAAAAAAGAAACTACCACTAACCATTGAAATCGCTGCGGTAGGTGTGAAAACAAAATTAGAGTTAGAAAAAAGGGGCTATCAAGTTCATTTTGTCCCGAATTCATTTGTTGCAGAAGCATTTGCCGAAGAGTTTCTAAAAGAATTAAATGGAAACGAACGTATTTTATTTCCAAAAGGCAATTTAGCAAGAGATGTAATACCAGTTAAACTGCGTGAAATTGGTGTTTCTCTAGATGAGTTGATCGTATACGGTACGAAAGTGAATGTAGAAAAAAAGCAAGAGCTTATAGCAGCGTTGAAGTTAGGAGAAGTAGACATTATTACATTTACGAGTCCTTCAACTGTTACTAGTTTTGTTCGTTTACTTGAGGGTGCAAACTGGAGAGAATGGACAAAAAAATGTACAATTGCTTGTATAGGACCTATTACGGAAAAAGAAGCAAGTCGTTATTTTCCGTCTGTTATTGTGCCGAAAGAGTACACTGTAGAAGCATTACTACAATGTGTTTGTGAATCTATAAAATGAAAGAATGGGGATAGAAATCTATGAACTCTTTACAATTTAATCGTCATCGTCGTTTAAGACAAAGCGGGGGCATGCGTGCGCTTGTGCGTGAAACGTTTTTACATACGGAAGATTTTATTTACCCTATTTTTGTATTAGAAGGTGAAAATGTTCGTAATGAAGTTCCTTCTATGCCAGGCGTATATCAAATTTCTTTAGATTTATTGCAAGCTGAAATGCAAGAAGTTGTTGATTTAGGTATTCGTTCTGTTATTGTATTTGGTTTACCTGCTGAAAAGGATGAAGTTGGATCATCAGCATATTGTGATCATGGAATTGTACAACGTGCTATTCAGCAAATTAAAGGTGATTTCCCTGAGCTAGTAGTAGTCGCAGACACATGTTTATGTCAATTTACAAGCCATGGTCATTGCGGTGTAATTGAAGATGGTATTATTTTAAATGACGAGTCTCTTGCAGTTCTTGCGAAAACGGCTGTAAGTCAAGCGAAAGCAGGAGCGGACATTATTGCGCCATCAAACATGATGGACGGCTTCGTAACAGCAATTCGCCATGCATTAGACGAAAATGGTTTTGGACACGTGCCAGTTATGTCGTACGCTGTGAAATATTCATCAGCATTTTATGGACCATTCCGTGATGCTGCGCACGGTGCACCGCAATTTGGTGACCGTAAAACATATCAAATGGATCCGGCAAACCGTATGGAAGCATTCCGTGAAGCAGAATCAGATGTAATGGAAGGTGCAGATTTCTTAATCGTAAAACCAGCTCTTTCTTACTTAGATATCGTTCGTGATGTGAAAAATAACTTTAATTTACCAGTTGTCGCTTATAATGTAAGTGGTGAATATTCGATGATTAAAGCGGCAGCGCAAAATGGCTGGATTAATGAAAAAGAAGTTGTTCTTGAAAAATTAATTAGTATGAAACGTGCA
This sequence comes from Bacillus sp. MT94, assembly GCF_058792475.1. Taxonomy (NCBI): domain Bacteria; kingdom Bacillati; phylum Bacillota; class Bacilli; order Caryophanales; family Bacillaceae; genus Bacillus; species Bacillus sp. MT94. Next base: position 744,058 of record NZ_JBXAEZ010000002.1, on the reverse strand, counting down.
GGAGCAGACTTAATTATTACGTATCATGCGAAAGATGCAGCAAAATGGTTACAAGAAGGAGGCGCTAAATAATGAAAAAGTTTGATAAATCGATTGCGGCGTTTGAAGAGGCACAAGACTTAATGCCTGGTGGCGTAAATAGCCCGGTTCGTGCTTTTAAATCTGTTGGGATGAATCCGTTGTTTATGGAGCGTGGAAAAGGCTCTAAAGTATATGATATTGATGGGAATGAATACATCGACTACGTATTATCATGGGGGCCTTTAATTCATGGTCATGCAAATGATTGTGTTGTAGAAGCGTTAAAATCTGTTGCTGAAAGAGGTACAAGCTTCGGTGCACCAACAGAAATTGAAAATAAATTAGCAAAACTTGTTATTGAGCGCGTGCCATCAATTGAGATTGTGCGTATGGTTAACTCTGGAACGGAAGCAACAATGAGTGCACTACGTTTAGCTCGTGGTTATACAGGTCGTAATAAAATCTTGAAATTTATTGGTTGTTACCACGGTCATGGTGATTCGCTATTAATTAAAGCTGGTTCTGGTGTGGCGACTTTAGGTTTACCAGATAGTCCTGGTGTACCAGAAGGTGTAGCGAAAAATACGATTACAGTAGCTTATAACGATTTAGAAAGCGTAAAATACGCGTTTGAACAATTCGGTGATGATATTGCTTGTGTAATTGTAGAACCAGTAGCAGGAAATATGGGGGTTGTTCCTCCGCAGCCTGGATTTTTAGAAGGTCTTCGTGAAGTAACAGAACAAAACGGTGCATTGCTTATTTTTGATGAAGTAATGACAGGGTTCCGAGTAGCTTATAATTGTGGCCAAGGTTATTATGGTGTAACACCTGATTTAACATGCTTAGGTAAAGTAATCGGTGGTGGTTTACCAGTAGGAGCATACGGTGGTAAAGCAGAAATTATGCGCCAAGTTGCACCAAGCGGACCGATTTACCAAGCTGGTACTTTATCAGGTAATCCACTTGCAATGGCAGCAGGTTATGAAACGTTAGTACAGTTAACGCCAGAATCATATGTAGAATTTGAGCGTAAAGCTGAAATGTTGGAAGCTGGATTACGTAAAGCAGCTGAAAAACATGGCATTCCACATCATATTAACCGTGCAGGTTCTATGATTGGTATTTTCTTTACAGATGAGCCCGTTATTAATTACGATGCAGCAAAATCTTCAAACTTAGAATTCTTTGCGGCTTACTATCGTGAAATGGTAGAACAAGGTGTATTCTTACCGCCATCTCAATTCGAAGGTTTATTCTTATCGACAGCACATAGTGACGCAGATATTGAGGCGACGATTGCAGCAGCTGAAATTGCAATGTCAAAATTAAAATAATGTATTAGAGAAAAATCGCTCTCCATAAGGGGGGCGATTTTTTTTTTATTCATAAAGTAAGCTTTCCCTACATAAATCTGTAATGACATATAGTTTGGGAGGGGGAAAAGAAGTGGCTGCAGATCATTCGTTACGATTTTCATTAAAAGAATCTGTTTGGTTCCAAAAGGGACAGGAAGTCGATGAACTTTTGTCAATTTCGTTAGATCCAGACGTTGAGATAGAAGAGCTTGATCATGAAGTAATCGTGAGAGGGCAATTAGATTTAACGGGAGAGTATGTTGCACGAAAAGATGATTCGGCGTATTCATTAAGAGAACTATCGCCAGCAAAGTCAATTGATTATGTAGAAACAAGGGAAGATGGGGTTAATGAACTTGTTCATTCCTTTCCGCTTGAAATATCAATTCCGAGAAATCGAGTGAAAGTAATTGAAGAGCTATATGTATCAATTGAGGAATTTGATTATGAATTAAAGGAAAATGGTTGCTTACAATTATTAGCGGATATATCTATTACCGGTTTGTGTGATGAAGAGAGAAACGAGGATGAAGCTGAAGAGGAAGAAACGGTGTATGCCGAGTTAGAAGAAGATTCAGCGCAAGAGGATGAAAATAGACCGGCGCCGCATGTAGAAGAACCAGCATATAAGGAATCAGATGAGTGGGAAGATTACGCATTTGAACCGTTCCAATTAGAGGAAAGAAAAGAGCAGGAATTAGAAGAAGAGAAGATAGAGGAACATGAATTTGTGGAGCGTGAAGAGGAGCAAGAAACAACGCCGCAATTTGAATTGTTTGGGCGAAAAGATTTCAAGAAAGAAAAAGCGAAAAAGCAGGAAGAACAAGAAGAAGAGTACTCACAGCGAGATGAAAATGCGCTTTATTTAACAAAACTATTTACGAAAGAACCGGAAGAAGAATTTACAAAGTTAAGAATGTATTTCGTGCAAGAAGGGGATACAATTGAATCTATTGCAGAACGTTATGAAACGTCTGTGCAAAATGTGTGCCGTGTCAATCAAACAGAAGATATATTTTTAAATACGGGGCAAATTATTTATATTCCCGTTTCAAGGGTAAAGGCGAAATAAGGAAGTGAGTGTTTTCACTCGCTTCTTTTCTTAGAGGCTATGTTTTGAATAGAAAGGGTTATTCGTATGGATATTGAATTACGAAATCACTATGAACCTATCGTGAGGCAATATAGATTGGATACGCAGCATATGGAAGAGCACGGAAGCGTAATGAAAATTTATACGAATCAAGGTCCATATGCACTCAAGAAAATAGAAGGCAGAAAGTTAGAGCGGAATAATTTTCTGCATCATATTCAATATTTGAAGGAGAAAGGTTTTTCAAATTATGTACCTATATACCACGCGACGGATGGAAATTATATTTTAAGTGACGGGACGTATAATTATTATTTAATGCCTTGGTTAGAACGTGCAGAAGGAAACGGCGAGGATAATGATCAATACCATAAAATGTTTCAGACACTTGGAACGTTGCATCAAAAAACTGTGAAGGAAGAAACATATACGGAAGAAGATTTAGAAAAACATTATACAACTATATCCGATCGCTGGGAAAATGATGGTGAGATGTTAGAAGAGTTTCTCGTAGAATCTGAATCAAAATGGTATATGTCCCCGTTTGAATTACAATATTGTACGTACTATCATCATGTAATGAGAGCGCGTGAATTTGCAACGAAGCAATTAAATGAGTGGAACGATGCGATGAAAGAAAAAGAGAAAACACGTATTACTTTTGTGCATGGTAACGTGTCACTTAATCATTTTTTATTTGACTATGAGCGAAATGGCTATTTTATTAGTTTGGAAAAATCGAAGTTTGCAACGCCTGTGCAAGATATAGTAGGTTTTTATTCACGGTCTTTAAACACATATCCAATCGCAAGAAGTGATCGGTTTGAATGGTTTCAAATGTATCAAAAAAATTTCCCTTTTACGAAAGAAGAGCAACTACTTATGTTTGCGTATATGACGTATCCATCGCAATTTATTCGGCAAATCCAGTCTTATAAGAAAAAAAGAGATAATCGCAACGAGGAAAATGAACTGCGCGGAGTAAAGAGTTTGCAACAATCGCATTGGCTCGTTAGCAATATAGAATATTTCCTGTCACAATTACAAGCTGCCCAGCAAGGGAACGGGTAAAGTAAAACTTTAATCAGCGGGTGGCTCCAACCTAACTTCTTTGCTTCAGCTGAATTTTGAGGTGGGGTCTTATTGCCCGCAAATAGCGGGATAAAGAAGATAAGTAGAGAATGCTACTTATCTTCTTTATATTCACCCGAAAAGTCATAGTTTTAAATTTATCTTGACGAATAAGGTTTCGTTTTTTACACTATTGTATATAATAATTAACAATCATATAAATGCCTTGAAGGGGAAGAGTATAACATGAAACGTCTTCAGAGAGGAGAATCAGTAGCTGGGAGATTCTCTAGATAGTTATGTTAGAAGGTAGCCCTGGAGCATCTTTTCTGAACAGAATAGTTCTCATTAGGAAAAGACGGATTTGTCCGTTATCAAATTAAGAGTATAAGCAAATTATGAATTTGTTTGTAAATAAAGGTGGTACCGCGATGTCCCTCGTCCTTTTTGGATGAGGGACATTTTTTATTTTAAGGAGGGAAAATAATGTCAAACACGGAAAAGAATTTACCAACTAAATATGATCATATGTCCGTTGAAGAAGGCCTTTATCAATGGTGGCTTGAAGGCAAATATTTTGAAGCAACAGGAGACGAGAAGAAACAACCGTATACAATTGTAATTCCACCTCCGAACGTAACTGGTAAGCTACACTTAGGTCATGCTTGGGATACAACTCTTCAAGATATTTTAACTCGTACGAAGCGTATGCAAGGTTACGATGTGCTATGGCTTCCAGGAATGGACCATGCTGGTATCGCAACACAAGCGAAAGTAGAAGGAAAACTTCGTGAAGAAGGTATTTCACGTTACGATCTTGGCCGTGAGAAATTCCTTGAAAAAGCTTGGGAGTGGAAAGAAGAGTACGCTTCTCACATTCGTCAACAATGGGGGAAAGTCGGTTTAGGACTAGACTATTCTCGCGAACGTTTCACATTAGACGAAGGTTTATCTGATGCGGTTAATAAAGTATTCGTTCAATTATACGAAAAAGGCTTAATTTACCGCGGTGAATATATTATCAACTGGGATCCAGCAACACGCACAGCTCTTTCTGATATTGAAGTAATTCATAAAGAAGTTCAAGGTGCATTCTACCATATGAACTATCCGTTAACAGACGGTTCAGGTCACATTCGCCTTGCTACTACTCGTCCAGAAACGATGCTTGGTGATACAGCGGTAGCAGTTCATCCAGAAGATGATCGTTACAAACATTTAATCGGAAAAACAGTTACACTTCCAATCGTAGGTCGTGAGATTCCGATTATTGCTGATGAGTACGTAGAAAAAGACTTCGGAACAGGCGTTGTAAAAATTACACCAGCTCATGACCCGAACGACTTTGAAGTAGGTAACCGTCATGACTTACCACGCATCTTAGTAATGAACGAAGATGGATCAATGAACGAAAAAGCTGGTAAATATAACGGTATGGATCGTTTCGAATGCCGTAAAGAATTAGTGAAAGACTTACAAGAAGCTGGCGTATTAGTAGAAATCGAGCCACATATGCATTCAGTAGGTCATAGTGAGCGTAGCGGTGCAGTTGTTGAGCCTTACTTATCAACACAATGGTTCGTAAAAATGGCTCCACTTGCTGAAAAAGCAGTAGCGCTTCAACAAAAAGAAGAAGAAAAAGTAACGTTCGTACCAGAGCGTTTTGAAAACACATATTTACGATGGATGGAAAATATTCATGACTGGTGTATTTCTCGTCAATTATGGTGGGGACACCGTATTCCAGCTTGGTACCATAAAGAAACTGGTGAAGTATACGTAGGTACAGAAGCACCAGCAGATATTGAAAACTGGAATCAAGATAACGACGTACTTGATACATGGTTCAGTTCAGCGCTATGGCCATTCTCAACACTTGGTTGGCCAAATGAAGATTCAGCAGACTTCAAACGTTACTATTCAACAGATGCACTAGTAACGGGTTATGACATCATCTTCTTCTGGGTATCTCGTATGATTTTCCAAGGTTTAGAGTTTACAGGCGAGCGTCCATTTAAAGATGTATTAATTCACGGTTTAGTTCGTGATGAGCAAGGTCGTAAGATGAGTAAATCTCTTGGTAACGGTATTGACCCAATGGATGTTATCGAGAAGTACGGTGCAGATGCAATGCGCTATTTCTTATCAACAGGAAGTGCACCAGGTCAAGATTTACGTTTCAGCATGGAAAAAGTAGAATCTACTTGGAACTTCATTAATAAAATTTGGAACGCATCACGTTTCGTATTAATGAACATGGATGATATGAAGTATGAAGAAATCGATTTAACTGGTGAAAAATCAGTTGCAGATAAGTGGATCTTAACTCGCTTAAACGAAACAATCGAGAGTGTAACACGTAACATGGATAAATATGAGTTCGGTGAAGCTGGTCGTTCATTATACAACTTCATTTGGGATGATTTCTGTGACTGGTACATTGAAATGGCGAAACTTCCACTATACGGTGAAGATGAAGCAGCTAAGAAAACGACTCGTTCTATTTTAGCTTACGTATTAGATCAAACAATGCGTCTATTACACCCATTCATGCCATTCGTAACAGAGAAAATTTGGCAACATTTACCGCATGAAGGCGAATCTATTACAGTAGCTGCGTGGCCAACAGTTCGCGAAGATTTACAAGATACGGAAGCTGCGGCAGAAATGCACCTTCTAGTTGATATCATTCGCTCTGTTCGTAATATTCGTGCAGAAGTAAATACGCCAATGAGCAAAAAAGTTCAAATGCAAATTAAAGCAAAAGATGAGGCTGTACTTGCTCAACTTACGAAAAATAGCTCTTACATTGAGCGTTTCTGTAACCCAAGCGAATTAACAATTCAAACGGACTTACAAGCGCCAGAAAAAGCAATGACTGCAATCGTATCAGGTGCAGAGTTATTCTTACCGTTAGCTGATCTTATCAATCTTGATGAAGAGAGAGCTCGTCTTGAGAAAGAACTTGAGAAGTTCGATAAAGAAGTAGAACGTGTACAGAAGAAACTTTCTAACCAAGGTTTCGTAGCGAAAGCTCCTGCAGCGGTTATTGAAGGAGAGCGTGCGAAAGAGCAAGATTACCTAGAAAAACGCGAAGCAGTTCGTCAACGTCTAGCAGATCTTGAAAAGTAAAAATATTTTTAGAGACTCACTATATTGGTGAGTCTCTTTTCTTTGCGTATAATAGAACTATGAAAGTTGTCTTTTGAAAGGGGAAAAGCATACGTGATACATACATACGAAGAAGCGATAGGGTGGATTCATAGCCGATTGAAATTTGGTATTAAACCAGGATTAGAAAGAATGAATTGGATGCTAGAAGAGCTCGGAAATCCAGAGCGTCATATAAAATGTATTCATCTTGCTGGTACAAATGGAAAAGGTTCAACGTTAACATATATGCGTTACATGTTAGAAGGCGCGAAATATAAGGTAGGAACGTTTACCTCTCCTTACATCGAAACATTTAATGAACGCATTAGTGTGAATGGAACACCAATTGCAGATGAAGAGATTACTGAACTCGTAAAGATGGTAAAACCAGTCGTGGAAAAACTAGATGAAACGGATTTAGGGGAAGCGACTGAGTTTGAAATTATTACCGTTATGGCAATTTGCTATTTCGGTAAAGTCAATTTCTGTGATGTTGTTTTATTTGAAACAGGGCTCGGTGGACGTTTTGATTCTACCAATGTTATACACCCTGTTCTCACGATTATTACGAATATCGGTCACGATCATATGCATATTTTAGGGAATACACTAGGAGAAATTGCATATGAAAAGGCGGGGATTATTAAGTCTGGTGTGCCGGTAATTACTGGTGTGCAAGATGAAGAAGCTTTGCAAGTCATTCAAAATGTTGCAAAGGAAAACCATGCAAACTTATACGAACTTGGCAAGCATTTTACAGCGTTACATAAACAGTCTAACGAAGATGGGGAACAGTTTGATTTTACTTGTCCTTTTACCGCGTTTGAAGATTTGCAAATCTCAATGAAAGGTATTCATCAAGTAGGAAATGCAGCGCTAGCACTTATGGCAGTAATGTATGTAAAAACATATTTATCATTTTTAATTGAGGAAGAGGGAATAAGAACGGGATTACGGGAAGCGTATTGGATTGGGCGCTTTGAAAAGCTACAAAGTAACCCGGATATTATTATAGATGGTGCTCATAATCCAGAAGGTATCGAAAGTCTTGTGAAAACAGTAGAAGCGCATTACAAAGATAAAAATGTAATAGTTTTATTTACTGCCCTTGGTGATAAACAATTGCATAACATGGTAGGCCGATTAGAAACCATTGCAGATGAAATTATTTTTACAACATTCGCCTTTGATCGTGCTATTTCTGCAGATAAGCTTGCATCATATTCGCAAAAAGAATCAAAATTAGTTTTTGAAAATTGGAAAGAGGCAATTGATACAAAAGTTGAAATGATAGGGGAAAATGATGTTTTTATCATAACAGGTTCTCTTTATTTCATTTCTGAAGTTCGAAAATATATTCGAGAGAAAAACTAGATAGTCTTTGCTATCTAGTTTTTTTGTTCTACAAATGAAGTCAAATGCATACATATAAGATAAATATATAGGGTTATTTGGCGAATTCCTCTGACAAATATCTCGTTTTTTTGTGAAATGAATATGATATGATGCGGACAACGATAAGAGGTGAGGTGTGAGTGTATGGACAAGCAATCACGAACGATCTCAGTGAAAGTGAATGGAACAGAAGCGAAGTATGAGGAAAAGAAGAAAGATGAATTTGAATGGATGGTAGTAGAAAGTGAACGACCTAAAAATGTTGTTCCGTTTCAAAAAGCGAAATCAGTGTCTGTGGAAAAATACCGAAAGAAGTGGAGTAATACATTAATTGCAATCGTTACAACCGCAATTATTATCGGTACGGCGTTTGGAATGGGGATGCTTCATTTACTTACTGGACAAGGAACAACAGGAGGAAGTGAAGTAACTGCTTCAAGGCCGACTGGAAATGGAGAATCAAAGGTGGGTGGAACGGCAGAACAAACACCAGCACCGAAAGAAGAAAAACAAAAGGCACAGACAGGAACGTCATTGGATCCGATGAAATTATTTTTTGTTCAAGGGGGGATTTATTCTTCTGAAGAAAAGGGACAGGCAGCTCTTGAAGAATGGAAAGGCAATGGGGGCATTGGTGCTTTGAGACCGAGCGGGGATAAGTATGCAATAGTTGTTGGTATTGCTAGCGATGAACAGGCTATAAATCAATTAATGACTAAGTATAAAAATGATGGTGTCTCCGTTTTAAAAAAGAACTGGGATATAACAGATAAAGCATTGCTGAAAGATGATAAAGAAGTAGGAACATTTTTAACAAAAGTGCAGCCATTATACACTCATTTAGCAAAATATGCTTCTAGCGTACAAGGTGGTGGAAAAAGCAGCGCAAAAGATATAGAAGTGATTGAGAAAGAATGGAAAGCGATTGAAAAAGAAGGGAAAAGTATGAAGCGAGAAGAAGCAAAGAAACTGTATATGTATACGTCGGTAGCTGTACAAACAGTAAAAGATGGGAAAATGGATAAGGAATCTTTGGCGAAATTAAATCAAGTTATTATTGATGGCTTACTCTCGTATGAAAAAATTGTTTCGTAGAAAGTGAAATGATAGGATAATAAAATGAGTAAGAAAGAAGTACATGTACTTCTTTCTTTTCTTTTGAATTTAGAGCAAAGTGCTTTCTCTATGACAGGAATATAATCGTATGCAATAAAGAAGTGTTATTTTTAGTTAGAGAAATTAATATTTCTTTCATTTGTGGGCAAACTATTCCTTTGATACGATTGATATAAATTGTTCTGCTTCATGTGAGAAAGGAAGGAGAAAATATGAAAAAAATAATTTTAGCTTCAGGGTCACCTCGGAGGAAGGAATTGCTTGAGTTAGCTAGCGTACCATTTGAAATCGTTGTAAGTGAAGTAGAGGAAACAATTGGTGCATATTCATCGCCTTCTGATATTGTAATGTCGCTTGCCTTGCAAAAAGCATCAGCGGTTGCAGAAAATAATAGTGATCACATTGTGTTAGGTGCAGATACAATTGTTACATATGAGTCGCGTATCCTTGGTAAGCCTTCTAATGAGGATGAGGCGAAAGAGATGTTACAATTACTATCTGGGAAAACACATGAAGTGTATACAGGTGTTGCGATTATATCAAAAGAAAAAACGGTTACTTTTTATGAGCGTACAGAAGTTACGTTTTGGGAATTAACAGAAGAGGAAATTGATACATACGTCGCGTCGAAAGAACCTCTTGATAAAGCAGGTAGTTATGGGATTCAAGGTAAAGGGTCTATTTTCGTTCAACATATTCAAGGGGACTACTATAGTGTAGTTGGCTTACCAATTGCACGTCTCGTTCGAGAATTAAAACAATTTGATATTGATGTAACCCATGCGTAAAATTGCATGGGGTTTTCTTTGAGAGAACAAATAAAGGGGTGGAGAGATGAACGGTATTCGTGATGTTGTAAGAGAAGAACAACCACGGGAGCGTTTATTGTTAGAAGGTGCTGGAAGTTTATCAAATCGAGAGCTCCTCGCAGTGTTACTCAGAACAGGTTCTAAAGAAGAAACAGTTTTAAAGTTGTCAGATAAAATTTTACACCAATTTGATGGCTTACGTATGTTGAAAGATGCAACATTAGAAGAGCTAATTAGTATACATGGTATTGGGATTTCAAAGGCATCGCAACTTATGGCAGCCTTTGAGCTAGGCAGAAGAATGGTACGTTTAGAATATCAAAATAGATATAGTATTCGAACTCCAGAAGATTGTGCGAAATACATGATGGAAGAAATGCGCTTTTTACAACAAGAGCATTTTGTTTGTTTATATTTAAATACAAAAAATCAAGTTATACATAGGCAAACGATCTTTATTGGAAGTTTAAACACGTCAATTGTACACCCAAGGGAAGTTTTTAAAGAAGCCTTCCGTCGTGCAGCAGCCTCTATCATATGTCTTCATAACCATCCCTCAGGAGATCCCACGCCGAGCCGTGAAGATATTGAAGTAACCAAACGCTTAGTAGAATGCGGCCAGATTATCGGAATTGAAGTGCTTGATCATATTATAATAGGTGACCATAAATTCGTGAGTTTAAAGGAAAAAGGTCATATTTAAGACTATGCTTTTTACTTATTTTGTTTTATAATGTGATTTATGAGTTTTTTGTAGAAATTTATCTACAAAAAGGATAAAGATATAAAAAACGTACTGTTTTTATAATATAAAGTAAGAAAAAATGAGTCCGTGAAAACAAGAAAGGAAGATAAATAATATGTTTGGATTTGGTGGATTTACTCGCGATCTTGGAATAGACTTAGGAACTGCGAACACGCTTGTATATGTAAAAGGAAAAGGTGTAGTTTTACGTGAACCTTCAGTAGTTGCGTTACAAACTGATACGAAACAAATCGTTGCTGTAGGTAGCGATGCAAAACAAATGATTGGTCGTACACCAGGGAACGTTGTGGCACTTCGCCCGATGAAAGACGGTGTAATTGCTGATTATGAAACAACTGCAACAATGATGAAATATTACATTCAACAAGCTCAAAAATCAAACGGTTTCTTCTCACGTAAGCCGTATGTAATGGTATGTGTACCATCTGGTATTACAGCTGTAGAAAGACGTGCAGTAATCGATGCGACTCGTCAAGCGGGTGCTCGTGATGCTTATCCTATCGAAGAGCCATTTGCAGCAGCAATTGGTGCAAACTTACCTGTTTGGGAACCAACTGGTAGTATGGTTGTTGATATCGGTGGTGGTACAACAGAAGTTGCAATTATTTCTTTAGGTGGTATTGTAACAAGCCAGTCAGTTCGTGTTGCTGGTGATGATATGGATGATTCAATCATTCAGTACATTAAGAAAAGCTATAACTTAATGATTGGTGAAAGAACAGCTGAAGCATTAAAATTAGAAATTGGTTCTGCAGGCGAGCCAGAAGGTATCGAGCCTATGGAAATTCGCGGTCGTGATTTAGTAAGTGGTTTACCAAAAACAGTACTAATTCAGCCAGAAGAAATTGCAGATGCATTAAAAGATACAGTAGATGCGATTGTAGAATCAGTTAAAAATACGTTAGAAAAAACGCCACCTGAATTAGCGGCTGATATTATGGACCGCGGTATCGTATTAACAGGCGGCGGGGCATTACTACGTAATTTAGATAAAGTAATTAGTGAAGAAACGAAAATGCCAGTTCTTGTTGCAGAAGATCCATTAGATTGCGTAGCAATTGGAACAGGTAAAGCATTAGACAATATCGATCTTTTCAAAACTGCTGCTCGATAATATTGCAAAATAAAAATCAGTGAAATTAAGAGGGTGTGAACGTGCCACAGTTTTTCTTAAACAAAAGATTAATTGTTTTGTTGGTTAGTATTATTCTTCTCGTGGCATTGATTGGAATCTCATTGAAAGAACGGAACAGTTTAACATGGCCAGAGCAGTTTGTTAAAGACACTGTGGGTGTTGTAGAACGTGTATTCCAAAAGCCAGCGAAATACGTAGCTGGATTCTTCGAAAATGTAGAAGATGTAAAGCGCACGTATGAAGAGAATAAAGAATTAAAAGCAAAATTAGATAATTATGCAGGTCTATCAGGGAAAGTAAAACAACTAGAAGATGATAACAAGAAGCTACAAGAGCTAACTGGTAAAAAAGAGTTAAATAGCGGGTATACTGAAATTCCAGCTACTGTTGTTTCGCGTAATCCAGATAAATGGTACGATTTAATTGGAATTGATAAAGGGGCACAGCAAGGAATTAAAAAAGATATGGCTGTAGTAACTTCACAAGGGTTAGTTGGAAGAGTGAAAAGTGTATCTCAGTTTACATCATCAGTAGAATTACTAAGTTCTATGAGCCGAACAAATCGCGTTTCTGCTATTGTACAAGGGCAAGAGAAAATCTTTGGTTTGATTGAAGGTTATGACAAAGAAAAACAATTACTTCTTTTCACAAAGATTGGCTCTGATGCACCGGTAGAAAAAGATCAACTAGTTGTAACATCTGGACTTGGTGATATTTTCCCGAAAGGTCTTGTAATTGGAAAAATCGTTGATGTTCAGCCGGATGCATATGGCTTAACAAAAACAGCTTATGTAAAACCTGCCGCTGATTTAAATGACGTAGAGCATATTACGGTTGCTAAACGTGCAACACCTTCAGCGCCATTAGAATAGGAGGAGAAGAAGAGATGATGAAGATATTAAAAAGAGCAGCTCTTCCTCTTTTGCTCCTTTTTGTGTTTCTATTTGAAAATATGTTTGCTACTGTTGTTCCAACGGATGTGTTTTGGAAAGACAGTATAGCAGCACCGCATTTCTTTATAATCGTCTTATGTTTTATTACAGTGTATTATAGTCCGGTCCAAGGGATTTATTACGGACTATTATTTGGCTTCTTATTTGATACCGTATACACAGAACTTGTCGGGATATATATTTTTGCTTATCCGATTTTAGCTTATTTAGTTTATAGTGTGATGAAAGTATTACAATTGAATTTATTTATTGTTGTTTCTATCATATTAGCTAGCATTGTAGCACTAGAGTATTATGTGTATGGATTCTTAACTTTGTTAGGACGTACTCATATGCCAGCGCATGTCTTTTTCACAGATCGTCTCCTTTCTACTTTATTGTTAAATGCTATTTTCTTATTGATAGTTTGTTTCCCACTGAGACGATATATAGTGCGTCTTTCAAAAGCGATGGAAGAAAAAGAAAAAAGGATTTTCTAATTTTATGTCGAATTGAATCGGTGGGGTGAACTTTAGTGGAAGAAAAAAAGCAACAAAATGTAACGATAAAAGGGACAAAAGATGGGATAACGCTTCATTTAGATGATTGTTGTTCATTCTCAGAATTATTGATGGAATTAGACGAAAAACTTTCTACACATTACTACGATGGTGATGGGCGCTCTTTAATTGAAGTGCATGTGAAAGTAGGAAATCGTTATTTAACAGAAGTCCAACAAGAAGAGATTCGTACGTTAATTCGTAATAAAAAGAATCTTGTTGTGGATTCAATTGAAAGTGATGTTATCACTAAAGCAGAAGCGATAGCTTGGAAAGAAGAAACAGAAATTGTCCCTATTTCCAAAATTGTTCGCTCTGGACAAGTTCTACATGTAAAAGGAAATTTGTTGTTAATTGGAGATGTTAATCCAGGCGGAACGGTTATCGCTGGGGGGAATATTTTTGTCGTAGGATCATTAAGAGGAATTGCACATGCTGGGTATTATGGGGATTCAGATGCTGTAATCGCTGCATCTGTTATGAACCCGATGCAACTTCGAATTAGTGATGTGGCAATGCGGGCTCCGGAAGAGAAAGAAGACGGAGCGGAGGCGGCAGAATGTGCGTATATTAATGAGAACAATCACATTGTTGTCGATCGCCTGCAACTTCTCACTCATCTTAGACCTAATTTAACAAAGTTAGAAAGGGGAATTGTATAGCTGTGGGAGAGGCAATAGTAATTACATCTGGAAAAGGCGGAGTAGGTAAAACTACTACATCTGCGAACATTGGTACGGCCCTAGCGTTATCTGGAAAGAAAGTGTGCTTAATTGACACAGATATCGGTCTTCGAAATTTAGACGTAGTAATGGGGCTGGAAAATCGTATTGTATTTGATCTTGTTGATGTCGTTGAAGGGCGTTGCCGTTTACCTCAGGCTCTTATTAAAGACAAACGTTTTGATGATCTTTATTTATTACCTGCAGCACAAACGAGTGATAAATCAGCGGTAACACCTGAACAAATGGATGAATTAATACAAGTATTACGTCAAGATTATGATTACATATTAATCGATTGTCCTGCGGGGATTGAGCAGGGATTTAAAAATGCGGTAGCTGGTGCGGATAAAGCAATCGTTGTTACGACTCCAGAAGTATCCTCAATGCGCGATGCGGATCGTATTATTGGGCTTTTAGAAAAAGAGGATATTGAACCACCGAAACTTGTTATTAACCGTGTACGTAGTCATATGCTTCATGAACAGGATATGTTAGATGTTGATGAAATTGTACGTACATTGTCAATTGAGCTTCTTGGTGTTGTCGAAGATGACGATGAAGTTATTCGAGCTACAAATACAGGTGAACCTGTGGCGTTGCAACCAAGCGGAAAAGCAGCGTTGGCTTATCGTAATATTGCAAGACGCTTGTTAGGTGAGAATGTACCATTACAAGCATTTGAACAAGAAAAGGTATCGGTATTTGCAAAGGTGAAAAACTTCTTTGGAATCCGTTAAGAGCACTTCGCACATATGCGAGGTGCTTTCTTTTTTCTTCACACGAATATCTTTCTTTCTTAGCTCATACATATGTACAAACTGTATACAACTGTTTCTATTGAAATTAGCTTAACGAAAGAAAGGAGACAGTATGAAGAATAGACGCGTAGAAGAAATTAAAAAGCGGATTGCAAAAAGGAAGGCCGAGCAAGAAAGGATGGAGGAAGAACAGTATTTTACCGGAGGGAATTTTGATAGCGAAACAGTAGTTATTGAAGATGGAGAAAAGGAAATGCATCCTTTATTTCGAAAGGAAGTCTTTTTCTTCAAAGTTTTATTATCGGCAATATTAGTTCTTTCGGTTGCTATTTTATATAAGAATGCTCCTTCTTCATTCAATGGAGCTAAAGCTGTTACAGAAAAAGTGATGAAAGAGGAATTTCAGTTTGCTACTGTAGCGAAATGGTACGAAAAGCAATTTGGAAAACCGCTCGTATTCTATTCGCCAAACGAGAAAAAAGAAGGAAGTATTCAGCAAAAAGATTATGCAATTCCCGCTTCTGGAAAGGTAATGCAAGGGTTTCAAAAAAATGGCCAAGGTGTATTTGTCCAAACAGCTACAAATGCAACGGTTGAGTCAGTGAATGAAGGATTAGTTGTTTTTGCGGGTAAGAAAGAGGAACTTGGAAATACAGTTCAAATTCAACATGCAGATGGTACGGAGTCATGGTATGCAAACTTAAACGATATGTCAGTGAAATTATATGATTACGTTTCAAAGAAACAAAAAATTGGAACGGTGAGTAATGATACAAATGATAAAAATGGAAAGTTTTATTTCGCGATAAAAAAGAATGAAAAATTTATTGATCCGATCCAGGTGATATCATTTGATTAAATATAGAGACGTTTTGACGAAAATTTCCGTGCATCCATTATTTTGGGTTATTATTGTCATTGGTATTTTTACTGCACGTTTTAAAGAGTTACTACTGTTATTTTGTATCGTTCTTATTCATGAACTTGGGCATGCTATTGCAGCAGCACACTATAATTGGCGTATAAAAAGAATTCAGCTTTTGCCGTTTGGTGGCGTGGCCGAGCTTGAGGAACATGGTAATAAATCATTGAAAGAGGAACTTGTTGTCGTAATTGCAGGGCCGATTCAACATGTTTGGATGATGCTGGTAGGTTATATGTTGTTTGAAGCCGGTTGGTTGAATGCAGATTTATATTATTTCTTTATGTGGAATAATATAATTATTTTAGCGTTTAATTTACTCCCTATTTGGCCGTTAGATGGCGGGAAAGTATTGTTTAATATACTATCATATCGTTTTCCTTATTTACAAGCACATGAAAAGATGATGAAATTGTCATGTGTTTTTTTTGGTGTAATATTAGGATGGCAGTTGCTCTGGAATAGTAACAATATTATGATGTGGGTACTACTCATATTTTTGGCAGTGTCGTTATATCAAGAGTGGAAACAAAGACGGTATGCATTTATGCGTTTTTTATTAGAACGTTATTATGGAAATAAAAGAGGGATTGAAAAGATTGCACCTATTGAAGTGCAATCAGAAGATCATTTATATAAGATATTCACAAAATTTCGTAGAGGATATAAGCATTCTATTATCGTCCGTGGAAAATATAAAGAGCATTACACATTGGATGAAAATGAATTGCTCTATGCATATTTTACTGAAAAACGAACAACCTCATCAGTTGAAGAATTAATCGGTTAGTGTTGACGATAGCACTAACCTTTTATTATTGTAAAAGCAAAGAAGATTATAAAGTGAGGAAATAATTTTGAAAACGTTATATGTGAATTACGCTGGTTCGGAAAAGCGCGTTGCAATTGAAGAGAAGAAAAAGATTGTTGAGTTTTTATGGAAACGTAATGAAGAGCAAGAGATTGTTGGGCATATTTATGTTGGACGTATCGTAAGAACAATTGCTGGAATGAACGCAGCTTTTGTAAATATAGGTTTAGAAAAACATGCGTATCTTTCATACGATGATGTACCACCTTCTTATCGTATACATGAAGGGCAAGCGATACTCGTACAGGTTGTGAAAGAGGCAATTGATACGAAAGGGCCTAAATTGACAGCGAATATAGAATTTACCGGGAAATATGTCGTTTATATGCCGTTTGATGAGATGCGAGCTGTTTCTCGGAAAATAAAAAATAATAAAAGAAGACAACAGTTACTTGAAATTGAAGTAGAAGGAACGGGAGGTTACATTTTCCGCTCTGCTTCTGAAAAAGGGGAAATTGAAGAAATACAAGCTGAAATGCAAGGGTTACAACAGTTGTATGAAGAGTTAAAAAGAAAAGAGGATCAAGGAAAGGCGCCGTTATTACTTCATCGACCCGCGAACTTTTTAGATCGTGTATTTCAAGAGAATCCAATTGAAACAATTGAAAAAGTAGTTGTAGATACAAGAAGTATAGTAAAAGAGCTAGAAGACAAAGTTGGAAAAGAAAAAGTATCTTTTTATAATGAAAAGTCTTCGATGTTTAACCATTTTGGAATAGAGCGTGAAATTGAGAAAGCACTCCAAAAAATTGTGTGGCTTCCAAATGGTGCTTATTTAATTGTAGAGCAAATGGAGACGATGACTGTAATTGATGTGAATACGGGCAAGTTTACTGGAAAACAAAATTTACAAGATACAGTACTTCGCACAAATGAGATGGCAGCTGAAGAAATTGCACGCCAATTAAGACTTCGTGATATTGGTGGTATGATATTAATTGATTTTATTAATATGAAAAAAAGAGAAGATAAAGAAAAGGTAAGAGAATGTCTCATAGCTGCTATGAAAGATGATCGTACTTATACAAGAGTACTTGGATTTACTGAGTTAGGAATTTTGGAGATGACACGAAAACGTAAAAAACATTCTTTACGTGACGTATTACTAGAAGAGTGTGTATCTTGCAAAGCGACGGGTTATGTAATGTCGTATGAAACAATTGCGTATGAGCTAGAGAGAGAATTAATCACATATGGCAACATAGAGGATGAGGCAGTATTAATCGCTGCGCCTAAAGAACTGCAAAAACAATTTTTGCAAAAAGAATTACAAAAAAATATTCCATTTGAAATTTATTTCAAAGATGATATTATCGAAAAGTACGCTATTATCCGTTTTGGAAGTAAAAAAGAAATTGTAGAACGGAAAAAATAGTTAGTAGAAGATTCATTGACAATACTCAATGAATTATGGTAAAATCTTTATGTTATAGTTTATAGCACCTAAACGGCTATATGCTACAACCGCACAAGACAGGTTCCCTAAAGGCATTTATGTCTACCTCGTTTTTGGCGAGTCTTAGTAATTAAGAGGAGGTGCAAGTATGTACGCAATTATCGAAACAGGTGGAAAACAAATTAAAGTTGAAGCTGGTCAAGCAATCTACATTGAAAAATTAGATGTTGAAGCTGGTGAAACTGTTACTTTTGACAAAGTTCTTTTCGTTGGTGGCGAAAACGTTAAAGTTGGTAGCCCAGTTGTAGAAGGTGCAACAGTTACTGCGAAAGTTGAAAAACAAGGTCGCGCTAAGAAAATCATCGTTTTCAAATACAAAGCGAAAAAGAACAATCGTAAGAAACAAGGTCATCGTCAACCTTACACTAAGCTAGTTGTTGAAGCTATCAACGCTTAATTCTGGTTAACATGATTAAAATTACGATAAGTCGCACGAAATTAGGAAGTATCCAATCATTTAAAATGACTGGACATGCCGATTATGCGCCACATGGACAAGACCTTGTCTGTGCTGGAACTACAGCGGTTGTGTTTGGTTCTATAAATGCAGTGGAAGAACTTTGTAATGTGCAGGCAACTATTGAACTCGGAAGTGATGGCGGATTCTTAACGTATGAATTGCCTAATGATTTAGACGTTCATGCAGCAGAAAAAGCACAGATACTTTTAGAAGGATTGGTTGTTTCGCTTAAGACGATCGAACTTGATTACGGAAAGTATATCCGTTTAATAGAAAAAGTGCAGGAGGTGTAACGTATGTTAAGATTAGATCTTCAGTTTTTCGCATCTAAGAAAGGTGTAGGTAGTACAAAGAACGGTCGTGACTCTCAGTCAAAACGTCTTGGTGCTAAACGCGCAGATGGTCAAACGGTTTCAGGTGGTTCAATTCTTTACCGTCAACGCGGTACAAAAATTTATCCAGGTGTTAACGTTGGTCGTGGTGGCGATGACACTTTATACGCGAAAGTTGACGGCGTAGTACGCTTTGAGCGTCTTGGCCGTGACCGCAAACAAGTGAGCGTATATCCTGTTGCTCAAGAAGCATAAGAACTCACGGAAAACTCTAACCTGAGTGCAGGTTAGAGTTTTTCTATATTAAGGGGTATCTAAATGAATGAAAAATGGACAATTATAGATGCATTGCGCCATTCAAGACATGATTGGCTCAATCGTATGCAGATGGTGAAAGGAAACCTTTCACTTGGAAAAGTGGAAGAAATTCATAGTCTCATCGATCGTTTTGTCCAAGAAGCGAGACAAGAATCCAATCTGATGGGGCTATCAATGCCTTTATTTTCAGAGTGGATTTTAACATATAATTGGAAACAGCAGCCGTGCTTATTGGAGTACGAAGTATTAGGGAAATTACATAACTTATCTCACTTAGATGAGACTGTATGTACATGGACGAATCAATTTTTCTCAATGCTTCAGCATAGTTTAGACGTATATGTTGAAAATTATGTTTGTATCACAATTGAATGTGACGCGGAGAATGCTCGTTTCTTTTTTGATTTTCGTGGTAAGCTAACGAGTGTAGAAGAACTACAAAATTGGCTTGCGACCCAAAACAATAAATGGTATTCCATTTCTTATACAGTGCGAGACGAAGAAGTCTCAGTTATATTACAACCAATTGAAAAAAGTGTGGTGAAATAATGTTTGTAGATCAGGTCAAGATATATGTAAAAGGCGGCGACGGTGGTAACGGTATGGTTGCGTATCGTCGTGAGAAGTATGTTCCTAAAGGTGGCCCAGCAGGTGGTGACGGCGGTAAAGGTGCAGATGTTGTTTTCGTAGTTGAGGAAGGCTTACGTACATTAATGGACTTCCGCTACCAACGTCATTTCAAAGCTGATCGCGGTCAGCACGGAATGAGTAAAGGTCAGCACGGGCGTAAATCTGAAGATTTACTTGTAAAGGTTCCGCCAGGAACAGTAGTAAAAGATGAAAAAACTGGTCAAATTCTTGCCGATTTAGTAACGCATGGACAAACTGCTGTAATTGCAAAAGGTGGCCGTGGTGGCCGTGGTAACTCACGTTTTGCAACAGCTACGAACCCAGCGCCAGAAATCGCTGAGAACGGGGAACCAGGTCAAGAGCGTGATGTCATTCTAGAACTTAAAGTACTAGCAGACGTTGGACTTGTTGGATTCCCAAGTGTAGGTAAATCTACATTATTATCTGTTGTATCATCAGCGCGTCCGAAAATTGCAGAGTATCACTTCACAACAATCGTTCCGAATCTTGGTGTTGTTGAAACTGGTGATAACCGCAGCTTCGTTATGGCTGACCTTCCAGGACTAATTGAAGGCGCACATGCTGGCGTCGGACTTGGACACCAATTCTTACGTCATATTGAGCGTACACGTGTAATCGTGCATGTTATTGATATGTCTGGTTTAGAAGGCCGTGAGCCATATGAAGATTACGTAACGATTAATAATGAATTGAAAGAATACAATCTTCGCTTAACTGAGCGTCCACAAGTTGTTGTTGCAAACAAAATGGATATGCCAGATGCAGAAGAAAACTTACAAGCATTTAAAGAGAAAGTGGGAGACGAAGTAAAAATCTTCCCAATCTCAGCTGTAACAAGACAAGGTGTTCGTGACTTACTGTTTGAAGTAGCAAACTTAATAGAAACAACACCAGAATTCCCAATACATGAAGTTGCGGATGAGTCTGATACAAGTGTAATGTACAAATTTGATACTGAAGGTGTTAAATTTGAAATTACACGTGAAAGTGATGGCACGTTTGTTATCTCTGGTTACGATATCGAGAAAACATTCAAGATGACAGACTTCTCACGTGATGAATCTATACGTCGTTTCGCTCGTCAAATGCGCGGAATGGGTATTGATGAAGCGCTTCGTGCACGTGGTGCAAAAGACGGAGATATTGTGAAAATTCTTGAATATGAATTTGAATTTATCGATTAAGACTGCCGAAATACGGCAGTCTTTTTTTATATCGTAAAAATCGGATTTATATAGGAAAAAATCCCCACTAATTAAATTTTCAATTTATAATGGAAAAAGGAGTAAATGTAGAAGAATTCTTTTATGGGGAGAAAAAAAACATGTATAAAATATTAATTGTAGAAGACGATGAGAAAATTGCGGGAATATTAGAGGAGCATTTAGAAAGGTATGGCTATCAATCATTTAGAGCAAGTGATTTACGTCATATAAAAGATGAGTTTGTAAAAATAAATCCTCATCTTGTGTTACTTGATATTAATTTACCGTACTTTGACGGTTTTTATTGGTGTCGTCAAATTCGTACTGTATCGAATGCGCCGATTATTTTTGTTTCTGCAAGAACAGGGGAAATGGATCAAGTAATGGCGATTGAAAATGGCGGCGATGATTATATTACGAAGCCATTCCATTTAGATATCGTAATGGCAAAGGTGAAGAGTGCGCTTCGCCGTGGCTATGGAGAGTATGCCTCTGCTGCTGAGAGTGATTGTTTAGGTGTAAATGGACTGTTGTTATTCCCGTCCCAGCATATCGTTGAGTGGCAGGGACAACAAACTGAACTGACAAAAAATGAGTTTTACTTATTAGAGTGTTTAATGAAACAGGTGAATCAATATGTAACGCGTGAAGAACTGTTAGAAGCTCTATGGGATGAAGTAGCATTTGTGGATGATAATACATTAACCGTAAATGTAAAACGTGTAAGGAAGAAACTAGAAGAGCTAGGCATTAAAAATGCAATTGTAACGAAACGTGGATATGGTTATGCGCTTCTTACAGAGTGGGGCGAAGGGCATGAAGGTTAAAAATTACCTCATGGACCGCTTTTCTTTAATACTTTCTTATATTGTTAGCCTTTGTTTATTTGGGCTTGTTTTGCAGTTGCAAAGTCTTTTAGAAAAGAAATCCATTGATTGGAGTACGTGGTTATATGGACTTTTATTAGGAACAGTTGTGTTTACTGTATACCTCATTTACGATTACCGAAAACGGAGTGTGTTTTTAAAGAGTATCAAAAAGTATGTTACTGGCGGAAATACATTACATGACTCTTTACTTATTGATGAATCTTATACATTAGAGCAAGAAATGGTCGTTGAATCTTTTACGTTATTAAGACAGCAATATATGAATGAAGTTCATAAACAGCATGCGAAAGAGCAACAGCAAATGATATTTATGAACCAATGGATTCACCAAATGAAAACACCAGTATCTGTTATTGAATTATTGTTGCAGAAGTTTGGCAAGGAGCATCGTGAGGCAAGAGCAACAGTTGAAAGTATTCGTGAAGAAAATAACCGTATACTAAATGGTTTAGATTTAGCGTTACATATGGCAAGGCTAGAGCAGTTTGCGAAGGATTATAAAGTAGAAGTAGTAAATGTTATAGATGTCGTGCGAGGTATTATTAATGAAAATCGAAAATCCTTCATTCAATCGTCTGTATTTCCGAAAGTGATGTTTGAAGAAGATACTTGTATGGTTGCATCTGATAGAAAATGGCTGAGTATTGCTATAGGTCAAATTGTTGTAAACGCAATCAAGTATACAAAAATTTCAGCGGCAGAGAAAAAAGAAATTCAATTTCAAATTGAAGAGAAAAATCAAAAGGTGTTATTACATATTAAGGACAATGGAATTGGTATTCCAGAGCAAGACGTAAAGCGCATATTTGATCCATTCTTTACGGGAATAAATGGACGTAAAACGAGAGAAGCGACTGGGATGGGCTTATATATTACGAAGGAAATTTGCGATAATTTACATCATGGAATATATGTTCAATCGGCTGAAGGAGAAGGAACAACATTCACGTTCCAATTTGCAAAAGATGAAGAGTATCATACATTAATGAGAAAAATGACAAAACTGTAAGATAACAAAACGTTTTGTAAGGGAAATCACTCGTTTCTTTTTCTTATTTTTCTTATAGTAAATGTAAGAAGAAAACACATAGGGGGATTAGAAATGAGTGTTCTTGAAGTAAAAGGATTAACGAAGGTGTACCAATCAAAAGGTTCAGTAGCGACGACTGCTTTAAACGATATAAATTTTAAAATAGAAGAAGGCGAATTTGTAGGGATTATGGGTCCTTCAGGAAGCGGGAAAACGACGCTTTTAAATTTATTAGCAACAATTGATAAGCAAACTTCAGGTCATGTGCTTGTAAATGGTGAAGAAATTAATCAAATGCGTGCTGCAAAATTAGCGGAGTTTCGCCGTACACATTTAGGGTTCATCTTTCAAGATTTTAATTTACTTGATACGTTATCCATTAAAGAAAATATTATTTTACCACTTGTAATGGCGAAGAAATCTGTAAATGAAATCGATGCGAAAGTACTGGAAATTGCGAAGTTTTTAAACATCGAAGAAATTTTAAATAAAAAAGTATACGAAGTATCTGGGGGACAACAACAACGTGCAGCAGCAGCGAGAGCAATCATTCATGAACCGACGTTAATTTTAGCAGATGAGCCAACTGGAAACTTAGATTCGAAGTCAGCGAAATCGCTAATGGGCGCTCTGCAAGATTTACACGAGCAAAAGAAAGTAACGATTGCAATGGTTACGCACGATCCAGTAGCGGCTAGTTATTGTGAACGTATCCTTTTCATACGCGATGGAGAAATTTTCTCGGAAATACATAAAGGAAGAACGAAACAAGCCTTTTTCCAAGAAATTCTGGACGTACTTGCGATGCTAGGAGGAGAGTATCATGAACTTTCGCCAGCTCGCGCTTAATAATGTAAAAGGAAATTGGCGTAACTATAAAGCGTTTCTTATAAGTAGTTGTTTATCGATTGTCGTATTTTTCATGTATGCTTCTTTTATTTATCATCCAGATGTCGTAAGCGGTAATATTAGTATGAGGAAGATGATCACAAAAGGATTAGAATCGATGAATTATATTGTGGTCATCTTCTCGGCACTCTTTATTTTATATGCAAATTCAACGTTTTTACGAGCAAGAAAAAAAGAGTTTGGTCTACTAACATTAATTGGCGGAACGAAATCGCAGCTCGGCCGAATGATTATATTAGAGCAACTGATGTTAGGTAGTATTGCAATTGTAGTTGGTATTGGGGCTGGAATGCTTTGTTCAAAATTATTTTTCCAAGCGTTAAGCGTATTATTGAAAATAGATAAGACACTTCCACTCGTTTGGAATAGTAAAGCAATTCTTATTACAGCTGGTGTATACTTTATTCTATTTTTAATCCTATCATTGTTTAGTGTTTGGACAGTCGGGCGCTTGCAAATTATTGATTTATTAAGAGAAGCAAGAAAGCAAAAAGTAGAGCCGTTTGCATTTACATGGTTATGTGTAGTTGGTATAGGATGTATTATTGCTGCGTATGTACTTAGCTTCCAAGTAACGTTTCTGAATTTCCTCATCCTCTTTTTACCGGTGGTAGGACTGACAATTGGCGGAACGTATTTACTATTTACACAAGGTAGTACAGTCGTATTAAAAGCATTGCAAAAACGAAAACAATCTTTTTATACGTACCCAAATATGTTCGTCCTTAGTAACCTTATTTATAAAATGAAAGATAATGCTCGTTTTCTATTTGTAATTTCTATTATTACGGCGGTTGTATCCTCGGCAGTTGGCACGCTTTACGTATATTTTGAGGATATGAGTTATAAAACGGTAGTCAAAACTCCACATGCTATTTCATATGAGGAAAAGGGGTTAAATACGCATAACCTTATTAATGAAGAAAAGGTACAGCAGCTTGTGAAGAGACACGGGTTTGAAGATGCGCGAAAAGTAACCTACGTTAAACTACCGGCAACACAGAAAATAACGTTGTTTAATAGTGAACATGAAGTACCGATGACGATTATTTCAGAAAAAGAATATAATGCAGAAGTGCGTGAACAAAAGAGAGAGCAAGTTACAGAAGTTCATAATGCACCAGGCAGTGCAACGATGGTTATGGTCGATATGGCAAATGAACTGATGAAGATAGACCGTACGAAACCGTATGAATTTACAATTAACGGACAAAAGCAGTCTGTTCAGTTAAATAGCCCAACTTCATTTTCTGTTTTTAATGATAGTGAATATCTCGTTGTAAATGATCAAGATTTTGAGAAGTATGCAAAACTTGTACCAGATGAAGAAAAGACGAAATATTACGGTTATTATATTGAGGATTGGAAAAGTACAGAAGATCTTGTATTAGATTTGAAAAATGAAATTGCACCAGAAAAGCAAGGAGAATTGAGAAATTCAGTGTTTGCGTATAAGGATATAAGAGAAGGTGGAGCGATTACAATGTTCATCGGTTTCTTCGTGGCGGTACTATTCTTCTTCTTCGCTTGTAGTATGACATACTTTAAATGGTTTAACGATAAAGAACAAGATCGTATTCAATTTAAATCGTTAAAGAGAATCGGTATGACAGATAAAGAAATTCGCAAAATTGCGATTCGACAAATGGGAGTTATCTTCTTTATACCAATTTTAATCGGTTCAATTCATAGTGGATTTGCTCTTCATACGTTAGGGAAAATGCTTTATATTAATTTGTGGAAATCAGGTGCGCTTGTAATTGGAGCATACATTTTAGCTTCTGCCATTTACTTTATGATCGCGCAAAGAGGATATTTAAAACACGTAAAAAGCTAGGGGAACCTCTAGCTTTTTGCCTATGTAGTAAGTTACAGGAGGAAGATAGATGAACATTCGGCAACTAGCGCTGCAAAATATAAAAGGAAATTGGCGTAATTATAAAGTGTTTTTCTTAAGTAGTTGTTTTGCAATATTTGCATCTTTTGCATATATGTCTATCATTGTACATCCGTATATGCAAGAGACGATGTGGTATCAAAACGTACGCTGGGGACTTATCATATGTAATGTTATAATTATTTCTTTTTTCGTCATATTTATTTTGTACTCTACTTCTATTTTCATAGAAGCACGTAAGAAAGAATTAGGGTTATATATGTTAATGGGAGCAACGAAGTCTAACGTAATAGGAGTAATTATGACCGAGCAAATATTAATTGGAATTTTTGCTAATATTTTCGGTATAGGGCTGGGCTTGATCTTTTTAAAGCTCTTCTTCATGGTGTTTAGTATGTTACTGGGGCTTCCGAAAGAACTCCCTGTTATATTTGACGTAAGTGCGATTGGTGTAACATTTATTACATATATGGTCGTTTTTATTCTGTTATCTTTTATAAGTGCTTTACGTATATGGAATATAAAAATCATTCGGTTATTGAGAGAATTTCGAACAGATAAAAAAGAGAAGAAAACATCAAAGTGGCTTTGTATATTCGGCTTTATTTGTTTAGGGATAGGATATGCGTTAGCGCTACAAGTGACGATGGCTACGATAGCAATATACTTTTTCCCTGTGTCTATACTTGTCTTTTTTGGAACGTACTTTTCTTTCGCGCATGGAGCTACCCAAGTGTTAGAAATGATAAAGCGAAATAAAAAGATTATGTATACATATCCGTATTTATTTATAGTGAATCAATTGTCACATCGAATGAAGGAAAATGGTCGCTTTTTCTTTCTGATGTCTATGGCAACGACGTTTGTAGTTACGGCAACAGGTACGGTGTTCTTGTATTTTTCTAGCATGCAAGATATGTGGCGAACGGGAGGGGTACACTCGTTTTCGTACATAGAAAAAGGTATTTCTACTTATGAAGTCTTTGAAGAAGGTGCGGTTGAAAAATTACTGAATCAATATGGGTATGATGATTTTCAATATATGAGTTTTGTTGGAGTGTATGCATCCTTTCAGTCTAATAAAGGAGAAACAACAATAGCACCGCTTATAAAAGAAAGTGATTATAACCAAGAAGCGAGGAAACAAAAACAGAAAACATATCATCCTAAAAAAGATACAGTGACACTCGTTTATTATAATAAATACAATAATTCGAATGTATATAATCAAAAAGAGATTCAATTGCAAGTAATGAATCAACCATATCAATTCGTATTTAACGGTCAGAAAGAAGGGGTTCAATTTAACTATCACCCTTCGTACATTAATGGTCTGTTCTTCGTTATGAATGATGAAGACTTTGACAATATAGCAAATAAGGTTCCTGATTCTGAAAAGATGATATATAGAGGCTACACATTATCAAATATCGAAAAGACGAAGAAATTGAACGAAGATTTACGGAAACATATGAAACAAGATAATAATAATGCATTTCGAAGTAATATGGAGTTATATGTAAGTATGAAAGAAGGCGGCGATATTACTCTATTTGTGGGCTCGTTTATTAGTATATTATTCTTTCTTACTTCATGTAGTATCGTGTATTTTAAATGGTTCCATAATATTGCATCGGACCGAAAGCAGTATGGTGCACTCTCTAAACTTGGAATGACGAAGGAAGAAGTATGGAAAATTTCTCGTTGGCAATTATGTATGCTATTTTTTGCGCCAATTATAGTAGGGAGTATGCATAGTGCAGTTGCGTTATATACGTTTCATAATACTTTCTTTATGGATGGATCATTAAAAAAAGTAGGTTTGTTCATTCTGTTTTATATCGCAGCATGTATCATTTATTTCTTCTTCGCTCAAAGAGAGTATAAGAAACATTTAGACTAGCGAATGTTAGTCTTTTTTAAATATTCGAAATTTACATAGAAGAATATAAAAAAGTATGGTATAACAGTAAGAAAACGAAAAAGAGGGGAAAAGACGATGATTCGAGTAGGATATTTAGGACCAGAAGCAACATTTACAAATATGGCGGTGAGTCGTTTTTTTCCGGAAGCAGAGCATGTACCGTATCGAACGATTCCAGATTGTATAGATGCAGCTGCAAATGAAAATGTAGACTTCGCAGTTGTACCGTTAGAAAATGCAATAGAAGGTTCAGTGAATATAACGGTTGATTACCTTGTACATGAGCAGCCGCTTTCCATTGTAGGAGAAATTACAGTACCAATTCAGCAGCATTTACTTGTACATCCGCAGTATGCAGAAGTGTGGGATGAAGTATATGCGGTGCATTCTCATCCGCATGCCATTGCACAGTGCCATAAGTTTTTAAATGAAGAATTAAAAGGAGTAACTGTTCGAGATATGACATCCACAAGTGCCGCTGCGCAATATGTGAAAGAACATCCTGAAGAAAAAATTGCCGCTATTGCAAATGAAGCAGCTGCAGAAAAATACGGATTAACAATTGTAAGACGTAGTATTCATACGCATAAAAATAATCACACACGTTTCCTAGTACTTCATAAGAAAAAGAAAGCAATACTCCCGAATAACGGAGAAAACCGCGGAGAGAAAACGACGCTTATGATAACGTTACCTGCAGATTATGCAGGTGCCCTATATCAAGTGTTATCAGCTTTCGCATGGAGAAAATTAAACTTATCAAAAATCGAATCGCGTCCGATGAAAACAGGTCTTGGAAATTACTTTTTCTTAATCGATGTCGATAAAGCATACGATGACGTATTGTTACCAGGTGTAACGATGGAACTTGAAGCGCTCGGTTTTTCTGTTACTGTGCTGGGGAGTTATTCTTCTTATTGGTTGTAAGATGTAGATGGAATATTTGTATTTGTCTAATCGTCCATATCATTTCATTGCTTAGTATATTTTTTGATAGATTAATAAAATCCCACCTGCAAAAGGTGGGATTCTTTATCCTGCTATTTGCCGGGCAGCCTGATTGGTGAGGGCTGATTAAAGTTTCACTTTATTTTAACTTCGCAAGACGATCTTCTAACTGACCACGCCAAATATCAGCTAGTTCTGGAACAGCAAGAATTTTTTCAATGCCATCTTTATCTTTTCTATTATGAAAATAAATTTCGTTAGAGAACAAAACAGAAACATTGCTCGGCTGACGTTCTAGTAATGTAATTTTAGAATCTTTACGTACAGTACCTTCTTGAAGAACACGGCATAGGTAACCAGTAAATCCAGTTGCTACAATACGCGGCAGTATGCCAGGGATGCCAAGACGTTTTGAAATTGTGCTACAAGGTACGCGCGCTTGTGTCACTTGAATAATCGCTTCACCTAATTTGTATGTATCTCCGATGCAAACATCATGCTCTAACATATTTGTTACGGTAATGTTTTCGCCAAATGCGGAAGCTGGAAGTGTTGTTTGAAATTCTTTTTCCCATAGTGCGTAATGCTCGTGTGAGTACACACAAACTGCGCGATCAGGTCCACCGTGGTGTTTTAAATCTGCTACATCATCACCAAGGAAGCCATCTTTTGATAGGAAAGCTTCTTCGGTAAGTTCTTTACATATACCGGTAATCATTTCTTTATCTTCGCCATATTTCATTTGTTTCGGTTTGCCAATGCTAAAGTGAACGAGTTCAATTCCCATATTTGATCTCCTTTACGATTGATTACAATATTATAGCATTAAAAAAGCACAGAGAATGATAAAAACTCTGTGCTTTACATTAATAAACGAGAAATCCTGCTTTATCTAACGCCTCACAAGCAGCATCTAATTTTTCTTTAGAATCTGCCTCGATTGTATGTAAGTGAATACCATCTGTTAGTTGTGAAAGATAGGAAGCATTTGTGTTTTCGATTTTTTGTAAATATTGCTCTACATCAAAGCGATTGCTTACCATAATGGATGCTGTTAAGTCGCCGTATACAGGATGCTCAACTTTTACGTCTTTAATCGTAACACCATGGTCAACAAGCGTTGTGAGTTCCTGACGTACTTCTGCTGGTTTATGTTGGCATACAATTACGCGTTCGAAAGTTTGTTGCTTCTCTTGTGGCTTTAAATATAAATAACCTTGAGCAGTCGCAATAATTGGTTCGTTTCGTGCTTTAAGCAAGGAAATATCTTGCACGATAACTTGTCTACTTACGTTCGTCTTTTTCGATAGTTCATTCCCCGATAACGGTTCATTTGCAGCAAGAAGCCACTGGAGGATAAGCTGTCGTCTTTCTTCACCTAAAATCTTTTTTTGTTCATTTTGTTTCATTATGATTTAACACCTCTATAAAATTGATTTCCAATTGTGTGTAGTGCATGAATAGTAGTATCAATTTGATCTTTCGTTGTTTGTTGTCCGAAAGAGAAGCGGACATATTGTTTGGCCTCTTCATACGTTTTTCCAATTGCAAGCATAGTTTTCGAAGGTTCTTGTTTACCGACTTGGCAAGCACTTCCGGTGGAAATGGCAATACCATGACGATTACATTCTAGCATAGTATATTGACCTTCTATTCTTTTTATTGTAACCCCAACAATATGTGGTAAACAAGAAGTAGAATGACCTTCTACTTCAATTTCTAGCGGAAGTGTTTGTATTTGCTCTAAAAAGTAGGATCGTAACTCTTTAAAACGTAAACTTTCTTCCCGTTGAGTTTTTAATATATTTTCAGCAGCTGTTAAAAAAGATGCGATGCCGGGAACGTTCACTGTACCTGGGCGAAATCCTTTTTCGTGAGAAGTTCCTGGAAATACTTGTTCCCAGCGAGATTGCGGATTTATGTAGCAAGCGCCGACACCTTTTGGGCCGTATATTTTATGTGCTGAAACAGAAAGACTATCAATCCCCATCTCAAAAACATGGATAGGCAGTTTACCAAATGTTTGCACACAATCCGTATGAAATAAAACATTATATGTTTTTAAAAGTGCACCGATTTCTGTAATGTTTTGAACGGTTCCGATTTCAGAGTTTCCATGCTGTATACTTGCTAGCACAGTATCCTCTGTAATAGCTGCCTCTAAATCTACTAAACAAATGAGTCCGCTTTTATCAACAGGAATTTCAGTGATCGTATAGCCTTTTGATTTTAGAGATTGAAAATAACTTCGAATGGATGCATGTTCCATAGGTGTCGTAATAATATGCTTCTTATTTCGGGCATTTAGAAGTGATTGAATCGCAAGATAGTTCGATTCCGATCCACCGCTTGTGAAAAATACTCCTTGTTCTTTGCCTCCAATCATTTCTGCAAATGTTTTTCGGCAAACTTGTAATAAAGAAGAAGCTGTTCCTCCAATATCATGTAAACTTTGTTCATTTCCGAAGTATTGCGAAGCTGCTTTCATATATGTTTGTAACGCTTCCTCGCTCATAGGTGTAGTAGCTGCATAGTCAAGATATATCATCATGTAAGTTCCTCTCTCTAGTAAGAGTTACATTTCTTTTTCTTTTTAAATGGTAGTGAAAATAAGAATTATAAAAAAACTCTTGTCATTATTTTAAAACTATGTAAATATAGGTGTCAAGACAGTTGAAAAGTGTAAAGTAGGAGGCAACAATTATGCCAAGTGCAGATGTCTTAATTATTGGAAGTGGCGTTGCGGCACTTCGTGTTGCAAAAGAGATTTGTCACGAAAAGAATGTGATTATTATCACAAAGGAGACGAAACGTAATAATAATACACATTTAGCTCAAGGTGGAATTGCCGCAGCGGTAGCTACATATGACAATCCTAATGATCATTTTGAAGATACGTTAGTAGCAGGGTGTCGTTATAACAATGAAGAAGTGGTCCGTTATTTAGTCGAGGAAGGACCGAAAGAAATTAATAACCTTATTGAAAGAGGAATGAAATTTGATGGAGATGAAACAGGTCCTCATCTTGGAAAAGAAGGAGCGCATCGAAAACGTCGTATTTTACATGCAGGTGGCGATGCAACAGGAAAGAATTTATTAGAGCATCTTATTCAAGAAGTAGCTCCATACGTTACGGTAGTGGAACAGGAAATGGTGCTCGATTTTATTATAGAAAAAGATAAATGTGTTGGGGCTTTAACTCGCAACAATAAAGGAGAACTGAAACGTTACAATGCAGATTATACGGTGTTAGCTTCAGGCGGTATTGGCGGTTTATACGCCTTTACTTCTAATGATGAGACAATTACAGGCGATGGACTTGCAATGGTGTACCGTGCAGGCGGAGAGCTTGTAGATTTAGAGTTTATACAATTTCATCCGACGATGTTATACGCGGGTGGGCGTTGTTCCGGCCTCGTGTCCGAAGCCGTTCGCGGAGAAGGAGCTGTCCTTATAAATGGCAAAGGGCAGCGTTTTATGATGGATATACATTCCGAACAGGATTTAGCGCCTCGTGATGTAGTCGCAAGGGCTATTCATGAACAGCTACTTGCGGGTGAAAAAGTGTACTTAAACATTGAAATGATTCAAAACTTTGAACAACGCTTTCCGACCGTGTCATCGATATGTAAAACGAATGGAGTCGATATAAATAAAAACCTTATTCCAGTCGTGCCCGGTACTCATTTTCACATGGGTGGCGTGAAAACGAACTGTGATGGAGAGACGTCTATTCCGAACCTATACGCAGTCGGAGAAGTAGCTTGTAATGGGGTTCATGGTGCAAATAGATTAGCGAGTAATTCATTATTAGAAGGTCTTGTGTTTGGAGGAAGAATCGGAAGGCACATTTTATCTAGAGAGACAAAA
Organism: Bacillus sp. MT94; assembly: GCF_058792475.1. Classification (NCBI taxonomy): domain Bacteria; kingdom Bacillati; phylum Bacillota; class Bacilli; order Caryophanales; family Bacillaceae; genus Bacillus; species Bacillus sp. MT94. The sequence continues at coordinate 711,483 of NZ_JBXAEZ010000002.1, read as the reverse complement.
GAAAAGGTGAACATGCTAGCCGACAAAGAAGCAAAGTTTATCGTTCTGAATCATTTACCGACGAAAGAAGAAATACAAAAATGCATGATGAAATATGTTGGGATTGTGCGAACAGAGCAAAGTTTATCTTATGCGAAGAGATGGCTTAGTAAGTATGGTGTTCGAAATATGATATTACAACATGATGTTCTTACGAATGAAGAGATAACGCTTATTAATATGTTAACAGTTTGTGAGCTTATAGTTGTTTCAGCCCTGCAAAGAGAAGAAAGTATTGGCGGGCATTACCGAAGTGATTATCCAGATAGAAATATAGGAAAGAAAGAGATTGTTCGAGTAAAGAGAAAACTACAACTTGTGTGATGAGGGGAAGAGGGGCTTTATGAACACGATAAAAGTTAAAGAAGCATTAAATCGATTTTTTTTAGAAGATATAGGAGAAAGAGATGTAACATCTCAGCTTATTTTTCCAGATAACTTACTTTCGAAAGGAACGTTTCTTGCAAAGGATACAGGGGTCTTTGCAGGACGTTTAGTAATTGAATCAGGATTTAAATTAATTGATGAGAGAATTGAAGTAGAGCTTCATAAAAAAGATGGGGATCTTGTAGAAAAAGGCGAAATCATTGCAACTGTGCAAGGGCCAATTGCATCGTTATTAACAGCAGAGCGCGTTATATTAAACGTTATTCAGCGTATGAGCGGAATAGCGACGATGACGCGTAAAGCGGTTCTTGCTTTAGATAGTAGCCATACTCGCATTTGTGATACGCGAAAAACGATGCCAGGACTACGTATGTTTGATAAGTATGCAGTCGTGTGTGGTGGTGGATTTAATCATCGCTTCGGTTTATATGATGGTGTCATGATTAAAGACAATCATATTGCGTTTGCTGGTTCTATTACAAAAGCTGTTACATCAGTGAAAGAAAAGTTAGGACATATGGTGAAAGTAGAAGTAGAAACAGAAACTGAGGAACAGGTGAGAGAGGCTGTTGCTGCTGGTGCGGATATTATTATGTTCGATAATCGTACGCCAGATGAAATCCGGGAGTTTTCGAAAATTGTACCAAGCGCTATCGTTACAGAAGCTTCAGGGGGCATCACAATTGAAGATTTATCAAAATACGGAAAAATAGGGGTAGATTATATTTCACTTGGAGCGTTAACACATTCAGTGAAAGCACTTGATATTAGTTTCAATATTAAAGGGTAAGGAAAGTGGCTTAGAGGGGGAGAAACGTATATGAGTATTTTAGAACAAGTACAGCCAATTGAAACGATGTTACCAGAGCCTTATTACACGATGTCAACGGAAGATATGGAAAAGCGTGTTCGTGAAATTAAAGAGAAGATGGGGAAAATGTTATTCATTCCAGGGCATCATTATCAAAAAGATGAAGTGGTACAATTTTCAGATGCAGCAGGGGATTCACTTCAGCTTGCGCAAGTTGCAGCGAGCAATAAAGACGCAAAATATATTGTGTTTTGCGGGGTGCACTTTATGGCGGAAACAGCAGATATGTTAACGACAGATGATCAAGTTGTCATCTTACCAGATATGCGTGCAGGTTGTTCGATGGCGGATATGGCAGATATTGAACAAACAGAAAGAGCGTGGAAAGAGTTAAAGAAATTATTTGGAGATACGATGATTCCGTTAACATATGTGAACTCTACAGCTGCAATTAAAGCGTTTTGTGGTCGTAACGGAGGAGCAACAGTAACTTCTTCTAATGCAAAGCAAATGGTATCTTGGGCGTTTACTCAAAAAGAGCGTCTCGTCTTTTTACCAGACCAACATTTAGGGAGAAATACAGCGTACGATTTAGGTATTCCGTTAGATAAAATGGCAGTATGGGACCCACACACAGATTCATTAGAGTACGATGGGGATATAGAAGAAATTCAAGTGATTTTATGGAAAGGGCATTGTTCTGTTCATCAAAATTTTACAGTGAAGAACATTGAGAGCGTACGAAAAAATCATCCTGATATGAATATTATTGTACATCCAGAATGTTGCTATGAAGTGGTAGCTGCTTCAGATTATGCAGGCTCAACGAAGTATATTATTGATATGATTGAATCGGCGCCATCTGGTAGCAAATGGGCGATTGGTACAGAAATGAATTTAGTGAACCGAATTATTCAGCAACATCCAGATAAAGAAATTGTTTCACTTAATCCATTTATGTGTCCATGCTTAACGATGAACCGAATTGATTTGCCTCACTTATTATGGGTACTTGAAACGATAGAAAGAGGAGAAGAAATTAACGTTATTAGCGTAGATAAACAAGTAACGGCAGAAGCGGTTCTTGCATTAAATCGTATGTTAGAGCGTGTGTAAAGCAACGGTATTCCCGTTGCTTTTTTTCATACATATAATCATAACAAGAACAAAATGGGCATACATTGTTTTGAAGAAATCATTGTGGTTCTTTATGCTTATTCCACTTCGAATGATATTGAAAATCGAAGAAGTGATAAAAGTGAAAAGAAGTTAATGTTATTTAGAAAGAGTTACTTCATGAGATTTGTTACTTATAGATAAGTTATACAGGAGGGGGAAAATTTGAAAATTCATATCGTGCAAAAAGGGGATACCCTTTGGAAAATTGCGAAAAAGTACGGAGTGGATTTTGATACGTTGAAAAAAACAAATACACAACTTAGTAATCCAGATTTAATCATGCCAGGTATGAAAATTAAAGTGCCATCCAAGAGTGTTCACATGAAACAACAGGCTGGAGCAGGTTCAGCGCCTCCAAAGCAATACGTAAAAGAAGTGCAACAAAAAGAATTTGCAGCAACACCAACTCCACTTGGAATAGAAGATGAAGAAGAAGTTACGTATCAATCAGCACCAATTACACAGCAGCCAGCTATGCAACAAACACAAAAAGAAGTGCAAGTAAAACCGCAGAAGGAGATGCAAGTAAAGCCGCAAAAAGAAGTACAGGTGAAACCGCAAAAAGAGGTGCAAAAAGAACAGCCAATTCAAAAAGAGAAACCAATTGAAAAACCGTCTGTTATTCAAAAACCACCTGTGATAGAAAAACAAAAACCGGCGGAAAAAGAAAACACGAAGTTTTCGGTAAATGTATTACCGCAACCGCCACAACCACCAATAAAGCCGAAAAAAGAATATAAAATTTCGGATGTAATAAAAAAAGGCAGCGAGTTAATTGCTCCTCAAATTAGTAAAATGAAACCTAACAATATCATTTCTCCGCAAACGAAAAAAAATAATATAGTATCGCCGCAAGTGAAGAAAGAGAATGTAGGGAATATAATATCGCCACAAGTGAAGAAAGAGAATGTAGGGAATATAATATCGCCACAAGTGAAGAAAGAAAATGTAGGAAATATAGTATCGCCGCAAGTGAAGAAAGAAAATGTAGGAAATATAGTATCGCCGCAAGTGAAGAAAGAAAATGTAGGGAATATAGTGTCACCGCAAGTGAAAAAAGAAAATGTAGGGAATATAGTGTCACCGCAAGTGAAG
>NZ_JBXAEZ010000002.1:0-707874 GCF_058792475.1 Bacillus sp. MT94 | reverse complement strand
GAATATAATGCCGATAATGGATAACAATCAAATGCCGAATATGATGCCGATAATGGATAACAATCAAATGCCGAATATGATGCCAATTATGGATAACAACCAACCACCGAATATGATGCCAATTATGGATAACAATCAAATGCCGAATATGATGCCATATCAAATGCCGTATCAACAGCCCATGATGCCGCCGAATCCGTATTATCAACAACCAAATCCATATCAAATGCCATATCAGCAAGGAGCGCCGTTTGGACCACAATATACGTCTATGCCAAATCCGAATATGATGCCAATGGATAATAATATGCCGCCGCTTGTGCAGGGTGAGGAAGATTGTGGATGCGGAGGAGAAAGTAGACTATATAGTCCACAACCAGGTGGTCCGCAATATGCGAATCCTTTATATTATCAACCAACTCAGTCTGCATATGCACCACAGCCAGGAACGATGTATTATCAACCAGATCCACCAAATGTATTTGGAGAGCCCGTTTCAGAAGAAGAGGACGAAGAAGAAGTTTAAAAAGGCGGGAGTATTCCCGCCTTTTTTGCATGCGTGTTAATTAAGAAAATGCAGTTTTTTTATGAGGTGCTAGAAAATTCCCAGTGAAATATTAACAGTGTAAAAACCTTCTCTGTTACTCATCATAAGAGGGAGCTTTTCAGTAGAGAAGCTCATTCTAACAGAGGGGGTTTTTGTATTGAATACGAAAGTAAAAGTGATTGCTGCTTCTTTGTTAGTTACCAGTGCATTAGCTGCATGTGGTACACCAAAAGATAACAATGCAATGGATGGACGTAACTACAATTACGAGCGTACATCTTATAATGATACACACCAGTATCGTGATAATGTAACGCGTAATGATCGTTATACAGATTATGTAACATATAGAAATGGTCGTAACGATACAGGATATAATAATTATTACCGCGATGTAAATTATAATGGCCAAATTGCTAATCCACATCCAACACGTAATATTACAATGAACAATTCATACATTAACAATGATGGTAAAACAGCAGAAAGAATTACAAATCGTGTGAAACGTATGAATAACGTAGACCGTGTGTCTACAGTTGTATATGGAAACGATGTAGCGATTGCGGTAAAACCACGTAATCCAGTATCGAATGAAACAGCGCTTGCAAATGAAGTTCGTCAAGCTGTTGCAAATGAAGTTGGAAACAGAAACGTATATGTTTCTGTAAGAAATGATATGTTTACTCGTGTCGATGCAATGAGTACTCGTCTACGTAACGGTACAGTTACAAACGATTTTAATCGTGACATAGTGAATATGTTCCGAGACATTCGTTACGGTTTAACTGGTACAGTACGATAGCAAAACAAAAGAGGAAGGGGTAGCCCTTCCTCTTTATTCATCGTTGTCTTGTAAACGACGTTTTTTAATAAAATAACCAACGGAGTAAGAAACTAAAAAGCATATGAAAAGAATACTACCTGTTAAAATAGCTTCAAACAGTGGTCTTTCTGGACTCAAAATAATATAAATAATAGCCATAACGATTCCTACAATAAGGGAGCGGAAGACAAGTTTATAATAAGGAGTTAATTTTATTTCCTTTTCACTTTCTTCTACATCGATTGAAACACTTAACTGTAAATAACTAAGGACGATACTTGTAAGAATAAATAATAGCCATAATGGAGATTTCGTAATTTGATCCATTCCTTCAGTGAATCCGATATAACCTAAAATGCCAATTATACCAAGCGATTGAAAAAGAAAGGCAATACGTATGTTTTTTAATGTTTTCAGAATGAGACGTTCATCCTTTATTTTTTTCACAATATCCATCTCCTGTTTATTATGATTTCGCTGTTACTTTTATCAATTTATAATTTACATATCGTTCGTTTGGATAACAGAGGGAATAAAATATTTTTATAAACATGTTGCACTTATAATTTATTAATGTTATATTAACAAAGCGATGAGCTAATTTACGTAAGACGAGAGATATGCTTAAGTGCTAAACACGCGAATGTGGTCGCCTGGTCTCTCGCCGTAAACGCATCAAGACGCCTGCTTTGCAGGCGTCTTTCATTTTATATAAAAGTAAATGATACATGCAGATGAGGTAAACCCTTATCTGCATTTTTTATTTTTCGAAAGAAATGTAATATGGATAAAACCACCATTTCCGGAAAAACTACTAATGAAAGTATGATCTTGCCTAAAAGAGGTGAACGGAAATGAAATGGATACTGATTGCGATGCAAGCTTTCGTTATGATGTTTTGTTTCGTTTATGAAACGAATGTGAAGGCGGAAGGGCCAGTACCAGAAGTAACGGAAAAAGAACCTGAGGTTACAATTTTATTAGAGCGTATGTATGTTGATGGAGAAGTAAGTGAGGAAATACTTACAGAAAAAGTAGCGGATTTAGAAAAGTTTTTACAGCAATATAAAGAATGGCAACTTGTTGATCGTGATGATGTACAAATCGTATTACAAAAGAAAGTTGATGATATTTCTCCGTTATTGAAAACGAGCGGATATTTTGGTGTTTCAGAGGAAGGGATATTACAAATTTTCAAAGGTGTGCCAAAAAGTGATAATGCGATCCATTCTTTCTTTCAAATTGATATGAAAAAGCTTGAGAGTTATGAGCGTGCGAAATTGAAGCGTGGTATTCGGATTAAATCAAAAGAAGGTTTTGTAAAGACGATTGAAAAAATGAAACAATACGCAGTGCAAAATAAGAAAAAAAGCAGCTCATGGTGAGCTGCTTTTTCTTACTTATTTTTAGCTAAAATCTCTTTTGCGATTTCATCAATTAGCATATCTTTTCCAATTGGATTGAATGCTTTCGTATTGAAGACTTCATTTGATACTTCATATACGTGATTATTTTTAACTGCTTTATTGTCTTTCCAAACGGCACTGTTTTTGTAGTCTTCGTACACTTTATCAGCTTCGCCGCCGAAGTTTACAATAAACATTTGATCAGGCTGGAATGCAACTAGACCTTCTAGTGATACTTGCGCCATCGTTTGTTTTAAATCTGTACCTTTTGTTGCAGGAAGTTTTAAGTCGTTAAAGATGATGTCACCGTATCCGAAGCTGCCGTATACACGGAAGTTTTGAGGTGTAACTGCAACGAACATAAAGTTCTCATCTTTTGTTTTCTCTTTAATTTTTTTAGATAAAGAGTCTGCTTTCTTATCGTAGTCTGCAATCCATTTGTCTGCTTTCTTCTCTTCGTCAAATAGCTTACCTACTTCTTTAAACTTACCACGCCAGTCTTCTAAGTTTGTTTCTAGAACAACTGTAGGTGCAACCTTTTCTAGTTGATCATAAATTTTTAATTGACGGTTGTTTAAAATTATTAAGTCTGGTTTTAAAGCAGTAACAGCTTCTAAATCAACTTTAGGTGCCCAGTACCAACCAACTGCTTTTACTCCATCTAATTTGTCTGTTAAGTGATTTTGGATTTTATCTTTATATGTATTTGCTGTACCAACAGGTTTGTGTCCAAGAAGTAATAGTTCTTCTGTTGATCCAGATAAGTCAACAATTCTCTTTGGATTTACTGGAATTGTAGCTTCACCTTTAGCATGTTTTACAACTTTTGTTTTCGGTTGTTCTTTTGCTTTTGATTCTTCTTTTTGAGAAGAACAGCCAACGATAGAAAGAACAACAAGCATAATAGTAAATAAAATAAATAGCTTACGTTTCATCCTGATGTAACCCCTTTAATTAGTATTGATAATCATTATCGACCTCTGTATATTAAGGTGCTTTAACCTTTCTGTCAATGGAAAATAACAGAAGTTTCAAGTGGAGAACATTTGTTGGGGCAGTCTCGCTTTTCTATCATTAAATATGTTAAAATGGAATACATGATTTAAGAGGGAGAGATCGTATTTTGTTTGAATATGTTACAGGTTACGTGGAGTATGTAGGGCCGGAATATGTCGTAATTGACCATAATGGAATTGGTTATCAAATTTTCACACCGAATCCTTATGTATTTCAAAGAAGTAAGCAAGAAATCCGTGTCTATACATATCATTATGTGAGAGAAGATATTATGGCACTTTACGGGTTTAAAACACGTGAAGAGCGTTTATTATTTACAAAGTTGTTAGGCGTGTCTGGCATTGGGCCAAAAGGCGCTCTTGCAATTTTAGCTTCTGGTCAAACAGGACAGGTCGTTCAAGCGATTGAGCATGAAGATGAGAAGTTTTTAGTGAAATTCCCAGGCGTCGGAAAGAAAACAGCACGCCAAATGATTTTAGATTTAAAAGGAAAACTAGCAGATGTCGTACCAGATGCATTTGTGGATTTATTCTCAGACACAGAACGTTTTGATGAGAAGAAAGGTTCATCAGCTGAGCTTGATGAGGCACTGGAAGCTCTGCGCGCACTTGGATACGCAGAACGCGAAGTTTCTCGCGTTGTACCAGAGTTATTAAAAGAATCATTAACGACGGATCAGTATATTAAAAAGGCACTTAGTCTTTTACTAAATGGTAAGAGGTGAGTATAATGGACGAACGTCTCCTTTCAGGGGAATCTGCATATGAAGATGCGGATTTAGAATATTCATTACGGCCACAGACGCTCCGTCAGTATATTGGCCAAGATAAAGCGAAACATAATTTAGAAGTATTTATTGAAGCAGCGAAAATGCGTGAAGAAACGTTAGATCACGTGCTTTTATATGGACCGCCAGGTCTTGGTAAAACGACGCTTGCGAATATTATTGCAAATGAAATGGGCGTTAATGTTAGAACAACTTCAGGTCCCGCGATTGAAAGACCAGGAGATTTAGCTGCTGTATTAACAGCGCTTCAGCCAGGGGATGTATTATTTATTGATGAAATTCATCGTTTGCATAGATCAATTGAAGAAGTATTGTATCCTGCGATGGAAGACTTTTGCCTTGATATCGTAATTGGAAAAGGGCCTTCAGCACGTTCTGTACGCCTAGATTTACCGCCATTTACATTAGTTGGAGCAACGACACGCGCCGGAGCATTATCGGCACCGCTTCGTGACCGCTTCGGTGTACTTTCAAGGTTAGAGTACTACACAGTAGATCAGCTTTCTGCGATTGTTGAACGTACAGCAGAAGTGTTTGAAGTTGAAATCGATTCGTTAGCTGCATTAGAAATTGCAAGACGTGCTCGTGGTACACCTCGTATTGCGAATCGTCTTTTAAGACGTGTACGTGATTTCGCGCAAGTTCGTGGTAACGGAACGGTTACGATGGAAATTACGCAAATGGCATTAGAGCTACTGCAAGTAGATAAATTAGGTCTAGATCATATTGATCATAAATTACTGCTTGGTATTATTGAGAAATTCCGTGGTGGTCCAGTTGGATTAGAAACGGTTTCAGCAACAATTGGAGAAGAATCTCATACGATTGAAGATGTGTATGAGCCGTATTTATTACAAATTGGCTTTTTACAACGAACGCCAAGGGGCCGAATTGTAACGCCGCTTGCGTATGAACATTTCGGAATGGAGATGCCAAAAGTATGATGGAGATGCCCAAAATGCTTATTACAGCGGGAATCTTACTCATCGTTGTTGGATTAGCTTGGAAGTTCATTGGCAGGCTTCCAGGCGATATTTTTGTGAAAAAAGGAAACGTTACCTTTTATTTTCCTATCATTACATGTATTGTGTTAAGTATTGTACTATCTTTTATTATGTATATAATAAATCGATTTAAATAAGAAATAGGTGGATATAGCTATGGATATAAATCTGTTTGATTTTCATTTACCAGAAGAACTTATTGCACAAGTCCCGTTAGAAAATCGTGAAACATCAAGATTAATGGTGTTAGACCGTGAAACAGGTGATATTGAGCATAAACATTTTACGGACATTCTTTCTTACTTACATGAGGGGGATTGCTTAGTTTTAAATGAAACGAAAGTTATGCCTGCTCGTTTGCACGGTGTGAAAGAAGATACAGGCGCGCACATTGAAGTACTTCTTTTAAAACAAGAAGAAGGCGATAAGTGGGAAACGCTTGTAAAGCCAGCGAAACGTGTAAAAGAAGGAACTGTTATCTCTTTTGGCGAAGGGAAATTAAAAGCAACTTGCACAGGAACTGCAGATCAAGGTGGACGTCAGCTTGAATTTTCATATGACGGCATCTTCTATGAAATTTTAGATGAACTTGGGGAAATGCCACTTCCTCCATATATTAAAGAGACGCTAGAAGATCGCGATCGCTATCAAACAGTATATGCGAAAGAAATCGGTTCAGCAGCAGCGCCGACTGCGGGACTTCACTTTACAGAAGAGTTACTTGAGAAGTTAAAGCAAAAAGGCGTTCAGTTGGCATTCATTACACTTCACGTAGGGCTTGGAACATTTAGACCAGTTTCTGCAGACACGATTGAAGAACACCATATGCACGCAGAATATTACCATATGTCTGAAGAGACAGCGGCATTATTAAATCGTGTGAAAGAGAATGGTGGACGTATTATTACTGTAGGTACGACATCAACTCGTACGTTAGAAACAATTGCAACAGATCATGACGGTAAGCTTTGCGCCGCTTCTGGATGGACAGATATTTTCATGTATCCGGGATATGAATTTAAAGCAATTGATGGTTTAATTACAAACTTCCACTTGCCGAAATCAACATTAATCATGCTTGTAAGTGCATTTGCAAATAGAGATAATGTACTTCATGCTTATAATGAAGCAGTAAAAGAAAAATATCGTTTCTTTAGCTTCGGTGATGCAATGTTCGTTGCATCTCACGCTAAAATGAGAAACAAATAAAAGGAGTAAGTTATGACAGCAATTCGTTATGAATTTATTAAGACATGTAAACAAACGGGTGCCCGTTTAGGTCGTGTGCATACACCGCACGGTTCATTTGATACACCAACATTTATGCCAGTTGGTACACTTGCGACAGTTAAGACAATGTCACCGGAAGAATTAAAAGCAATGGATTCTGGCATTATTTTAAGTAATACGTATCATTTATGGCTACGTCCAGGTCATGAAATTATTCGTGAAGCAGGCGGCTTGCATAAATTTATGAACTGGGATCGTGCAATCTTAACAGACTCTGGTGGTTTCCAAGTATTCAGTTTAAGTGACTTCCGTCGTATTGAAGAGGAAGGCGTTCACTTCCGTAATCACTTAAATGGAGATAAATTATTCTTATCACCAGAAAAAGCGATGGAAATCCAAAATGCATTAGGTTCGGATATTATGATGGCATTTGATGAGTGTCCACCATTCCCGGCTACTTTTGAATATATGAAGAAATCTGTAGAGCGTACGAGCCGCTGGGCAGAACGTTGCTTAAAAGCGCATGAACGTCCGCAAGATCAAGGTTTATTCGGTATTGTACAGGGCGGGGAGTACGAAGAGCTTCGTCGTCAAAGTGCGAAAGACCTTGTTTCAATGGACTTCCCTGGTTACGCTGTAGGTGGTTTATCTGTTGGTGAACCGAAAGATATTATGAACCGTGTACTTGAGTTTACAACACCACTTCTTCCAGATAATAAGCCTCGTTACTTAATGGGTGTAGGTTCTCCTGACTCATTAATCGATGGTGCAATTCGTGGTATTGATATGTTTGACTGTGTACTTCCAACTCGTATCGCTCGAAATGGTACATGTATGACAAGTGAAGGTCGACTCGTTGTAAAAAATGCGAAATTCGCAAGAGACTTCGGTCCGCTTGATCCAAACTGTGATTGCTACACATGTAAAAACTACTCACGTGCGTATATTCGTCACTTAATGAAATGTGATGAAACGTTCGGAATTCGTTTAACGTCTTATCACAACCTTCATTTTCTGTTAAACTTAATGGAGCAGGTGAGACAAGCTATTCGTGAAGACCGTCTTGGCGATTTCCGCGAAGAGTTCTTTGAACAGTATGGCTTTAATAAACCGAATGCTAAAAACTTCTAATACATAATTTAAAAGGAGGAACAAAAGATGAATGCAGGTATGATGAATATCGTTATGATCGTTGCGATGTTTGCGATTTTCTATTTCTTATTAATTCGCCCGCAACAAAAACGTCAAAAAGCAGTTGCTCAAATGCAAAGTGAGTTAGCAAAAGGTGATGCTATCGTAACAATCGGTGGTTTACACGGTACAATCGAATCAGTAGATGAGACGAAAATCGTTATTAAATCTGGTGGTTCACACTTAACTTTCGATCGCAATGCGATTCGTGAAGTTGTGAAAAACTAATGTGGAAGGCCCTGCATGAAATGTGCAGGGCCTTTTTTAGTTACTTTGCTTTGACATATTTACACCGAAAATACCACCGAGTGTACTCGCCCCCATTAATGCTAATTGATAAAGTAATTGTGAGTTCGATAAGGTTTGAGAAAAGCCTAAATAGTTAACTAGAAAGACGAGTATAGTGAATGTGAGCCCTGTTGTGAAACCTACTAGCCAACCTTTTCCTTGAGCCTTTTTGCCGGCAGTAAATCCAGACATAAGCATAGATAAAAGAGCGAGTATAAAAATAGTAACGGTTAATGTCCCTTCATTTATATTTGTAAACTTTAATAAAAGAGCCATAATCATACTGGTAATAGATGCAAGAATTAGTAGTGTAACAATACCGAAGCCAATTGCAGTTGATAATTTTTTCGTTCCATCCATTTATGCATTCCCCCTTTTTAATACAAGCATATTTTCCTTTTGCCCAAGTTAGACTAGTTTCTTTTTTATAGGGGAGTCTATACGTAAAAAAGGAGATGTAGAAATGGAATGGATATCAATAATTGGACGGACAATGCTTTTGTATATCATCATCTTAATTATTTTTCGTCTTATGGGTAAACGTGAGATAGGAGAGCTAAGTGTATTAGATTTAGTCGTATTTATTATGCTTGGAGAAATGGCCGTAGTGGCAATTGAAAATACCGATAAATCACTTTGGCATCAATTAGTTCCGATGACTTTTCTTATGTGCATCCAAATTATTTTGTCAGTCATTTCCCTAAAGTATCAACGCTTTCGGCATTTAATAGAAGGTGAGCCAGCTATTCTTGTAAACGCGGGGAAGATTGATGAAAAGAAGATGAGAAAGCAACGGTATAATATAGATGATTTAATGATGCAATTAAGGGAACAAGGAGTTGGAGATATTCGGGATGTAGAATATGCTATTTTGGAACCGTCTGGGAAGTTATCTGTCTTTCAAAAACAAAAAAATAAACAAGATACATTACAGTTTACGCTTCCTCTTATTATTGATGGAGAAATTCAATCTAGTCATTTACAAATGATTGAGCATACAGATGAATGGCTTATTGAGAAATTAAAAAACTTAGGTTATAACGATGTAACACAAATTTTATACTGTAGTTTTCAAAACGGACAATTTTTTGTTGATGTAAAAGAAAATTAGAGATTTATCCTTTGAAAGAGTAAGAATGATTGGTTTAACTAATAATCAGTGGAGATTACCCCACTGATTAAAGTTTCATCTTATTTCAAAAATGAAAGTTTACGAATGATAGGGAGACGACTTAACTCTTCTTTTCGAATGAGTTTGAAAGTGAAGAGAAGTACGATATAAACAATTGTTGTTAAAGTGATTTCCCATAATGTTTGTATGCCAAGGGAATGAGAGAAAATAATATATTTATGGAGATAAAAACCGAAGGCGCCTGCGATACCGATGGCAAGTCCGCCGAAAATATAGTCTTTTGCGTAAATGGTAAATGTAATCTTTTTTAAAACAGTAGCGTAGTGAAGAAATGTTACTGTTACAATATTTGCAGCGATAGCAAGTGCAACCCCCATCATTTGAAATTCTGGCCTTGATGCTAGTACAAAAATAACGATTAATTTCACGATGGCACCAATAAATGTATTCATCATTGCAGCCCTTGCTAAGTTTAAAGCTTGCAAAACAGAGGTAAGTGGACTTTGGAAATAATGAAATAAAAAGCAAGGCGCAAGAAGTTGAATGAATGCTGTTGCGCTGTCTGATCCATACATAAGAGTTAAAACAGGAGAAGCGAATACGTATAATATAACGACAGACCATCCGCCGGTAATTAATGAAATTCGAAGTGCTTGTTGTAAACGGTGCTCCACTAATTTATGTTGTCTTTTTGCCATTGCTTCACTAATAGAAGGGACGAGCGCTGTAGAAAGAGCGTATGTAATAAAGGCGGGTAGTGATAGAAGCGGGAATGCATAACCGTTTAATATACCGTATTGCTGGGTTGCAACAGAAGCAGCGACACCAGCGATTGCTAAGCTTTGCATAACGACAATAGGTTCAAAAAAATATGAAACGGAGCCAATTAAACGACTTCCTGTAGTTGGAAGGGCAATATCCATCAGAGAATAAAATGTCCCTTTGCTTTCCTTTACAGTAGTGAAAAATCCAGAGCGTATTGATAAATGTTTTTCTCGCTGAAATAACGTGAGTAAAAATAATAAGGATGCAACTTCACCGAGAACAGCTGATAACATAGCGCCTGCTGCAGCGTATTCTATGCCGTAAGGTAAAAATAATTGAATGCATATAGCGATAATGGTAATGCGGACGACTTGTTCTAGAACTTGCGCATAAGCGCTAGGTTTCATGTTTTGTGTCCCTTGAAAGTAACCACGCAAAACAGAAGAAACAGCAATAACCGGGACAACGGGCAAAATGGCCATTAATGGATAGTACGTTCTTTCGTCGGTTAATAATGTTTTTGCTAAAATAGGCGTGAGGAACATAATTCCGATTGTTAAAATGATACTAATAACGGATGTAACAGCTAGTGATACGGTTAATATTTTTTTAACTCTTTGTTTATCGTTTACAGCTTCCGCTTCTGCTACAAATTTTGCGATGGCGACAGGAAGACCAATTTGTGTCAATGTAATTGCTAAAATGAATGTAGGAACGGCCATCATATAAAGACCAACGCCTTCTTCTCCTAAAATACGTGCCATTACTATGCGGTTGATAAAGCCAAGTATTTTTGTAATAAAGCCGGCTATCATTAAAATAAATGCGCCTTTTAAAAAGCTTTGTCTCGTCATGTTCTTCTCCTACCTTCTCAAAATCAATGGAATGATTTACAATAATTTATATGCACGTACGAGACAAGAATGACAAGCATTTAAGAGAGTGAAGTATGATAGTGCTCTTGAAAGTAGTTATTGCTGTCCATTAGAGCGGGATTAAAGCGACTTTTTCGTGCTGAAATAAGAAGGAGATGTTATAAATGTTAGATAGAGAGGCTTTGGTAGAATCATACCGCGGACAGTTACAAGTCGTTTTAGAAAGTAAAGTAGAAGAGTTTCAAATGTTCGGTTACGACCGAGTAACAGATGATGACATTTGGAGGTTTCTCAAAGTGAAAAAGTGGAAGAAGATAGACAGCGATGTTAGATTGTATGAATTAGTTAATGACGTATTAACAGTAAGTACTAATGAATATATGACATATTTAACTGTTGAAGCTTACCAAGCACCGCTTTGGTCATTTGATGAGTACGAAAATAAATAACCGACTGCAATTGGTTTGTTCTTCCTTTTGCAGTATAATGATATGTATTGATAAAGAGGAAATAATTGTGTCTAAGATTATATATAAAGGAGGTAGTGAAGAGGAAAATAAATGATGAAAGTGTAGGGAGTGTAAAAGCTTACCTATACAGCTAGTGATGAGCTAGCAAAAATTATAGAAAGGAAGTCTACTAACTAGGCGTATGCACACGTATAGCAGTGAATCGTAAAAGATTTATTGAAAGTGTTAGTAGCAGAAAGAGGGTACATATGGCAAAGCGTGGTACGAGAATTGCCGCCTTTTTCCTCATCGTCTTATTAATCGGTGGAGTAATTGGTGCGGCAGGAAAAGACATAGCAAAAGGAATTAGTCTAGGACTAGACCTTCGCGGTGGTTTTGAAATTCTGTATGAAGTAAAACCAGCCAAAAAAGGTGATAAAATCGATCGAGACGTACTTGTAAGTACAGTAGGTGCTCTTGAAAATCGTGTCAATGTTCTCGGTGTAAGTGAGCCGAACATTCAAATCGAAGGGCAAGATCGAATTCGTGTACAGCTTGCTGGTGTACAAGATCAGCAAAAAGCACGTGAAATGTTATCAACACAAGCGAAATTAACATTCCGTGATGTGGATGATAACCTTCTTATGGATGGAACGGATTTAAAAGGCGGCGGAGCGAAGCAAACATTTGATGAGCAAGGCCGTGCGAGCGTAGGTCTTACACTAAAAAGCGCTGAAAAATTCCGTGAAGTAACTGAAAAAATTTCTAAAATGCCACCACCAACGAATTTAATGGTAATTTGGCTTGATTTTGAAGAAGGAAAAGATTCGTATAAAGCAGAATCTGCAAAACCGAATCCAAAGTTCTTATCAGCAGCAACAGTAAACCAAGTATTTAACCAAGCTGAAGTATCTATCGTAGGTGGAAACTTCACAGTTGAAAGTGCGAAACAACTTTCATCTTTATTAAATGCAGGTGCACTGCCTGTTGATTTAAAAGAAATGTATTCAACATCTGTTGGAGCGAAATTTGGTCAACAAGCATTAGACCAAACAATTTTCGCTAGTGCGATTGGTATCGCTCTTATTTTCTTATTTATGCTTGTGTATTACCGTTTACCAGGACTTGTAGCGGTTATTATGTTAGGTCTATACATTTTTGTTACATTACTTGTCTTTAACTGGATGCATGCGGTTCTGACATTACCAGGTATTGCCGCATTAGTGCTCGGGGTAGGTATCGCAGTTGATGCGAATATTATTACGTACGAGAGACTGAAAGAAGAGCTGAAAATTGGTAAGTCCATGATGTCAGCATTCCGAGCTGGTAACCATCGTTCATTAGCAACAATTTTAGATGCGAACGTTACGACTCTTGCAGCTGCAGGTGTGTTATTTGTATATGGTACAAGCTCAGTACAAGGGTTTGCAACAAGTTTAATCGTAAGTATTTTAGTCGGTTTCATTACGAACGTATTCGGTACTCGTTTCTTACTAGGTTTACTTGTAAAGAGCCGTTACTTCGATAAAAAACCATCATATTTTGGTGTGAAACAAAAGGATATTATTCCGTTAACAAAAGGTGTAGTACATCCACCAACGAAATTTGATCGTATTAACTTCGTGAATATCGGTCATAAATTCCTTATCTTCTCAATTGTAGTTGTAATTGCAGGTGCAATTATCCTGCCAATTTTCAAATTGAATCTTGGTATTGACTTTGCAAGTGGTACACGTATGGACTTGCAATCAAAACAAGCACTTACTGTAGCTGATGTTCATAAAGATTTTAAAGAGTTGAACATTGATGTGAAGGAAGAAAATATTGTACCGACTGGGGATGACAATAAAGGTTTCGCAGTTCGTACATTAGGTGTTTTATCAAAAGATGAAATTGCGAAAACAAAAACATTCTTCCATGATAAATATGGTACGGATCCAAACATAAGTACAGTTTCACCGACAATCGGTAAAGAAATTGCACGAAATGCATTTATCGCTGTACTGATTGCTTCTGCAGTTATCATTTTATACGTAAGTATTCGATTCCGATTTACGTATGCGTTATCTGCAGTACTTGCATTATTACATGACGCATTCGTTATGGTTGTTATGTTTAGTATTTTCCAATTAGAGGTAGACTTAACGTTTATCGCTGCAGTACTAACAATCATCGGTTATTCTATTAATGACTCGATTGTTACATTTGATAGAAACCGTGAATTATACAAACAGAAAAAACGAGTGCGCGATATAAAAGACCTAGAGGAAATTGTAAATGCAAGTATTCGCCAAACGCTTGGTCGTTCGATTAACACCGTATTAACAGTGTTACTCCCAGTAATTGCACTACTTATCTTTGGTAGTGAGTCACTACGTAACTTCTCGTTTGCGTTACTTGTTGGATTAATAGTAGGTACGTACTCTTCTGTTTTCGTTGCCTCTCAAATTTGGTTAATGCTTGAAAACCGTCGTTTGAAAAAGGGGAAAAACAAGAAGAAGGTTGAGAAAGTAGAATCTGAACCGCAAGTATAGAAAAGATGATGCCTTATTATGAGGCATCTCTTTTTTCGTTTGTGGATACAATAAGATAGCAACTTTTTGATGGGAAGAAGATGGAAGAAAGTGGTGGTGTTATCGCTGTTTTTGTTAAAATAAAAAGATAGGTTAAGAAAAGAAGGGATTTTAATTATGGAAAAAGATGAACGTTTTAAACAGGCCGAGTTTGGTGCTATTGTCGGGATCGTTGGTAATATTATATTAGCAATTGTAAAGGCGGTAATTGGTTATATTGGGAACAGTAAAGCACTGCTAGCAGATGCGGTGCATTCTGCATCAGATGTAATTGGTTCGCTAGCTGTACTTTTTGGATTGCGAGCGGCAAAGCAGCCACCTGATGAAGATCATCCGTATGGTCATGGTAAAGCGGAATCGATTTCAGCGATTATTGTTGCGGTATTATTATTTATTGTGGGACTTGAAATCGCGATTTCATCTATAAAAGCTTTTTCGCAAGAACTAGAACCGCCGAAAGGAATTACGATTTTTGCTGTTGTTCTTTCAATCGTCGTGAAAGAAGGAATGTTTCAATATAAATTCCGATTAGGGAAAAGGGTAAATAGTGATGCAATTATTGCAAATGCATATGAGCACCGTTCAGATGTATTTTCTTCAATTGCAGCTTTAATCGGTATTTGTGCAGCTATACTCGGTGGTAAGCTTGGTATAGACTGGCTTGTATATGCTGATCCGATTGCAGGATTAGTTGTTTCGCTTCTTGTTGTAAAAATGGCATGGAGCATTGGAGCGGAAGCAATTCATGCAACGCTTGACCATGTTCTTCATGAGGAGGATGTTATTCCGCTTAGAGAAGCAGTTCTTCAAGTAGATGGTGTGAAAAAAATTGGTTCTTTATATGCACGGGAGCATGGTCATTATGTTATTGTCGATATTAAAGTGTCTGTAGATCCATACATTACTGTAGAAGAAGGACACCGTATTGGAAAACATGTGAAAGAAATACTTATGAAACAAGATAATGTACAAAATGTATTCGTACATATAAATCCGTATTCTCCAAATTAAACATCATTAACATTTTAGTATATAGATATTGCATCGTAGTTTGCATTATATTGTCACCCCTTAATCTGTCTTGTATAATGAACAGGTTAAGGGGTGATTTCGTGTTACAACCGAAGACGCGTTGGAAAGAAAAAGAATATAATGACGAACGAGTGAGTGAATTAGCAAGTAAATTACAGTTATCGCCACTTGTCGTTTCATTATTCCTCGGTAGAGGACTAGATACAGAAGATAAGATTTTAGATTTTTTAAATACAGAAAATCAAGAATTTCATGATCCATTTTTATTAGAAGGAATGGATAGAACGGTAGAACGTGTAAATAAGGCGATTCAAAATGGAGAACAAATATTAATATTTGGTGATTACGATGCAGACGGAGTAAGTAGTACAACTGTGTTATATCTTGCTCTTCAAGAATTAGGTGCAGAAGTAGAATTTTATATTCCAAATCGTTTTACAGAAGGGTATGGGCCGAACGAAGAAGCGTTTCGTTGGGCGCATAGCGCAGGGTTCTCACTGATTATTACTGTCGACACT
The DNA here is from genome assembly GCF_058792475.1 of Bacillus sp. MT94. Classification (NCBI taxonomy): domain Bacteria; kingdom Bacillati; phylum Bacillota; class Bacilli; order Caryophanales; family Bacillaceae; genus Bacillus; species Bacillus sp. MT94. Next base: position 692,234 of record NZ_JBXAEZ010000002.1, on the reverse strand, counting down.
GGCATCGCAGCAGTACATGAAGCGAATGTAGCGAAAGAGCTTGGAATAGATCTAATTATTACAGATCACCATGAGCCACCGCCAGAATTGCCAGAAGCACTTGCGATTATACATCCGAAATTAGATGGCGGTGTATATCCGTTTCACTATTTAGCTGGTGTAGGTGTTGCGTTTAAAGTTGCACATGCACTATTAGGCCGTGTACCAGAACATTTATTAGAGATTGCAGTAATCGGTACAGTAGCCGATTTAGTGTCACTTCATGGTGAAAATAGGTTGCTAGTGAAACGCGGTTTAAAACATATGCGTATGACGAAAAATATTGGTTTAAAGGCATTGTTTAAAGTTGCTAACGTTTCGCAAAGTGAAATTACAGAAGAGAGTATTGGCTTCTCAATTGCACCGCGTATTAATGCGGTCGGGCGTTTAGAAGATGCAACGCCGGCTGTACACCTTTTATTATCAAATGATCCTGAGGAAGCAAAAGAGTTAGCCGAAGAAATTGATGAGCTGAACAAACTGCGAAAAGATATTGTAAAGCAAATTACAGAAGAGGCTATCGCTGAAGTTGAAAATAACTTCCCGCCAGAAGAAAACAAAGTGTTAGTACTTGCAAAAGAAGGTTGGAATCCGGGTGTAATTGGGATTGTCGCTTCTAAATTAGTTGAACGTTTTTATCGTCCGACTATTGTATTATGCATTGATCCTATAAAAGAAACAGCAAAAGGCTCAGCGCGTAGTATTGCAGGATTTGATTTGTTTGCAAATTTATCAGATTGTAGAGAGTTATTGCCACACTTCGGAGGGCATCCGATGGCAGCGGGAATGACGCTACATATGAATGATGTAGATGAATTACGTCGCCGCTTAAATGAACAAGCAGATGCAATTTTAACAGAAGAAGATTTTATTCCAATTACAGCAGTTGATGTTTTTTGCAAAGTAGAGGATGTAACACTAGCGGCAATTGAAGATATGCAGAAGTTAGCACCATTTGGTGTTGGAAATCCGAAACCACGTATTGCAGTGAAAGATGCAGAGTTAGAAAGTATTCGCGCAATCGGATCAGATGGCTCTCATTTAAAAATGGCTCTTCGTGATGGACAAGCAACACTGGATACAATTGGATTTGGTTTTGGTGCATATGCGAAAGAAATCTCTCCAGTTGCAAAAGTATCTGTAATAGGAGAAGCATCCATCAATGAATGGAATAATTTTAAGAAGCCACAATTAATGGTACAAGATATTGCTGTAGAGGCGTGGCAATTATTTGATTGGCGTAGTATGCGTAATGCAGAAGCAAATTTAGCAGAACTTCCGAAAGAAAAAATAACAATGGTGTATTTTTCTGAAGAGGTATTGAATAAATTTTCTTTAGAGAGCTATAAAGAGAAGCTCATGCATGCTTCAGAAGTAACGCATTTAGATGATCAATATATCGTGTTACTTGATTTACCAAAAGGAACAGATGAATTAAGTGAGCTATTTAAAGTAGGATTCCCAGCGCGAATTTATACGCTATTTTATCAAGAAAATAACCATCTATTTAGTACAGTTCCTACGAGAGAACACTTTAAATGGTACTATTCTTTCTTAAGCCAAAAAACACCATTTTCTTTAAGACAATATGGAGAACAACTATGTCGCCATAAAGGTTGGTCAAAAGATACAGTAAATTTCATGACACAGGTGTTTTTTGAGTTAGAATTTGTTACAATAAAAGATGGCGTCATTTTTATGGCAGACAAAAAACAAAAGCGTGATTTAATTGAATCGAACACATATCGTGAGAAAATGAACCACTTACAATTAGAAAAAGAATTGGTTTATAGCACATATCAGCAACTATATACATGGTTTGAAACGATTCGTAATCATAAAGAAGTAGAACAGTTAGGGTAAAGGATTTGTATTTACAAACCTTTTAGATCTGAGGAGGATTCAGAAATATGGATTTCAAGCAACATATCGCAATTGTACCGGATTATCCGAAAGAAGGTATTGTGTTTAAAGACATTACACCTTTAATGAATGACGGTAAAGCATACAAAGCAGCAACAGATGCAATCGTTGAGTACGCAAAAGAAAGAGATATCGATGTTGTAGTAGGACCAGAAGCTCGTGGTTTCATTATCGGTTGCCCAGTTTCTTATGCGTTAGAAGTAGGATTTGCGCCAGTTCGTAAATTAGGAAAATTACCACGTGAAGTAATTACAGTTGACTACGGTAAAGAATATGGTAAAGATGTTTTAACAATCCATAAAGATGCAATTAAGCCAGGTCAACGCGTATTAATTACAGATGATCTATTAGCTACAGGTGGAACAATCGAAGCGACAATTAAGTTAGTTGAAGAGCTAGGCGGAGTTGTAGCAGGGATTGCATTCTTAGTAGAGCTTACTTACTTAGATGGTCGTAAAATGTTAGATGGTTACGATGTATTAGTATTAGAAAAATACTAATCACTATATAGGTAAAACTACGGTGATAAAAAGTACCCGTGAATCTCTTGGAGAGGAGCGGGTACTTTTGTATAATTGAACAAAAAATCATGGTGAAATGTCAGTAAAATCTTTTCCTTTTCACAATTCACAATCATTGGGTTATAATGATAGAATATAATTTATTCTATTAAATAAAGATAAAGTCAATTTTCAATAAAAGGTGATTCGATGGCAAATGAGCAGGTACTAACAGCTGAACAGGTACTCGAGAAAGCAAGTCAATATTTAGCGGATGAAGATATTGAGCTAGTGGCACGTGCTTATGAATATGCACGTGATGCGCATAGCGAACAATATAGAAAATCGGGTGAACCGTATATTATTCATCCGATTCAAGTTGCAGGTATTTTAGTTGATTTACACATGGATCCAGCTACGGTATCAGCAGGTTTCTTACATGATGTAGTGGAAGATACAGAGATTACGTTAGAAGATATTGAACGGGAATTTAACAAAGAAATTGCTATGCTTGTTGATGGTGTTACAAAGCTTGGGAAGATTAAATATAAATCTCACGAACAACAACAAGCAGAAAACCATCGCAAAATGTTTATTGCAATGGCTCAAGACATTCGAGTTATTTTAATTAAACTAGCTGATCGTCTTCATAACATGCGTACATTGAAACATTTGCCTCAAGAGAAGCAGCGTCGCATAGCGAATGAAACGTTAGAAATCTTTGCACCTTTAGCACATAGACTCGGAATTAGTACTATTAAATGGGAGCTAGAGGATACGTCACTTCGCTATTTAAATCCCCAACAATATTATCGTATTGTAAATTTAATGAAGCGTAAACGTGCAGAACGTGAAGAATACTTAGACGAAGTAATGACTGGTATTCGTGAGAAATTAAAAGAAGTTGCAATTCAACCTGAGATTTCTGGAAGACCGAAACATATTTACAGTATTTATCGTAAAATGGCACTGCAAAATAAGCAGTTCAATGAAATTTACGATTTATTAGCTGTACGTGTCGTTGTAAATAGTATTAAAGATTGTTATGCGGTGCTTGGAATTATTCATACGTGCTGGAAGCCGATGCCAGGTCGTTTTAAAGATTATATTGCAATGCCAAAAGCAAATCTATATCAATCTCTTCATACGACTGTAATTGGACCAAAAGGTGATCCACTTGAAGTGCAAATTCGTACGAAAGAAATGCACGAAATTGCAGAATTCGGGATCGCGGCACACTGGGCGTACAAAGAAGGAAAAACAGCAGAAACAACAGGTACATTAGAGAAGAAACTCACATGGTTCCGTCAAATACTAGAATGGCAAAATGAAGCTTCTAATGCAGAAGAATTTATGGAGTCATTAAAAATTGATTTATTTTCTGACATGGTATTCGTCTTTACACCGAAAGGCGATGTAATGGAATTACCACTTGGATCGGTTCCGATTGATTTCGCGTATCGTGTCCATTCGGAAATTGGGAATAAAACAATTGGTGCAAAAGTAAACGGTAAAATGGTGACGTTGGATTATAAATTAAAAACAGGCGACATCATTGAAATTTTAACGTCGAAACATTCATATGGCCCAAGTCAAGATTGGGTAAAACTTGCTCAAACATCTCATGCGAAAAATAAAATTCGTCAATTCTTTAAGAAACAACGTAGAGACGAAAATATTGAAAAAGGCCGTGAACTTGTTGAAAAGGAAGTACGTGGTCTAGAGTATGAGATGAAAGAAGTATTAGCGCCTGATAACTTAAAACGCGTCGCTGAGAAATTTAACTTTGCAAATGAAGAAGATATGTTTGCAGCAGTTGGATATAGCGGAATTACAGCTTCGCAAATTGTTACGCGACTAACGGACAAGTTCCGCAAACAACGCGAAGAAGAAATTGTTGAAGTTAAAGAAGTTCGTAAACCGATGAAAATTCGAAAATGGGATTCTGGTGTAAAGGTAAGCGGTGCTGATAATTTATTAATCCGTTTATCGAAATGCTGTAACCCAGTTCCAGGCGATGATATCGTTGGATATATTACGAAAGGCCGAGGTGTATCGATTCACCGCCGTGATTGTGTAAACGTTCATACAGAAGAAGCTGTAGAACGTTTATTAGAAGTAGAGTGGGAAGGTAGCCCTGAAAAAGAAATTGAGTATAACGTTGATATTGAAATTTCGGGTTACGATCGCCGTGGTTTATTAAATGAAGTACTGCAAGCTGTTACAGAGACGAAAACGTATATTTCAGCTGTTTCTGGTAGAAGTGACCGTAATAAAATGGCAACAATTAATATGTCAATCTCGATTCGTAACTTACAACACTTGAAAAAAGTAGTAGAACGCATTAAACGCGTTCCAGAAATTTATGCAGTACGACGCATGATGCATTAATAGGGAGTGTAGAAAGATGAGAGTTGTTTTACAACGATCAAAGAAAGCGTCTGTCACAGTAGACGGTGAGATCGTAGGACAAATTCCGTTCGGTTTAACATTACTAGTTGGCATTACGCATGAAGATACAGAAAAAGATGCAACTTATATTGCGGAAAAAATTGCAAACTTACGTATTTTTGAAGATGAGAGCGGAAAGATGAATCATTCTGTACTTGATGTAGAAGGACAAGTTCTATCTATTTCGCAATTTACATTATACGGAGATTGTCGCAAGGGAAGACGTCCAAACTTTATGGATGCTGCGAAACCTGACTACGCAGAGCGTTTATACGATTTCTTTAATGAAGAAGTTCGCAAACAAGGATTGCATGTGGAAACAGGGAAGTTCGGAGCAATGATGGACGTTTCTTTAATCAATGATGGTCCGGTGACCTTAATTGTAGAAAGTAAATAGTGTTGATAAAAAAGAGAGGGTTATATAATCCTCTCTTTTTTATACATTGTTGTATGTTTTGTTCATTTATTTGGAATCAATAGCAGTTTCGGTTATGTATAACTCTCTCATCAATATGGAACAATAAAAAGTAAAACATCCATATTGAATGTGAGGGATATACGTATGCGTATGAATGAAAAAGGGCATTCTGTTACAAATGGTGCAAATCAACTGTTTAACGTGAATTTTCATGATTTTATTTCAAAAGAGCAAAATAATACTTCAATGGAGCTTGCTTCCGAGTTTGGGATTTCTCTTCAAGATGTAAAGCGTTTAAAGAAGCAGATTGAACGTTCTTAGAGCACTTGACAATCCTACTTAACAAACGTATAGTAATTTTATATTTACATATGAATATAACCGTTGATAGAGAAGAGTAAATGAGATACACATGGAAAGAGAAGGAATGTCTTAGGCTGAAAACATTTCTGCATGATGACTGATTGAATGACACTCTAGAGGTTTCAACTTGAACGGCATATATGCTTAGTAGGGATGAACGCATATTTAAGCGTTATTAAAAAAGTGGAAGCATACGTGCTTCAATTAGGGTGGCACCACGGGTATAATACTCTCGTCCCTACTGTTTAAACAGTAGAGGCGGGAGTTTTTTTATTTTTATTAAGATTAAAACAATTTGAGGAGGAACTGAATATGTCTATTCAAATCCCACGCGGAACGCAAGATATTCTTCCAGGCACTGTTGAGTTATGGCAGTATATCGAAGGGCAAGCACGCGAAATTTGCCGTCGTTACAATTATAAAGAAATTCGTACACCAATTTTTGAGCACACTGAGCTATTTTTACGCGGTGTTGGTGATACGACAGATATCGTACAAAAAGAAATGTACTCATTCCAAGATCGTGGAGAGCGTAGCTTAACATTACGTCCAGAAGGTACTGCACCTGTTGTACGTTCTTACGTTGAAAATAAAATGTTTGGTGATGCAACACAACCAACGAAATTATACTATATCGGTCAAATGTTCCGTTATGAAAGACCACAAGCAGGTCGCTATCGTCAATTCGTACAATTCGGTATCGAAGCAATCGGCAGTAATGACCCTGCAATTGATGCAGAAGTAATTGCACTTGCTGTTGAATTTTACCGCGGCATGGGCTTAAAAAATATTAAAGTTGTATTAAACAGTTTAGGTGACGCAGCGAGTCGTCAAGCACACCGTGATGCATTAATCGCACACTTTGAGCCACGTATCGGCGAATTCTGCTCTGACTGTCAATCTCGCTTAGAAAAGAACCCACTTCGAATTTTAGACTGTAAGAAGGACCGTAACCATGAATTAATGGCAACAGCTCCATCTATTACAGAATACTTAAACGAAGATTCAGCAGTATACTACGACAAAGTACAAGAACTATTAACGATGATGGATGTTCCATTTGAAAAAGATCCGAACTTAGTGCGTGGTTTAGACTACTATCAACATACTGTTTTTGAAATTATGAGTGAGGCAGAAGGTTTCGGTGCGATCACTACATTAAGCGGTGGTGGCCGTTATAACGGACTTGTACAAGAAATCGGTGGACCAGAAATGCCAGGTATCGGTTTTGCAATGAGTATTGAACGTTTAATTATGGCGCTAAAAGCTGAAAACATTGAATTACCACTTGAACATAGCATTGATTGTTACGTTGTAGCGCTTGGTGAAAAAGCGAAAGACCATGCTGCAAAAGTGGCATTCGATCTTCGTAAAGCTGGATTGTCGGTTGAAAAAGATTATTTAGATCGCAAAATGAAAGCACAATTTAAATCAGCAGATCGTCTAAAGGCGAAATTTGTAGCTGTATTAGGAGAAGATGAGCTAGATAAAGGCATCATTAACTTAAAAGATATGGCAACAGGTGAACAAGAAGAAGTAGCGTTAGATGTATTTGCTTCATACGTAGCAGAGAAATTAATATAGGGGGAACTTACAGTGGCTGAAAGAACACATGCATGTGGAAAAGTAACAGTAGAAGCTGTTGGACAAACAGTTCAATTAAAAGGTTGGGTACAAAAACGCCGTGACTTAGGTGGATTAATCTTTATCGATTTACGTGACCGTACAGGTATCGTACAAGTTGTATTTAACCCAGAAACATCAAAAGAAGCGTTAGAAGTAGCAGAAACAATTCGTAGCGAATACGTATTACACATAGAAGGTACAGTTGTTGAACGTGGTGAAGGCGCAATTAATGACAATATGGCAACTGGTCGTATTGAAGTACAAGCAACAAAAGTAAATGTACTAAATGCAGCGAAAACAACACCAATTATTATTGCTGATGATACAGATGCATCAGAAGATGTGCGTTTAAAATATCGTTATTTAGACTTACGTCGTCCTGTAATGTTCAACACATTCAAAATGCGTCACGACGTAACAAAAACAATTCGTAACTTCTTAGATACAGAAGAGTTCTTAGAAGTAGAAACACCAATTTTAACGAAAAGTACGCCAGAAGGAGCTCGTGACTATTTAGTACCAAGTCGTGTACATGACGGTGAATTCTATGCATTACCACAGTCACCACAGTTATTTAAACAGCTTCTTATGGTCGGCGGATTTGAGCGTTACTATCAAGTAGCACGTTGTTTCCGTGACGAAGATTTACGTGCAGATCGTCAACCAGAATTCACGCAAATCGATATTGAAGCTTCATTCTTAACACAAGATGAGATTTTAGAAATGATGGAGCGTATGATGACGAAAGTTATGAAGGATGCAAAAGGTGTAGAAGTTAGTGCACCATTCCCTCGTATGAAATATGCTGATGCAATGGCTCGCTACGGTTCTGATAAGCCAGATACACGCTTTGAAATGGAACTAACAGACTTATCTGAGTTTGCAGCAGGTTGTGGCTTTAAAGTGTTTACAAGTGCTGTAGAAAGCGGCGGACAAGTAAAAGCAATTAATGCAAAAGGTGCTGCAAGTAAATACTCTCGTAAAGACATCGATGCATTAACTGAATTCGTGAAAGTATACGGTGCAAAAGGTCTAGCTTGGCTTAAAGTTGAAGAAGACGGCTTAAAAGGACCGATTGCGAAATTCTTCGGTGAAGAAGATGCAAACGTGTTAATGAGTACATTAGAAGCTACTGCTGGCGACTTCTTACTATTCGTAGCAGATAAGAAGAGCGTTGTTGCAGATAGCTTAGGCGCACTTCGTTTACGTCTAGGTAAAGAGCTTGAGTTAATTGATGAAAGTAAATTTAACTTCCTATGGGTAACTGATTGGCCACTTCTTGAGTACGATGAAGATGCAAATCGTTATTTCGCAGCTCATCACCCATTCACAATGCCATTCCGTGAAGACGTTGAGCTACTAGAAACAGCGCCAGAAAAAGCACGTGCACAAGCATATGACCTTGTATTAAACGGTTATGAGCTTGGTGGTGGATCACTTCGTATTTACGAGCGTGACGTACAAGAAAAAATGTTCAAAGCACTTGGATTCTCACAAGAAGAAGCGCAAGAGCAATTCGGATTCTTATTAGAAGCATTCGAATACGGTACACCACCACACGGCGGAATCGCATTAGGTTTAGATCGTCTTGTTATGTTACTTGCAGGCCGTACGAACCTTCGTGATACAATTGCATTCCCAAAAACAGCAAGCGCAAGCTGCTTATTAACAGAAGCTCCAAGCCCAGTTGCAGAAGCACAGCTTGAAGAGTTAAACTTAAAATTAAGCTTAAAAGAAGAAAAGTAAGAATAGGGTCTAGATGGTTATACTATAACCATCTAGACTTTTTTAATGGATAATTAAAAGAAGAAACAAAATCCCGGTTTACACTATGTTTTCATTATCGAAATATGTATTTTTAGGAATTCTATAACTTTTTCTATACAAATAGTCGGAAAAACGCTAGAATACATGGTAGACCATTTTTGTAATAGGAGTGTAGAGCTGAATGTTACATCAATTTTCACGTAATGAATTAGCCTTCGGTAAAGAAGGACTTGAAATATTAAAAAATAGTACAGTCGGTATTTTAGGAATTGGCGGCGTAGGTTCATTTTCAGCTGAAGCGTTAGCGCGTTCTGGAGTAGGACGTCTCGTATTAGTTGATAAAGACGTTGTAGATATTACAAACGTAAACCGTCAAATTCACGCTTTAGTATCTACTGTAGGACGTTCAAAAGTAGAATTAATGAAAGAGCGTATTGCAGACATTAATCCGGAATGTGAAGTAATTGGATTAGAAATGTTTTATACAGATGAAACATATGAAGAGTTCTTTAAACACGGTTTAGATTTCGTAGTGGATGCATCTGATACGATTACGTTCAAAATCCATTTAATTAAACAATGTTTACGTCGTAAAATTAAAATTATCTCATGTATGGGTGCAGCAAATAAAATGGACCCAACTCGTTTCCGTATTGCGGACATTTCTAAAACACATACAGATCCAATTGCGAAAGTAATTCGTACGAAGCTTCGTAAAGAGGGTATTAAAAAAGGTGTAAAAGTTGTCTTCTCTGACGAAAACCCAATCGTAATTCGTGAAGAAGTACGTAAAGAAATCGTACCAGACGAGAATGCAAAAATTCGTAAAGCGAAATTACCGCCTTCATCAAATGCATTCGTACCATCTGTGGCAGGCTTAATTATGGCAAGTCACGTTGTACGTGAACGTATTAAAAATGTAGAAGTGAAACGTGTAGGGCAAGAATAAAAGAAAAGCATATATCCATTTTGGATATATGCTTTTTTATATGTATTAAAGAAATATGGATATTTGCATCACTACTAGTTCAAATGTAAGTAAGGTTAGTAAGTAATAATCATATTTATCTGATTTATAGGCGGATGTCTTTTTTAGACTGTTAATGGTGAAAAGAGCTAAAGTCAGGACGAGAAGGCCAAGAGTTATTTTGAAGATTATTAATGAAATAGCAACCATCTCCCTTTAAAGGTATATGGTTATAATAACATTTTAGTAAAAATTATCCAATGTGTTTTAGGAGTTTTCTTGTATGACAGGGAGTAATGTTATTGTAAATCTTTGTCATTAAATCGATCTCCTTTATTGAATCGTTGATATATTGCAAGTTGTGATAGATATATTTGAAAAATCGTTGATATATTGCAAGTTGTGATAGATATATTCGAAAAACCGTTGATATATTGCAAGTTACAATAGATATATTCGAAAAATCGTTGATATAAATTTATTTACCGACATGTATATATATATGGTTTACCGAAAATAAACAAGGATGTCACTTAGTCAAAAAAGTGACATCCTTGTTTTTAATTCTCTGCAGAATATATAATATCTAAATTTCCATTTTGATCTGTCTTGAAAATGGGAGCAATCTGTTCTTCTTGTTCTTCAACCGAAACAAGTTTTCGAGCGCGATCCATAATTCGAACAAGCATCGCGTAATCTTCTTCGATTGCTTGTTGTTTTTTTGTGAGTACCGCTAATTTCGTTTCAAGTTCATGATTCGTTTTTTGCAGAGAAGTGAGCTGAGCTTGTAATACATCATTTTCAGTTTGCAACTTTGCAAGTGAAGGATTGTTATGTTCTAAATTTTGTAAAAATGAGATGACATTTTGCATTGTAAGATCTTGTTTACTTGGCGTAATATCTTCTGAAAAATCGGCGTCAATTACGAGTTGTTTCGTTTTCGTGAACCGATCTTTTTCTATATTAGCTTCAGAACGTTTTAATTCTTTACGTTGTTTTTTTGCAAGCTGCACCGCATCTTCGTAATTCGGTCTTACTTCAGCATTCCATCTAAAACCACAAGCTGCGGAAGTGCGGTTTAAAGCGTCGCCAACTTCATCAAACGCTTTTATTTGTGTACTTCCGCTGCGAATATGTCGCAAAACAGTTTCTGCTAAAAGGAGATCATCTTCTTTTGTCCATGCATCTTGACGTGTTTTCATAAGCGAAGCCTCCATAATGGTGACGTTTTCGTTTATGTTACCCTTTATTTTTCGTTTTATTCGAAGTTTGTAATCTTTCATAAACAGTAGAAAGTGCTTGCTCAAATTTCCCTGTCGTTTTCGGTTTATAATATTGCTTGTTTTTTATTTTATCAGGTAAGTATTGTTGCCTTACCCAGCCATTTGGATGGTCGTGTGGATATAAATATCCAATGCCTCTTCCGAGTGATTCTGCGCCTTTGTAATGACTATCTTTTAAATGGCTTGGAATGTCACCTGTTTGACCGTTGCGTAAATCGTGTAATGCAGCATCAAGTGCTTTATAAGCTGAATTTGATTTTGGTGATAAGCATAGCTCTATAACGGCATTTGCAAGTGGGATGCGTGCTTCTGGGAATCCAACTCGTTCAGCTGATTCAATTGCAGCTAGTGTACGCGGTCCAGCTTGTGGGCTAGCAAGTCCAATATCTTCATAAGCCATAATAAGAAGGCGTCTGCCAATACTTTGTAAATCACCTGCTTCAATAAGGCGTGCTAAATAATGGAGCGCTGCATTTACATCACTTCCGCGTACTGATTTTTGAAATGCTGATAATACGTCATAATGAGCATCGCCGCCTTTGTCGTGAACGAAGCTCTTCTTTTGTAAGCATTCTTCTGCAATCTCGAGTGTGATTTCAGCCGCTTGATCGTCTGTAGTAAAGCTAGATAATACAGCAAGTTCAAGTGCGTTATAAGCGGAACGCATATCACCACCAGAGGCATTTGCAAAATGATGTAGTGCTTCATCTGTTACCGTTACAGCATATTCTCCAAGGCCTTTTTCTTTATCTTCTAAAGCTCTTTTTAACCCAATTAAAATATCATCTTCTGTTAGTGCGTGTAATTCGAAAATTTGACACCTGCTTCGAATAGCGGAGTTTATTGCATGGAATGGATTACTTGTCGTTGCACCAATTAAAGTAAGAAGTCCGCTTTCTAAGTGAGGTAATAGAAAGTCTTGCTTTGCTTTATCTAGACGGTGAACTTCATCTAGAATTAAAACGAGGTGTCGATGCATCTTTGCTTCTTGTACGACAACTTCCATATCTTTTTTATTGTGAGTAACAGCGTTTAATAGACGAAACGGGGTACCGGTACTTCCTGCAATTGCACTGGCAATGGATGTTTTTCCTGTACCTGGAGGACCGTATAAAATCATAGATTGAAAATGATTTGCTTGGACCATTCGCCATAAAATCTTTCCTTCACCAACTAAATGTTGTTGCCCAATAATTTCTTGAATATTTGTAGGGCGCATTCGATGTGCGAGTGGTTGTTTCATTTAGACCGTCTCCCTTAATATATAATCTCGTTCTATCGTATCATTTTTTTCTACGAAATTTGAAATAGGATGCTGTTTTATGGGAAAAATGAAGAAGAATATTTTCATTTTTCTTTCAATTGTAATAATTCCCGAGTTTTTCAATGTGATTTTATGTTATCATTTTGATACACAAGTTGAAATTTCTTATAATACTATATTATGCTATAATTTCATAGGATTTTAAATTGTGTACTTTTTATAAATAAGATATAACCAATAGAAGTGAAAATTTGAAAAGAGGTGCAAAATAGATGAAGATTTCAACAAAAGGCCGCTATGGCTTAACAATTATGATTGATCTTGCGAAAAAGTTTGGTGAAGGTCCGATTTCATTAAAATCAATTGCGCAGGCGCATGACTTATCCGAGCATTACTTAGAGCAATTAATTTCACCACTTCGTAACGCTCGTCTTGTAAAGAGTACGCGCGGGGCATATGGCGGATATGTATTATCTGATCAACCGGCTAACATTACAGCTGGGGATGTAATCCGTGTATTAGAGGGACCGATTAGTGTTGTAGAAATGATAGAAGAAGAAGAGCCAGCACAGCGCCAGTTATGGATGCGTGTTCGTGATGCGGTGCAAGAAGTGTTAGATAGTACAACGTTAGAAGATTTAGTACGTTATGAGGAAGAAAATCACGGGGGCTATATGTTTTACATTTAATTCCTTGTGAAACGATTTGGAAAGAAGGAGATTTAATGGAACGCATTTACTTAGATCATGCTGCGACATCTCCGACTCACCCAGAAGTGGTCGAAAAGATGATTCCATATATGACAGAAATATTCGGGAACCCGTCTAGTATTCACTTTTATGGACGTCAAACTCGTCACACAGTAGATGGGGCGAGACGAGTGTGTGCACGCAGCATTCATGCGAATCCGAATGAAATTATATTTACGAGTGGTGGTACAGAAGCTGATAATTTAGCGCTTATAGGTGTAGCACGTGCGAACCGTCATAAAGGTAACCACATAATAACGACGCAAATTGAACATCATGCGATTTTGCATACGTGCGAATTGTTAGAGCGTGAAGGGTTTGAAGTGACATATTTACCTGTCGATGAAACAGGACGCATTCAAGTTTCTGACATACAAAAGGCATTAACAGAAGAGACGATTCTTGTATCTATTATGTTTGGGAATAATGAAGTAGGGACAATGCAACCAATTGTGGAAATAGGAAAGCTGCTAAAAGAGCATCAAGCTTATTTCCATACAGATGCGGTACAAGCTTACGGTTTAGTAGAAATTAATGTGAAAGAGTTTGGTATTGATTTATTATCAATTTCAGCTCATAAAATTAATGGGCCAAAAGGTGTAGGGTTCTTATTCGCTGGTGCAAATGTGAAATTTGAGCCGTTATTAATAGGCGGAGAGCAAGAAAGAAAACGCCGTGCTGGTACGGAAAATGTGCCTAGTATTGCTGGGCTTCAGCATGCAATTCTTATAGCTGAAAAAACTCGTGAGCAAAAAAATGCCCAATATGAAGAGTTTAAAGATATAATGGTATCTGTCTTCAAAAATGAAGGCATTACTTTCGAGGTAAACGGAAACTTAGAACATCGCTTACCGCATGTACTTAATGTAAGTTTTACAGGAATGAACATTGAACCGTTTCTTGTGAACTTAGACCTAGCTGGCATTGCAGTATCAAGTGGTTCTGCTTGTACAGCTGGTTCGATTGATCCATCACATGTATTAGTAGCGATGTTTGGAAAAGACTCCGATCAAATACGTTCATCCGTACGCTTTAGTTTTGGACTTGGAAATACGAAAGAGCAAATTGAAAAAGCGGCGTACGAAACAGTGAAAATCGTGAAGCGATTAACACAAAATTAGCATGGGAGGTGACATGATGAACAAACTACCTCACGAAACACGCGTTGTCATCGGAATGTCCGGTGGCGTCGATTCATCTGTAGCAGCACTTTTATTAAAAGAGCAAGGTTATGATGTAATCGGAATTTTTATGAAAAACTGGGATGATACAGATGAGAATGGTGTCTGCACAGCAACAGAAGATTACAATGATGTAATTGAAGTGTGTAACCAAATTGGTATTCCGTATTATGCAGTAAACTTTGAAAAACAATACTGGGATAAAGTATTTACGTACTTCTTAGATGAGTACCGAGCTGGTCGTACACCAAACCCAGATGTAATGTGTAATAAAGAAATTAAATTTAAAGCATTTTTAGAGCATGCAATTGCGCTTGGTGCCGATTATGTAGCAACAGGTCATTATGCACGCGTTGCTTATATGGACGGCGAATATAAAATGCTTCGCGGCGTTGATGACAATAAAGATCAAACATACTTCTTAAATCAATTAAGCCAAGAGCAATTATCAAAAACAATGTTCCCGTTAGGTGAACTGAAGAAACCACAAATTCGTGAAATGGCGAAAGAAGCTGGCTTAGCGACAGCGGCGAAAAAAGATAGTACAGGTATTTGCTTCATTGGTGAGCGTAACTTTAAAGATTTCTTAAGTAACTACTTACCAGCACAACCAGGTGTAATGCAAACATTATCTGGTGAAGTGAAAGGGAAGCATGACGGTTTAATGTATTATACAATTGGACAACGTCATGGTCTTGGAATTGGTGGTAATGGTGATCCATGGTTTGCTGTTGGAAAAAATCTAAAAGAAAACATTTTATATGTTGATCAAGGATTCCATAACGAACTTCTATATGGTGATGAAGTTATTGCTACGAATGTAGGATGGGTAAGTAACAAAGAAAAAGAAACAGAATTTAAGTGCACGGCGAAATTCCGTTATCGTCAAGAAGACAATAAAGTAACGGTTCAAATCGTTGATGAAAATACAGTTCGTATTCTTTGTGATGAGCCAATTCGTGCAATTACACCAGGACAAGCAGTCGTTTTCTATGATGGAGATGAGTGCTTAGGCGGTGCTACAATTGATGAAGTATACCGTAGTGGTAAGAAATTGGATTATTTAGGATAAATGAGAAGCCTCTGCCGATTAGCGGTTAGAGGTTTCTTTTACATAAAGCGAATTTTCGTTCGCTTGGAAAATACATTCTTTGTTATAATTTGTTGTAGAGGTGAAGGACATGTCAAACAAACTTGAAACAGGTATTCAATATATGCAAGAAGGAAATTGGGAAGAAGCAGCTAAAAATTTTACAGAAGCAATTGAAGAAAATCCGAAAGATGCGCTTGGATACATTAATTTTGCAAATTTATTAGACGTATTAGGAGATAGTGAGCGAGCGATTTTATTTTATAAACGTGCATTAGAGTTAGATGATAAATCTGCAGCTGCTTATTATGGCTTAGGAAACGTATATTATGGCCAAGAGCAATTTACTGAGGCGAAAGTTGTATTCGAACAAGCAATGCAAGCTGGATTACAATCAGCTGATGTAACATTTATGTTAGGTATTACACATGTACAGCTTGGAAATGATCGTCTTGCACTACCATTCTTACAAAGAGCAACAGAATTAGATGAAAACGATGTAGAAGCTGTATTCCAGTGCGGACTTTGCTTTGCGCGACTAGAACATATTCAAGAGGCGAAACCTTATTTTGAAAAGGTATTAGAAATGGATGAAGAGTATGCAGATGCGTATTACAATTTAGGTGTTGCTTACGTATTTGAAGAAAATAACGAGAAAGCTCTCGCTTTATTTAAGAAAGCAACTGAAATTCAGCCAGATCACTTTTTAGCTGGTAATGGCGTTCGTTTATTAGAGCAAGAAGCTGAATAAGATAAAAATATAGTTTAATGGGTAGTTATCCCTCATCTAAAAAGGTGGGGGATGTACTGCTCATTAAAGTGAAAATATCGGAAAGGAGAGGAAAGATGGGAAATCAACATGCAATGGATTTGTTTGAGGAAGAGAAAAAATTTATAAAAGCGCAAGTTCTTCATACCATTTTCCACAACGAAGAAAACCTCTATTCCGTTGTCAGTATGAAAGTCATTGAAACGAATGAAACGTATGACGAAAAGAAAGTAATGATAAACGGTCATTTTCCCCGCATGCATGAAGATGAAGTGTTTACATTGACAGGTCACTTTAAGGACCATCCAAAGTATGGAAAACAATATATGGTTGAAACATTTAAAAAAGAATTGCCGCAAACAAAAGCAGGTATGGTGCAATATTTAGCGAGTGATTTATTTAAAGGGATAGGAAAGCGTACAGCGGAAAAAATTGTGGATCATCTCGGGGAACATGCTATTTCTAAAATTATGGATGACCCTGAGGCGTTAAATGGTGTTGTTAACAAACAAAAGGCTCAGGAAATATATGAGACAATTGTTGAACATCAAGGATTAGAGAAAGTAATGAGCTTTTTAAATGGTTACGGTTTTGGAACGAAACTTTCTATTAAGATTTACCAGCAATATAAAGAGATGACATTAGAAGTGATTCGTAATAATCCGTATCAACTTATTGAAGAAGTGGACGGGATTGGTTTTGGACGAGCGGATGATATAGGGCGTGCGTTAGGGATATCGGGTAATCACGACGACCGTGTACGAGCGGGATGTTTTTACACATTAGAGAATGTCTCATTGCAACTTGGTCACGTTTATATGAGGAAAGATCAACTTGTAAGAGAAACGATGTCACTTTTAAACAATCAAGAAGGAAGAGTGACTGAAGAAGATATTATAGGTTGTATTGAAACGATGCAAAGTGAAGGGAAAGTTATCATAGAAGAAGAACGAGTGTATTTAGCAACTTTATTCTACTCTGAAAAAGGTGTTGTAAAGTCTATTCGTCGATTGATGAATCAAGAGGAAACACCTTCATTTCCTGAAGCAGAAGTGTTAAAAACATTAGGTGAAATTGAAGAACAGTTGAATGTACAATATGCACCGTTTCAGCAAGAAGCGATTCAAACGGCACTTCATAAACCGATGATGTTATTAACAGGTGGACCAGGAACAGGAAAAACAACCGTTATTAAAGGGATTGTTGAAATGTATGCGTCACTTCACGGATTATCGTTAAATCCGAATGAATACAGTGATGATAATCCATTTCCAATACTATTAACAGCTCCAACAGGAAGAGCAGCGAAGCGGATGAGTGAATCGACAGGACTTCCAGCTTGCACAATTCACCGTTTGCTTGGCTGGACGCCAGAAGGATCTTTCCAGCGTAATGAAACGGATCCTGTCCAAGGTAAGCTCCTTATTATCGATGAATTTTCAATGGTTGATATTTGGCTCGCAAATCAGCTATTTAAGTCGCTACCAACGAATATTCAAGTTATCGTTGTAGGTGATGAAGATCAGTTGCCATCTGTAGGACCTGGACAAGTATTAAAAGATTTATTAAATGCAGGTGCAGTTCCGACAGTGAAGCTTACTGAAATTTATCGTCAAGCAGAAGGCTCATCTGTTATTCAACTTGCCCATGCGATCAAAGACGGCACACTCCCGCCAGATTTAGCGCAAAATAAAAAAGATCGTTCGTTTATCAGCTGTACAGGGGCTCAAATTGTTGAGGTTGTGAAAAAAGTTTGCGAAAACGCTAAAACAAAAGGCTTTAGTGCGAGGGATGTTCAAGTATTAGCACCGATGTACCGCGGGCCTGCTGGTATTAATGTATTAAACGAAGCGCTGCAACAAGTATTTAACCCGAAAAGGGAAAAGAGTAAAGAAATCCAGTACGGTGATGTTGTATACCGAAGAGGCGATAAAGTACTGCAACTCGTTAATCAGCCGGAGAGCCAAGTGTTTAATGGGGATATCGGAGAAATTGTTTCGGTGTTTTATGCGAAAGAAAACGTTGAGCAACAAGATATGATTATCGTTTCATTTGATGGAATTGAGGTAACGTATACAAAGCCGGATTTAAATCAAATTACACATGCATATTGTTGTTCGATTCATAAATCACAAGGTAGTGAATTTCCGATTGTTATTATGCCGATTGTGAAAAGTTACAACCGTATGTTACGCCGTAATTTAATTTACACGGGCATTACAAGAAGTAAGAAGTTCCTTATTATTTGCGGGGAGGAAGTAGCTTTCCAATCTGGTGTAAATCGCCTTGATGATGCAATGCGTCAAACAACTTTAGCTAGTCGCTTGCAGGAATCACAAGGAGAAGTACAGATGGTCACAGTTAATGGCGAGGAAATGGACGTGGAAAACATTTCACCGTATGATTTCATGTAACAAGGTGAAATTATATAGTGAAACTTTCAAACGCATAGCGTTGAAAGGCTCCAGCAATGTATAAATGAATGCGGTTTGGACATAATGGCGAATAGAATCTGGGAGACTGTAAGGAGATGAAAGCCATATGTTCATTTGTCCAAATTGCAAAGGGAAAGACATTGGAAAAATAGGTGTCAACCAATTTTATTGCTGGAATTGTTATATCGAATTATCGGTTTCAAAGGGGAAAATCCATACGCATCAAGTTGAGGAAGATGGTTCATTAAGCTCTCTTGATGATTTATTTGATGAGAATGAAAGAACGATCGGATAACGAAAAGGGGGATTTACTTTGAATCTACGCAATTCATTAATCGCATTAGGTGTTGGAGCTGCAGCATATCAATATGCTCGTAAGCAAGATGTATTTTCAAAACGCAATATGAAAAAAGCACGTAAGATGATTAAGTCTTACTTATAATCATTTCGATAAAGTGAAAAACTCCCTTATAGACAAGGGAGTTTTTTTATGCACTCATATGCAAATAAAAAAGTCCAATTTCTGAGAAAAAATAAGATAGACCGTAACAGCCAACGCCAAGTATTCCATACTGCCATAATTGCTTCGCTTTTTCTTTACGTGAGGAACGAATAAAGAACCCCTTCCAAATACCAAAGCCGATACAAATCCATTCAAGAATCATAAAAAGTGCTGATAATCCAAGCATAAACAAAACCATAATTAGCCCTCCTGATTACATTATTTCATGCTGTATTCTCAGGGGTGGTTGTCCTTGTTATGTTATTTATATGTACGTCTTTAAAAAACAGTATGGTCCGTATGAAAAGATTTTAAAAGTTTCACACATAACCTAACCCATTTATTTTCAAAATAAAGGTGGAGGAGGTTTTTCATGTGAAGAATCTTAAAATCATTTGGATATATCGTTTAGGATTATTGTTACTTGTTTTTCTTTGTTTGCTCGTCTTTTTAAAAATTAAGCCACTATGGGCACCGATTATTTTTGTATTTAAAGTAGCAATTACGCCGTTTCTTATCGCCTGTTTTATTGCGTATTTATTGCACCCTTTAATTGAAAAAATTCATAAGGAAGGGATGCCCCGTACACTTGCCATTTTGCTCATTTATATCCTTTTCTTCGGCGGAATTGGTTATGGGATTTATAAAGGAACACCAGTCGTTATTAAACAGTTACAAGAGATTAATGAACAATTTCCGCAGTTTACAAAGATGTACGATTCGTGGATGGATGGCGTTACAGAACAAACAGCGAATTTCCCTTCGTTCATTCATGAAAAGGTGAAACAACTTTTTGTGGGTGTGGAAACGAAGATTCAAGCGCTTTTAAATAAAGTGATGAGTACAGCTCGTGGTGTACTCGATTCATTGCTCATTATTTTCTTAATACCGTTCATTGTATTTTACATATTAAAAGATTATGGTGAGTTTTATCATATCTTTTGGAAACTAGTCCCAAGTAAATGGCGAGGTACGGGGCAAATGCTTGCGAAAGAAATTGATAAGTCACTTGGAAGTTATATTCGAGGACAGTTATTTGTTTGTTTAGTATTAGGGGGAGTATCAGCTCTTTCTTTTTGGTTTATCGGTATGAAATATCCATTATTGCTTGGCATTATTATTGGGGTAACGGATATAATCCCGTACTTTGGTCCTATTTTAGGAGCGATCCCGACGTTAATGATTGCAGCAACAGTATCAACGAGTTTACTTATTAAGGCGGGGATTACGATTGCTATTTTGCAATTTGTGGAAAGTAACATTTTATCGCCTTACATTGTTGGTAAGTCACTTCGTATGCATCCTGTTATTATTATGCTTGCATTACTAGTTGGGGGGGAAGTAGCTGGTATTGTAGGGTTACTAATATCGGTTCCGATTTTAGCAGTTATTCGTACTGTCATTGTTCATGTGAGACCTCTCTTGAAAAAAGAAAATGTGTAAGTATAGAAGCCCTCTATGTAAGAAATAGAGGGCTAATCATATATTTATTGAGAAAGCTGCTCGTGTATCTTTTGAACGAGGGAGCTCACATCATTTGTTTGAATATGTTTTATTTTTTTCCATTCGTTATCATACATAAATACAATTTGATTGTTGAAAAGACGCTTTTGTTCTTTTAGATTAGAAATTTTTGCGAAAGAGTACTCTTCAAATATTGGATTCTTACTTACATCTGGCCCGTAAAAGAATAGCCTTTTGTTCGTTAAAATTAGCAATCCTGGCCTTGCGACGGAACGATAAATAAATATGTCTAATGAACATGCTGCGTAAAATAATATCGTTTCGTCAGTTGCTAATATGTTTTTAGCTTTGTTAAGTAAGGTTGTCATTGTGATCGCTCCTTTATTTTATTAACAATAATTTAATTATAGCAAAAAAAGTAATATTTAGAAATTTTTATAAATTATTATTGTAAGGAGATTCCAATTTATTAATAAACGCATAATATATGAAAAGGCTGTTAAGAATGAATAGTAGAATACCTATGATTAATAAGCGATTAATACAATATAAATGATTATCTACATTGACAAACTTAAGAGAATTCTATTATATTTAGTCATATAATACATTAAATCAATGACGGAACAAGTACGTTACAGTCCATTTATAGAGAGAAGCTTCCATATGGCTGAAAGAAGCTTTAAATGAAGGGTAACAGAAAGCTAATCCTGAGAGCAGCTAATCACTGCCGTCTTGCCACGTTACGGCACCATGAGGTGATGAATTGATTGTTATTGTAATCAATTCATAATTAGGGTGGTATCGCGAGTTAACTCTCGTCCCTTTTATAGGGACGGGAGTTTTTTATATTTAAGGAGGAAAATACAATGAAACAACTAACAGGCGCACAAATTCGTCAAATGTTTTTAGACTTTTTCCAAGAAAAAGGACATGCAGTAGAACCTAGTGCATCACTAGTTCCACATGAAGATCCATCTCTTCTATGGATTAATAGTGGTGTAGCAACATTAAAAAAATATTTTGATGGACGTGTAATCCCACAAAATCCACGTATTACAAATGCTCAAAAATCAATTCGTACAAACGATATTGAAAACGTAGGGAAAACAGCTCGTCACCATACATTCTTTGAAATGTTAGGAAACTTCTCAATCGGTGATTACTTCAAAGAAGAAGCAATTACATGGGCTTGGGAATTCTTAACGAGCGACAAATGGATCGGATTCGATAAAGAATTACTATCAGTTACAATCCATCCAGAAGATGAAGAAGCATTCACAATTTGGAATGAGAAAATGGGCGTTCCAAAAGAGCGTATTATCCGCTTAGAAGAAAACTTCTGGGATATCGGTGAAGGACCAAGTGGACCGAATACAGAGATCTTCTATGACCGCGGAGAAGCTTACGGTAATGACTTTAGTGACCCAGAATTATATCCAGGCGGAGAAAACGAGCGTTACTTAGAAGTATGGAACCTTGTATTCTCTCAATTTAATCATAATCCAGATGGTTCATATACACCACTTCCTAAGAAAAACATTGATACAGGGATGGGTCTAGAACG
Organism: Bacillus sp. MT94; assembly: GCF_058792475.1. Classification (NCBI taxonomy): domain Bacteria; kingdom Bacillati; phylum Bacillota; class Bacilli; order Caryophanales; family Bacillaceae; genus Bacillus; species Bacillus sp. MT94. The sequence goes on along the minus strand of NZ_JBXAEZ010000002.1, from coordinate 669,876 downwards.
TATGACATCTATCGTTCAAGATGTGCCTACGAACTTTGATACAGATCTATTCATGCCGATGATTGGTGCAACAGAATCAATTTCTGGTGAGAAATATCGTAATGGCGATTTAGAAAAAGATATGGCGTTTAAAGTAATTGCTGACCATATCCGTACAGTAACATTTGCTGTTGGTGACGGTGCTCTTCCTTCTAACGAAGGCCGTGGTTATGTATTACGTCGTTTATTACGCCGCGCTGTTCGTTATTCGAAGAAATTAAACATTAACCGTCCATTCATGTTTGAATTAGTACCGGTTGTTGGAGAAGTAATGAAAGACTTCTATCCAGAAGTACTTGAAAAGAAAGATTTCATTGCGAAAGTTGTGAAAAACGAAGAAGAGCGTTTCCATGAAACACTTCATGATGGTGAAGCGATTTTAGCTGAAGTTATTACAAAAGCAAAAGAAGAAAAAACAACTGTTATTTCTGGAGTAGATGCATTCCGTCTATATGACACATACGGTTTCCCAATCGAATTAACAGAAGAATATGCAGAAGAAGCTGGTATGACAGTTGATCATGAAGGCTTTGAAAATGAAATGGAAAAACAACGTGAGCGTGCACGTGCTGCTCGTCAAGACGTTGACTCAATGCAAGTTCAAGGCGGTGTACTTGGAGAAGTTAAAGTAGCGAGTGAGTTCGTTGGTTACGGTACAGTTGCAACAGAAAGTAACGTTGTTGCACTTGTGAAAAACGGCGAATACACAGACAGTTTACAAGCTGGTGAAGAAGGACAATTAATGCTTGATGTAACACCATTCTATGCTGAGAGCGGTGGACAAATTGCAGACCGTGGTTACCTTCTTGCGGATGGTGTGAAAGTTCTTGTAAAAGACGTACAAAAAGCACCAAACGGCCAAAACTTGCATAAAGTTGTTGTTGAAGAAGGTACATTAACGAAAGATGCGGCTGTAAAAGCTATTATCGATACGAAAAACCGTAGTAGCGTTGTAAAAAATCATACAGCAACTCACTTACTACACCAAGCATTAAAAGACGTACTTGGAACACACGTTAACCAAGCAGGTTCTCTTGTAACTTCTGAACGTCTACGCTTTGACTTCTCTCACTTCGGTCAAGTACAAGCTGACGAATTAGAAAAAATTGAGCGTATGGTAAACGAGAAAATTTGGGAAAGTATTGATGTTGAGATTTCTCAAAAAGCAATCGAAGAAGCGAAAGAAATGGGCGCAATGGCATTATTCGGTGAAAAATACGGTGATGTTGTACGCGTTGTACAAGTTGGCGATTACAGCTTAGAGCTTTGTGGTGGTTGTCACGTTGATAATACAGCTTCTATCGGTATTTTCAAAATCGTTGCTGAGTCTGGTATCGGTGCAGGAACTCGTCGTATTGAAGCAGTAACTGGTAAGTCTGCATACGAATTAATGAACGATCAAGTAGGTTTATTAAAAGAAGCAGCAGGAAAAATGAAAACAAATCCGAAAGATATCTTAACAAGAGTTGATGGTCTATTTGCTGAAGTAAAACAACTTCAAAAAGAAAACGAATCTCTTGCTGCGAAATTAAGCAATATCGAAGCTGGAAACTTAACTGATTCTGTAATGACAGTTGATGGCGTAAATGTATTAGCAGCGAAAGTAAATGTTGCAGATATGAATAACTTACGTACGATGATGGATGATCTAAAAAATAAATTAGAGTCAGCAGTTGTTGTATTAGCGTCTGTTAATGACGATAAAGTAAACATCCTAGCAGGTGTAACGAAAGACTTAATTGGCCAAGGTTACCATGCTGGTAAACTTGTGAAAGAAGTAGCTTCTCGTTGCGGCGGTGGCGGTGGCGGCCGTCCTGATATGGCACAAGCAGGCGGTAAAAACCCAGCTCAAGTCGAAGAAGCTTTAGCATTTGTACAAGAGTACGTTAAATCTGTTTCAAAATAAAGAGATAGTAGTGTACAATGGTAGGGAGAGGAGAAGTTCTTCTCCCTATACTTACTATATAAGTGAGGTGCTTGAAATGGACGGTTTTGATAAAACAATGAAGTTTAGCATTCAAGATGAAAAACAGAGTGTCCATGTAAATGATGTACTTTTAACTGTGTATGATGCACTTCAAGAAAAAGGCTATAATCCGATTAACCAAATCGTCGGTTATTTATTAAGTGGAGACCCAGCATACATACCTCGCCATAAAGATGCACGTAGCATCGTTCGCAAGCTTGAACGTGATGAGATCATTGAAGAGCTTGTGAAGTCTTACTTGAAACATCATCGTGAGGAGTAGTTTATGCGGATATTAGGTTTAGATGTAGGTACAAAAACAGTCGGAGTTGCAATTAGCGACGAAATGGGCTGGACAGCACAAGGATTAGAAACAATTAAGATTAACGAAGAACGAGGTCACTTTGGTTTTGATCGTATTTCTGAGTTAGTAAAGCAGTACGATGTGGATAAAATAGTAGTAGGTTTACCTAAAAATATGAATGGTACAATTGGCCCACGTGGTGAAGCGTGCCAGCAATTTGCAGAAAACCTACGAGAGCTGTTACAATTAGACGTTGTAATGTGGGACGAGCGTTTGTCAACGATGGCAGCGGAACGTCTACTCATTTCAGCTGATGTAAGCCGTAAGAAGCGAAAGCAAGTAATCGATAAGATGGCTGCAGTCGTAATCTTACAAGGATTTTTAGATAGAAAATAAGAGGTGACCAAAATGGAAGAACGTCAAATTACAATTGTAGACGAAAAAGGTAACGAACATTTATGTGAAATTATTTTCACTTTTGATGCTGAAAAATTTGGTAAAAAATCATACGTAATCTTCTCTCCAATCGGTGAAGTAGATGAAGATGGAGACCCAATTTATGATGCAATGGCTTATGAGCAAAATGAAGAAGAGGGCGGAGTTTTACTTCCAATCGAATCTGAAGAAGAGTGGGAAATGGTACAAGAAACGTTCAACACTATTGCTGATGAGCAAGAAGCTGAATAATAAGTACTGAAAAGATGGACGATATACAGTCCATCTTTTTTTGTATTTATATGTAAAATGAAAGATTTTTTGTCGAAACTGTGTAAGTCTTTGTAGTATAATGAGACGGATTGTAGAAAAATAAAGTGTCTATTAAAAAAGATAAGTGAATTTGTTGCGTTTTTACATCGTGCTGTATAGAAAGGTGTACATACGGTCTACAATTAAGTAAGGAGGAAATGTTTTGATAGAGAATCAAGTGAAAAAGAAGCGTAGACGCATCTTTTTATTTTCGATTATTGCACTGCTTTTAGTTTGTGGTTCAGTCTATGCGTATATTTCATCCGCATTAGGACCAGTTGATAGCGGGAATAAAAAAGAGATTGAAGTAGAAATTCCGAAAGGATCATCTACAAGTAAAATTGGAGAAATTTTAGAAGAAAAAGGCGCTGTGAAAAACGGTACAGTTTTTAGTTTTTATACAAAGGCTAAATCGAAAAGTTTACAAGCAGGTACATATTTATTAAATCCTTCGATGAATGCTAAAGATGTTATTGAACAAATGTCATCTGGCAACGTGCATCGTCCAGCTCTTTATAAAGTGACGATCAAAGAAGGAGCGCAAGTAACTGAAATTGCAGAAACGATTGCGACAGAACTAAAGTGGAATAAAGACGATGTTACGCGTCAATTAAACGATAAAGCATTTATTCAAAAAATGCAGCAAAAGTATCCGAAGTTATTAACGGATAAAATCTTTGATAGTAATATTAAATACCCATTAGAAGGTTATTTATATCCTGCAACGTATTCGTTTTATAAGAAAGATACAACGTTAGAAGAAATTGTAATTCCGATGCTTGAGAAAACAAATGCAATCATTGTTCAAAATGAGGCGAAAATGAAAGTGAAGAACTGGGATGTTCATCAGCTTTTAACATTATCTTCACTTATTGAAGAAGAGGCAACTGGTTTTACAGATCGTCAAAAGATCGCTAGTGTCTTTTATAATCGTTTAGCAAAAGGTATGCCGCTTCAAACGGATCCAACGGTATTATATGCACTTGGAAAGCATAAACAACGTGTATTATACGAAGACTTAAAGGTCAACTCACCGTACAATACGTATGTTGTAAAGGGATTGCCGGTAGGGCCGATCGCAAACTCTGGTAAACATTCAGTGGAAGCTGCGTTAGAACCTGCGCAAACAGATTATTATTATTTCTTAGCTGCACCAAGTGGTGAAGTGTACTATGCGAAAACATTAGAAGAGCATAATGCATTAAAGCAAAAATACATTACGAAAAAACAGTGAAATGGGGAGGGATAGCGAAAAAAGTCGCACATCCCTCTTTTTTGTGGTAAAATATATCGGGTTAAAAACTGGCAGAAGAATCGTTTTTAATATCAAAACGGGACGTACAAGCTAAGGGTAAAGCTGGCTTGTATTTTTATTGCATTCTATGTGGGAAAAGACGTCATAGAGGCACTTCTCCATGTAAATAAGGAGGACCATTTATGGAGGATGCAGTTAACGAGTACCTATTATCATTTATTGATCCGAAAGATAAATTAATTCTTGAAATGGAAGAATATGCAACAGAAAATCATGTGCCGATTATGGATCGACTTGGAATGGAATTTATGCTGCAATTTTTACGTTTAATTGGACCGAAAAGCATTTTAGAACTTGGAACAGCAATCGGTTATTCTAGTATTCGTATGATGCAAGCTATTCCAAATTCACGTATTGTGACAGTTGAGCGCAATCGTGAGCGATATGAAAAAGCACTTGAATATATAGAACGTTCCCCAGTAACAGATCGTATTTCAGTTATTTACGGTGATGCGTTAGAAACAGGTGAACAAGTAAAAGAACACGGGACATTTGACGTTATTTTTATTGATGCAGCAAAAGGACAGTATCGTCGCTTTTTTGACTTATATGAACCGTTATTAAATCCTGGTGGCGTAATTATTTCAGATAATGTTATGTACCATGGTCTTGTAACGACAAAAGAGAAGATTGAAAACAGACGTACACGTGGTTTAATCCGTCGTATTAAGACGTACAATGAGTGGCTTATGAACCATGAAGGATATGATACAACGATTTTCCCAATTGGTGATGGAGTAGCTGTTAGTAAAAAGAGAGGGTGACCAAGGTATGAAGAAACCTGAATTGTTAGTAACGCCAAGAGCGGTGGCGGATATCGAACTTCTTGCGAAAGCAGGAGCAGATGCGGTAATGATCGGTGAGCAAAAGTTTGGTTTACGTTTAGCAGGGGAGTTTTCACGTGAAGATGTAAAACAAACTGTGAAGATTGCGCATGAAAATGGTGTGAAAGTATACGTAGCAATGAACGCTATGTTCCACAACGATAAAGTAGAAGAATTAACAGATTACGTTTCATTTTTAAATGAAGTAAATGTAGATGCAATTGTTTTCGGAGATCCAGCAGTATTAATGGCTGTTCGCGAAGTAGCGCCAAATATGCAGTTGCACTGGAATACAGAAACGACAGCAACCAATTGGTTCACTTGTAATTACTGGGGCCAAAGAGGAGCGAAGCGTGCTGTATTAGCTCGTGAGCTGAGCTTAGATGAAATTGTTGATTTAAAAGAAAATGCTGAAGTGGAACTAGAAGTACAAATTCACGGTATGACTTGTATGTTCCAATCGAAGCGTTCATTAGTAGGAAACTACTTTGAGTATCAAGGACGTAATCTTGACATTGAAAAGAAAAAATATGAAGAGAATATGTTCTTATATGACCCAGAGCGTAATAATAAATATCCAATCTATGAAGATGAAAATGGTACTCATATTATGAGTCCGAACGATATTTGTTTCATCGATGAATTAGAGGAACTAATCGAAGCTGAAGTTGACAGCTTAAAAATCGATGGTGTACTAAAAAGTTCTGAATACATTATTGAAGTAACGAAGAAATATCGTCAAGTGATTGATTTATGCGTAGAAGATCGTGATGCGTATTATGACGTGAAAGATGCTCTATATAAAGAAATAGAAGAAATGCAACCAGTAAATCGTCCGTTAGACACAGGATTCTTCTTTAAAGAAACGGTTTACTAAACGAGGAGGGTGTAGGAAATGACTGTACAAGAAATTTCACGAGTGATCGATGGCAAGCGCGTTATTGTGAAGAAACCTGAACTGTTAATCCCTGCGGGTAACTTAGAAAAATTAAAAGTAGCTATCCATTATGGGGCAGATGCTGTATATTTAGGTGGACAAGAATTTGGTCTTCGTTCGAATGCAGGTAACTTTACGCTGGAAGATATGGCAGAAGGCGTTGAATTTGCAAAGAAATATGGAGCGAAAATATATGTAACAACAAATATTTTCGCACATAATGAAAATATGGACGGGCTAGAGGAATATTTAAAAGGGATTGAAAAAGCTGGCGTAACGGGAATTATCGTTGCTGATCCGCTTATCATTGAGACGTGTAAACGTGTAGCGCCTTCTGTTGAGGTGCATTTAAGCACACAGCAATCACTATCCAACTGGAAAGCAGCACAGTATTGGAAAGAAGAAGGTTTACATCGTCTTGTATTAGCTCGTGAAGCAAGCTATGAAGAAATGAAAGAAATTAAAGACAAAGTGGATATTGAAATTGAAGCATTCGTCCATGGTGCAATGTGTATCGCATATTCAGGAAGATGTACACTAAGTAACCATATGACAGCGCGTGACTCTAATCGTGGCGGTTGTTGCCAATCTTGCCGCTGGGATTATGATTTAGTTCAAACAGTATCACAACATAAAGATGCAAAAGAGCTTCCTCTATTCCAAGAAGAAGATGCTCACTTTGCGATGAGTCCAAAAGATTTAAATTTAATTTTATCAATTCCGAAAATGATTGAAATTGGAATCGATAGTTTAAAGGTAGAAGGACGTATGAAATCAATCCATTACGTAGCGACTGTAGCAACTGTATATCGTAAAGTAATTGATGCTTATTGTGCGGATCCGGATAACTTTGAGTTTAAACAAGAATGGTTAGATGAGCTTGATAAATGTGCAAATCGTGATACAGCTCCTGCATTCTTTGAAGGGGTTCCAGGACATCAAGAGCAAATGTTTGGAAATCATAGTAAGAAAACAACGTATGATTTTGCTGGTTTAGTGTTAGATTATAATGAAGAAACGGGCATCGTAACGCTTGAGCAACGTAATCATTTCAAACCAGGACATGAAGTGGAGTTCTTTGGACCAGAAATAGAAAACTTTACGCAGACGGTGGAGAAAATTTGGGATGAGGATGGAAACGAATTAGATGCAGCGAGACATCCGTTGCAAATCGTGAAATTCAAAGTGGATCAACCAGTGTATGTGAATAATATGATGCGCAAAAGCATACTTCAATAAGAAAGAGTGGTAGTCGAATGGGGACGAATAAGCCTGTTGTAATTGGAATCGCTGGTGGTTCAGGATCAGGAAAAACAAGTGTAACGAAAGCGATTTTTGACCATTTTAAAGGTCATTCCATTTTAATCTTGGAGCAAGATTATTATTACAAAGATCAAAGCCATTTACCAATGGAAGAGCGTTTAAAAACAAATTATGATCATCCGCTTGCGTTTGATAATGATCTGTTAATTGAACATTTGCAGCAGTTGCTTGCATATGAGCAAATTGATAAGCCTGTATATGACTATACATTGCATACGCGTTCAGAAGAAATTATTCCAGTTGAGCCGAAAGATGTAATTATTTTAGAAGGAATTCTTATTTTAGAAGACCCACGTCTTTGTGAGTTGATGGACATTAAGTTATTTGTTGATACAGATGCTGACCTTCGTATTCTGCGCCGCATGCAGCGTGATATTAAAGAGCGCGGTCGTACGATGGATTCAGTTATTGATCAGTACGTAACTGTTGTACGTCCAATGCACAATCAATTTATTGAGCCTTCTAAGAAGTTTGCGGATATTATTATCCCTGAAGGTGGACAAAACCATGTTGCAATTGATATTATGGTGACAAAAATTGCAACAATTCTTGAACAAAAAGTAAATTTGTAATAGCATAGTAAAAGATATACGGTAGGAAGGGATTTTTTCCCTTCCCATCGAATACAATGAAACATGCAACCTCATCTATATATAGGTGAGGGCATATTTATATCAACTTTCCATACATATCTTCTTTATATAAAGAAGAATTGGAAATACGGGGTTGTATGTGACAACTCCGCTAGTGCAAGGGTACTAGAAACCTCCGCTAACAATGGAAGCGGAGGAGTTTTCATATGGAACTCCTCTTTTTTTCGGGGGATTGGTATATAAAAGGAGTGGAAAATATGTCAACAGAAAAAACATACCCTATGACGCAAGAGGGTAAGCAAAAACTAGAGAACGAACTTGAGCAATTAAAAACAGTAAGACGTAAAGAAGTAGTGGAACGTATTAAAATCGCACGTAGCTTCGGGGACCTTTCTGAGAACTCTGAGTACGATGCAGCAAAAGATGAGCAAGCGTTCGTAGAAGGACGTATTACACAATTAGAAAATATGATTCGTAACGCAGTTATCATTAAAGATAATGGCGAAGTATCTACTGTTGTTACATTAGGTAAAACAGTAACATTTAAAGAATTACCAAATGGAGATGAAGAAGCGTACACAATCGTAGGTAGTGCGGAAGCTGATCCATTTGAAGGAAGAATTTCTAACGATTCTCCAATCGCAAAAAGCTTATTAGGTAAGCAAATTGGTGAGAAAGTAACAATCCAAACACCAGGCGGAGAAATGCAAGTAGAGATTGTCTCTGTAAAATAATAAAAAAATCACTCGTGTAAAAACGAGTGATTTTTTTATTTGTATAAAAGATGAAACACTCCGTCCAAACTATAATAGACGAGGTGTTTTTTTATGAAAATAAAACGGAGAATTACAATTGTTTTAATTTGTTTTATGGGCATTATGTTTTTATTGCTTTGTCGTTTAATTCAAATCCAAATTATAGATACAGAATCATTTACTGATCGCAAAATAAATTTAATTGAAAAAAGTGTTACGCAACGTACGCAATCCATTGCAGTAGACGATGGACGTGGGCAGTTTATAGATCGTAGTGGTAAAGAAATAGGTGAGGAAAAGTATCCTGTTTTAATTGTTTTTCCATTTTTACAAATAAAAAATGACATGTTAGAGAAAATCGCGCATATCATTGGTGTGTCGAGACAAGAAATCAGAAGACAAATGAAAAATAAAAAAAATGCATTTATACTGCAAGGGGAAACTGCTCCATTTCGAGTGACACGAGAGCAGATGGAGAAGGTGAATCAATTACATGTATTAGGTATTGTAGCAGCTGAAGTGCGATTAAAACAAACTGGGGAGATAAATCATTTAATTGGTGATGTAGGGGAGAACGAAAGAGAATTTCAAAAGCGATATGGAGAAGTGAAAAAAATTTCAAAACAAACGCCGATAGGTATTTCAGGATTACAGCAATCTTTTGATGAATTTTTATTGACTGATGGAGAGGCAAAAGTATTGTATCAAGTAGATCGGCAAGGAGAACCAATTTTCGGAAAGCAAGCGAAATATACTTCACCAGGAAATCCATTTTACCCAGTTAGGATTCAAACTACTTTACATAAAGGGTTGCAGCAAAAAGCAGAAGAAGTGATTGAAGCAAATGAAATAAAGAAGGGGGGATTAGTATTACTTGATGTAAAGACAAATGAAATATTAGCGATGGTCAGTAAGCCGTCTTTACAAGTAAGAGATAAGAATTTATATAAGACTACACTTGAAAATCAAATGTTAACGCCGCATTTTCCAGGCTCTGTTTTTAAAACAGTAGTTGCAGCTGCAGTCATTGATCAAAAAGTAAATTTGTTTAATCGGACATTTAATTGTAATAAAGATTTATATGGTGAAAACGACCCACAAGTTATGATGGGTACACTTAACTTCAAAGAGAGCTTTGCTAGGAGCTGTAACAGGACATTTTCCGAGTTAGGTAACGAGCTATTACAAAAGGATAGGACGGTGCTAGAAACATACGTAGCAGCTTTAGGAGCAAATGAAAAGGTCGGATGGAAAGGTTCTGTATTTCATACACCTCATTTCGAGCAAATGCCAGAAGAAAAAGGCACTACTATTTGGGGGAATGAAGAAAACAAAAATAGTAAAAAAGCGGTAGAGCAAACAGCGATTGGACAGAAAGATGTACGTATATCACCTCTAGCAATTGCTAATATGATGGCGACGATTGCGAGGAATGGAGAAAAGATGGAAGTGAAAGCTGTTGAAAAAATAGTATATAAAAATGGAGCGGATTTTTTTACATTTGAGAACCATACGTTACATGGAAAACAGCTTTCGTATGAAACAGTGAAAACATTACAAGAGTTATTAAGAGGCGTTGTAACAAGGGAGAAAGGAACAGGAACGGCATTCCGCTCGTTACCGCTCAGTGTCGCTGGAAAATCCGGGACAGCGCAAACAGGGAAAGGGACGAGGGTGAATCGCTGGTTTGCAGGTTATTTTCCGTATGAGAATCCAAGATATGCTTTAGTTGTTGTTGATCTAGAGACTGATAACAAAGTGAATAAAGTAACACCTATTTTTAAAGATATGGTAGGAGCAATCTATCAATTGGAGAATGAAAAGTAATCTTGCAATTTATAGTGAATTGTTTTCATTTCATGAAAATATCATTGTAAATGTTCAACCTTTCTAGATTTAATGTTACAATAGCAATTAGGAAAAACTGCATGGAGGTTTGGAGAATGGCAGGAGGATCAAGATTCCAACAGAAACAACAAAAACGTCGTCAAAACGGTGTTTTAAATATTGCAATCGCTATTGTATTACTATTAGTAGCTATTGTAGCATATCAATTGTTCGTTCCTAGTACGAAAGAGCAAGCATCTTCTACTGATAAGAAAGTCTCTCAACAAACAACAAAGAATGAGAAAGCTGGAAAATCAGAAGATAAAGAATCTGCTAAGAAAAAAGAAAAAGAAAAAGAGCAAGCAGAAGCTAAGCAAAAAGCTGAAGAAGAGAAGTTAAAGGCTGAGGAAGAAAAGAAAAAAGCTGAAGAAGAAGCGAAAGCTAACGAGAAAGTATCAGCTGAAAAAACTGTATCCAAGGCAAAAGAGGCTTATACAAAACCTTCTTGGAAAGCTGTAGGAACAGAACAAGGTTCATCACCAGCGATGACGTTTAAACAGGGGTCATCAGATTGGAATGAGATGCAAAGTGCAATTGCTGCAGGTATTGAAGTACCGAAGGAGCAATTAGTATTCCATTTTGTTGGAAGAGACAAAACTGGAAAGAGTAAAGCTTATGGTGACGTTCAAGATAAGCAAAGTGGAAAAAGATATTACGTAAATATTGATTGGGTAGACAATGAGGGCTGGAAACCAGTACTTGTTCAAACTCTAAACTAAAAAAGAGAAGCTCCTTAGGAGCTTCTCTTTTTTAGTTAACGCAATTTCTTTAATTTAAAATGAACAACCGCGCTATAATACGGTCTTTTGCTTTCAGGATCCATAACCATTTGATGTGAGATGTGATGAACTTCAAGCATAAGTGCTTTATTATTATCGATTTGTTCACTAATTTTTCGTTCTAAAGAAGCTAAGTCTCCCGCTTCAAAAAATTCTACTTTATCTTCTAACATTTCAAAGGTAAATGACATGAAGACGGCCCCTCTCCTATGTAATCAACTATAGTGTAACAAAGAAAAGAAGGAAATACCATGTACATTTCAATTGACATTTTTAGAAAGAGGGAATATCATACTGATAAAACCGATAAGAAAAAGGGGAATTTTTATGGGCACAGAATTTAATGGTTTATTTGATGAGTGGGCTCATACGTACGACTCATTCGTACAAGGCGAAGATATACAATATAAAGAAGTTTTCGCCCATTATGAGGATATTCTAGAGGATGTAGTTAACAAGTCATTTGGTAATGTATTAGAATTTGGTGTCGGTACAGGTAATTTAACAAATAAATTATTACTTGCTGGCCGCACAGTTTACGGTATAGAACCGTCGCGTGAAATGCGTATGATTGCAAAAGAGAAATTGCCAAAAGAATTTTCGATTACAGAAGGTGATTTTCTTTCGTTTGAAGTCCCAAATTCAATTGATACCATTGTAAGCACCTATGCATTTCATCATTTAACAGATGATGAAAAAAATGTAGCGGTTGCGAAGTATAGTCAATTGCTAAACAAAGGTGGTAAAATAGTGTTTGCTGATACGATATTTGCAGATCAAGATGCATATGATAAAACTGTTGAAACAGCAAAACAAAGAGGTTTTCACCAGTTAGCAAACGATTTGCAAACGGAATACTATACACGTATTTCAGTTATGCAGACTATTTTTGAAAACAATGGCTTCCATGTAACGTTTACGAGATTAAATCATTTCGTTTGGGTAATGGAGGCAACTAAGCAATAGAAAGAGGGATTAGATTGAGAATTGCTGTAATTGGAGCAATGGAAGAAGAAGTACGTATTTTACGTGACAAATTAGAACAAGCAGAAACAGAAACGGTTGCAGGTTGTGAATTTACGAAAGGGCTATTAGCAGGACATGAAGTAATCTTGTTAAAGTCTGGTATTGGTAAAGTAAATGCAGCGATGTCAACGACAATTTTATTAGAAAAATATAAGCCTGAAAAAGTAATTAATACTGGTTCAGCTGGTGGATTCCATCATTCTCTAAACGTTGGTGATGTAGTTATTTCCACTGAAGTTCGTCACCATGACGTAGATGTAACAGCATTTAACTATGAATATGGTCAAGTACCAGGAATGCCGCCTGGATTTAAAGCTGATGAGGCGTTAGTTGCATTAGCTGAGAAATGTATGCAAACTGAAGAAAATATTCAAGTTGTAAAAGGCATGATTGCAACAGGCGATTCATTTATGAGTGATCCGAACCGCGTTGCAGCCATCCGTGATAAATTTGAAAATCTTTATGCGGTAGAAATGGAAGCAGCAGCTGTCGCACAAGTATGCCACCAATATGAAGTTCCGTTTGTTATCATTCGCGCACTTTCTGATATTGCTGGTAAAGAATCAAATGTTTCATTTGATCAGTTTTTAGATCAAGCAGCTCTTCATTCTACAAACTTTATCGTAAAAGTGTTAGAAGAGTTAAAGTAATGTAACAAAAAGGCAACTGTCTCATATAAAGAAAATACATACAGTTGCCTTTTCTTTATTGGCAAACAAGGGGGAGAACACGATGAATGTATATCGTGGAGTTCATGAGTTAATTGGTCATACACCAATTGTAGAAATTACTCGTTTTTCACTTCCGAAAGGGGTCCGCTTATTTGCAAAGCTTGAATTTTATAACCCAGGCGGAAGCGTTAAGGATCGTTTAGGAAGAGAATTAATCGAAGATGCGCTAGAAAAAGGGCTTGTTACCCAAGGTGGAACAATTATTGAACCGACTGCTGGGAATACTGGTATTGGACTGGCACTTGCAGCATTAGAACATGATTTACGTGTTATCGTTTGTGTACCAGAGAAATTTAGTATTGAAAAACAAGAATTAATGAAAGCACTAGGTGCAACGGTCGTGCATACACCGACTGAGCAAGGAATGACCGGTGCAATTGCAAAAGCAAAAGAATTAGTAAATGAAATACCGAATTCATACTCTCCAAGTCAGTTTGCGAATGAAGCAAACCCGCGTGCTTATTTCAAAACACTAGGTCCTGAACTTTGGGATGCACTGAATGGAGAGATTAACATATTTGTTGCTGGAGCAGGAACTGGCGGTACGTTTATGGGGACTGCATCTTATTTGAAAGAAAAAAATATAGATATTAAAACAGTTATCGTAGAGCCAGAAGGATCTATTTTAAATGGTGGTAAGGCTGGTTCACATGAGACCGAAGGAATTGGACTGGAATTTATCCCGCCATTTTTGAAGACATCTTATTTTGATGAAATTCATACGATTTCTGATCGAAATGCATTTTTACGAGTGAAAGAATTAGCGCAAAAAGAAGGACTTCTCGTTGGGAGCTCTTCAGGAGCAGCATTTCATGCGAGCTTACTTGAGGCAGAGAAGGCAGCACCAGGTACAAATATTGTAACCATTTTTCCTGATAGTAGTGAGCGCTATTTAAGTAAAGACATATACAAAGGATGGGAATAAAAAATGAGAGCAAAGACAAAGTTAATTCATGGTATTCGCATAGGAGAACCTTCAACTGGATCTGTAAACGTACCGATCTATCAAACAAGTACGTACAAACAAGAAGCGGTTGGTAAGCATCAAGGATATGAATATTCACGTACAGGTAACCCAACACGTGCAGCTTTAGAAGAAATGATTGCTGTATTAGAAAATGGTCATGCTGGATTTGCATTCGGTTCTGGAATGGCTGCTATTACAGCGACAATTATGTTGTTCTCAAAAGGTGACCACGTTATTTTAACAGATGATGTTTATGGTGGAACGTATCGTGTTATTACGAAAGTATTAAACCGCTTCGGTATTGAACATACATTTGTAGACACAACAAACTTAGAGGAAGTTGTAGAAGCAATTCGTCCAAATACGAAAGCGATCTATGTGGAAACACCAACGAACCCATTACTAAAAATTACTGATATTAAGAAAATATCTACTCTTGCTAAAGAGAAAGATTTATTAACAATTATTGATAATACATTCATGACGCCATATTGGCAGTCGCCGATTTCTTTAGGAGCAGACATTGTACTTCATAGTGCAACGAAATATTTAGGAGGTCATAGTGACGTAGTTGCAGGTCTAGTAGTGGTAAATAGCCCACAACTAGCAGAAGACCTTCACTTTGTACAAAACTCAACAGGAGGTATTCTTGGACCACAAGATAGCTTCTTACTACTTCGCGGTTTAAAAACATTAGGAATTCGTATGGAAGAACATGAAACGAATTCACGCGCTATTGCTGAATTCTTAAATAATCATCCAAAAGTAAATAAAGTATATTACCCAGGTCTTGAATCACATCAAAACCACGAATTAGCAACAGAACAAGCAAATGGATTTGGTGCTATTATTTCGTTTGATGTAGATAGTGAGGAAACATTAAATAAAGTACTTGAGAAACTGCAATACTTTACACTTGCTGAAAGCTTAGGAGCAGTAGAAAGTTTAATTTCTATCCCATCTCAAATGACACATGCATCAATCCCAGCAGATCGCCGTAAAGAATTAGGAATTACAGATACATTAATTCGTATTTCTGTCGGTATTGAAGATGGTGAAGATTTAATTGAAGATTTAGCACAAGCGCTAGCGTAATAAAAAATGCACTGCTAATGTGGAGCAGTGCATTTTTATTATGTTAATTTGTGAAACATTTCACAAATTAGACATACACAAATGAAATGATTTCATGTATATTGAATTCATGAAATGTTATTCACGAGTAAACTTGTGAAATGTTTCACAAACAATGGGATTCATGTAGGACGGTAACTCTATTTTTTTTCGCTAATCGGGACTTATTATGACCTGTAGGGACTTATAAAGACCGTGATAACAGAATAGGAGGAAATTTACATGGTAGTCAAAGAGAAAGTTGTAAATGAAATGCAAGAGGTAAAAGAGATGATTGATACGTTAGTAAATAACGGTCAACAAGCTTTACAAGCATTAGAAAGTTTTACACAAGAGCAGATTGACAACATTGTTCATGAAATGGCATTAGCAGGTGTTGATCAACATATGCCACTTGCAAAATTGGCTGTTGAAGAAACAGGCCGTGGTGTCTATGAAGACAAATGCATTAAAAATATTTTTGCCACTGAATATATTTGGCATAGTATAAAGCAAGATAAAACGGTAGGAATTATTCACGAAGATCCTCATGAAGAAATAATAGAAATTGCAGAACCTGTCGGTGTAGTAGCTGGGGTAACACCAGTAACGAATCCAACGTCGACAACAATGTTTAAAGCTTTGATTGCGATAAAAACGAGAAATCCAATTATTTTCGCATTTCATCCTTCTGCACAAAATTGTTCGGTGGCAGCAGCGAAAACCGTATATGATGCAGCAATGAAAGCTGGTGCACCAAAACATTGTATTCAATGGATTGAAAGACCGTCTGTCGAAGCGACAAAACAATTAATGAACCATGAGGGTGTGGCACTCGTTCTAGCAACTGGAGGCGCTGGTATGGTGAAATCAGCTTACTCTACTGGAAAACCAGCACTAGGTGTAGGTCCTGGTAATGTACCGTGTTATATAGAAAAATCAGCACATGTAAAACGAGCTGTTAATGATTTAATTTTATCGAAAACATTTGATAACGGTATGATTTGTGCATCGGAACAAGCAATCATTGTCGATAAAGAAATCTATGATGATGTTAAAACAGAAATGATCGAAAACAATTGTTACTTTGTAACAGAAGAAGAAAGAAAAAAATTAGAAAAGCTCGTTATAAATGAAAATACATGTGCAGTAAATAGTGATATTGTAGGAAAATCAGCACAGTATATTGCCGAATTAGTTGGGATTACTGTTCCTGAACATACAAAAATGCTTGTAGCTGAAATTCAAGGTATCGGAGCAGCATACCCGTTATCTCGTGAGAAACTGAGCCCAGTATTAGCCTGTGTGAAGGCGAATTCATTAGAAAAAGGATTTACATATTGCGAAGAAATGTTGAACCTCGGTGGTTTAGGACATTCAGCAGTTATTCATTCTACAAATAAAGAAGTGCAAAAGCAATTTGGATTACGTATGAAAGCTTGCCGTCTCATTGTAAATGCACCTTCATCACAAGGTGGAATAGGGGATATATATAACGGATTTATTCCATCACTTACACTTGGTTGTGGTTCTTACGGAAAAAATTCAGTTTCCCAAAATGTAACAGCGACTCATTTATTAAATATAAAAAGGCTGGCAAATAGAAAAAAGAATATGCAGTGGTTCAAATTGCCGCCAAAAATTTATTTTGAAAAACATGCTACAGCGTATTTAGCAAATATGCCTAACATTTCACGTGCATTTATTGTAACGGATCCTGGAATGGTTGAACATGGCTATGTGGATACAGTCACGCACTATTTAAACAAGCATGCAAATGATGTGAAAATTGAAGTTTTCTTTGAGGTCGAACCAGATCCATCAGATGAAACTGTCTTTAAAGGTGCGGAAATGATGAGAAGCTTTAAGCCAGATGTAATTATCGCACTTGGTGGTGGTTCAGCTATGGATGCAGCAAAAGGAATGTGGTTATTCTATGAGCATCCAGAAACGACATTCTATGGCATTAAACAGAAGTTTTTAGATATAAGAAAACGTACATGTAAATATCCGGAATTAGGAAATAAGGCGCAGTTTGTTGCGATTCCAACAACATCAGGAACAGGATCAGAAGTGACACCATTTGCGGTTATTACAGATAAGAAAAATAATATAAAGTATCCGCTCGCAGATTATGAATTAACACCAGATGTAGCAATTGTTGATCCGCAATTTGTAATGACAGTACCACCACATGTAACAGCAGATACTGGTATGGATGTTTTAACACATGCAATTGAGGCGTATGTGTCTGTTATGGCAAATGACTATACAGATGGATTAGCATTAAAAGCTATTGATCTCGTATTCAAATATTTACCGAGAGCATACAAAGATGGAAATGATGAAGAAGCACGGGAAAAAATGCATAACGCTTCTGCAATTGCAGGGATGGCATTTGCAAATGCTTTTCTAGGTATTAATCACAGCTTAGCACATAAAATTGGTCCAGAATTCCATATTCCGCACGGACGTGCAAATGCAATTCTTATGCCGCATGTAGTCCGCTATAATGCTATTAAGCCAAGAAAACACGCATTGTTCCCAAAATATGAGCACTTTGTAGCAGATGAACGCTATGCACATATTGCGAGAATGCTCGGGCTTCCAGCAAGCTCAGTAGCAGAAGGTGTGGAATCACTCGTCAAAGCAATTATTGAGCTTGGAAAAAGCTTAAATATTAATATGAGTATTGCCGGACAAGGGGTAGATAAAGAGCAATTTGAAGAGGTTGTTGGAGTATTAGCAGAAAGAGCTTTTGAAGATCAATGTACAACTGCTAATCCAAAGTTACCGCTTATTTCAGAGCTGAAAGAAATTTATATGGAAGCATATAAAGGTGAATAATGATTAAAAAGGAGCCGCAGTAAAGCGGCTCTTTTTTTGTTGGAAAACATCTCCCAGAATGGCTGTATTTACTGGTCTTTCAGTTTCATAGAATATGATAAAGTGAAATGGAGGAGTGAGAATATAATGAAAGAATTACAAGGGAAAATAGAAGATTATACTAGGTTCGGACAAATTCTTCTCGCTGTAAGTACATTGTTAATGGTTGGCTTGTTGATTCCGGATGGAGCAAAAGAGACAATCCAATTTTTTGTTATGATGGGGAGCATCGTTATATTTTTAAGTTTATCGTTCTTTTTCTTTCAGCGTGTGAAAGTGATGCGTGACCAGTTAGAGGAAAATGAATGTGAATAATATTGTTAACTAGAGCACGGCGAAAAGAAAGAATCTTTTTGTCGCGCTTTTTGTTTTTTGTAGAAAAATGTATGCGTTTCATGTTGACAATGATAATCCTTATCAATTAAAGTAGAATAGTAGTTAATGATTATCATTATCAATTAGAGGTGAAGGAATGAAAAAATCTATTACGCTATTTACAGCGTTTTTATCTATTTTTTTCTTGTTAATAGGTTGCAGTGCCAAAGAGGACGAAAAAGCGTCTGCAACCAAAACAGAAAAAGGAAAAGAAAAAATCGAAATTACCGACCTGTCAGGGAGAAAGGTAACATTCGATAAAGTACCAGAAAGTTTTGCAACATTAAGTATGGGAGACATGGATATTATTCATGCTTTAGGTGGAAAAGTAGTAGGTCGTCCGGATACGAAATTAACTCTTCCAGAGGAGTTAAAGAAAGCAAAAGTAATCGGGAATGCACATCAACCGAACTTTGAGCAAATTGCTAGTTTAAAGCCCGATGTACTTGTTGCTAACAATGGATTCCAAAAGAATGTGCCAACGGTTGAAGGACAGGGAACGAAAGTAATCATTTCTTCTGCGAATTCTGTACAAGATATTCAAAAGAATATTGAATTATATGGAACGGTAATGAAGAAAGAAGATAAAGCAAAAGAACTTAATCAAAAAATCAATGATCAAATGAAGAAATATGAGAAAAAGAGCGATGTGAAAGCATTGCTAGTGTATGGCGCACCAGGTACTTATTTAGCGGCATTACCAACATCTTTATCAGGTGATGTTTTAGAAAAAACAGGCGGGAAAAATATTGCTTCTGATTTTCCAGAAACGAAAGAATATCCGCAATATGCACAGCTAAGTGTAGAACGTATTATTGAGGCGAATCCAGATGTCATTTATTTAATTACACACGGAGATCCAAAAAGTGTGAAAAAAGCATTCGAAGGCGAAATGATGAAAAATGAAGCGTGGAAAAATTTAGATGCAGTAAAACAAAACCGCGTAGTTATTTTGCCACCTGATTTATTTGGATCTAATCCTGGGACAAAAGTTACAGAAGCAATGGACTTTATGTATAAAAGTATACAAGATGTAAGGAAATGATACGTATGGAAAGTAGTGAAGTAGTAAGAGAAAAGGAACATCCTTTTGCGAAAAAAAGATGGATAATAGCAGTTACTTTAGTTGTATTAACAATTCTAGGCCTCTTTTACGGACTTTTCGCAGGAAGTTTATCTTTTTCTGTACGAGACATTCTAACAGGTATACAAGATGAAGGTTCGACAGTTCATCGAATTGTATGGGATCTTCGCATACCGAGAGTTCTCGTTGGGTTTATAGTAGGAACATGTTTAGCTGCATCTGGTACACTGCTGCAAGGGGTTATGAGAAACCCTCTTGCAGATCCTGGTATTATCGGGGTTTCATCTGGGGCAGGCCTTGTAGCAATTGTCATCATGATTTTATTCCCACAGCATCTAGCTTTTTTACCACTAGGGGCGTTTTTAGGAGCTTTCATAACAGCGATGGTTATTTATGCTTTATCATGGCAAAAAGGGGCACCACCTTCAAGAATCGTCTTAGTAGGAGTGTCAATCAATGCATTAATTGGTGCAGCAACGTCAGCTTTAATGTTATTACATAGTGACAAAGTACAATCCGTGTTACCGTGGCTAGCGGGCGGCATTGGTGGTGTAAGTTGGGCACATTTAAACATGATTATTTATTATGCAATATTCGCCATTATATTAGCTTTCTTTGGTATTAAGCATATTCGAGTGTTAATGCTTGGAGATGAAATGGCAAAACTATTAGGACATAATGTGGAAAAAAGTCGGTTTTATTTAATCGTAGTAAGTACATTATTAGCTGGAATTGCGGTAAGTGTGTCTGGTCTTATTGGATTTGTCGGTCTTGTCGTACCACATATGCTACGTTTATTAGTTGGAAATGATTATAGATATTTGCTACCTTTATCATGCCTTGGCGGCGGGGTATTACTTGTTTTTGCGGATGCAATAGCTCGAAGTTGGTTTGACCCAATCGAATTGCCTGTTGGTATTTTACTGTCCTTCTTAGGTGGTCCTTTCTTCTTATATTTAATTCATAGAGGAGGAAAACAACGTGATTTCCGTTAACAAAGTGTTTTATGCACACTCTGAAAGATTTCAAATGCAAAATATGAATGTACATATTAAGGCTGGAGAAATCGTTAGTTTAATTGGTCCGAATGGATCGGGAAAATCTACTTTGCTTCGTTTAATAGCAAGGCTACTGAAACAAAGCGAAGGGGACATCATTTTAGATGGGAAAAATATTCATATGATGAAGAGTGCTGATGTAGCGAAGCAATTAGCGATGTTACCACAAATGCATGATCATCAATTAGATTTGACAGTGAAAGAACTAATTGAGTTCGGAAGAGGTCCACATAAATCATGGAGTAGCCGCTTAAATAAAGAAGATGAAGAAATTGTTGATTGGGCATTGTCTGTTACAAATCTTGAAGGGTATGAATATCGTCTTTTACATTCTTTATCAGGAGGGGAACGGCAACGTGCTTGGATTGCGATGACGCTAGCGCAACGTACAAATGTCTTATTATTGGATGAACCAACAACCTTTTTAGATATCGTTCACCAGTTGGAAGTAATGGAACTTGTGAAACGATTAAATGAGGAGTTTGGAATGACAATTATAATGGTTTTACATGACATTAACCAAGCTGCTCAATATAGCGATCGTTTACTCGTATTAAAGCGAGGAAAGATTCAGTATGATGGTATACCAGAAGAAGTACTATGCCATGAAATGTTTCAACATGTATTTGGCATAGATGTAGATATTTTTCAAGGAAATGACAAACCGTTTTTTACACCGAAACGAATTTCTAGAAGGGGAGAAGAGCGATGCAAACAGAAGAGCGTATTACCACTGAATTAGTAAGAGAATTTGTTATGGCAGCTCACGGGGATTTAGAGAAAGTACAAGAGCTATTGGTTGAATCACCAAGCTTACTTCACGCCTCTTATAATTGGGGTGGATCAGATTGGGAAAGTGCGTTAGGCGCATCGGCACATGTAGGTCGTAAAGATATTGTTCTTTATTTACTAGAAAAGGGTGCTCGGATGGATATTTTTGCAGCAGCTATGCTTGGTGAATTAGAAGTTGTACAAGCTATTTTAGTAGCTCAACCAGAAGCATTGCGTGCATCTGGCCCTCATGGTATTTCTCTTCTTCAACATGCACGAATGGGTGGAGAGAAATCTAAGCGTGTATATGATTATTTAGCAATACTATCTTAATGAACGAAGGAAGTTCTTATGTGCGGTAAACTTTTCACTTGAAACAATTGGAAAGTTTACCGCCCGTTAGAACGGGATAAGTATCTAGTATATTTGAAAATCCTACACCCCCCTCAATTGTAGTTTTCTTTATGCTAGTTATGATATGGATGCAGTGGACAATATTTGTCTACTGCTTTTTTTAGTTATTAAGAATGAATATTCTGTATTTTATCGTTGGTTCATTTATCCCGCTATTTTCCAGGCAGTAAGACTCCCGCCTAAAAATTCGGCTAAAGCAAAGAAGTTAGACGGGAGATCCACTGCCCGTAAACGCCTAGTTGGTGAAGGCTAATAATCAGTGGGGATGAACAAAATTTCCCACTGATTAAAGTTTCACTTTATAATAAATAGTAACATTTCGTATACACACAAAACGTGATCGTGAAATGAAGAAAAAATTAGTGGAAAGGAGTGCCAGCATGTTTCATACAGAACGTTTACAAATTCGCAAATATACAATGGATGATTTACAGTTCTACGCTTCACTATGGGGGAACGAGAAGGTAATGCGTTATATTGGAAATGGGACGTTAAAAACATATATGCAGTGTAAAAAAAGTCTGGAGGAATGGGTGATTCCTAGCTATAAAAACGGTCTCGGTTTATTTGTATTGATTGAAAAGGAAACGGGAACAAGAATTGGTCATGCAGGGCTGGTAAAGCAGAAGATAGATGGAAAAGAGGAAATTGAAATTGGTTATTGGTTACTTCCTCAGTATTGGGGAAAAGGGTATGCAAAAGAAGCGGCGGCAGCATTTCGTGACTATGGTTTCCAAGCATTACGAATGAATAAATTAATTTCTCTTATTAATCCGAATCATCCCGCCTCAATATTTGTTGCTAGAAAAACCGGGCTCAGCTATGAGAAAACAACGTCATTTCATGGAATCGATGTTCTAGTTTATTCTATTAAGCGTGTTGGATGAAAAAATTACTTTTTTAAAGGTAAATTGCATTTTTTGAAGAATGGTATATGAAAATAAAGGGAGGGGTTACATGTACATTTATCATAATGGACTTATTATTCGTGAGGGAACGAGTAGCGTACCAGCATATGCAATTAAAGCTTTGTTTGAAGATGCTGGTTGGAGTAATGATAATATCCCTTCTTGGCAAATTGAAAAATTTACGATAGCATTCGAAAATTCAACATGGGCTTTCACAATTTGGGATGAGGAAGAGATGGTTGCGATGGTTAGAGTCATTTCTGATGGAATTATGATTGCGAACATAGTAAATTTAGTTGTGAAGTGTGAATATAGAGGGAAGGGATTAGGTAAGAAGCTTGTAGCTCTTTGCCTGCAAAAACTTCCCCACGGTGATTGGTTTGCGCATACATCAGCGAACAATTTTGATTTTTATAGAAGTTGTGGATTTGAAGTTAGAGAGCTATCGAGAAATGGAACATGTGCGTATTATGGATACCAAGTCGCGAAAAGAGATGGTCACCGATAAATGAATGGAAAGTAAAAAAGTATAGCGAGGTAATTTTGAGACTTTTGATAATAGAGAATGGATTGAGGCTCGTTTTATGATAAAATAAAAGAAAATTCTGTTTATTATTAGGGGGATAAAAATGAGTGTAAAAGCTGGGGATGTATTTAAATATGAAAGAAGATTTACTGAGGAAGAAGTTTTTGAATTTGCAAATATTACCGGTGATAAAGGTAGACACCATGTGGAATACGATGAAAATGGAAGATTAATGGTTCATGGTTTATTGACTGCTAGCATTGGGACGAAAGTGGGAGAAGAGTTACATTACATAGCAAGAGAATTAGTAAGTGAGTTTATTAGACCAGTTTTCACAGGAGATACGATCACTTGTGAACTAACTTTAACAAATGTTGAGCAAATGGAAGGCTATAAAAAAGTTTCAATCGAGTCAGTTTATCGCAATCAGCATGAAAAGACTGTACTAGTTGGGACAAGTTATGGAATTATAAGGGGATAAAAAAGAAGCCTGTTTAACAGGCTTCTTTTTTTATTATTTAATAAACACGTTTTCGATTTTCCGCATAACTAGAGATGAGTAATAATGCAGTTTCTTCTCCTATATTACGAACAATATGAGGAACGCATGCATTCCATGAGAAAGAATCACCTTCTTCTACAATTGCAATATCTTCACCGTGCTGAACTTCTAGTTTTCCGCGTAATACAAGGTGACATTCTTCCCCTTCATGGGCATTTGGTGAGTTTTCTTTCGGGAATCCAGTAGGGATTTCTACTAAAGATAGGCGAAGGCCCCCTTGCTCCGCAACATGTTCAATTCTTTGCTCATCTTTGCCGTATACACTGTATTTCCGTTCTTCTTTTTTGACAATTTTTAATCGATCTTTTTGCTCTAACAATAAATAGGGAAGGGGAACGTTTAAAAAATTGGAGATCGTTTCTAAAGTTGAGATAGATGGTGATGTTTTATTATTTTCAACCTGACTCATAAATCCTTTAGAAAGACCTGTTCCCTCGCAAATTTGTGCAATTGTTATGCCTCTACGTTGACGAATTTCACGTATTGCAGAACCAATATTCATAAAATCAAGCTCCTTTTTGTAAACAACTATTTGTATCATAGCAAAAAAAATATATTTTTTCCCAGTGAAAATGAATTGACGAATAAAAAAAATTAGTGTATGTTTTGTAATGTAAATAAAAGTTTTGTATAAGAAAACTATAAAGGAGAGAATGAAATGAATCAACATATTGGTAACTTAATTATTCGTATCGTGTTAGGGGTAACATTCTTCATGCACGGTTTAACAAAATTCCAATCAGGAATTGACAATATTGCAGGATGGTTTACAAGTATTGGTTTACCAGGAGGACTTGCATACGGTGTAGCAACGTTTGAATTAGTTGGAGGTCTATTATTAATTCTAGGTTTAGGTGTAAGATATATTGGATTATTATTTGCACTTGTTATGGTTGGAGCAATCGTAAAAGTGAAATGGTCAGCTGGTTTATTGGGAGATGGAAAAAATCCTGGTTTCGAATTAGAACTTGCATTATTAGCAATGGGTGCATACTTATTTGTTGCAAAAGCTGATGGTTTTGTAGATAATTTCTTAAAAGAAAAAATGTCAAAAAAGAACTAATTTAAATGGGGGGGCTAACAAGATGAGTTTTCAACTTCATCCCGATACAACACTTGATGTTGTTCATTTATACGTATCTAATGTAAAGAAATCACTAGAGTTTTATACGGAAGTACTAAGTATGAAGGTGCTAAGAGAAGAAGAAGCAGTCGTTACATTTGGGAATGAAAATGATGAACCACTTCTTATCATTGAAGAAAAGAAAGAAGCTTTTCCGAAGCAAAGAGGAAGAACAGGGTTATATCATTATGCAATTTTATTACCAAGTAGACAGGATTTAGCGAATGTTCTTCGTCATCTTGTAGAGATGGTATATCCACTACATGGCGGAGCCGATCATTACTTTAGTGAAGCTCTTTATTTAGCTGATCCAGATGGAAACGGGATTGAAATTTATCATGATCGACAAAAAGAAGTTTGGCGTGATGAGAATGGAGAACTCCCATTTGTTAGTAACCCGTTAGCTGGTGAAGAATTATTACAGCAAGGAAGTACATGGAATGGCTTTCCAGCTGGTACTGTGATGGGGCATATTCATTTTCATGTAGCTGATTTAGAGGAAGCGAAACGTTTCTATGTTGATGGTCTTGGTTTTGAAGTAACGATTCCAGCTCGTAATGGAGCATTGTTCGTATCTGCAGGTGGTTATCATCATCATATCGGTTTAAATACATGGCAAGGTGAAGAGGTACCATCGCAAATGCCAGGTTCTGTTGGTTTGAAATATTTCACAGTTGTACTAGCGAATGAAAAACAAAAAGAGCAAGTATGTGAAAGCTTAAAAAATATTGGCAAGATTGCTACGTACAAAGATGGAATATTACAAGTCGAGGATCCATTTGGACATTGTATCCATTTCAAAATAAAAGGAGAAGCCTAAAAAGGCTTCTCCTTTTATTTTCTTATAATTGCTTTTTCGTTTTGTAAAAATAGTTCATCAAATTGTTTTGCAAGCTCAAAATCTAGTTTCGTTAAACCTTTTGCATTCCAAGATGACAAAGTAATAATAACTGCTTTATACTGGATAAGGATAAATGGATGGTGATTATGTTCTTCTGATAGTTTGGCGGCTTCAGAGACAAATTCGACTCCTTTTAAGTAGTCGGAAAACATATATTTTCGTTCAATCCATTTCTCATCTTTTACCATCCATTTATCTACCTTCAATAATTCTTCGTGAACTTCTTCTTCAGTTAATCTTAGCATCATTTTTCACATCCTTTACTGGAAGTAACGCAAGACCATTGTTAATAAGGCGTGTTACAGCTTCGTCAGTTGTGAAAGTAGAAAGTTGATGTAGTAATGCTGCCGATGTTTCATGCCCTTTGTTATGCTCTAAAAGTAACTCTAATACTTCAAGGCGCAGCAACCATTCTTTCGCATAAAATTTATTTAATACTTCTTGAATTGCTACTAATTGATCGATATGCGCGTCGTGTAAAATCCCCTCACTTCGAATATCTCGAACTGTTTGATACATACGTTCAAGTTCATTCAGTACAAGTGGAGCAGGAATTTCGTGAACTTCTTCATCCATTGGGAAAAATGCTGCGGCATCTGCGGCACCTGGGAATACTGAAGTGATTTGTGAGCCAACAGCCATATCAAATGCGCCCCATGAAGCATCAAATAAAACGCGGGCGTTATAAGTAACTGTGCAATCGATAAAGGAAATAAGAGCAATTTTCTTATCGTTTTTTACAATATCTGTTACTGTTCCTTTTACATGAATACCACTTGCAAAAGTAAACTCAGCGATAGTTCCAATTGTAATTCCTAATGATTGTAGTTGTTCGTCTGTACAATTTTCTAATGCAATATTTTCAGTGAGTAATCCAATCGGTGTTCCAAATCCGTCACTGTGTACAGAAGTAGAATGATTTGCTAACTGTTTATTATGAAGCGCTAATGCCGTTGGCGAATTTGTTCGCATGTAAATTAATTCACCTGCATCGTTTTCAATTGTCTCGCTAAATGTACCTGTAATTTGTAATCCACTATTTAGCTCAGCTGTTGCATAGTTCTCAGAGCGAATTGCTTTTTCTAAACCTTCTTTTCCACCTGTTTTAAAGGCCATTGTTTTAGAAAATGTTTCAAGCGCATCTGTTAATTCTTCAAAGGATTCACAAACAAATAGTTGTGGTTGCATTTTTGTTACGTCATAAGTTGTCCCTATACATGCTTCGATAGAAAATGGAACCTTTTCTACAGCGTCTGTTAAGCAATGTTTGCTTTCGCCAACAGAAGAAAGGAGACCAGCACCATATATCTTTGGATCATCTATATTTCCGATCAATCCATATTCTACTGTCCACCAGAAAAGACGTGAAATTTGTTCAGCTTCTGATAAACCAGAAACTAAGTTTTGTTTTTCAATTACAGCATTTTCAGCAGCCTTAACTTCATCAGGAGTAGAAGTAGGGCTTTCTTTCACTATCGTTAATGTACGAACAGCTTCAAATGCATCATGTTCTTCTTTTGTAGAGAAAGCTTTTGCACCAATTTGCCCAAAACGTTTCACATATTTTGCATATGTAGGATCAAGTAAAATCGGTGCGTGTCCTGCGGCTTCGTGTACGATATCTGGAGCTGGTGTGTACTCGATATTTTCTACTTTCCGAATATCTGTTGCGATCGGTAGTAATCCGTGTCCTTGAAAATCGAAGAATGCTACGCCGGGAATAAGTCCGTCAATCGTTACAGCGCCCCAGCCACTTGGTGCCAAACACTCATTCATTTCTTCTACTTTTGGAATTGCATCTATATTAATACCAGATGATTGTAGTCCGTTCACATAGGCTGGATGAGCAACGTCTTTTAAGAAGCTATGATTTTGTCTCATAATGTAACGCCACACAGCGTGATTCACCGGTGTGTATTGATCATAATGTTGTGTGGATACGAATGGTTTTAAATGCGATGGAATTTCTGTTTTCTTTGTCATTTAGACATCCTCCTTTTTTTCTATAAAATTGAATATCGATTTCGTATAGCTTGTATCACCTCCCTTCATTATTTGTAAGCGCTTATAAAATTTTATCATAAGATTCGGAATTATTTAACATCTGTTTCTGT
This sequence comes from Bacillus sp. MT94, assembly GCF_058792475.1. Lineage (NCBI taxonomy): Bacteria > Bacillati > Bacillota > Bacilli > Caryophanales > Bacillaceae > Bacillus > Bacillus sp. MT94. Next base: position 641,848 of record NZ_JBXAEZ010000002.1, on the reverse strand, counting down.
GAGAAATAGAAAAAGCCCCTATCGGAAAATCCGATAGGGGCGAAAGAATCGCGGTACCACCCTATTTGTAAGTGAAAATATACTTACATCTCAATTAATGATAACGGAAAAATTCCGTCTTTTCCTTCATGCATAAAAGCACTACGAAAAAGAAGCTCCAGAATTGTAATTCATACTTATATATGTGCTAATTTCCACCGACCATTAGCTCTCTGTAACAGGGATATAAGATACTACTGCGATTCTTTCAACGCGTATATATGAAATTGTGTAAGAGGATGGACGCAAAAAAGTCCCTATCGGAAAATCCGATAGGGACGATAAAAATCGCGGTACCACCCTATTTGTAAACAACTAATTGTTTACCACTCACTTTACGATAACGGAAAGATCCGTCTTTCTCTTCATGCATAAAAAGCATTACGGGAAAGAAGCTCCAGAATTGTAATTCACGCTTGTATATGTACTGATTCGCACCAACCATCAGTTCTCTGAGACAGTGATATAAGTCGCTACTAGTATTCCTTCAAAGCCGATATATAATTCGTTCAACTAAACTATGTTTTGTATTATAAAACTATATTAAAAAAATTGTCAACAAAAATTTTTTATCCCGTGTTAATGAGCAGTAAAATTCCTACCTCAAAATTCGGTTGGAGCAAAGAAGTGAGATGGGAGATTAACTGCCCGTAACTCCCGATTGGTGAAGGGTAATAATCAGTGGGGATGAACGAAATCTCTACTGATTAAAGTTTCACTTTATTTCACTTCTAAATTAACAGTTAAATTAGAGGTATTGCCAGCTGCATCAGTTGCTACAATGTGAATAGTATTTTTCCCTTCTTGTAATTGAGTGCGATCGAAATAAATGCCATAGCTTTTCTCCCAAGGGTTCAGGAATGCCTGGTCCCATACACCATTTCCGTTAATTTCATATTGCATTCTCACTGGAATACCAGGTGCTATCCAACCAGATTCTGACATCCAATCTAGTAGAATATCATCAACTTTTCCTCTAATTACGAGATTTTCTTGGTCAACTTCGTATGTTAACTTAGGTGCAGTTCGATCAAGAAATACAGCAGCTGTTTGTTTTGTTTCTCCGCCAGAATTAGAAGCAACTGCTTCGATTTGATATAGCCCGTCAGCTAAAGGAGTTCCATCGGTTTTTGTACCATTCCATTTGAAAGGTTTGTATCCAGGAGTTGCATTTTTAGCTTGATGGATAATCCCTTGATACGTTACACGTTCTTTCGTAACTAAATTTGCATGCAATGTTACATCATCCACAGGCGCAACTAAATAGTAGTTGATGAGATTATCATCTAGTACGTGGTCGCCATTTGGGCTAAAAGTAGAATTAATAATTTCAAGTCCATCGATACGTTTATAATCTTTAGGATCGATACTAAATGTGAATGGAATTCGAATTTCTTCTTTTGCCCCTTGTTCTTTTACATATACATTTCCAGTATACACACCTTGTGGTAGTGAGCTATCTACAGTGATAGTAAATGGTTTTTCGGTACTACTATTCGGTTGAATGCTAATCGATGAAGGGACAGAAGCTTTTACTTTTGTGTTTGTGTTTGCATCTAGTAACTCCACACGAGTTGAAAAACTTTTCTTTTTACTAGAAAGGTTTTGTAATGTAACATTTTGCGTCAGTTTTACTTTTCCGCTATTTGGCTTAATAAGACCAAAGCTGACATTCTTAGGTTTTACTAATACATTTGTTTGAGCTGCTTTCGGAATGTTAATTAAACCTGATCCTTGTGCCATAACAGGGTATGTATTTTCATTGACATCATGTAATGTTTTTGCATTGTTAGCAAGAGCCGCTTTCAATTGTTCTGTCGTCCAATCAGGATGCATTTGACGCAAGAGGGCAACCGCTCCAGCTACTTGCGGAGCAGCCATACTTGTTCCGTTATGCGATTCATAGCCGCCTCGCGGTACTGTACTAGTAATTTGTACTCCAGGTGCAACAACATCAGGCTTTATTAGCCAACTTCCTTGTGATGGTCCTCTTGAACTAAAGTTACCGATAAGTTCTGTTTGCTTTGGTTGTCCAATTTTTATATTTTTCTTTCGTTTTGTAATTAAAGTTTTTAATTCTTCCCCATTTGTATTTGATAATTGCATTACTGGGACAGCTAGATGTTCACGTGAAAAATATTCCGGCATCATATTAATTTCTTTTTCGCTAGAGATTAATAACACACCAAGTGCCCCAGCTTGCTTCGCTTGTTCTGCTTTTACTAATGTACTAGAAGTACCTTGTAAAATAAGTGCGAATTTCCCTTTCACATCTTGTTTTACATAATCACTTGGATTGCCATAACCAACGTATACAAGAGGGGAATCATTTCCTATTGGAAAATCGGATTTTGATAACGGTAACCCTTGATATGTTTTGCTGGAACCAGCTACTTGGAATGTTGGAAACGGGATAGAAACCGTAGATGCTCCAACAGAAATGACACTACTTGCGTTACCGGGAGCATCAACAGACCAAGGTTTTGGTCCGTCATTTCCATTTGAAACGACAGTAGTAACACCAAGTTTCGCTGCTCGTTCTAACGTTAATGTTACAGGCTGATCAGGTACATTTAAATCCTGCCCAAGGGAGAGGTTTAACACATCTGCACCATCTTGAATCGCTCGCTCAATCCCTTGGATAATATCATCTGTTGTACCAGTTCCACCGTCATTCATTACACGATAGGCTAGAATAGAAGCGTTTGGAGCAACGCCTTTAATTTTTCCATTACCCGCAATAATTCCAGCTACATGAGTACCATGTACGTTACCATCCATTGGATCGCTATCTTCATCAACCGTGTCATATCCACCGATATAATTTGCCTTTAAGTCAGGGTGTGTATAGTCTACGCCAGAGTCGATAATGGCTACTTTCATGCCTTTTCCATCAAGCGGTTTGCCAGATGGATCTTTTAAATTCCACGCTTCAGGTGCACCAATTGTCGGTCCACCGATATTTGGTGCTTCTTCGTTAATAGTACTTTTTGATGTTTCATGCAATTTATATGTTAAGTTCGGATAGACTGCTTTTACTTCAGGTAAAGAGGCAAGAGAGGTAATTTGATCTCCAGGAACTGAAATAGAGAATCCGGAAAATAACGTATTATACACTTCTTTAATTTTTGCACCAGGTGCTTTTTCTTTTATTTTCTTAGTCGTATCTTCTTGTGCTTTTTTTAGCTCAGCATGATAAGACTGCGCATTACTATTTTGTAAATCTGGAGCATGCTGAATATTACTTTGAGCAGCGAGAGGTGCATGTTGCAATTCTACAATTACTGATATTTCTTTTGTTGTTTTCGTTTCAACATTTTGAGCAATTTTATGTTCTCCCCACTGTTCAATCGTTGTTTTTAATTGTGGACTAAATTGCTTCTCCTTTTGTAGTGATTCAGCATGAGTGCTTAAAGCTCCAAAACTAGAAAAGACAAGCGCCATGCTTAATAGTGTAGATGTAGTTTTTTTCATTGATACTCCCCCTAATAAAAAAGTGCTAATATTCAGAAATAAAATCTTACATTTTAGTTAGAACTTATAAATATAAATGTTGGCTAAACTATACTTTCGACATAATTCATACCAATCCTCTATGAATTGAAAGTTTCTTGGGAAATTTTTTCTGATTATGTCGAATCGATATTTTTCACATATTGTAGGAAGAAAGTGAGGAATGCTATGAGGGAAATGGAGTGATGGTATGAAAAGGCTAATAGTAAGTGGTAGTGTAGTGTTGTTTATGTTTTTATGTTCTATCGCTATTACTAGCGCAGAAAATAATAGTGTGAAAGTTGCTTTTATTCGTCATCATAACCTTTGGATTAAAGTTGATGGGAAAGAAAAACAACTTACAAAAGGAGAGAACATAACAGGGCCAAAGTGGTCACATGATGGAGAATGGCTGGCATATGTAAAAGGGGAGAAACAAAATATTCTTGAGTTATATCGGCTGAAAGATGGAAAGAAAGTTACGCCGTTTCACTCAGAAGCATCGAATTATCAATGGTCACCAACAGAAAATATAATTGCATTTATATTTACAGGTACATTGAATACATTTGATGTAGAAAAAAAGAATGCAGATTTTGAAAATGTATCGGCTGGTGTGGGTGATTATGCATGGTATCCTGATGGAAAGAACTTTCTTGTATCCTCTGAAGCGCACTTACTTCCAACAGGATGGACAGGGGCTCAGCTATATGAAGTGCAAAAAGATGCACATATGAATCCTCACAAAATGAAGCATTTGTATGCATTGCCAAATGAACATGATGATTTTCTAGCGCTAGTAGCAAGTGGCTTTAAGTGGTCACCAGATCAAAAGTGGATTTCATTTTTAGCGGTACCGACAGCTTCATGGTCAGCTGATAGTAATACGCTTTGCTTAGTTCGAGCAGATGGTAGTCGGTTTGAAATAGTAGATCAAATGCTATTAAATACAGAATGGTTCAAATGGGCGCCATCAAAAAACATATTGGCTTATATTGAAGGAAGCGGGAGAGTTGCATTAGAGAATAAACATTTAAAAATAAAAGAACTGCCAGCACTCCAGCAGCAAACATTTACGCCGAAAGGATATGTGGATTGGGATTTTACATGGAAGAACGATAATGTAATTATCGTTTCACGAGCAAAAGAGGGAGGGTTTGAAACTCTGCCAGAAAAAAGGCCATTCCCATCTTTATATGAGATAAATAGCACAAGCGATAAACAATATCAAATTACAAAGTCATCTAATAAGCAAGGCGATTATCATCCAATTTTCATGAAGAAGAGCAATCAATTAATATGGATACGTTCAGATCGTAAGAAAGCTAATATATGGATAGCTCATAGTGATGGAAAACATGAAAAAAAGTGGATTGAAAATGTAGATATACCAGAGTGGTATTATGAGAAATGGAATTGGGAAAATGTTATCTCGGTGAAAGAAGAATAAAAAACTGCCTAAAAGATTGTTTTAGGCAGTCTTTTACTGTTATTTATGTGTTTTATTTGGCTTTTTTTTCGCTGGGTTTCCGTTCCCTTGGCGCTTTCTATTTTGTTCATCTTTTGCTTGTTTTTCATGTAGTGTATCTAAAAATTCATTCGAGTTACTCATGTTTATATCTCTCCTTTCATTTTGTCATGATTACTATAACCATTTAGGAGGATAATCATGAGTTAGAAGTTAGGCACTTAATTTTCTTCGATAATGTAAGTAAAATATTCCATACATAACAAATAGCATGAGTAAAACTTTTAACTCTACATTTGCCTTTAAAATAGCTGCGATAGGGTCTGGTAAGTACGGTGATTTATCATTTGTGCTTAAACCTAACCATTTATTTAAGAGGCTAATGGTACAAAACATAAAAACACCGGACCAGCTTGCCGTAATTGCTTTTTGTTTCACGTTCATCATCTGTAATCCAAGGATTAGCAGTTTTATCACTACTAAAGAAGCCGTTTATATATCCCCATATAATCATTCCAATAAAGACAATTATCCATTTCATATATGTAATTCTCCTTTCGGTGTAAAAAGTATTTTACATGTAATATTGTAATATTTTACAAACCTTCGTGTTAAACATTTTTTACATATCGGTTTTTATACAGCAGGAATAAAGAATGCAATAGGGAAGAAATATGTGTGAGGATTTTATAGTAAGAGGAGACTGAATATGAAAATCGTTTTTGTTCGGCATGGTGAAGGTGAACATACAACGGATTTAACAGAAAGTTTACAAGTGTTTGACCCACCATTGACGAGAGTAGGAAAGGCTCAAGCTAAATTACTTCAACGTGATGTATCATTACAAGAAACGGATATATTAATTGTTAGTCCTACACTTAGAACTTTACAAACGGCGACAATATGGAGTGCGAAAGTAGCTTGTCAAAAAATAGTCCATCCATATGTATCTCCGCGTATTTTTCCTTATCGAGAAGGAGCGAAAACATTACCGTGCGATTATATAGTAGATCAGGAAATGATAACAAAGTTATTTCCGCATTTTTCGATAGAGAAAAGCTCAAATAATCAGTTATGGAAGGAAGGTATAAACACTATTTCAGAGAATAGTTTTCAGCAAATAGTAGATGAATTTCTTCTTTGGTGTTATGAACTGGGTGCGGAAAGAATTTGCATTGTATCTCACGATGGAACAATTACAGCATATAGGCAATATTTACAGAAAGTCGTTTTAACTAGATCAGATTTTTTGAAAGAAACAGGTATATATGAAATGGATTTATCCCATAAAAGTCTGATTGATAAGGGCTGATTATAGGATGGAGGTTGTTTGTTGAATATTGCATTAGTAGTTGGTTTTAATTCGGATTTAGAGGCGCAATCAATACGAGCATCTCTTGAGTATTTTGGTGCAAGAGTTGTGACATATTGGATTGGTAGACCGAAAGATTTTGTGGAAGTTCTTTCTGGAAAGAACTTATTTAACGATATTAATTATATTATTTTTTGCTTTCATGGTGAAGAAGGGAAGTTTGTCATGGAAGAGTTAGGCGAAGAAGTATATGAACAAGATGAACCGAGAGGGTATTTTGGTAAAGCAGAAATTTATAAATATGCAAAATTGCATAATACACATATTGTAAATAGCGGGTGCACATTAGGGGAGCAAAAACTTGCAAAATCTTTTTTACATAGTGGTGCGAAATCATATATTGGATCGATTGATTATGTAGATGGAAATGCAGCACTTATGTTTACTATACGCTTATTTTATGGGGTTATTAACCATGGGAAAACGTTAGAAGAAGCGTTTCAAGAAGCGAGTTTAATTGATGAGGAGACACATACATTTCGATTCTATAATTAGTGTGAAACACGTTTATTCTATATTCGAATAAACGTGTTTCACATTTAACTCACATTTTTTTTACGTTTTTTTCAATGAAAATGGTTATCACTTGTGGTATGATATGTTCAAGTTTTTACAGGTAATAAAAGTTACTATATAAACGTTAGTTTTTAATGTTTCATACGCATGTCACAGATTATTCATAATTAACGTTTGAAAAATAAGTAACTAATGTTATTATATTATCTGTAACTAACTTAATTACAACTTTAGGAGGAAGATATGGTTATTCAATTTTTAAGAGAAAACAAAGCAGTTTCTTTTGTATTAGCAGTAATTCGAGTATATCTTGGTTACACATGGTTAATGGCTGGAATCGGTAAACTACAAGGAAAAGGATTCGATGCAACAGGTTATTTGCAAGGCGCAATTGAAAAATCTAAAGGTGCACAACCGGCTGTTCAATCTTGGTGGGCATCATTCTTACAAGAATTTGCAATTCCAAATGTAGATTTGTTTAATACACTTGTAACATGGGGAGAAATTTTAGTAGGAATTGGTTTAATTGTAGGCTGTTTAACAAAAACAGCGGTCTTTTTTGGTCTTGTAATGAACTTTTCCTATATGTTTAGTGGGTCAATTGGTGTGAACCCTGAGATGGTTATCTTATCTATGTTTGTTCTTGTTGCCGGTATGAACGCTGGGAAATTTGGAATGGATGGCTTTGTTATCCCGAAAGTATTAGGATCAAAAACTCAAAAACGCCAAAAGCAAGCTGCTTAATATATGAAAACGGGTATCTCAAAATGAGATACCCGTTTATGTTATTTTTCAACTTTGATCGGATTGTTCTTAAAGAAGTCTTGTACATACCCGACAAATTCTTGTGGTTCTTGGCGAAATGGTGCATGATAACCTTTTTCAATAATATGTAAAGTGCTATTTTTTAAGAATTGATGATACGTTTCTCCTTCTTTCCAAGAAACGCTACTATCATTTCTGCCCCATATAATTAAAGTCGGCTGTTTCATTTCATTCGCATTAATTTTAAGACGTCTAGGCCATAGTTTCATTTTGTTATAATGCTCTTCATCGTTACGTTTGAATTTCACTTTGCTCTCATCATAATCAGTAATAGAAGAAACGGCATTTAAATCAGTCGGCAATTGTGGTTTTGGTGAGCCTTGTTTAGTAACGAATGTATGAGGACCACCTGTAGCATCAGTTAAAATAAGGTGAGTAACTGCTTCAGGATATAAATATGTTAAATTTAGAGAAATTTCTCCCCCCATGGAATGCCCCAGTATTGCGAATGAATCATACCCTAGTTTTTTCATTAATTTATAATACAAATTTGCATGAGTTGGAAAAGAATAATAAAAATCCATTGGCTTAGATGAGCGCCCGAATCCTAAAGCATCTACAGAAATAATTGTATGATCTTTTGCTAAATCGGAGTAAATCTTTTGAAAACCATCTGATGACCCTCCAAAGCCATGAATCATAAGTAAAGGTGGTTTTTCATTACCAATCTTTTTAAAGTAAATGGTTTGACCATCTATTTCTACCATTTTTTCCTCGGTAGCTAGTTTAGCTGTAATTGTATTTTTCACTTGCTTTACTTGTTCTACTGGCTTTTCTGCTGCACTACATCCTACTAATAGTGTAAGAGTAAGACAACCTACCATGAAATAGCTAAATCGCTTCAATTAGGTGTCTCCTTTCTAACATAACGCTGTATCTATCATAGCAAATAGCATATTACGATTTCCAGGAAGTTGGCTACCATTTTTTATCATAAGAGGTGAAAGGAGCGTTTCTTGGAAATTTTCTGTTTGAAGAAATTTACGAAATATAAATTGTGAATGTGGGACATCAATTCGTACTATACCATTCCAACATTCACATATCTTTTTTAATAATTGAATAGCATCTTCTTCTTGCTTGGCGATAAGTGGATGGATACATAATATATTGCCCTTTTGTATGCATAATGAAAAAGCTTCTATACGGTTATTTCTTTCAATTTTAAAAGCGTGTATGGCCCTTGGTAATAGCAAAGAGTAAAGTAGAGAACGATTCACACCAGTTGCAATTTGATCAAGAGAAGTAAGAGATATAAGGTCTTCTTCTTGTACTTGTTGTAAGTGAGAAGGATACGTCTTAGTAGTTTGCTTTTCAAAACGATGAATTGTTGTTGCTGTTTGAAATCCACATGATGTGTATAGAGGTTCGCCAGCTTTTGTCGCAATAAGTGCAATTGGTTGTTTTGGATGAATTTGTTCCAAGCAATGATTTAGCAACATGCGCCCTATTCCTCGTCCTTGAAAATTAGGGTGAACGATTAACATACCAATGGAAGTGAAGTTACTTGTAAAAGGAAATACTCCTCCAGTCGCAATGAGTTTGTTTTCATGAATATAACCTACAAGTGTGCCGATAGAAAGATACATTTCGAATTGCTTTTTCATAAAAATTTCATCGTGTAACCATCCAACAGATTTGCAAAGATTAAGTAATTCAAAAATAAAAGACTCATTTAGCTTTACTATTTTCATAAAGGCTCACCGCATTTCTATTTAATTTCATAAAAATAGAGTCAAAATGTAAAAAAAAGAGATTTACGTTAAATGAAATCCAACCTGTTTATATTTAAATTGTAAAGGGCAGGATGGCTGATACGAAGAGACAAAGTTATACAAATTATAACTGATATTTACATAAGTTAACAAAAAATTTACATACAGCTAATTTTCTCTTAATAGTCTTCCATTAAATTTGATAGTGGGAAATGAATAACCTAATTAGGGGGACAAGACAGTGAAAAAGTTTGTGAAAAAAGCATGGCCATTTGCAGTTGTGGCATCATTAGCAGTTACTTCGGTAGCAACATGGAATTTTACTCGTTCTAGTGAGGTTAATGCAGATGAGAACGGAAGCAATGCAAAGATTAAAAATGTTATCGTATTAATTGGGGATGGTATGGGCCCTTCATATATGACGGCTCACCGTTATATGAAAGATAATCCAAAAACCTTTGAAATGGAATCTACAGAATTTGATAAGCATCTTGTAGGAACACAAAAAACATACCCAGAAGATGAGCATGAAAATATTACAGACTCTGCATCAGCAGCAACAGCTATGTCAGCAGGGATTAAAACATATAATGCTGCAATTGCAGTTGATAATGATAAAGCGGAAGTGAAAACGGTTCTTGAGCAAGCGAAAGAAAAAGGGAAATCAACGGGACTTGTTGCAACTTCTGAAATTACACATGCAACACCAGCTGCTTTCGGTGCGCATGACATTAGCCGTAAAAATATGGACGCAATTGCAAATGATTATTTTGATGAGAAAATTAAAGGGAAGCATAAAGTAGATGTTATGCTTGGCGGCGGCGTAAAGAACTTTGTTAGAAAAGATCGTAATCTTACAGAAGAGTTTAAGAAATCTGGTTATAGCTATGTAACGGATCGAGATCAATTGTTAAATGATAAAAATGATCAAATTCTTGGTTTATTTGCACCAGGTGGATTAGATAAAATGATTGACCGTAATGATAAAACACCTTCATTAGAAGAAATGACTAATGCAGCAATTGAGCGTTTGAACAAAAATAAAAATGGTTTCTTCTTAATGGTGGAAGGAAGTCAAATCGACTGGGCTGGACATGATAATGATATCGTTGGTGCAATGAGTGAAATGGAAGACTTCGAAAAAGCTTTCAAAGCAGCGATTGAGTTTGCGAAAAAAGATAAAAATACGTTAGTTGTTGCAACGGCAGACCACGCTACAGGTGGATTATCTTTAGGGGCCAATGGCGAGTATAACTTTAAAGTAGATCCAATTAAAGCTGCAAAACGCACACCAGACTTTATGGCAAATGAGATTGCAAAAGGTGCAAATGTAGAAGAAACATTGAAAAAGTATATTGATTTACAATTAACTCCAGAAGAAATTCAAGCTGTAAATGATATAGCTCCGTCAAAAGATGTAACAAAGATTGATAATGCAATTGAAGATATTTTCAATAAGCGCTCGGTTACAGGCTGGACAACTGGTGGACATACAGGGGAAGATGTGAACGTGTATGCATTTGGTCCAGGTAAATACTTATTCTCAGGCGTTCAAGAGAATACAAATATAGCGAAACGTGTCTTTGATATTGTTGGCGGTGGCGATCCGAATAAAGGAAGACGTTAATTAAGAGCGAAAGTGAGGCGAAATGCCTCACTTTTCTTTTTAGGAGTTGGGAATATGGAAAAAATATTTAGGAAATTAAGATTCCTTCTAGTGTTTGTAGTATTACTAGTTGGATGTCAACAAGAAGAGAATAACGTAGAACAAAAATCTACTACTAAAAAATCTGAGGAAAAGGTACAAATAACAAAAGAAGAAGAGAGATCTATTCAAGATGTTATTACTACATTTGTGCGAACGACGAATGAAAAAAATCTTGCAGAACATATGGAGTTATTTTCAAAGAAGATGCCTAGTGCTGAAGACTTAAAAACACAAAAAGAAGCCGCATTTCAAAAGGGAAATAAGAAGATTGAATTGGAACATATAGATATGAAAGCTAGTAAAGTAGGGTATGTTATTGTTGAAACGAAAGAAAAGGAAGTAGACGATAGTGTCACTCTTCAAAAGAAAGTACAGTACGCTCTTGGAAAAGAAGATGAGAAATGGAAGATTGAAGAGGTTCGCACGATAGAGAAAAAATAACGTGAAACTTTAATAAGCGTGGGAGTCACACCTCCAAAAAAATGGTATAAAAAAGGTTCTCATTGGCGAGAACCTTTTTTTATAGTGGTAGCATAATTTGATTTGAGCATGCCTCAATATCATCAATATCTTGACGAATTGTGGCCATTTTATTATCAAGATCTTCAGCTTTCATTGCTGCATCATGTAGTTCATCTTTTAAATACTCCGGTATTTTCCCTTCATATTTATAATAAAGTTTGTGTTCTAAACTTGCCCAAAAGTCCATTGCCAGTGTACGTAACTGAATTTCTGCAAATACATCTTTTGTACCAGAATTCAGTGATAAAGGATATTTAATAATCATGTGTAAACTTTTATAACCGTTTCGTTTTGGGTTAGCGATATAATCTTTTACCTCTATGATTTCCATATCTTCACGCTTTTGAATGACTTCTTTTAAATGATAAATATCTTCTACGAAGCAACATGTAATACGAATACCAATAATATCTTGTAAATGCGTTTGGGCATTTTCAACTGTCGGTAATAAATTTTTACGTTCAAGCTTTTTAATAATACTTTCAGGTTGTTTTAGTCTTGTTTTTATATGTTCAAACGGGTTGTAATCCTCTAAAAATTGAGCTTCCCGGTTCATAATTTCAAATTTAGTTTTTAACTCTTCTAAAGCAAATGTATATGGTAATACAAAAGCTTTCCAGTAGTTAACTGTTGATTGATTATATTCCATTTATATACACACCTTTTCCTATTTACAAGTGAGGTTGTTATTATACTAAATACCAAATCATATAAGCACAAGCAGCAAATGATGAGATCATAAAGCGATATTTAGTTTTCATACTTTCAACTCCTTTCGAGTAAGATTCTATATAAATAAACGTGATTGTTAATAAGTTCACTATGTACAATTTCTATAGTAATAGATTCGTGTGAATTTCGTATGAACTAATTGTTTCAGCTTTTTGTCTTTTTTGCTGTTAATCATAATTATTATTCGGATTTAAAGTGTTTTTATTTGATTTATCCATTTGTATAAATTAATGTATATTTAAATTTATAGTTATTAAGGAGGATATACGGTGAACTTTGAAGAATTAGCAATTGCTAGACGTTCTGCAATGAAATTTATACAAGGTATAGAAATCCCTGATGAGGATTTTAAAAAAATATTTGAGTTAACTAAGCTTTCTCCATCTTGCTATAATTTGCAGCACACACATTATGTTGTAATTCGTGATCAAGAGCGAAAAGAAAGATTAAAAGAATTAGCGTTTGGTCAATATAAAGTATCGAGTGCATCAGCGGTAGTGCTCGTTTGTGGTGATAAAAGAGCATACCAAAATGTTGAAAATATTTACTTCGGTATGAAAGTTTTAAAAATGATTGATGAATGCGAATATGAAGATACCATTAGGCAAACGAAAGGGTTATATGAAGGAAAAGGAGAGCGTTTCATGGAGGATGAAGCGATTAGAAATGCTTCGTTAAGTGCGATGACTTTTATGTACGCAGCTAAATATTATGGATATGATACATGTCCAATGATTGGTTTCGATGAAAAAGCAGTGCAAAGTGAATTAAATATGCCAGAGCATGTAATACCTGTTTTAATGATTACGATAGGGAAAAGTGATACGACTAAAGTTCGTCCAAGAGGATATCGAAAGCCAATTAGTGAGTTTGTTACATACGAATCGTTTTAATAAAATTTATTTAACTATAAAAACAAGGGGATTCTAAATAGAATCTTCTTGTTTTTGCAATTGACAAATAGAATGAAGTTTTATAATATATAAATCGTAATCATTACGTTTTAGTTTGCGATCTTTGAAAGAAAGGAGAATTACCTATGCGTGTAAATATTACATTAGCTTGTACGGAGTGCGGTGATCGTAATTATATTTCTAAAAAAAATAAACGAAACAATCCAGAACGTATCGAACTAAAAAAATATTGTCCACGATTAAAGCGAGTAACGTTACACCGTGAGACGAAGTAGAAGACTAGAGATATCTCTAGTCTTTTTTTTGTTAATAAGTTTTGGTTTTCTTTGTTATAATTACCTTAAATTGTAACAAAGGAGAGGATATGGTGAATCAAAAAGATAAAGAAAGAAAAGAGCACGTAGCTCATATTATTGAAATTCCAGATGAATATAGGCTTGTTGTAGATGATCAAGAAGGGGTTGATGACCCGTATCATCTATTATGGTGGGGACATAAAGATGATGAGGAGAAACAGATACAAATTACATTAAATAGACATACTGGTAATTTAATTGAATTTAGGATAGATGATGGAAATTCTTTTTCGAGTGATAAGGGAGCGATAGAGGAGAATAAAGCAAGAGAGGTTGCAAATACATTCTTAAAAAAATATACAAAAGAAGGATATGAATTCTATACATATGTAACGGTTAAGGACGACAGGCGCGGTTGGAAAGAAGTAAATTATATGCAAGAAGTGAATAGCTATCCATTGCCGAATACTGGGTGTGTTGTGCGAGTGCACCCTTCAGATAATGTTGTGCATTTTCATTATAATGGACAAAAAGCCATAGAGAAAAAACCGTTATGGCCAAGTGAAATTGTTGGGGAGAATATCGTTTTAGAAAATTTGAAAGCTAGACAAGATATGAGACTTGTATTTGTAGATTTAACATACTCTTCATGTGAGTATGAAAACGGGGAAGAAGTAAAAGGGTACCATCTTGTATATGAACCAGAGCCTAGTCATGCGTTTATTGATGCAAGTACAGGTAAAGATTTATATGGGCCAGAACACTATAAATTACCTTCTACAGTACTTGTTGATAAACCGCTAAAGAGTAGTCAAAAAAAAGATGTGTTTGATTTATTTGATTGGGACAAGGAGAAGTTTGTCAAAATAGATGAAAAAGTAGATGAGGATGAAGTCCGGATAAAATTTGTATTAAAAGAAGAATTACAAAAAGAAATAGAAGAGAAGGATTCATATTCAATGGATGAGTTTTATAAAAAACATTTTCCAATGTTGAAACATGATGAATTCGTTGTAATTACTCTAGATAAAGAAACAAATCAATTGCTTTCTTTTTTTATGTGGAAGGATGAGAAAAAAAGGAAAACAATCTTATCGAGAGAGCAATGTTTAAGCAAGGCACTTCAATTTTTAGAGCATATTATCCCAGATGCGACAAAGTATGTTCAACTTTGGGATAATTATGAGGAGGAAGAGGGGATAGAGAGGTTTTCCTTTTCAATCTATGTAAATGACATTCATGTAGAGCGGAAATATATTATGATCAACATCAATGCAGAAAATGGTGCTGTGATGCACTACTCTGGAGAGTCTGGCAACTTTATAAAAGAATTACTTGCATATGAAACAACACCAAAAGTAACAAAAGAAAAAGCGTTAGAAATATACAGAGAGGCTATCCGAGTTAAATTAGAATGGTTTGTAGATCATGATGCAGAGGAAACGAAATACAAACTACTGTACAAACAAACGACAGATGAAAAACATAAAGAACCTTTTGATTGTAGTCGGGAAATTCGTTATATTGATGCCCAAACTGGGAGAAAGATTTGGAGTAAGTAAAGTAAAAAGAGTTATTTTTCAAAGAAAATAACTCTTTTTATTTTTATAATTTGCCTGTTCGTTTTTCAAAATTAAATGTGATAGGAAGATTGGAAGAAGAATTATCACTTTTAAATGTTACTTTCCATTCTTTAGTATGGGCTTTAATTTCAAAATTAAGAAGATTCATCGCTCTACGTTTATCTATTTCTAAAAACATATTATGAATTTCTGGTTCTTGCTGTAAATTAAGAGCCTTTAGTGTGACTGTTAATGTGAAAAAATTTTGCCCTTCATATACTATTTTTGATATTTTTGTTTTTTGTGTATTTAACAGTATATAAAAACGGTCTGATGGAGTTAATTGTACAGAGTCATCAGTAATTTCATTCTCGCTATTATAAAGTTCAACTAAGAAAGATGTACTATGGGAAGAATGTTTTTTGCTTGTAATCTGTAATTCAGTAGGAATCATCGGTATTTCATAAAAATCATTCCTTATTATGTTATTGTAATCCTCTGAAAATTTACGGACTTCTTTTGGAAAAGAGTCTTCTTGTGTACTTAAAAAAGTTTTATGTTGCTTTGGAGTTTTTTTACTAAAATTTAATGTTTCTTTAAAGTAATAATTGGATCCAGTTAAAAATAAAAAACTACAAATTAATAAAAAAATTCGATACGGATTTTGAAAGTTAAAGAACAGTAGTATACATGTAATAAATCCAATTACATAGAAAATAAAGATAAGTAGTTCTAGTTTTGAGTGAAAGGAGAAACCATAATTATGAAAAAATTTCATTCCAATTATAATTTGAGCTCCAAAAAACAAAGAAATTCCAAATTGAAAAAATAATAAATCAGGCCCTCTCTTAATAACAAAAGTAATGAACGAAATGAAAAGTAAAAATACCCCTAAATAAATTGTTACATTTAATAATCGATCTAATGTAAGCATGAATAGTTTCCCCTTTAATAGCATATTCATATATAAATAACAATTTTATATAATTATAATATAACAATAAAATATTTTAAATGTTGGAAGTGTTGAGTTTTATAAATAAACTGTACAGACACAAACAACCTCAAGCCCACATACACATAATAAAGACCACTATTTTGGCGGAGGTGAAAGGTTTGAGTCTATTCGCCGCAATTGGATATATGGTTCGAGAAGTGTTTGTCTTTGTTTCTTATGTGAAAAATAATGCGTTTCCGCAGCCGTTATCATCAGATGATGAGAGAAAGTACTTAGAGTTAATGGAGCAAGGTGATGCTCAAGCGAGAAATCTTTTAATTGAACATAATTTACGGCTTGTAGCTCATATCGTTAAAAAATTTGAGAACACAGGAGAAGATGCAGAAGATTTAATTTCAATTGGTACGATCGGGCTCATTAAAGCGATCGAGAGCTATTCTGCAGGAAAGGGAACGAAGCTTGCGACGTATGCAGCACGCTGTATTGAAAATGAAATTTTGATGCATTTACGTGTACTAAAGAAAACGAAAAAAGATGTTTCACTTCATGATCCGATCGGGCAAGATAAAGAGGGCAATGAAATATCGCTTATTGATATATTAAAATCAGAGTCTGAAGATGTAATTGATATGATTCAGCTTAGTATGGAGTTAGAAAAAATTAAAGAGTATATCGATATTTTAGACGAAAGAGAAAAAGAAGTGATTGTGAAACGTTTTGGACTCGGGCTAGATAAGGAGAAAACACAGCGGGAAATCGCTAAGGCACTTGGCATTTCTAGAAGTTACGTATCACGGATCGAAAAGCGTGCTTTAATGAAAATGTTCCACGAGTTTGTAAGGGCAGAGAAAGAGAAAAAAGCGAAAGAGTAAAGTGTATTAGAAGCAGCCATATTTTAAAATAGGCTGCTTTTCTTATTGTAAATAAGAAAAGAAAACGAGTTATGCTAAGAAGAAATACATGTTCACTGTTGAAAATGACGGATTCTATCTGTAATATTAGAAGGTGCTAAATAATTTAAGAATAATACCATACTTAGTTTTCTGTATGTATAATAAGGCTGCTTTATATGATATGTGGGAATAAGAACCAATTTTACGTATGATATAGAAAGAAAATAAGGGAAAACTAAAGTTATAGACTGATTAGGGGGTTTCGCAATTTGCGACGTACATTATATCGACTTATGATAGAACTTACAAATGGTCGCTTTACTTCTTATATATTACGTAAATTTGCACAATCTCGTTTGAGCTCTATCATTATTCCATCGTATGCGAAAGTTTTTCAAATTAATCAAGATGAGATGGAAAAGGGTTTGAAGGAATATAGAACATTGCATGAATTATTTACGCGTAAGCTAAAAGAAGGAAAGCGTAGTATTGATACAGATGCATCGAGTATCGTTAGTCCTGTTGATGGTGTTTTTGCAGATCATGGTCCTATTGAGGATACAAAAACATTTGATATTAAAGGAAAGCGCTATTCAATCGTGGATATGCTAGGTAATGAAGAACGTGCAACGCGATATGCAGGCGGTACATATATGGTAATTTATTTGAGTCCAAGTCATTATCATCGCATTCATAGTCCGCTTTCTGGTTCTGTGACTGAAAGATTTGTACTCGGTAGAAAATCATATCCGGTAAATGCAGCTGGTATGGAATACGGGAAAGAACCACTGTCAAAAAATTATCGTTCTGTTACAGAAGTAAGCAGTGATGGCGAGCATATGGCTCTTATAAAAGTAGGTGCTATGTTTGTTAATAGTATTGAGCTTTTGCATGAGAGAGACACTGTTCAAAAAGGTGAAGAAATGGCATACTTTACATTTGGTTCAACAGTTGTGTTATTGTTTGAAAAAGATATGATAGAAGTAGTGCAGGAATTAAAGAGTGGACAAGAGCTTCGTCTTGGTGAAAAAATAGCTACTCGCTTAGCTCATAAATAAAGAAAAGCTTTTATAACCGTAAGTAAGAGTTATGGGCAAAGATACTTAATGATGAAATCCCCTAGATGGGAGTACTTGTTTATTCGAGAGCCATCGTAGGATGGCTCTTTTTACAGGGCATCTAATAATTTATCCTTTAACTGTTTGATTGGTAAGGGCTGATTAAACTTTCACTTTATATGTAATCAAGATGATTTGACAAGCTTGTCCTCTAATGAGCGTCTAATGATTTCTTGTTTTATAAGTAAAATGAAGTCGGGATTTAATTTTAGTTCTTTTGCTTTATAATAAGACTCAGTGAGTAACTCAGTGGATAACTGTTCCATATGTTTTGTTTTCAAGGTGAGTCACCTCCTAATAATATAAGGATTGATTCGTTGATGCATTTAATGTACCAAAAAAATATGACAGTCACAAACGAGTGGTTATCCACATACCTAGGTGGATAAAGTGTGTATAGTTTGTTAGTAAATTCCAAATTAACTGCAAAATTAATGTGGAAAATGTGTACAATTTTATCCACAGGTTATATATCGAAAAATGTTGTCGAAAAATTTTATGAAAAATCCTCAAAGAGGTGAAAGAAATTGAAACTATTTTTACCAAATGAATATGTGAAAAATGTATATCATGTTCAACCAGAAGATTTAAAAAAACGTGGGATTAAAGGCGTTATTACTGACTTAGATAACACTTTAATTGAATGGGATCGTCCCAATGCAACGCCGCAACTTGAAAAATGGTTCTTGGAAATGAAAGAGCAAGGCATTCAAGTAACGGTCGTTTCAAATAATAATGAGCAACGTGTGAAAGATTTTGCTGATCCATTAGGTATTCCATTTATTCATAGTGCACGTAAACCATTTGTTCGCGCATTTAAGCGTGCGATACAAGAGATGCGTTTGCAGCCAGATGAAGTTGTAGTAATTGGAGATCAGTTACTGACTGACGTGCTTGGTGGAAACCGAGTAGGCCTTCATACAATTTTAGTTGTACCGGTAGCACAAACGGACGGATTAGTAACGCGCTTTAATCGAAAAATTGAACGAAGAATTATGAAAAATATGAAGAAAAAAGGTTTAATTAACTGGGAGGAATAAAGTTTGACTGAAACAATTAAATGTATTGGTTGCGGTGTAGAAATTCAAACAGAAAATAAAAATGAAGTGGGGTATGCTCCTGCCTCATCTTTAGAAAAAGAACAAGTCATTTGTCAACGTTGTTTTCGCTTGAAGCATTACAATGAAATTCAAGATGTATCGTTAACAGATGATGACTTCCTACGCATTTTAAATGGAATTGGAAAATCAGATGCATTAGTAGTCAAAATTGTAGATATTTTTGATTTTAATGGTAGCTGGTTACCTGGCTTACATCGTTTCGTAGGGAATAATAAAGTATTACTTGTTGGAAATAAAGCTGATTTAATTCCAAAGTCAGTAAAACATGATAAAGTAAAGCATTGGATGCGCTATAGTGCAAAGCAGCTAGGATTAAAACCAGAAGATGTCTTTTTAATTAGTGCAGCGAAGGGACAAGGAATTGCTGAACTAGCAGATGCTATTGAGTATTATCGCGGCGGCAAAGATGTTTACGTTGTTGGATGTACGAATGTAGGGAAATCGACATTTATTAATCGTATGATTAAAGAATTTAGTGATGAGACTGAAAATGTAATTACAACATCTCATTTCCCAGGAACAACACTGGATTTAATTGATATTCCATTAGACGAAGAATCTTCTTTATATGATACGCCAGGTATTATTAACCACCACCAAATGGCTCATTATGTTGGGAAGCAAAGCTTAAAGCTTATTACACCAACAAAAGAAATTAAGCCGATGGTATTCCAATTAAATGAAGAACAAACGTTATTCTTTAGTGGATTGGCACGTTTTGATTATGTAAGTGGTGGTCGTCGTGCGTTTACTTGTCACTTCTCGAATCGTTTAACAATCCATCGTACAAAGCTTGAGAAAGCAGATGAATTATATAAAAATCATGCTGGAGATTTACTAAGCCCGCCAACGCCAGAAGAATTAGCAAATATGCCTGAGTTAGTGAAATACGAATTTAATATTCGTGAACCAAAGACGGATGTTGTATTCTCTGGATTAGGATGGGTTACTGTGAACGAACCAGGCGCAAAAATTGTTGCACACGTACCAAAAGGAGTAAGTGTTTCACTACGTAAATCTTTAATTTAATATGGAGAGGGATTTATGAAACAATTATATGGTGTAATCGGAAATCCAATTGGACATTCATTATCACCCGTTATGCATAACGATGCATTTGAACACTTGAATATGGATGCCCATTATCATGCATTCCTTGTTGAAGAGGAAGCGCTAGGGGAAGCAGTAAGAGGTTTAAAAGCATTAGGTATTTCAGGATTTAATGTAACAACTCCGCACAAGGTTGCTATCATGGAGTATTTGGATGAGATTGATCCATTGGCAAGGAAAATCGGTGCAGTAAATACAGTGGTTCATAAGAATGGAAGGTTAATTGGCTACAACACAGATGGAATTGGTTTTGTTCGAGCGCTGCAGTCAATTAGTAATGAACCACTTCAAGGGAAACGTATTTTGTTACTTGGTGCAGGTGGTGCTAGCCGAGCTATTTATTTTTCTCTTGCTGATGTAGGTGTAAAAGAGATTGATGTAGCCAATCGTACAGTAGATAAGGCGAAAGAACTTATTGCTGCACGTACGGCCGATGTTAATTCTGTTGCTTTGTCGTTAGAAAAAGCGACAGAAGAACAAGGAAATTATGATATTATCATTCAGACGACAACGATAGGTATGCATCCACACGTCGAACATACGCCATTACAAATGTGTTCGTTAAAAAAAGGAACGATTGTATCAGATATAATTTATAATCCATTTGAAACGAAAATTTTATGTGAGGCAAAAGAGCAAGGCGCAATCATTCAAAATGGTATTGATATGTTTGTTTATCAAGGAGCACTTGCATTTGAAATGTGGACAGGACGTGTACCAAATATTAATCGAATGAAACAATTAGTTATAGAAAAGCTTGGAGGCTAACATATATGTTAACAGGAAAACAAAAAAGATTTTTACGTGCACAAGCACATCATTTAACACCAATTTTTCAAGTAGGAAAAGGCGGAGTAAATGAAAATATGGTAAAACAAATTGGAGAAGCGTTAGAAGTTCGTGAACTATTTAAAGTGAGCGTATTACAAAACTGTGAATTTGATCGCCGTGAGGTTGCGGAAGAACTTGCAAAAGGTGCACGTGCTGAAATCGTTCAAGTAATTGGAAGCACAATCGTTTTATACAAAGAATCAAGAGAAAATAAACAAATTAAGCTTCCTCGATAAAAAGATTAGCATGCGCTATTTTTTATCGCTGATGCGTAATGATGTAGAGAGCGAAACCAATTGAACTTTTATTAATAGCAACTCTCTTCGTTCCTAACCAAGGAGAGTTGCTGTATATAAAAGGAAGGGGCGTTTCTTTTGAGGAAAATTGGCATCATTGGCGGTACATTTGATCCGCCTCACTATGGACATTTGCTAATTGCAAATGAAGTATATCACGCTTTGAACTTGGAAGAAGTATGGTTCTTGCCAAACCAGATTCCGCCACATAAACAAGGGCGGAATATTACAAGTGTAGAAAGTCGTTTACATATGTTAGAGCTCGCGACTGAGGCAGAAGAACACTTTTCTATTTGTTTAGAAGAGCTAAGTAGGAAGGGCCCATCTTATACGTATGACACTATGTTACAATTGACGAAGAAGTATCCGGATGTGCAGTTTCACTTTATTATTGGTGGGGATATGGTTGAATATTTACCGAAGTGGTATAACATTGAAGCTTTACTTAATCTTGTAACGTTTGTTGGAGTTGCAAGACCTGGGTATACATTGCATACACCATATAAGATTACTACAGTGGAAATTCCGGAATTTGCAGTTTCTTCATCCTTATTACGTGAGAGATATAAAGAGAAGAAAACGTGTAAATATTTACTTCCTGAAAAAGTACAGGTATATATCGAGAGGAATGGGTTGTATGAATCGTGAGAATGCACTGCATATTGTCAAACAACAAATGCATGAAAAACGTTATATACACACAATTGGTGTAATGGAGACAGCGATTGAGCTTGCTAAGTTATACGGTGTGGACGAGAAAAAAGCAGAGATGGCAGCTATATTCCATGATTATGCGAAATGTAGAGCAATTTCAGAAATGGAAGAGATTATTAAACGTGAAGATTTGCCGAAAGATTTACTTTGCTATAACAAAGAGTTATGGCATGCACCTGTTGGGGCATACTTACTAGAAAAAGAAGTAGGCATTACGGATTCTGAAATTTTGCAAGCTATTACATATCATACAAGTGGTCATGAGAATATGACGATGTTAGATAAAGTGATTTATGTAGCTGATTACATTGAACCTGGGCGAAAGTTTCCAGGAGTGGAAGAGGCTCGTAAACTCGCATATACGGATATAAATCAAGCCCTATTATTTGCGTTAAAAAGAACAATTCAATTTTTAATGGAAAAAGATCAGACGATTTATCCATTAACATTCCAAACATACAATGCAGTTATCAAGGAGGAAATGAGTAAATGAACGATAAAGAATTATTAGTATTAGCGGCAAAAGCAGCTGATGATAAGAGAGCAGAAGATATGGTTGTCCTAAATATGCAAGGTATTTCACCAATTGCAGATTATTTCATTATTTGTCACGGAAATTCAGATAAACAAGTGCAAGCAATTGCACGTGAAATTAAATCAAAAGCACATGAGTTCCAAATCGACGTACAACGTATGGAAGGGTTTGACGAAGCACGTTGGGTATTAGTTGATCTTGGAGATGTAGTTGCTCATGTATTCCATAAAGATGAGCGTAATCACTATAATTTAGAGCGTCTATGGGGCGATGTGCCACGTGAAGATATTACAGAAGAGTTAGGACAATGAAATACGAACAATTTGCATTGTTGTACGACGAACTAATGAATGATGTCCCTTATGATAAATGGGTGGAATTTACAGAGGAAAGTTTACAGCAGGCAGGTATGAAAGAGGCAAAAATTCTTGATGTAGCATGCGGTACAGGTAATGTAACCCTGCCGCTTGTGCAAAAGGGTTACGATTTAATAGGTGTCGATCTTTCAGAAGAAATGTTAACAGTCGCTCAGCAAAAACTAGGCGGAGAAGGGCATTTTATTCCTTTTTACCAACAAGATATGCGCGAGCTTGATGTTCCGGGTGAGTTTGACTGTGTAACGATTTTTTGTGATTCATTAAATTATGTATTGCAAGAAGATGGAGTACAAGAAACATTTAGAAGAGTGTTTCACCATTTGCGTCAAGATGGTTTGTTTTTATTTGATGTACATTCTTTATATAAAATACATCATGTATTTCAAAATGAAACGTATACAGTGAATGGAGAAGAAATATCTCTTATTTGGAATTGCTTCCCTGGTGAAGAATCAAATAGTGTAGAGCATGATTTGACATTCTTTGTTCAAGATCCGGAAGAAGATGTGTACCATCGGTTTGACGAATGTCACGTGCAACGTGCATATCAAGTGGAAGAGTTAACGAAATGGCTTGAAGAAGCAGGTTTTACAGTTCTTCGTGTAACAGGTGATTTTGAGCGACTTGAAGTTACAGAACAAACAGAGCGTATTTTCTTCATGGCGAAGAAAAACGGATAAAACAAATAAAACAAAAGCAACCGAGAAGGTTGCTTTTGTTTTATAAAGAAGATGTATTTTTAGTTCTAGCATAATCTGAAGATCGTATGCGTAAAGTGTGGGAATAGTAGTTGAAGTGAAAATGTATTGTAAAAAAGTAAGTATTTATAAAAAGGATTTGGAATGAAAATGACGTATTTATTATGTGTGTTTATTGAATTGCTGATCAACGCATTCTAAATCTTCATCAAATTTTTCATGTGTTCGCTCGATTAACTTATGGAACATATCTCCAACGTGTTCTTCTAAAACCCGAATGCCTTCCCCGGTAACGCCGCCTTTCACGCAAACCTTTTCTTGTAAGGTAGGTAATGTGAAGATTTCTTTTTCAAGTAATTTCCCCATCCCCACGACCATTTCACTTACTAAAGTAGTAGCCTCTTCGTGTGTAATATTTGTTTTATCTACAGCAGCGTTAATGAAGCATTGTAGTAAATAACTAAAGAAAGCAGGACCGCAACTTGCTATATCAGATGAAACACGTGTTATATCTTCTTCTATTACAAGAGGTGTAGAAATATTTTTGAATAGACGAAGTAGTTTTTGTTGCCATTCTTCAGAGCAATTATCTCCAAATGTAAATAGTGAGGCGCCAGAGAGGGCGCGATTTGTGATACTTGGAATGATACGTGCGACGTGGCACGGTACGAGAGTCTCTAATTGTGATGGAGATATTGGACTTGTAATAGAAACTAAGCACGTTTCATCAGAAAAATGTTCAGCGTATTTTTTTAGGATAGGGTATATATCTATGGGCTTAACGCAAATAAAAATAAGTTGTGATTGTTCGATTACTTCCGGGATTGTTTTTGCTATATGAACAGAAGGGTATTTTTCTTTTATATGATATGCTTTGGCAGGCGTCCGATTAATGATTGTAAGGCACGAAGGTTTGACAGCACGGGTTTCTAAAAATGCATCGATTAGTATATTCCCCATGTTTCCTGTCCCTATAATTCCTATGTTCAAAGTTTCATCCCTCCTTCGTAACAGCTTTCTCCTAAACAATATGAATGATGTTATAAATTTATGATTAGAGGTGTAAAATGATGTGGGATTTTCCGAAAAAGTGGTTAGGTTTAGTAGCTATTATTGGAACTTTACTTTTTCTTGTTTTTTGGAAAACAAATCAGAGTGTAGAACGAACGCCTATTACAATGAATGTGCAAGAGAAGGAGATAGAAAAAAAGGGTAAACCGAAAATATCGGATACAAAGGAACAGAAAAGAACAATTATAATTGATGTGAAAGGAGCGGTTAATAAAGAAGGGGTATATGAAATGAAGGAAGGAGATCGCGTAAAGGATGCGGTTCAAAAGGCTGGTGGTTTTTTATCAGAAGTAGATATGAAAAAAGTGAATTTAGCACAAATTGTACAAGATCAAATGCTTCTTTATATACCGAGTAAAAATGAGTCAGAACAAGGGATGTTTACTTCTTCTAAGGAAGATGGCAAGATTCGAATAAATACAGCAGCGAAAGAGCAATTGGAAAAAATTACAGGGATTGGCTCTCGAAAGGCAGAAAGTATTTTGAAATATCGAGAAGAGCATGGTCCGTTTCAGAAAATAGAAGATTTATTAGAGATTGATGGGATTGGTGCGAAGTCTCTTGAAAAGATAAAAGATCAAATTATTATTCCGTAAAAGATTGACGAAGTTTTTCTTCTTTCGCTACACTACAAGTAGACAAAAAAGTAGGTGAAAAATATGGAACGAATTTCATGGGATCAATATTTTATGACGCAAAGCCATCTACTATCGTTACGTAGTACATGTACAAGGCTTGCGGTAGGAGCGACAATCGTTCGCGATAAACGAATTATTGCTGGTGGATATAATGGTTCGATTAAAGGTGGCGTACATTGTATAGATGATGGTTGTTACGTAATCGATAATCATTGTGTTCGGACAATTCATGCCGAAATGAATGCTTTATTACAATGTGCCAAGTTTGGTGCGAAAACAGAGGAAGCAGAAATTTACGTTACGCATTTCCCTTGTTTACAATGTTGTAAGGCAATTATTCAAAGTGGTATTACAGCGGTTTATTATGCGCAGGATTATAAAAATCATCCATACGCCATAGAATTATTTGAACAAGCGAATGTAACAGTGAAGCACGTTCCGCTAGAATATGATATCGCTGCATTAGAGGAGCAAAAACGTTATACGGAGTTAAAAGAATTATTTGCGTCTTTAGAAAAAGATAATTTATCAATGGAAGAATTACAGCATGTATTCACGAAAGCAAAAATGATGCTATAAGGAGTGAGTATAAGTTGCAGGAACAATGGGGGTATGTTGCAATCTCGTTTATAATAGGGATTGCAATTGCCTTTTCCTCGTCACTTTTATTGATAGTTTTTTGCCTCTTTTTAAATGTTTTCTTCTGTTTATATCGCACTTCGCGTAAAACCTTCTTTTTTTGCATTGTAGCGTGCTTTAGTGGCGCTATATACACTTCCTATGTTCAAGGGTGGAATAAGTCTCTAGGAGAGTCCTATGGAGTTACAAGAGGGGTTATACAAAATACACCGCTTGTTAATGGAGATCGCCTATCTTTTCAGTTTGAAGATCACAATAAAAATATAGTGCAGTTAAGTTATAGAATAAAATCAGCCTTGGAAAAGGAAAAAATGCAACAATTATACGCAGGGATATCATGTGTATTCGAGGGTGAGAGGAAAGAACCGCAAACAGCTCGGAATTTTCATGGTTTTAATTACCGTGATTATTTATACAAGCAACATATTCATTTCACATTTGAGGCTACATATATTTCTGAATGCTATAAAACATCACTGTCGCTCATGCAACGGATTCTCCTTTTGAGGCAACAAGTAATCTCGAAAGTTACAGAGATGTTTCCAGAGCAATCAGGTGCTTTTATGAATGCTTTACTATTTGGTGATAGACAACAAATGACGTTTGAAGTGGAAGAGCAATATCAACAGTTTGGTCTTGTACATTTGTTAGCAATTTCAGGTTCGCACATTGTATTGTTAATGGTGATAGTATATTTTATTTTGCTAAGAAGTGGTGCGACGAGGGAGGTAGCAACAATTTGCCTTATCATTTGTATTCCTTTGTATATGGTTTTAGCAGGGGCGTCACCCTCTGTTATAAGGGCTTCTATAACAGGAGTTTTGACGTTGATTGCTTTTATGTGCTCGATTCGTTTATCTAGTTTAGATGCTTTAAGTGTAACAGCTATATGTATGCTTATATATGACCCTTATCTTGTTTTTAATATTGGATTTCAGTTTTCTTTTGTAGGTAGCTTCGCTTTACTTTTGTCTGCTCCGTTATTGTTAGTGAGTAGCAACGGAGTAATCCGAAATTCTATTTATATTTCTATCATTTCACAGCTCGTTAGTACTCCGATTTTGTTATATCACTTTGGTTATTTTTCTCCATATAGCATTTTCCTCAATCTTTTATACGTTCCGTTTTTATCTATCATTGTATTACCATGTAGCATTATTATTTTACTGTGTATGCCAATTGTCCCGTTTCTCGCAAAAGGATTTGCGGATGTGTTATCAATAGGCTTGAGTATG
The DNA here is from genome assembly GCF_058792475.1 of Bacillus sp. MT94. Classification (NCBI taxonomy): domain Bacteria; kingdom Bacillati; phylum Bacillota; class Bacilli; order Caryophanales; family Bacillaceae; genus Bacillus; species Bacillus sp. MT94. The sequence continues at coordinate 614,453 of NZ_JBXAEZ010000002.1, read as the reverse complement.
TCTAATGTTTTTCTAAGTTATTGTGAAAGTTTACCATTTAACCAGCTTATTTTCGGGAAAACGTTCTTCAATCTTGTAGCTGTATATTGCGCGAGTATTGTCAGTATATTGATGGTTTGGGAAAGGAGAGCGCCGAAAAAAATGGTTTGTATAGTTGTGAGTATATTTCTTTTTATTAGCACGTGTCATTATGTATATCCATATTTTAGAGGAAGTGGAAGTGTAACATTTATTGATGTTGGACAAGGTGATGCAATATTAATTCGCCTTCCGTATGATAAAGGGGTTTATCTTATTGATACAGGTGGAACGCTTCGTGTCAATAAGGAAGAGTGGCAACAAAAAAAGCATGAATTTTCTGTTGGAAATGATGTTTTAATACCCTATTTACAAAAAGAAGGTATTAAAACAATTGATAAATTAATCGTAACGCATGGAGATGCAGATCATATAGGTGCTGCGCAAGAATTATTATCATATATACCTGTAAAAGAAGTTGTATTTGGCCGAAAGGGAAAAGATGCAGTATTAGAAAAAGTAGTAAAGAAACAGGCGTTAGAAAAGGAAATGAAAATAACTGAAGTGGGGGAAGGGGAAAGTTGGAGTGTAAATGAAGCTGAATTTTTCGTTTTAGCTCCAAAAGGAAAAGAAAAAAGTGAAAATAATGCTTCAATTGTAATATGGGCAAAATTTGGAGGATTGACGTGGCTATTTACAGGCGATTTAGAAGAAGAAGGAGAGCAGTTTTTAGTATCTGCTTATCCAGATTTGCGAGTAGATGTTTTAAAAGTTGCTCATCATGGAAGTAACACGTCATCTATAGAGTCTTTTTTGAACGTTATACAGCCCCGTGTAGCGATTATATCTGTTGGTAAGCAGAATAGGTATGGACACCCGCATAAAGAAGTGATAGAGCGTTTTGAGAAGATGGGGAGTGCGATATGGCGCACGGACAAGCAAGGTGCTATTTCCTATGTTTTTAAAGGGGAAAATGGAACCTTTAAAAGTAAAATCACATATGATAAAACACATAATAGATGAAAAAGAGAAGACTGCCATGAAGTGGCAGTCTTTAAGAACCGATAAATTTAATAACAGTTGCAATGATGAAAAGTGTTGCGAAAAAACCAAATGAGACGATAAATCCTACCCCTGAATCAATAGCGTCATTGCGTTTACTTTGAACGTTTTGTTCAAAATCATTCATTTAGAATCCCTCCCCAACATTCCACTTTAGTATAAAATATTGTCAGAAAAAAATCTACAATTTCCATATGAAGAGAAAACGAGCTTTTTTGTTACTTGTAAATCATGAAGTAATGTGAGTTTTTCGTTTCCAAGCATGTTAACAGTTGGCACTTATACTCAAATTTTTATTGCGAATAATAAAGGGAAGGTGATTACCGCACACCAATAAGAAACCCGGGGCTTATTGCGTGGCGTTTAATATAAATAAAGGGACGGGTTATAAAGCCTGTTCCTTTGTACTTGTAAAACAAAAGCTAGGGCATTAGTATAAATATATATTGCCAAGTTAGGGAGTAGGAAAAAGTATGAGTGATATACATAAAAAAATTAAAAAGAAACAGTTTGCTCCGTTATATTTAATATATGGAACGGAAGCTTTTTTTATAAATGAAACGATAAAGCTTATTACGACAGAAGCACTTGAAGAAGAAGATCGAGAGTTTAATGTTGTGACATACGATTTAGAAGAAGCGTATTTAGAAGATGTGGTTGAGGATGCGCGTACGCTTCCTTTCTTTGGAGAACGGAAAGTACTGTTAATAAAATCACCGCTATTTCTGACTTCGCAAAAAGAAAAGTTAGAGCAAAATATAAAAATTTTAGAAGAATACATTGGTGAACCTTCTCCATTTTCTATTCTTGTTTTTGTTGCGCCTTACGAAAAACTTGATGAGCGAAAAAAAATTACAAAACTATTAAAGAAAACAGCAGATGTAGTAGAAGCGAATGCGATGCAAGTGCAGGATGTTCAGAAGTGGATTATTGCTCGTGCAGATGAAGTGCATGTGCACATTGATAACGCGGCTGTTAGTTTGTTGCTAGAGCTTGTGGGAAGTAATGTAACGATGTTGGCGAAGGAAATGGACAAGTTAACGTTATACGTTGGTATGGGCGGAGAGATTACGACGAAACTTGTTGCAGAGCTTGTGCCAAAATCAGTTGAGCAAAATGTATTTGCTTTGACAGAAAAAGTGGTGAAAAAAGATATTGCAGGTGCAATGCAAATTTTGGATGGATTATTTACGCAGCAGGAAGAGCCGATTAAATTGCTTGCGTTATTAGTGAGTCAATTCCGTTTGTTGTATCAAGTGAAAGAGTTACAGCAACGTGGTTATGGGCAAAATCAAATTGCATCTCATATTGGTGTACATCCGTATCGTGTAAAATTGGCGATGAATCAAACGAAATTTTTCTCTTTTGAAGAATTAAAAAAAGTGATTATAGAATTAGCAGAAGCTGATTATAGTATGAAGACGGGAAAGATGGATAAGAAACTTGTGCTCGAGTTTTTCTTAATGCGATTAAATCATATGTGATGACACAAAAAAAGTTCATGTACCTAGTGCATGAACTTTTTTTGTATATAAAAAAACGATCCAAATGGATCGTTTTTTAAACGCCTTACGCGTTTACTTGTTTCGCTAAGCGAGATTTTTGACGAGATGCAGCGTTTTGGTGGATAAGACCTTTACGAGCTGCTTTGTCAAGTTTTTTAGAAGCAGTTTTGAAAGCTTCTTTAGCATTTTCAAGATCGTTATTAGTAACTAAAGCTTCTACAGTTTTAACAGCAGAACGCATGTCAGACTTGATAGAAGCGTTATGTGCACGACGCTCTTCGCTAAGTTTAGCGCGTTTGATAGCAGATTTGATGTTTGCCATACTTTTCACCTCCCTGGTGCAATCGAATGACTCGATTCTTACATAGAACAAGTGATATTCTATCAAACGGTGAAGAGAATTGCAATAGTATATCCATGAAATTTCACGTAAAGGAAAGAATGACCTTATATAACTTTGGGAAATCTAACGATATTTACTATGAATTACGGAGGAGATACGATGAAAGAACCATTGGATTTAAGTAAATATAGCGTTAGAACTGACCTTGCTGTAGAAGCTCATCAAATGTTGCAAGAAAGCCAAGAAGAACAAAAAGGGGTACAGGGGGTAATTGTAAAAGAGAGGGAAGAAGAAGGTACTATAATTACAAAAGTAACAATTGATGAAGCTGCCTCTGAAGCGATGGGTAAAAAACCTGGAAATTATTTAACGCTTGAAGTACAAGGTATACGTCAGCAAGATACAGAACTTCAACAAAAAGTGGAGCGTATTTTTGCAAAAGAATTTTCTTATTTCTTAGAAGAGGTTGGTGTTACCAAAGAAGCGAGCTGTTTAATTGTAGGTCTTGGGAATTGGAATGTAACACCGGATGCTCTTGGGCCAATAGTTGTAGAAAATGTATTAGTAACGAGACATTTGTTTCAATTGCAGCCTGAAAGTGTAGAAGAAGGATTCAGGCCTGTTAGTGCAATTCGGCCGGGGGTAATGGGGATTACAGGCATCGAAACGAGCGATGTTATTTATGGGATTATTGAGAAGACAAATCCAGACTTTGTAATTGCGATTGACGCATTAGCTGCCCGTTCTATTGAACGAGTAAATAGCACGATACAAATTTCTGATACTGGAATCCATCCTGGATCAGGGGTTGGGAATAAACGTAAGGAACTAAGTAAAGAGACATTAGGTATCCCTGTTATCGCAATTGGTGTTCCGACTGTGGTCGATGCCGTTTCGATTACAAGTGATACAATTGATTTTATTTTGAAACATTTTGGTCGAGAGATGAAAGAAGGAAACAAACCTTCAAGATCTTTGTTACCAGCGGGATTTTCATTTGGAGAAAAGAAAAAATTAACAGAAGAAGATATGCCAGATGAAAAGAGCCGAAATATGTTTTTAGGTGCTGTTGGTACGTTAGAAGAAGAAGAAAAAAGAAGGTTGATTTATGAAGTGCTATCGCCCCTTGGTCATAACTTAATGGTGACCCCAAAAGAAGTAGATACTTTTATTGAGGATATGGCGAATGTAATAGCGAGTGGTTTAAATGCAGCGCTGCATCATCAAATTGATCAAGATAATACGGGAGCGTATACACATTGAGGGAGAAAGATGATAATAGTTTGAGTCGTTTTGCGCTTTTGTGTATATGTAGTGTAGCTTTATGTTTACTTATGATGATAGCAGGAGTGTCACTTGCTAATCATGGTTTGAAAAGTATGAAAGGTTATCGGCAATTGTCGTATGAACAAATAGCTCATATGACAGGGACAGAGAGTACAGGTGCTGAATCAGAAATTTTGGGTAGTTCGTTTTCAGCTTCAGAAAAACAACAACAATTAGAACGTTTAAGAAGTTTTAATGTTGTAGAAGGAATTGGGATGGCGGTAGCAAGTGTAGCTTATGAAATGACGAAGTTCGGAACGGATATAGTTGTTGGGAAAATAAAGGGGATTTTTAGCTAAGAGTAGCATGGGAGATGGTTGTTTTACTGATTTGTAAGACAACCGTTTTAAAATTTGAAAAGGGTTTGTCTCTTATGGTTTATTCGCATAAGATATAGATAGAATGATTTGTATCGTAAGCAGCACGAGTTTTCATTGAATCTTTGTTGCTCTATTGATATAATCAGTGCTAGTGTATATTGGCGAGACTATTAGGAGTTGAGAACATAGATGAACAAAGAAGAAAGAGCAAAAAGACAGTCCAAAATTCGTAATTTCTCTATTATTGCTCATATTGACCACGGAAAATCAACGTTAGCAGACCGTATTTTAGAGAAAACAAATGCGTTAACACAACGCGAAATGAAAGCTCAGTTGCTTGACTCTATGGATTTAGAGCGTGAGCGTGGTATTACAATCAAATTAAACGCAGTTCAATTAAACTATAAAGCAAAAGATGGTGAAGAGTATATTCTTCATTTAATTGATACACCAGGACACGTCGACTTTACGTACGAAGTATCTCGTAGTTTAGCGGCTTGTGAAGGCGCGATTCTTGTAGTAGATGCAGCGCAAGGTATTGAAGCTCAAACGTTAGCGAACGTATACTTAGCGCTCGATAACAACTTAGAAATTTTACCAGTTATCAATAAAATCGACTTACCAAGTGCGGATCCAGAACGTGTACGTCAAGAGGTAGAAGATGTAATTGGTTTAGATGCATCAGAAGCGGTACTTGCTTCTGCGAAAGCTGGAATTGGTATTGAAGAAATTTTAGAACAAATTGTTGAAAAAGTACCAGCTCCGGCAGGTGATTCAGAAGAGCCGTTACAATGTATGATTTTCGACTCTTTATATGATCCGTACCGTGGTGTAATTGCTTATATCCGTGTTGTAAATGGAACGGTAAAAGTTGGCGATAAAGTACGTATGATGGCAACGGGTAAAGAATTTGAAGTAACAGAAGTAGGTGTATTTACACCGAAAACTACGCAACGTGACGAGTTAACAGTAGGTGATGTAGGTTTCTTAGCAGCATCTATTAAAAACGTAGGTGATACACGTGTTGGTGATACGATTACACATGCGAAACGTCCAGCTGCAGAGGCGTTACCAGGTTACCGTAAATTAAACCCGATGGTATTCTGTGGGCTGTATCCAATTGATTCTGCTCGTTATAACGATTTACGTGATGCGTTAGAAAAATTAGAGTTAAACGATTCTGCTCTTGAGTTTGAACCAGAAACATCTCAAGCGTTAGGATTTGGTTTCCGTTGTGGATTCTTAGGACTTCTTCACATGGAAATCATTCAAGAACGTATTGAACGTGAATTTAAGATTGACTTAATTACAACAGCGCCAAGCGTTATTTATAAAGTTTATTTAACAAACGGTGAAGATGTTATTGTTGATAATCCATCTAATATGCCAGATCCACAGTCTATCGATCGTGTAGAAGAGCCGTTTGTGAAGGCTTCAATTATGGTTCCGAATGACTATGTTGGAGCTGTAATGGAAATTTGCCAAGGTAAACGTGGAACGTTTATTGATATGCAATATTTAGATGAAACGCGTGTTACATTAACATATGAAATCCCGTTATCAGAAATCGTATATGACTTCTTCGATCAATTGAAATCAAATACGAAAGGGTATGCATCATTTGACTACGAGTTAATTGGTTATAAACCATCTAAACTTGTGAAAATGGATATTCTTTTAAATAATGAACAAGTGGATGCTTTATCATTTATCGTACACCGTGATTCAGCGTATGACCGTGGTAAAGTAATTGTAGAGAAATTAAAAGAATTAATTCCGAGACAACAGTTCGAAGTACCAATTCAGGCGACTATCGGAAATAAAGTTGTAGCACGTTCTACAATTAAGGCGATGCGTAAAAACGTACTTGCAAAATGTTACGGCGGTGACATTTCTCGTAAGCGTAAACTTCTTGATAAGCAAAAAGAAGGTAAAAAACGTATGAAGTCTGTTGGTTCTGTAGAAGTGCCACAAGAGGCATTCATGGCTGTACTGAAAATGGATGACAACTAATATTTGAAATAAAAAAGAAGTCGTTTGTGCGGCTTCTTTTTTCTGTATAATTACTTTTTAGACATCTGAGCAGCTCTCATTTACAATAATGAGAGAGCTTTTTAGTTCATATAGAGTTAGGAGATTGTTAATGTCCGAAAATATTCGAAAAGATATTCAAGATAAAATACAAAATGGCAATTTTAATTGTGAAAAGGAATTGACGCTTTCTATTATTAGTGGAAAGTGGAAAGTTGTGATACTGTGGCATCTTGGTGTGGAAGGGCCTCATCGTTTTAGTGAATTACAACGGTTATTCCCAAGCATTTCTCATAAAGTTTTGTCGAACCAATTAAAAGAGTTAATGGAAGATGGGATTGTTGATCGAACAGTATATCCCGAAATTCCTCCTCGTGTTGAGTATTATATGACGGAACTAGGCATGTCACTTTTACCGATCGTTGAAATGATGTATGATTGGGGAAAAATGCGAATGGAACAAATTCGTAATACGTTAGAGAAGTAGAGAATCCTCCGGAGTGCGGAGGTTTTCTTTTTAGAAAGGTAGGAGTTATATTTGGTACATGCTGCATATATTCATATTCCGTTTTGTCAGCACATTTGTCACTATTGTGATTTTAATAAAGTGTTTATTGAACGCCAACCGGTTGATCAATATTTAGATTATTTAGAGAAGGAAATAATAAATACGGTTCAAAAAGTTCCGTTTGATAGTATGAAAACGATTTTTGTGGGCGGTGGAACTCCGACAGCGTTAAATATGGAACAGACAAAAAAATTACTCGAGATTATTAATCGTCATTTGCGTCCGTTTGCTCCGAATTGTGAATTGACATTTGAAGCGAATCCAGGAGATCTACCGAAAGAGAAGTTGAATGTACTACTAGAAGGTGGAGTGAATCGAATTAGTTTTGGTGTGCAAACGTTCCGTGATGAACTGCTTGAGAAAATCGGGCGCAAGCATACGAGGGAAGATGCATTCCTAGCGATTCGAGAAGCTCAGGAAGTAGGCTTTAAAAATATTAATGTAGATATTATTTATGCTTTGCCAGGACAAACGATAGAAGATGTGAAGGAAACATTAGACATTGCTTTTACGCTTGGTGTACAACATTTCTCGGCATATTCATTAATTGTGGAACCTAAAACAGTGTTTTATAACTTAATGAATAAAGGGAAATTGCGTCTTCCGGGTGAAGACCATGAAGCTAAAATGTATGAAATGGTAATGTATGAAATGGAGAAACACGGTTATAACCAGTATGAAATTAGTAATTTCTCAAAAGGTGAAAATAAAAGTAGACATAATCTCACATACTGGAATAATGAAGAGTATTATGGCTTTGGAGCTGGAGCTCATAGTTATGTGAATGGGGAACGTATTCAAAATGTAGGTCCGCTGAAGCAATATTTTAATAAAATTGATGAAACAGGATTTCCGTATTTAGATGTTCATAAGGTGACGGAGAAAGAAAGAATGGAAGAAGAACTGTTCTTAGGACTTCGAAAAACAAAAGGTGTTTCTAAAACGGCATTCCGCAATAAATTTAATGTGGAGATGGATCAAGTTTTCGCGAAGCAGTTACAAAGCAATCAAGAACAAGGATTACTTGAAGAGGAAAATGGACATGTGCGTTTAACGCGAAAAGGAAAATTATTAGGGAATGAAGTATTCCAATCATTTTTGATTGACTAATTAAATGTTCCATAGGCGTGAAAAAGTTTCATTATTTCGTGACGTTTCCGTTGACAATTGAATGTCAATTTTGGTAAGTTATTAATAGATTTAGCACTCAAAGACAAAGAGTGCTAACAGAGGTGATGATGAGATGCTTACGGAACGTCAGCTCTTAATTTTACAAACAATTATTGATGACTTTATTGGATCAGCGCAGCCTGTTGGGTCTAGAACGTTGGCTAAAAAAGATGAAATTACATTTAGTTCAGCTACTATTCGAAATGAAATGGCGGACTTAGAAGAATTAGGCTTTATTGAAAAAACGCACAGTTCTTCTGGACGTGTTCCTTCTGAGAAAGGCTACCGATTTTATGTAGACCATCTTTTAGCGCCGCAAAACTTACCGAACGCTGAAATTGTACAAATTAAAGATTTATTTGCTGAAAGAATTTTTGAAGCGGAAAAAATTGCACAGCAATCTGCTCAAATTTTATCAGAACTTACGAATTATACGGCCATTGTTCTTGGACCGAAGTTAAGTACAAATAAACTTAAAAATGTACAAATTGTGCCGCTTGATCGTCAAACTGCAGTCGCTATTATTGTAACTGATACAGGGCATGTACAAAGTAAAACGATTACCGTTCCGGAATCTGTTGATTTATCAGATTTAGAAAAAATGGTTAATGTTTTAAATGAAAAGCTATCTGGCGTACCGATGGAAGAACTTCATAATAAAATCTTTAAGGAGATTGTTACAGTTTTACGTGGGTATGTTCATAATTACGATAGTGCAATAAAAATGTTAGATGGTACATTTCAAGTTCCGTTATCGGAAAAGATATACTTTGGAGGAAAAGCAAATATGCTTTCGCAGCCAGAGTTCCATGACATTCAAAAGGTTAGATCTTTGCTTACCATGATTGATAATGAAGCCGAATTTTATGACATTTTGCGTCATAAACAAGTCGGGATTCAAGTGAAAATTGGTAGGGAAAACACTTCGACGGCTATGGAGGATTGCAGTTTAATTTCTGCAACATATTCGATCGGCGAAGAGCAACTTGGAACAATTGCTATTTTAGGTCCTACGAGAATGCAATATTCTCGTGTAATTAGTTTGTTACAGTTATTTACGAGACAATTTACTGATGGACTTAAAAAGTAAATGAGAGTAATACATTCGCTCAAGTGATGAAATTTTCATTGCTGTGTGTAATATATAATGCTTAGGTAATCATGCTATGCATGATACCTAATACCTTTTAAGGAGGTGAATATTGTGGAAGAGCGTAACGAACAAGTGGTAGAAGAAGTAAAAGAAGCGCAAGTTGAAGAAGCTGTCACGCCAGAAAACAGTGAAGAAACTGTAGAAGAAAAAAGTGAGGCTGCTCTTTTACAAGAAAAAGTAGATGAGTTACAAGCGAAACTAACGGAAACGGAAGGTCGCACATTACGTCTACAAGCTGATTTTGAAAATTATAAGCGCCGTGTCCAAATGGATAAACAGGCTGCTGAAAAATATAGAGCACAAAGTCTAGTTTCAGACATCTTGCCAGCTCTTGATAATTTTGAAAGAGCAATGCAAGTGGAAGCGACTGATGAGCAAACGAAATCCTTGTTACAAGGCATGGAAATGGTGCATCGTCAATTGTTAGAAGCGCTGACTAAAGAAGGTGTGGAAGTGATTGAAGCTGTTGGTAAACAGTTTGATCCTAATGAACACCAAGCTATTATGCAAGTGGAAGATAGTGAATTTGAATCAAACGCGGTTGTGGAAGAATTCCAAAAAGGTTATAAATTAAAAGACCGTGTGATTCGCCCATCAATGGTAAAAGTAAATCAATAATTTACATAAAACTAGGAGGATTCGCCATGAGTAAAATTATCGGTATTGACTTAGGTACAACAAACTCTTGTGTAGCTGTTATGGAAGGTGGAGAACCAAAGGTTATCCCAAATCCAGAAGGAAACCGTACAACACCTTCTGTTGTAGCTTTCAAAAATGAAGAACGTCAAGTTGGGGAAGTTGCAAAGCGCCAAGCAATTACAAACCCAAATACAATCATGTCTGTTAAACGTCATATGGGTACAGACTACAAAGTAGAAGTTGAAGGTAAAGATTATACACCTCAAGAAATTTCTGCAATCATTTTACAAAACTTAAAAGCTTCTGCTGAAGCATACTTAGGTGAAACAGTAACGAAAGCTGTTATTACAGTACCTGCATACTTCAACGATGCAGAGCGTCAAGCAACGAAAGATGCTGGTCGTATCGCTGGTTTAGAAGTTGAGCGTATCATTAACGAGCCAACAGCAGCAGCACTTGCTTACGGTTTAGAAAAACAAGACGAAGAACAAAAAATCTTAGTATATGACTTAGGTGGCGGTACATTTGACGTATCTATCCTTGAGTTAGCAGACGGCACATTCGAAGTTATTTCAACTGCTGGTGACAACCGTCTTGGTGGCGATGACTTTGACCAAGTTATCATCGATCACTTAGTAGCTGAGTTCAAAAAAGAAAATAACATTGATTTAAGCCAAGATAAAATGGCGCTTCAACGCTTGAAAGATGCAGCTGAAAAAGCGAAAAAAGATCTTTCTGGTGTAACACAAACTCAAATTTCATTACCATTCATTAGTGCTGGAGCTGCTGGTCCATTACACCTAGAATTAACGTTAACAAGAGCGAAATTCGAAGAGCTTTCAGCAGGTCTTGTTGAAAGAACATTAGAGCCAACTCGTCGTGCATTAAAAGACGCTGGTTTTGCTCCAAGCGAATTAGATAAAGTTATTCTTGTTGGTGGATCTACTCGTATCCCAGCTGTACAAGAAGCTATTAAACGTGAAACTGGTAAAGAGCCATATAAAGGTGTAAACCCTGATGAAGTTGTAGCATTAGGTGCTGCAGTTCAAGGTGGCGTACTTACTGGTGATGTAGAAGGCGTTCTATTATTAGACGTAACTCCACTTTCTTTAGGTATTGAAACTATGGGTGGCGTGTTCACGAAATTAATCGAGCGTAACACTACAATTCCAACAAGTAAGTCACAAGTATTCTCGACAGCTGCGGATAATCAACCAGCAGTAGACATTCACGTATTACAAGGTGAGCGTCCAATGTCAGCTGACAACAAAACGTTAGGTCGTTTCCAATTAACTGACCTTCCACCAGCACCACGTGGTATTCCACAAATCGAAGTAACATTCGATATTGATGCGAACGGTATCGTTAACGTACGTGCGAAAGACTTAGGAACAAGCAAAGAGCAAGCTATTACAATCCAATCTTCTTCAGGTCTTTCTGATGAAGAAGTAGAACGTATGGTACAAGAAGCGGAAGCAAATGCTGACGCTGACCAAAAACGTAAGGAAGAAGTTGAACTTCGTAACGAAGCTGACCAACTTGTATTCCAAACAGACAAAGTTGTAAAAGATTTAGAAGGTAAAGTAGATGCAGCTGAAGTTGCAAAAGCAACAGAAGCGAAAGAAGCATTACAAGCTGCAATTGAGAAAAACGAGCTTGAAGAAATTCGTGCGAAAAAAGATGCTTTACAAGAAATCGTACAACAATTAACTGTTAAATTATACGAGCAAGCTCAAGCAGCTGCTGGTCAAGCAGAAGGTGCGCAAGGTGCACAAGACGCTGGCACGAAGAAAGACAATGTAGTTGACGCTGAGTTTGAAGAAGTAAAAGAAGACAAGTAATTCAACTGTAAACATAATAAGTAAGATGACAAAAAGTCAAAGTCAAGCGTGCCTTGACTTTGGCTTTTTTCACGAATGAGAAGCGATGTGTGAGGATCTTAAGTTTTTCGCTTTGCATACTGTAAGTGAGGAAACTTTGTTGCAAAGCACTTTCTTTCGGTGTTAAAATTACGTTTATGTGAAAGATTCGGGGGTTGTAAATTTATGAGTAAACGAGACTATTATGAGGTCCTTGGACTTAGCAAGGGCGCTTCAACAGATGAAATAAAAAAAGCGTATCGTCGTTTGGCTAAAAAATACCATCCAGACGTAAGCAAAGAAGAAAATGCAATTGAAAAGTTTAAAGAAGTACAAGAAGCATACGAAGTGTTAAGTGATGATCAAAAGCGTGCGCAGTACGATCAATTTGGTCATGCTGGTGCAAATCAAGGATTCGGTGGATTTGGCGGCGGAGGAGACTTCGGCGGTGGCTTCGGTTTTGAAGATATATTTAGTTCTTTCTTTGGCGGTGGCGGCGGCAGACGTCGTGATCCAAATGCTCCGCGCCAAGGTGCTGACTTACAATATCAAGTCACTTTAGATTTTGAAGAAGCTATTTTTGGTAAGGAATTAAATGTGGAAATTCCAGTAGAAGATCCATGTGATACTTGTAAAGGTAGTGGAGCAAAACCAGGAACTTCAAAAGAAACATGTAAACATTGTTCAGGCTCTGGTCAAGTGAGTGTAGAACAAAACACACCGTTTGGTCGTATCGTAAACCGTCAAGCTTGTGGTCATTGTTCAGGAACTGGACAAATTATTAAAGAAAAATGTACGACATGTCACGGTTCAGGTAAAGTTCGTAAGCGTAAAAAAATCAATGTTAAAATTCCAGCGGGTATCGATAATGGTCAACAAATTCGTGTGTCTGGAAAAGGTGAAGCCGGCGTAAATGGCGGACCAGCAGGAGACTTATATGTTGTCGTTCATGTAAGAAATCATGAATTCTTCGAGCGTGAAGGAGATCACATTATTTGCGAAATGCCATTAACATTTGCGCAAATGGCGCTTGGTGATGAAGTGGAAGTTCCTACTGTTCATGGTAAAGTGAAGCTGAAAATTCCAGCAGGAACACAAACTGGAACAGAATTCCGCTTAAAAGGAAAAGGTGCTCCGAACGTACGTGGATACGGCCAAGGAGATCAATATGTAGTCGTTCGTGTTGTTGTACCGACGAAATTGACTTCACAGCAAAAAGATTTATTACGTGAATTTGCAGGACAAGAAGAGCAGGATGATAGTTTATTCGGAAAGCTTAAACGTGCTTTCAAAGGGGAATAATGGAAATAAAAAATGGAGTTGGTAAATTGTGAAATGGTCAGAAATTAGTATTCATACAACAGAAGAAGCAGTAGAAGCTGTCTCTCATATTTTACATGAAGCTGGTGCTAGCGGAGTTGCGATTGAGGATCCAGCGGAGTTAACGAAAGAGCGCGAGCAACAATATGGTGAAATTTATGCATTGAATCCAGATGAATATCCGGCGGAAGGTGTATTAATAAAAGCATATTTCCCGCAAACGGATTCTTTACATGAAACGATTGCAGGTGTAAAATCATCTATTGATGTGCTTCCATCTTACGACATTGAAATTGGTACTGGAAATATTACCGTTAACGAAGTCAATGAAGAAGATTGGGCTACTGCTTGGAAAAAATATTACCATCCAGTACAAATTTCTGATACATTCACAATCGTACCGACGTGGGAAGAATATACACCATCTTCTCCTGATGAAAAAATCATTGAATTAGACCCAGGTATGGCGTTTGGTACAGGAACTCATCCAACAACAACGATGTGTATTCGTGCTTTAGAAAAAACAGTACAGCCAGGTGACACTATCATTGATGTAGGAACAGGTTCTGGTGTGCTTAGTATTGCAGCGGCAAAATTAGGTGCGTCTTCTGTTCAAGCATATGATTTAGATCCGGTTGCAGTTGAAAGTGCAGAAATGAATGTGCGTTTAAATAAAACAGATGATATCGTGTCTGTTGGGCAAAATAGTCTTTTAGAAGGTATTGAAGGTCCTGTTGATTTAATCGTAGCTAACTTATTAGCAGAAATTATTCTTTTATTCCCTGAAGATGCAGCGAGAGTTGTGAAGTCAGGTGGATTATTTATTACATCGGGCATTATTGCTGCGAAGGAAAAAGTAATTTCTGAGGCGTTAGAACAAGCTGGATTTACAATTGAAGAAGTGTTACGAATGGAAGATTGGGTAGCAATTATTGCACGAAATGCGTAATATAGATTTTAGTCTATAATGAAAAGGGGAGTCTCTCACTATAAGGTGAGGGACTTGCCGTTTGTTATATGAAAAATGATAATGTTTCGTTCTTTTCGTAAGTGTTGACTTACGAAAGGAACGAAACTCTACTAAGGTGATTATATGCAACGTTATTTTGTAGAAGAAAAACATGTAAGTGAAGCAAAGATTCGCATTGTAGGTGATGATGTACATCACATTGCGAGAGTAATGCGTATGACAGCTGGCGATCAAATTTACTGCTGTGTAAACGGAAAAACAGCAGTATGTTCAATTGATGAAATTACCAGTGAATTTATTAATACGGCTATTGTAGAATGGGTAGAGGCGTCAAGTGAACTTCCTGTTTTCGTGACGATTGCAAGTGGACTGCCAAAAGGAGACAAGCTAGAGTTGATTTTTCAAAAAGGAACTGAGCTTGGGGCAGCTGCATTCTTACCATTTCAAGCATCTCGCTCTATCGTAAAATGGGATGCGAAAAAAGCTGATAAAAAAGTTGAGCGTTTAAGAAAAATTGTGAAAGAAGCTGCGGAACAATCACATAGAAGTGAAATTCCGGAAGTACATGCTCCGGCATCATTTAAGCAACTGCTTACAATGAGTGGTGAGTATGATGTTTGTCTTGTTGCTTACGAAGAGGAAGCGAAACAAGGCGAGAAATCTAATTTTGCGAAAGCTTTAACGACAATGAAACCAGGTCAAAAGCTATTGATTGTATTTGGCCCAGAAGGCGGTTTAGCTGAGGAAGAGATTACAGCGCTTCGTGAACATAAATTTGTACCATGTAGTTTAGGACCAAGAATTTTAAGAACAGAAACGGCGCCGTTATACGCGTTAAGTGCTGCTTCGTATCATTTTGAATTGATGGGGTGATGATCAATGTCAACTGTTGCGTTCCATACGTTAGGTTGTAAAGTAAACCACTATGAAACAGAAGCCATTTGGCAATTGTTTAAACAAGGTGGTTATGAAAGAACAGAATATGAAAAGAAAGCTGATGTATATGTTATTAACACATGTACAGTAACGAATACTGGGGACAAAAAAAGCCGTCAAGTAATCAGACGTGCTGTGCGTCAAAATCCAGATGCAGTTATTTGCGTAACGGGATGTTATGCACAAACATCTCCAGCTGAAATTATGGCGATTCCAGGTGTAGATATTGTAGTTGGTACACAGGATCGTGAAAAGATGTTAGGTTACATCGAAGAATTCCGTAAAGAGCGTCAACCAATTAATGCTGTCCGCAATATTATGAAAACACGTGTGTACGAAGAACTTGATGTACCTTATTTCACGGATCGTACACGTGCGTCTTTAAAAATACAAGAGGGTTGCAATAACTTCTGTACATTCTGTATCATTCCTTGGGCGCGTGGTTTAATGCGTTCTCGTGATGGAAAAGAGGTTATTAAACAAGCACAACAATTAGTGGATGCAGGCTATAAAGAAATCGTATTAACGGGTATTCATACAGGTGGATACGGCGAAGATATAAAAGATTATAACTTAGCTGGATTACTTCGTGATATGGAAGCGGAAGTAGGCGGATTAAAACGTCTTCGTATTTCTTCTATTGAAGCGAGTCAAATTTCAGATGAAGTAATTGAAGTGTTAGATAAATCTGAAGTAGTTGTACGTCACTTGCATATTCCGTTACAATCTGGTTCTAATACTGTATTAAAACGTATGCGTCGTAAATATACGATGGAATTCTTCCAAGAGCGTTTAGATCGTTTGAAAGAAGCGTTACCAGGCCTTGCGATTACATCTGACGTAATCGTTGGTTTCCCAGGTGAAACAGAAGAAGAATTCATGGAAACATACAATTTCATTAAAGAGAACCGCTTCTCTGAGTTACACGTGTTCCCTTATTCAAAACGTACAGGAACACCTGCAGCACGCATGGAAGATCAAGTTCCTGAAGATGTGAAGAACGATCGTGTTCATCGTTTAATTGAGCTATCTAATCAATTAGCGAAAGAATATGCATCAGCGTTTGAAGGTGAAGTGCTTGAAATTATTCCAGAAGAGCAATTTAAAGACGGCGACCGTGAAGGGTTATATGTAGGGTATACAGATAACTACTTGAAAATTGTATTTGAAGGATCAGAAGAATTAATTGGTAAGCTAGTGAAAGTGAAAATTACGAAAGCTGGCTATCCATATAACGAAGCGCAATTTGTTCGTGTTCTTGAAGATGATGTGAAAAATGAATCAGCAAGCGCATAAAAAAGAGCGTGCAACCGGAAACGGTTTGCATGCTTTCTTTATTTGAAGCGGTTAAGTACTAGAAGGTGGAGAGGCGTTTCGTGCATCCCTGTATGAAAAAAGTTGAAATGATAAAAATATAGTTGTCTTCATGAAAGAAGGATACTAGCTATTTGTATAACTTTTGAAAAGGAAATGCTTCTATTCTTCTTTTATTCTGCCAAATAGTTGACCTGAAGTGATAAAATGTATTATAATCGTAAAAGACATGCTGAAGAAGTGTTTCTTTTTGCATGCTGAAGTTAGTATGTAAGTGTGATGTTTCGGAGGGAGGGAAAGAGAATGTCAAAAACAGTCGTTCGTAAAAACGAGTCTTTGGAGGATGCACTTCGCCGTTTTAAAAGATCGGTTTCTAAAACTGGTACACTTGCTGAAGCAAGAAAGCGCGAGTTTTATGAAAAACCAAGTGTAAAACGTAAGAAGAAATCTGAAGCGGCAAGAAAGCGTAAATTCTAAGAGAGGGTGTAAGTTATGAGTCTTCTCGGTCGTTTAAACGATGATATGAAACAAGCGATGAAGAATAAACAAAAAGAAAAATTAACCGTTATTCGTATGGTTAAGGCTGCTTTACAAAATGAAGGTATTAAACTGCAACATACTCTTACTGAAGAAGAGGAAGTAACAGTTTTAGCTCGTGAAGTAAAACAGTATAAGGACTCCCTCCTTGAATTTAAAAAAGCTGGTCGTGAAGACCTTGTTAATAAACTGCAAAGTGAAATTCAGATTTTAAGCGCATATTTGCCAGAGCAATTAACTGAAGAAGAACTAGTTGATGTAATCAAGCAAGTTATTTCTGAAGTTGGTGCGACTTCTAAAGCAGATATGGGTAAGGTGATGACTGCTGTTATGCCGAAAGTAAAAGGTAAAACAGACGGATCACTTGTGAATAAGTTGGTTATCCAGCTATTAGCATAAAAAAACGTCTCATTTCGTATGAGACGTTTTTTTATTGTTCTTATTAAGGAAAAACGCTATATTGCTTAAAAAGCGTTTCTGTAAGTGATAGAAACGCCTCTGGTATGTAAAAAAAGGTAACGGCCTTAGTTATGATTAATCCCACCATAAAAAAAGCTTTTTCGTTTTCTTAATTTCTTCGACTAACTCCTCAATGCTTTCTGTTCCTTGTTCCACTATATCTGGACAAAATTCATACATTTCTTGCGCGAAAGATTGCATTTCTTCGTCTGTAGGTAACGCGCTAAAAATGGCATCAACCCAGTCATGATCTGCACCGATTATGATAAAAGGATAGCGATCATTCCATTTTCTTAGTTTAAAAATAACATCTATATTGCTAACTTCGTAATTAACGCCATTTGTTTGTTGGATTGTAAGGATATCAAATTGGTCATTTCCTTGTGTAATTGCAATTCTACACTCACTCTTACTTCCTTGACTAAAACTTCTTTCGCAAATAAAAGCTAAGTATCCAAGTTTCTGAACCTCAGATTGAAGTTTTATAACTTGCTGTTCAGCAGAATCCTCAAAGGTAACGAAAGAGACTCCGGCTAGTTTAGATTTTGAATCAGTTGCATAAAAGGGCTGGATGCTGCTGTTAGTAACTTGTTTTATAACATTCAAAATTTCTTGACTAAATCCAATTTCCTTTCGTATTTCCTCGCTTATTAATTCATTTTTTTGTTTTTTAATGAATCCTAATATTTTTTTGAAATTCATATAACAACCACCTATAAAATATTCTTACTTACACCGCAAAATTCAGAGTGGAGCAATTTCCTTTTTCGGATTTTATCTCATTTGTCTAATGAATGACAACTACTTATTCTATGGTCAGTATGTCACGTCCAGAACGAATTGTAACAGGTTTTTTCAAGTTTCCAACTTCTTGCTAGGCTCAATTTCTTAATTTAACTTGTACTGATATCCCCTGAGGGCGCATATTCTTGTATTAATACTTCTATTATTATGGGTAACATTCTCTGATCCATCATTGTCCTGATAAATATGATTTCATATAGCGACTGTTTTAATTAACATGAGATGAACTCTTACAGAATATAGTTATGTTAGTGAAGTCGTTATAACACGATAGGCACTTGTGAAGAAATACATATATATGGGATGAGGAGGGGGTCTTTCGAGATGAAGAAATTAGAACAAATGAAAAATTGGTTAACAAAACAAGTAGACCTACCAGTGGATGTATTAATGGATCTGCCTCGGATTACTCTTGTTGGGCAAATACATATTTATATAGAAAATCATCGGGGGCTATTAGTGTTTTCAGATAAAGAAGTGCGATTGCTTTTAAAACATGGTCAATTACTAATTAAAGGACAATCCTTTGTTATTAAAACGATTCTTCCAGAAGAGCTTTTGCTCGAAGGGATAATTGAGCAAGTAACATTTTTAGAAAATGAAAAAAAAGGTGATTGAAGTGAAACTTCCATTTGTGAAGTTTTTCTTCTTTATCCTGTAAAAGTTTCGTTGATAGAGACCGATTACAGTTTTAATTTGTTTCATTTTAGTACGAGCTATTTTAATGCTTCAAATAAAAAGTAGTATATCTACTTTTAGAAAGGCAGTGAAGGTGGTAAATGAAAAATAAATGGTTTATAAAGTGGCTTGGATATGTAAAAGTGCGGATTGAAGGTAGAGGAGCGGAACGGTTTGTTAATGAATGTGTACGGAGGAATTTGTTAGTTTGGGATGTTAAGAAAATAGCTGATGAAACGTTAGTTTTTTGTATGTTGTTACGCGATGTGAAAAAAATAAAACCAATTTATAGAAAAAATGAATGTAAATTATATTTTATTGGACGTTATGGCTTTCCTTTTTGGAATAAGCGTTTAATTAAAAATAGTGGATTTTTAATTGGGTTTTTAATTTTCTTTTTTGGCGTGATTGCAATGTCAAATATGGTTTGGAAAATTGAAATTACAGGAGCAAAACCCGAAACAGAATATATATTGATGAAAGAATTGGATAAAATGGGTATTAAAAAAGGGAAACTACAATTTCAAATGCCGAATGTAGAAGATGTACAACGCCATTTGACAGATAATATTAATGCCATTACTTGGGCGGGACTAGAAGTAAGAGGAACGACGTATCATTTTAAAATTGTTGAAAAAAACGAACCAAAAAAAGAAAAGGAACAAAGGCCGCAAAATTTAGTAGCAAAAAAAGAAGCGATTATTACAAAAACGTTTGTAGAAGTTGGAAAGCCGGTTGTACTGAAGAATGATCATGTAGAAAAAGGGCAGATTCTCGTATCGGGAATATATGGTAATGAGGAAAGTCCGACGATTGTTTCAGCGAAAGGTATTGTGTATGGCGAAACGTGGTATACATCTAAGGTAGATGTTCCGCTAAAGACGCAATTCCAAGTGTATACTGGTAATGTATACAATGAACATTTTCTTAAATTCGGGGATACGAAAATAAAAATATGGGGATTTCAGCATGATAAGTATAAACGCTCTCGTACTGAAAGTGTAAAGCATGATGTGAAATTATTTGGTTTTACACTGCCGATTGCATATGAAAAAGATGTTGTGAGAGAAGAGGAAGAAGCGAATCGAGAATATACAGAAAAGCAAGCGCTGAAAGTAGCGAAGGAGATGGCCGAAAAAGAACTAAAGAAAAAATTGGATGAACATGCTATGATTGTAAGTGATAAGATTTTGAGTAAAGAGGTTGAGGCGGATCAACTAAAAGTCACATTGCATTATACTGTGGTTGAAAATATTGCAGAGCCACAACCAATATCCGAATCCGATATTCAAGGAGACTGAGTAATGGCAGAACAATTAGTAGAAATGAACCAACAATTGGAAAATACTAACGAAGCAATCGCTCTTTTTGGAGTCAATGATGCACATTTAAAAGTAATTGAACGAGAACTGAATGTATCGATCGTAACTAGAGGAGAAACTGTTCATGTATCTGGAGCAGTTGAAACGGTGACACTCGTAGAAAAAATCTTACAGCAATTACTTGTTGTAATTCGTAAAAGTATATCAATTTCAGAGAGAGATGTTGCGTATGCAATTCAGCTCGCGCAACAAGGGAAAATTGCTCAATTTGAAGAGTTATATGAAGAAGAAATTTTCAAGACTGCAAAAGGTAAATCCATTCGTGTAAAAACAATGGGGCAAAGAAGATATATTCATGCGATGAAGAAGAATGATATTGTCTTTGGGATAGGGCCTGCAGGAACTGGAAAAACATACTTAGCTGTAGTAATGGCTGTGAGAGCTTTAAAACAAGGATATGTAAAGAAAATTATTTTAACAAGACCTGCTGTAGAAGCTGGAGAAAATTTAGGTTTTTTACCAGGGGATTTGAAAGAGAAGGTAGATCCATACTTACGTCCATTATATGATGCCTTACATGATATTCTTGGACAAGAATATACGCAGCGTATGATGGAGCGGGGAGTAATTGAAATAGCTCCGCTTGCTTATATGAGGGGGCGTACGCTTGATGATTCATTTGTTATTTTAGATGAGGCTCAAAATACAACGGGTGCTCAAATAAAAATGTTTTTAACAAGATTAGGTTTTAGCTCTAAAATGGTTATTACAGGGGACCCTTCACAAGTAGACTTGCCAAAAGGGGTAAAATCAGGGCTATCTATAGCTGCTAATATTTTATCTGGTGTATCAGGTCTGTCATTTATTACATTAGAACAAACGGACGTTGTGAGACATCCATTGGTGCAACGTATTATTGAGGCATATGATAAAATGGAATGATCCTATTTGTCAGGATCATTTCTTTTTGTATGATAAGGTTGGCGAATGTCATATTTTTTACTATCATGAAAGATAAGGAAAATAAACTATAGGTACTGGTGTGTAAAATGTTGCCTCAAAGTATCGTTGGGTAGAAGAAATGAAAGCTATAAATAGTTTCACTTTATTTCTGGAGAGGAGAAGGTATTGAAATCATGTCAAGATCTCAAGAAATTTCTAAGTGGTTTCGTAATTTACAACATTCGAAAAAACTAAGTTGGATTTCTTACGTTGTGTTAGGAGCAGTGCTGTTTTTTGCGCTTATGAATAATGTAAAACCAGAACAATTAGATGTTAATATGTATTCTATTGCGAAAAAGACAATCCATTCTCCTATAAAAATTGAAGATAAAGTTACAACGGATAAAAAGAAAAAAGAAGCCGCTACAAAAGTTGAAGATCAATATACATATAAAAGTGAGTATAAACAAAACAAAGTTGATATTGTGAATGACGTCTTTGCTAAAGTGGATGAAGTGGTGCAAGAGATTAAAGCTGTTGGACCGGATGATCAAAAAAAGATGACTGATGCTGAGAAAGTGGATAAGTTAAAAAAGAAACTACCCGCTGACTTAACGAAAGAATTATCTGATTCAAACTTACTAAATTTGATTAATGCAGATTCGAGCCAATTAGTATTAGCGAAAGATGCTGCGGTCACAGCGATTAATAGTATCATGACTGAGCATATTAAAATGGACGAATTGAAAGATGCGAAAGAACGATATGTAAGTGAGATGAATAGTGTTAATGTTGATAATGGTTTAAAAGAGTCAATTAAGGCGCTAGGAAGATATGCAATTTCAGCGAACTATTTTTATGACCCGATCTTAACGAAAGAGAAGAGAAAAGCAGAGGAAGATTTAGTTCCACCTGTTTATATTCTTCAAGGACAAGTTCTTGTTAGAGAAGGTGAAACGATTTCAAGTGATGTGTATAATCAGTTGAAATTAGTTGGTTTGTTAGAAAAAGGGAACGGCTTTCAACCTTATGTTGGATTAGCGGTACTCATTGGTGTATTACTATACTTTATGCATAAACAATTTGAATTATTTTTAAAGAGAAAAAGAGAAGATAGACCGTATGTTTTAGCGTATATTACAATTTTGTCTATCACAATCGTCTTAATGAAAATCATTAGTTTGTTTCAAAAACTTGAATACGCAGGGATTGCATATGTTGTCCCAGTTGCGATGGGAACAATACTTGTAAAACTAATGATTGGTGATCGATTTGTCTTTTTAACGAGTATGATTTTTTCTGTATGCGGAAGTATTATGTTTAATGAAGGAGTAACGAGTACATTAAATTATAGTGTAGGGATTTACGTATTGTTAAGTTCATTATCGGTTAGTATTTTCTTGCGAGAAAAAAATCGTCGTACAATGATTTTACAAGCTGGTATACTCGTTTCTGTATTAAATGTAGTCGTATTAGCGGCGCTCTTATTATTACGTAATGGGAATTTTTCGCCTCTTGAAATTGGTACGCAATTATTAATGGCTTCACTTTCAGGGATTATATCATCCGTTTTGGCTATGGGGATTTTACCATATTTAGAAAGTGGACTTGGAATCGTATCAAGTATGAAGCTTATGGAACTATCAAGTCCAAATCATCCGCTTTTACGCAGAATTTTGTTAGAAGCGCCAGGGACATATCATCATAGTGTAATGGTAGCGAATCTTTCTGAGGCTGCTTGTGAAGCAGTTGGGGCAAATGGTGTATTAGCGCGTGTAGGGGCATATTATCATGATGTAGGAAAAACAGTACAACCGCAATTCTTTATTGAAAACCAAATGGGAATTAAAAACCCGCATGATAAATTAGATCCTGTAACGAGTAAAGATATTATAATTGCTCACGTAACGGATGGAGTAAGAATGCTCGAAGAATATCATATTCCACAAGAAATTATTGATATCGCTGGGCAACATCACGGTACAACGTTACTGAAATATTTTTATTATAAAGCTATTAAAGAAGATAAAGAAAAATATACAGAAGAGATGTTCCGTTATCCAGGTTCAAAAGCAACTTCGAAAGAATCGGCAATTGTTGGTATTGCTGATAGTGTAGAAGCTGCGGTACGTTCTATGAATCACCCAACGCCAGAACAAATTAATAATTTGGTGCAAAGTATTATTAAAGATCGACTGCAAGACGGTCAATTTAGTGAATGTGATTTGACGTTTAAGGAACTACAAATCGTTGGAAAAACGTTGTGTGAAACGTTAAATGGTATTTTCCATTCGCGTATTACATATCCGGAACCTCCGGAAGAAAAGGAGAAAGAATGAGTTTGTTAATTGATTTTATTGATGAAACAGAAGAAGTAAAAGAAGAGTATATGAGTTTAATTCGTGAAGTGTTAGAAAAAGCAGCTCAAATGGAAAATATCGAGGATGGTGCGGAGGTATCGGTGACATTTGTAGATAATGAGCGCATTAGAGAAATTAATCGTGATTACCGAGATAAAGATCAACCTACAGATGTAATATCCTTTGCCATGGAAGAGATGGGAGAAGGAGAAATGGAGATTGTTGGTGCAGAGATGCCGCGCATGTTAGGGGATCTTATTATCTCTATTCCAAGAGCGAAAGAGCAAGCTGAAGAGTACGGACATTCTTTCGATCGTGAACTTGGATTTTTGGCGTTACATGGCTTTTTACATTTACTTGGTTATGATCACATGACAGAAGAAGATGAAAAAGAAATGTTCGGAAGACAAAAAGAAATTTTAGAAGCTTTTGGATTAGGACGATGAAAAAAGGAAAACTTATAGATAGTTTTGGATATGCTATAGCTGGTATATTCTTTTGTTTTCGTCATGAACGAAATATGAAAATCCATTATTTAGCCGCAGTCATTGTTATATGCTGCGGCTTTTATTTCCATATTACGAAAATAGAGTGGATGATATTACTTATTGTAATAGGGAGTGTAATGAGTTTAGAGATGGTAAATACGGCTGTGGAAAAAACGGTAGATTTAGCGACTGCCGATATTCATCCGTTTGCAAAAATTGCAAAGGATGTTGCGGCAGGAGCGGTTTTATTGTTTGCAATTATAGCTGTTATAATTGGTGCTATTATCTTTTTACCGTATATGGTATAGTTGCATTCCGAAGCTTTTATTAAGCTTTGGAAGTGCTGTAAGGGCCTTTAATGAGAGAGTGTATCTCTTCATAGCTGTGAACAGGAAGGATGCGGGAATATGAATAGTAAACAATTAATTCTAGAAGCAATCGAAGCGCGTAAACAAGCGTACGTACCATATTCTAAATTTCAAGTAGGTGCAGCATTATTAACGCGCGGTGGAAAAGTATATCGTGGATGTAATGTTGAGAATGCATCATATGGCTTATGTAATTGTGCTGAAAGAACAGCTTTATTTAAGGCGGTTTCTGAAGGAGATAAAGAATTTGTAGCCATTGCGGTTGTAGCAGATACAAAGCGCCCAGTACCTCCTTGTGGAGCATGTCGACAAGTTATGGTAGAATTATGTAAACAGGATACGAAAGTATACTTATCAAACTTACATGGTGACGTTCAAGAGACGACAGTCGGAGAATTGTTACCAGGAGCATTTTTAGCGGAGGATTTACATGAATAGAAAAGGTTATAAATCAGGTTTTGTCTCTATTATTGGCAGACCGAATGTTGGAAAATCTACATTTTTAAACCGTATTATCGGCCAGAAAATTGCTATTATGAGTGATAAGCCACAAACGACTCGTAATAAAATTCAAGGTGTATATACAGAAAATGATGCACAAGTTATTTTCATTGATACACCAGGAATACATAAACCTAAACATAAATTAGGCGACTTCATGGTAAAGATGGCGCAAACGACATTAAAAGAAGTTGATATTGTTCTGTTTATGGTTAATGCAGTTGAAGGATTTGGTCGTGGTGAGGAATTCATCATTGAGAAATTAAAAGAAACGAAACAACCAGTATTTTTAGTCATTAATAAAATTGACCAACTTCATCCAGAGCAATTACTAGAGTTAATTGATCAATATCGTAAACTACATGAGTTTGCAGAGATTGTACCAATTTCTGCGTTAGACGGTAATAATGTGGACGCTTTAATTGGAACAATTAAAAAGTATTTACCAGAAGGACCACAATACTATCCAGAGAATCAAGTAACGGATCATCCGGAGAGATTTATTATTGCAGAGCTTATTCGTGAGAAAGTACTACATTTAACACGTGAAGAAGTGCCGCATTCTGTGGCTGTTGTTATCGATGCGATTCAAAAGCGTGAGGGCGGGGCAGTTTATATAAATGCAACGATTGTTGTTGAACGTGCATCACAAAAAGGAATCATCATCGGAAAACAAGGAAAAATGTTAAAAGAAGTTGGTAAGCGAGCTCGTTTTGATATTGAAGCGCTACTTGGTTCTAAAGTATTTTTAGAAGTATGGGTAAAAGTGCAAAAAGATTGGCGTAATAAAATGTCTCAGCTTCGTGACCTAGGTTTCCGCGAGGATGAGTACTAAAATAGAGTAAAGTTGTAATCAGTGGATGGTTGGTTCATCCACTGATTATTGGTTTTTATGAACTTTGATAAATTAGGAAAAATTTTTCTCACATGAAAATGGACAAAATGGGTCAATTTAATAACAACAAAGGAAATTGGTTTATAGGCTACGCTTATTGAGAAAGGTGGATTCTTATGCTAGATTTTACCTGGAAGTTTTTCTCCAAAACAGGAAGCATTGAAACGTACTTGCTTTTGAAAGAAATGGAAAAAGACGTAAACGATGAGATGGATCAACATGAAGAGGAGCTAGCGCATCTAGACTCTCCAATTTCTTGACCCGTTTTGTTCAAACCTTGGATGGTGACGAACATGTTTCAAAAAGTTGAGGGCATCGTTATCCGTACGACAGATTACGGAGAAACGAACAAGATTGTTACAATATTCTCAAGAGAACTTGGTAAGGTAAGTGCAATGGCAAGAGGGGCAAAAAAACCGAAAAGCCGATTAGCATCTGTGTCGCAATTAATGACACATGGCCATTTTCTTATTCAAATGGGATCTGGGCTTGGAACATTGCAACAAGGCGAGATTATTTCAACTATGAAAGAAATTCGCGAGGATATATTTTTAACTGCTTATGCATCATTTATTGTTGAGTTAACTGATAAAGCAACAGAAGATAAAAAACATAATCCGTATTTATTTGAAATGTTATATCAAACGTTGCATTATATGTGTGAGGGTGTTGATCCAGAAGTATTATCATTAATTTATCAAACGAAAATGCTTCCGGTATTAGGGATGCGCCCGTACTTTGATACATGTGCGATTTGTCATCAAGAAACAGACTTTGTCGCCTTCTCCGTAAGGGAAGGCGGTTTTCTGTGCTCACGTCATGCAGAGCAAGACCCATATCGTATACCGGTAGGAGAAGCTGTTCATAAATTATTACGTCTTTTCTTCCATTTCGATTTACATAGGCTCGGAAATGTATCGGTAAAGGATAGCACAAAAAAACAAATGCGTTTAGTATTGAATACATATTATGATGAATATTGCGGAATTTATTTGAAATCAAGACGTTTTTTAGAACAACTTGATAAGTTTCAAATATAATTTTGGGCCGTATACGGTCCTTTTTACATACTTTCTTTTTCGAATAGCATATTTAGTATATAATATTTAAGAGATAGTATAACTTTTTTCGTTGTGCATTAAAGGTGGTGATTATCATAGAGCTGAATAAACGGCAAGAACATATCATTCAGATTGTAAAAGATCACGGTCCTATTACAGGGGAATCAATTGCAGCGCAATTGGGTCTAACACGTGCGACGCTAAGACCAGACTTAGCAATTTTAACGATGGCTGGTTATTTAGAAGCACGTCCACGCGTAGGTTATTTTTATACGGGTAAAACTGGGGGGCAGCTATTATCTGAAGCTGTTAAGAAAATTAAAGTACAAGATTATCAATCTAGACCGGTTGTAATTGATAAAAATGTTTCCGTATACGATGCAATTTGTACGATGTTTTTAGAGGACGTTGGTACATTGTTCGTTGTAGATCAGATGACTCTATTAGTTGGTGTTGTGTCTCGTAAAGATTTATTAAGAGCGAGCTTAGGAAAGCAGGATTTAACCTCTCTTCCGGTTAATATTATCATGACAAGGATGCCAAACATTGCGATGTGTCGTAGAGAGGATTCTTTATATGATATTGCGATGGAATTAATAGAAAGACAGATTGATGCAATGCCAGTTGTAAAAGATACGAAACAAGGTTTAGAAGTGATTGGGCGAATTACAAAAACAAATATTACACGTGCGTTTGTAAATTTAGTAAATAACGAATAAGTGTAATTTGTTTAAAGTGAGGTAATGTAATGGATAATAAAATCGTATATGTCGTATCTGACTCTGTAGGGGAAACGGCTGATTTGGTTGTTCGAGCAGCAATGGGGCAATTCCCGTTTGCTCCTGATATTAGACGTGTACCGTATGTAGAAGATACAGGGACATTAAAAGAAGTGATTTCGATTGCTAAGAGTAATCAAGCACTTATATGTTTTACGTTAGTTAAGCCTGATATGCGCCAGTATTTAGTAACAGAGGCTGCAAAAGAAGGGGTAGAGGCATACGATATTATCGGCCCTCTTATTGATCAAATTGAAGAAATTACGGGGCAAGTGCCGAGATATGAGCCAGGTGTTGTCCGTAGGTTAGATGAAGAATACTTTAAAAAGATTGAAGCGATTGAGTTTGCTGTGAAGTATGATGACGGCAGAGATGCACGAGGTATTTTAAAAGCAGATATCGTGTTGATTGGTGTTTCGCGTACATCAAAAACACCACTTTCCCAATATTTAGCTCATAACAAACGCTTGAAAGTTGCGAATGTACCACTCGTGCCAGAAGTTGACCCACCTGAAGAACTATATCAAGTGGCAAAAGAAAAATGTTTCGGTTTGAAAATTACGCCAGATAAGTTAAATCATATTCGAAAAGAACGATTAAAATCACTTGGATTAAGTGATGGAGCAACATATGCAAATATTAATCGTATTCAAGAAGAAATTGATCACTTTGAGGAAGTAATTAGTAAAATAAATTGCCAAGTAATCGATGTATCGAATAAAGCGATTGAAGAAACAGCAAATATTATTGTGAATGCAGTGCAAAACCAAAAAATGTTTTAGCACATTTACCAAAGGTGAATGTGCTTTTTTCGCTCGTGTGAAATATGATACCTATGGATTTTGTAATAGATCGTAGTGTAATGGTTATACTTATACTCCTTTGTCTTTTAGTATATTCAAGGTGTGAGTTTGTCATCCTGAAATGTAAGCTGAAAAAATAAAGGGATATGTAGCGTAGTTGAAGAAAATATATTATAATAAAAAATTGTGATAAAAACCTATATTTTACGTTTAGACTTTAATTTTTCAGAATAAACTAGGGATAGGATTTACGAAAAAGACATGTAATTACGTTAAATCGACAAAATCTATACAAGAAAACGCACATTATGGAAGGATTCACAGAAGGGATGTAGAATACAGAAATATGCAAAACATCAACAACATATTAGTTGGTGTAGATGTATATCCCGTGAAGGCTGAAATTGTGCAAGTTGGAGCGGAATTTCATGTCGGAATTTTGTTTGTCGCATCATATGCTCATCCTTTAAGGAAATAGCAAGGCAATTGGATCTTTGTAGATACTGAACAAAATGGAGTTGATTGTTACATGGATCAACATGCAAATGTTACAGATCTCAAGATCAAACAGTATATGTGGCTTGCTACTCTTCTTGTAAAAAGGTGTATATGTATTGTTTCTAAGAGATACATTTGTAACAGATGAGCAAATGTATACAATTTTATATAGCAAGTATGTATATGCGATTTATGCAGATAAAGGACCTATAGGAAAGGTTCAAAATCGTTTATACAATGTAATCGGCAACACTTTCTAACAAGTTTAGAAAAATATTGTCGAATTATAAAGGAATTTTTTAATTTATATCGAATACAAAATACGACACGGAGATGGAGTTATGGGGAACAGAATTCCCGAAGAAGTTGTTGAACAGATTCGGACATCATCCGATATTGTAGAAGTGATTGGTGAATACGTTCAACTTAGAAAACAGGGGCGTAACTATTTCGGCCTTTGTCCATTTCATGGTGAGAATTCTCCTTCATTCTCTGTTTCATCTGATAAGCAAATTTTTCATTGCTTCGGATGTGGAGAAGGTGGAAATGTATTTTCCTTTCTAATGAAAATGGAAGGACTGGCTTTTACCGAGGCTGTTCAAAAGCTAGGCGAAAGAAATGGAATTGCGGTTGCAGAGTATACATCAGGGCAAGGACAACAAGAAGACATATCTGATGACACTGTCATCATGCAACAAGCTCATGAATTATTGAAAAAGTATTATCATCATTTATTAGTAAATACGGAAGAGGGAAATGAAGCACTTTCATATTTATTAAACCGTGGTATTACGAAAGAGATGATTGAGAAGTTTGAAATTGGTTATGCATCACCTGCTTGGGATGCAGCGACGAAAATTTTACAAAAAAGAGGTTTATCGCTGTCTAGTATGGAACAAGCTGGCCTTCTAATAAGAAGTGAGAAGGATGGTAGTCATTACGATCGCTTCCGTGGAAGAGTTATGTTCCCGATCTATACGTTACAAGGTAAGGTGATAGCGTTTAGTGGAAGGGCGTTAGGGGACGACACTCCGAAATATTTAAATAGCCCTGAAACACCGATTTTTCACAAAAGTAAATTGTTGTATAACTTCCACCAAGCAAGACCGTTTATTAGAAAGCGTGGGCAAGTGGTTCTTTTTGAAGGATATGCCGATGTACTAGCTGCGGTAAAAAGTGGTGTGGAAGAAGCTGTTGCGACAATGGGAACAGCTTTAACTGAAGAACAAGCAAAACTTCTGCGACGTAACGTTGAAACTGTTGTTCTTTGCTATGATGGTGATAAAGCAGGGCGAGAAGCGACGATGAAAGCAGGGCAATTATTGCTAAAAGTTGGTTGCCAAGTGAAAGTCACATCCTTGCCAGATAAGCTTGATCCTGATGAATATGTGCAACAATATGGGACTACCGCTTTTGAAAATCTTGTGAAATCAAGTGTGAGTTTTGTTGGTTTTAAAATAAATTATTTGCGTTTAGGGAAAAATTTGCAAGATGAGTCTGGCAAAGAAGAATATGTGAAAAGTGTTTTAAAAGAGTTATCGTTGTTACAAGATGCGATGCAGGCAGAGTCATATTTGAAGTCATTATCGCAAGAATTTTCGTATTCAATGGAAACACTTTTGAATCAATTGCACCAATATCGCAAAGAACAAAAGGTACAGCAAAAACAAATAAAGCAGGTTGCTAAACCGTCTCAAGTCGTTCAAACAAAACCGAAGTTAACAGGTTTTGAAAGAGCGGAAAGAGAAATTATTTACCATATGTTGCAAAGTGCAGAAGTAGCTGTTCGTATGGAATCCCATATAGAAGATTTTCATACAGAAGAACATAAAGGGATTTTATATGAACTATACGCATATTATGAAAAGGGAAATGAACCTTCAGTCGGAACATTTTTAAGTTGGCTCTCTGATGAAAAGTTGAAAAATATTATCACTGATATTTCGACGGATGAATTTATTAATCCAGAATACACAGAAGAAGTGTTGCAAGGCCATTTGGAGACGCTTAGACGGCATCAGGAAAAACTTGAAAAGATGGAGATCATCTTTAAAGTGAAACAAATGGAAAAAACAGATCCTGTAGAGGCTGCTAAATATTATGTAGCATATTTACAAAATCAAAAAGCGAGAAAATAGCTTTTTTGATAAAGTTTTAGTATAATGAATGTTTGTATCTCGCGTAAGGAGGGGAACAGATGGCTGACAAACCAGCTCGTTCTAAACAAATTGAAACTGAAATGACCCTTGAGCAAGTGAAAGAACAACTCACTGAGCTCGGAAAAAAACGTGGCGTTCTTACATATGAAGAGATTGCAGAACGCATGAATGGATTTGAAATTGAATCCGATCAAATGGATGAATACTATGAATATTTAGGTGAACAAGGCATTGACTTAGTTGGTGATAATGACAACGAAGAAGGCCCTAATAATCGCCAAATTACAAAAACAGAAGAAGAGTTTGACCTCAATGATTTAAGTGTACCACCTGGGGTTAAAATCAACGATCCTGTTCGTATGTATTTAAAAGAAATTGGTCGTGTAGACTTACTATCTGCAGAAGAAGAAATTCGACTTGCAACGCGTATTGAAGAAGGCGATGAAGAAGCGAAACGTCGTCTTGCAGAAGCAAACTTACGTCTTGTAGTAAGTATTGCAAAGCGCTACGTAGGCCGTGGTATGCTTTTCTTAGACTTAATTCAAGAAGGTAATATGGGTCTAATTAAAGCTGTTGAAAAGTTCGATTATCGTAAAGGTTTCAAATTTAGTACGTATGCAACTTGGTGGATTCGCCAAGCTATTACACGTGCGATTGCGGACCAAGCGCGAACAATTCGTATTCCAGTTCATATGGTTGAAACGATTAATAAGTTAATTCGTGTACAACGTCAATTATTACAAGATTTAGGTCGCGAACCGTCTCCTGAAGAGATTGGTGAAGAAATGGATCTTGCTCCAGAAAAAGTACGTGAAATCTTAAAAATTGCACAGGAGCCAGTTTCTCTTGAAACACCAATTGGTGAAGAAGATGACTCCCATTTAGGTGACTTTATTGAAGACCAAGAAGCAACATCGCCTGCGGACCATGCAGCCTATGAATTGCTAAAAGAACAATTAGAAGATGTGTTAGATACACTAACAGATCGTGAAGAAAATGTTCTGCGTCTTCGTTTCGGTTTAGATGATGGACGAACTCGTACGCTTGAAGAAGTTGGGAAAGTATTCGGCGTAACGAGAGAGCGTATCCGTCAAATTGAAGCAAAAGCACTTCGCAAATTAAGACATCCAAGTCGTAGTAAGCGTCTTAAGGATTTCTTAGAATAGGTTATTTTTTAAGTTTACTTCACCTTTGTGAAGTAAACTTTTTTATTTTGTTAATTTTTGTTAAAATTTAGCTATCGGCAACGATTACAATTTCTTGTAATTTATTTTACAGAATTGTCTTTTGATTTGCAAATGCTCATTTTTCGATTTTTCGATTAATTTTGTTTATTCTATACAAAAATATATGTAGAAAAGCGAAAAATATGATGAGAAACGTTAATAATTATCGAAATAATAAGCTATATGACAATAAAAAACAATAAACTGAATTTATGGAATATTTTTAACAAGTAGTAGTTTTCTCTTTTCTGATAGAGCGTTTTCAAGTACAATGGAAATGACTGAATCATCTAACTATTTAGGGGTATAGAGGGGGGAGAAGAGATATGAAACGTAATCCGCTGATTCCGTTCGCTCTTATTGCAGCATTGGGTATTATCGTTATGTTTGTATTTTCATTTCAGGGGCTAAATAAATCTAAAGAGTTAGCTGATGCAAAAAATGGCGGGAAGCCAGCACAAACAGCATCAAAACCAGAGGATATTGTGAAGCAAAGCTGTACGAGCTGCCACGGTGATCAGTTACAAGGGGCAGTAGGACCTAACTTACAAAAAATTGGTGGGAAACTTTCAAAGGATGAAATTAAAGAAATTCTTTCGAAAGGAAAGGGCAATATGCCTGCTAATATAGTTCCAGCTGATCAAGCCACTAAAGTAGCTGATTGGTTATCGAAGAAAAAATAAAGTTCCGTATGACAAGTCTTTTGCTTATGCAAAGGGCTTGTTTTTCTATATTTTCTAAAATACGATGAATGATAGAGAAGTGAATTGTTGTTATAGGCTTGCAACAACTACTATAAATTCATTATCATGGAGACAGACTGACAAGAGAAGGAGTAATGGAAATACATGAATGAAGTAAAGCTTTCAAAACGATTAGAAGAAGTTGTGCGTGAAATACCGGTAGGATCTACAGTTGCTGATATTGGATCGGATCATGCGTATTTACCGTGTTATACAATTATAAATAATATTGCTACAAAAGCAGTTGCTGGAGAGGTTGTAGATGGACCGTTTCGCTCTGCACAAGCAACTGTAGCTGAAAGTGGCTTGCAAGATAAAGTAGATGTGCGTAAAGGGAATGGATTAGCTGTTATAGCGCCAGGAGAAGTAGATGTAATTACGGTTGCTGGAATGGGCGGAGCGTTAATTCGTGACATTTTAGAAAGTGGTAAAGAAAAATTAGAAGGTGTAACACGTTTAATTTTACAGCCGAATATTGCAGCACATCATATTCGTGAATGGTTTGTTGAAAATGGTTGGGAGCTTATCCATGAAAAAATCGTAAAAGAAGATGGGAAAATTTATGAGATTTTAGTAGGAGAGCGAGGAAATGTCGAAGCACCTTACTCGGAAAATAAACAAGCGGGATTGTTTATGGGGCCATTTTTAATAAAAGAAAAAAGTGAAGCTTTCGTTGAAAAATGGGAAGGGGAATTGAAAAATTTCCAAAATATTTTAAAACAGTTAGAACGTGCGGCTAATTCTGAAGAAACAAAAGCGAAACGTGCAGAAGTAGAAGCGAAAATGAAAATGATAGGGGAGATTTTATCATGAGTAAAATTCCAAACGGCCATGAAATTATTTCTTTATTTGAAAGTATGTATCCGAAGCATCTGGCGATGGAAGGAGATAAAATTGGTCTGCAGATTGGAGCGCTTAATAAATCTGTACAACACGTATTAATTGCATTAGATGTAACGGAGGAAGTTGTGGAGGAAGCGATTCAATTAGGGGCGAATGTCATTATCGCGCATCATCCTTTAATTTTTAATCCGTTAAAAGCGATTCATACAGATAAAGCGTACGGAAGAATTATTGAAACGTGTATTAAAAATGATATTGCCATTTATGCAGCGCATACAAATGTGGATGTTGCCAAGGGCGGGGTAAATGATTTACTTGCTGAGGCGTTAGGGTTGCAAAATACAGAAGTTTTGGCACCGACATATGCAGAAGAAATGAAAAAAGTTGTTGTGTTTGTGCCAGTAACTCATGCAGAGGAAGTACGAAAAGCATTAGGAGACGCAGGTGCTGGTCATATCGGCAATTATAGCCACTGTACGTTTAGTAGCGAGGGTACAGGTACGTTTGTACCTCAAGAGGGGACAAATCCTTATGTAGGGGAAACTGGACAGTTAGAGCGCGTAGAAGAAGTGCGGATCGAAACGGTTATTCCAGTTTCACTACAACGAAAAGTGATTAAAGCAATGGTAACGGCACATCCATATGAAGAAGTAGCGTATGATGTGTATCCACTTGATAACAAAGGCGAAACATTAGGGCTTGGGAAAATAGGATACTTAAAAGAAGAAATGACACTTGGACAGTTTGCAGAACATGTAAAGCAATCATTAGATGTAAAGGGTGCACGAGTTGTTGGGAAATTAGATGATAAAGTGCGCAAAGTAGCTGTACTTGGTGGTGATGGTAACAAATACATCAATCAAGCTAAATTTAAAGGAGCAGATGTATATGTAACAGGTGACATGTATTATCATGTTGCTCATGATGCGATGATGCTCGGTTTAAATATAGTTGACCCAGGACATAACGTTGAAAAAGTAATGAAGCAAGGTGTACAAAAGCAATTACAAGAAAAAGTGGATGCAAAGAAACTCAATGTACACATTCATGCTTCGCAATTACATACAGATCCATTTACATTTGTATAAGAAAAATAAAAACCGTTGCTCATATAGGCAACGGTTTTTATTATTGTTCTTTTTTCACTTTTACACGGGGTAATATTTTTTGTAACGGTACTTTTCGAACTCTCTCCCATGTAGCGGGATTCATTGGGTCATATTGATCTAAGAAAGCGATAACTTCTTTTGTAATTGGAGTTGGAGTAGAAGCACCTGCTGTAACAGCTACGTTTTCTACACCTTGTAGCCACTCTAATTTAATCTCACTTACGTCTGCAACGCGGTATGCTTTCGTACCAGCAATTTCTTGTGACACTTGTGCTAAACGGTTTGAGTTGTTACTTTTCGGATCACCGACAACAATTGTTAAGTCTGCAACATCAGCTTGTTTAGCGACAGCTTCTTGGCGAACTTGAGTTGCTAAACAAATTTCTTTATGGAATTCTGCTGTTGGGAATTTTTTTTGAATGTCCTCCATTAAATGTTGAACATCCCATTGACTCATCGTTGTTTGATTCGTTACTAAAATTTTATCTGTTGGGATTTCTAATGTTTTTAAATCATCGGCTTTTTCGATAAGGTGAACGATGTCAGGTGCAATACCAACTGCGCCTTCTGGCTCTGGATGATTTTTTTTACCGATATAAATGACATGATACCCTTCCGCTTTCTTAGCTTCGATAAGGTCATGTGTCTTGGTAACATCTGGACAAGTGGCATCGATTGTTGTTAAACCTTTTTCTTTTGCGCGTTGTTTAACTTCTGGAGAAACACCGTGTGCAGTGAAAATAACAGTACCAGAATCAATTTTATCTAAAATTTCTAAGCGACTTGGACCGTCTAATGTGATGATTCCATCTTCTTCAAAAGCGTCTGTAACATGTTTATTGTGAACAATCATACCTAAAATATAAATGGGTCTCGGCAATGATTTATCTAATGCGGCGTTACGTGCAATTACCATTGCATCGACAACACCGTAGCAATAACCACGAGGGGAAATTTTAACAATTTTCATATGAGTAATCCTCTCCTTCTAAACAAGGGATACTTTTGTGCATAGTCTTTTACATTATAAAGGAGGAGTGGATAGAAAACAAAGGATTGTTACACATATAGTTTTGGTTTTGTTGCTGTTTTTTGAACAGGCTCCTCTCGTAATTCTTTTTCTATGACTGGCTCAATCACTATTTTTTTTCTTTTTCTTTTTTTTTGTGGAGGAGGTGGAGTTGCTACCTCAACCTTTTCTGTTATGTCTTCAGCCTGATTTTTAGTTGAATCTTCTTCCGTACTTTTTCCAGAGGTGAGGATTTTAACAATGCTTGGTAGGTTACGCATAATAGGGCCGTACTGTTCGACGACAGGGCTTACAGATTGAACGACTTGGGATACTTTTTCTATATTGTTTATCATATTAGTTGGATTCGAAATTAAATTCGCAAAAAAACTGCCGATGCCGCTACTGGATGCTGCTGTAGTTGTTGCACCGCCGCGCGTTTCGTTTGATTCGTACATTTGAGGGGGAATCATTTGCTCTGGATGCTGCTGCATGTATGGTTGATATTGCTGTGAGTACTGCTGTGGGTATTGCTGTTGATATTGGGGTTGATATTGTTGCCGATATTGAGGTGGCGGTTGCTGGTGCTGGTGCATCATTGGTGGTGGTCCTTCCATTTGTCGATAAGGCGGAACCATTTGCATGTAAGGTTCGGTTGGATCGTGTTTTTTAAAGAGTTTAGCAAGGAACCCTTTCTTTTTTTGTGCCATTGGTGGTAGTTGTGGAATTGGATATGGTGTATAAGGTTGCTGCCCTTGATTTGGATACATTTGTCTTGTAGGGGATTTTGGAAACATGTGAGAAATCCTCCTTTCTTCAGTTAGGTATATACACATACAATATGCAATAAGGGGGAAGAAGGTTAGTTTTTGAAGGGAAAACCTAAACTAAAGATGGATTTTACTTGTAGATTTCGATATAATGTAGACTTGACTGATTTGTGCGCGCAGTAGAAATTTAGAAAGAAGGTGTAACTTATGACACAACAAACTTTTACACAGTATGATTTTAAACCATTTTTAATAGATGCAGTTCGTGAACTACGCTTTACAGAGCCGACAGGAATTCAGCAGAAAATTTTCCCGGTCGTGAAAAAAGGTGTAAGTGTAATTGGACAATCCCAAACAGGTTCTGGGAAAACACATGCATACTTACTTCCTACATTGAACAGAATTAATGCAAGCCGTGAAGAAGTACAACTTGTTATTACAGCACCTACTCGTGAGTTAGCACAACAAATTTACGAAGAGATTGTGAAATTAACAAAATTCTGTGCGGAAGATCAAATGATTACAGCGCGTTGTTTAATTGGTGGAACTGATAAACAACGTTCAATTGAAAAGTTGAAAAAACAACCTCATATCGTAGTCGGGACACCAGGACGTATTAAAGACTTAGTAGAAGAACAAGCATTATTTGTTCATAAAGCAAATACGATTATTGTCGATGAAGCTGACTTAATGCTTGATATGGGATTCATTCACGATGTAGATAAAATTGCAGCACGCATGCCTAAAAACTTGCAAATGCTAGTTTTCTCTGCAACAATTCCTCAAAAACTAAAACCGTTTCTGAAGAAATATATGGAGAATCCAGAGCATATTCATATCAATCCAAAACAAGTTGCAGCTGGAAACATTGAACACTATTTAGTGCCTTCTAAACATCGTAATAAAATTGATTTAGTGAATAAAATGCTACTTCAATTTAAACCGTATTTAGCAGTTGTTTTCACGAATACGAAAAAAATGGCAGATCAAGTTGCTGATGGATTAATGGAACGCGGCTTAAAAGTTGGACGAATTCACGGGGATTTATCACCACGTGATCGTAAAAAAATGATGAAACAAATTCGTGACCTTGAATTCCAATATATTGTTGCGACTGATTTAGCAGCACGTGGTATTGATATTGAAGGAATTAGCCATGTTATTAACTATGAGCTACCATCAGATTTAGATTTCTTCGTTCACCGCGTTGGAAGAACAGCACGTGCGGGGCATTCTGGTATTGCAGTGACGATTTATGATCCAGCAAACGAAGAAGCATTAGATAGCTTAGAAAAACAACGTCATATCGAGTTTAAACATGTAGATTTACGCGGAGATGAGTGGGCAGATTTAGGTGAGCGTCGTCGTCGTAAGAGCCGTAAAAAACCAAATGACGAACTTGATGTTATGGCAACGAAAGTTATTAAAAAACCGAAAAAAGTAAAACCAAACTATAAACGTAAACTTGCAACAGAACGTGACAAAGTGAAGAGAAAATACAGCAATAAAAAAAGATAAGGGGTTTCCCTTATCTTTTTTTAATCCCGCTAATTTAAATGAAGAGTATAGTCTGTTTAAATACTCATATAAATTTGTGTAGTGCGTCTTTTATGAACAAACAATTCACTACATATTTCTACAAATTATGCTATCATTATATCTATTGTATATTGAAGAGGTGATTGTATGTTAAAGATTGGATCTCATGTTTCCATGAGTGGTAAGAACATGTTATTAGCAGCAAGTGAAGAGGCTGTTTCATACGGTGCAACAACGTTTATGATTTATACAGGTGCACCGCAAAATACACGAAGAAAACCAATTGAAGAATTGAACATAGAAGCAGGAAGAAAACATATGGAGCTGAATGGTATTGAGGAAATTATCGTCCATGCGCCGTATATTATTAATGTTGGGAATACGACGAAGCCAGAAACATTCCAATTAGGTGTAGACTTCCTTCGTATGGAAATTGAAAGAACATCGGCATTAGGTGTAGCGAAACAAATTGTTCTTCACCCAGGAGCGCACGTTGGTGCTGGAGCAGATGCTGGTATTCAACAAATTATTAAAGGGCTTAATGAAGTACTAACGCCAGAACAGACGGTTAACATTGCGTTAGAGACGATGGCAGGAAAAGGAACAGAATGTGGTCGTAGCTTTGAAGAAATTGCAAAGATCATTGATGGCGTAAAATATAATGAAAAGCTATCTGTATGCTTTGATACGTGTCATACGCACGATGCAGGATATGATATTGTAAATGACTTTGACGGTGTATTAAACGAATTTGATAAGATCGTTGGCATAGATCGTTTACAAGTACTTCATATTAATGATAGTAAAAATGTACGCGGAGCAGGAAAAGACCGTCATGAAAACATCGGATTTGGTCACATTGGGTATAAAGCATTGCATCACATTGTACATCATCCACAGTTAATGCATGTACCAAAAATTCTTGAAACACCGTATGTAGGGGAAGATAAAAAAGATAAGAAGCCACCATACAAATTGGAAATCGAAATGCTGAAAAACGGTACTTTTGATGAAGGGCTTCTTGAAAAAATTAAAGCGCAATAAGGAGGGGATTTCCCCTCCTTATTTTAGTAATTGCTGAAATAATGTATTTACTTGTTGGGCAGTGGCAGGGGAAGTTACTTTTGCAATCTGTTTTAAGAGCTCTAGTCGCTCGTTGTTATCGTAAATATTAATATTTTTACCTTTCATAAGTAAAACGATTTGGTCAGCTTGTGCAGTCGTAATAGAAACTTCATATTCTTTGCTATATTTTAATAACTCTTTTGTAGAAATATGATTTAATTTTTTATTAACAATTTGTTTAATGAGGTTCATCTTGTTATCCTCCTTCAGGCGTTCTTCTATCGAAATATATGAGCATATAGCTTGTACATATTCGTATAGAGTTTCTTTTTTCATGAGGAAAAGAAGCGTATGTTATAATATAAGGACAAAACTACAGAAAAAGAGTAAAGGGAGGACCTATGGAGCAAAAGCAACATCGAAAAGAAAGTGTTATTCATCTCATTTATCGTTTAGTTATGATTATTTTTGGGGCAGCATGCGCAGCGGTAGCGATTGAACTATTTTTAATGCCAAATAAAATTATTGATGGTGGAATTATTGGTATTTCTCTTATATTAGATTACCTTACTCCTAATATTTGGTGGTTAAGTTTTTCTACTTTAGTCGTTGTTCTCAATATCCCATTTATGTATTCGGGTTATAAGCAAATTGGAAAAACATTCATGTTATCTTCGGCATTTGGTATTGTAGCGTTAGCATTCATTGAGTCAACGTTACATGCGGTGCCACCGTTTACAACAGAGCCTATTTTAGCGACTGTGTTTGGTGGTCTTATTTTAGGTCTTGGTGTAGGACTTGTAATTCGTCATGGTGGATCGTTAGATGGAACTGAAATTATGGGGATTTTATTAACGAAGAAATTACCGTTCTCTGTTGGTGAATTCGTAATGTTTGTGAACTTATTTATTTTTGCATGGGCAGCATTTGTGTTTGGTGTGGAACAAGCGATGTATTCTGTTATGACGTACTATATTGCATTTAAAACGATCGATACAGTAATTCAAGGGCTAGATGAAACGAAAGCAGTTTTAATTGTATCTGATCAATATGAGGAAGTATCAAATGCGATTTTACATCGACTCGGCCGTGGAACTACAAAGCTTGTAGCAAAAGGTGGTTATACAGATAAAGAAAAAGAAGTTATTTATGCAGTTGTAACGCGTCTAGAAGTGACGAAGTTAAAGTCAATTGTGCATGAAATTGATGAAAATGCGTTTGTTACGATTATGAGCACGCAAGAGACAAATGGTGGTAAGTTTAAATCGGCTATTCACTAAACGTATATAGGAATATTTTTCGAAAGCAGAGAATTTTTCTCTGCTTTTTGTTATAATAGTAAGGTTTCTTGAAAAAATAGATATATTTTAGGCAGATTGGTTTACAACTATAATAAGCTGTACTATAATTCAAATAGATATAAATCGGAATCATTCTGAATTAAAATAGGTGAGATGCTATGAATAATATATTAGAGATTGAAGGTTTAACATTCCGGTATGAAGATCGGAATGTGTTAGAAAATATTAATTTGCAAGTTCCGAAGGGAGCTTTTTTAGGTTTAGTGGGACCGAATGGTTCAGGTAAATCAACTTTACTTAAGTGTTTATTAGGCGTTTTAAAGCCAAAAGAAGGAAGCATTCGTGTGTTTGGCGTTGATAGTAAGAAGTTTAAGGAATGGAATAAAGTTGGTTATGTATCCCAAAAAGCAAATAGTTTCAATTCTGGTTTTCCAGCAACTGTTTCTGAAGTTGTGTCAATGGGACTTGTTTCGAAAAAAGGGCTTTTTCGCTTTTTCACAAAAGAGGATAAGAAAAAGGTAGAAAAAGCAATTGCTGATGTAGGGATGAGTGAGTTTCAAGGTCGTAATATTGGAGAGCTTTCTGGTGGACAGCAACAGCGTGTATTTATTGCT
Source organism: Bacillus sp. MT94 (assembly GCF_058792475.1). Classification (NCBI taxonomy): domain Bacteria; kingdom Bacillati; phylum Bacillota; class Bacilli; order Caryophanales; family Bacillaceae; genus Bacillus; species Bacillus sp. MT94. The sequence goes on along the minus strand of NZ_JBXAEZ010000002.1, from coordinate 573,046 downwards.
CGTGCGCTCGTTAGTGATCCTGAATTGCTTATTTTAGACGAGCCTACTGTTGGAATCGATGTAAAAAATGTGGAAAGTTTTTACGAAATATTAGAGGATTTAAACAAAAGGCTCGGGATCACATTAATTCTTGTTACTCATGATATGGGAGCTGTTACCGAAAAAGTAACACATGTTGCATGCCTAAACCAACATCTACATTTCCATGGAAATGTAGAGAAGTTCCGAGAGTTAGAAGATGCAGAAATGTCCGTCTTATATGGACATCATGTTCATCGTTTAGAACACGAACATGAGCATCACGGGAGGATATAATGATACAAGATTTTTTACAATATGACTTTTTACGTAATTCTTTATACGCAGGTATTTTAATTGGACTTGTTGCACCACTAATAGGTGTGTTTGTTGTTATTCGTCGTTTATCTCTTATTGCGGATGCATTAAGTCACGTGACGTTATCAGGTATTGCAGCAAGTTTATTACTTGAAAAAACCATTTTTACAGGTGGGTTTTTAAACCCCTTATATATGGGGATGGTTTTTTCAATTGGTGGAGCGCTATTAATCGAAAAGTTAAGAACTGTATATAAGCACTATCAAGAATTAGCAATTCCGATTATCCTTTCGGCAGGGATGGGAGTTGGAGTTATTTTCATTTCACTTGCAAATGGATTTAACACAGACTTATTTAGTTATTTATTTGGTAGTGTCAGTGCTGTAACAAGTACGGATTTAATTATTATTGGGATTGTAGCAATTGTTGTTGTTGCGACAATTATTTTATTATATAAAGAGCTGTTTCTACTATCATTTGATGAGGAATACGCAGTATCAACTGGTTTAAGAGCGAAATGGATTCACTTTATTTTCATTATATTAGTTGCTCTTGTCATTGCAGTATCAATGCGTGTAGTAGGGGTTCTTCTCGTATCATCATTAATGACGTTACCAGTTGCAGCAAGTATTCGTATTGCTAAAGGATTTAAACAAACAATTTTCTTTTCCATTTTATTTGGTGAAATTGCAGTAATTGGTGGAATGTTTGCTTCGTATCAACTTGATCTAGCACCAGGTGGTACAATTGTTATGATAGCAGTTCTTATTTTAATCGGTGCGATTTTATGGAAGAAGAAAAAAACTGCATAAAGTAGGGATAGGTATGAATCTAACAGAAGCTTTACGCCTAATGAAGGAAAAAGGATACAAACATACTGGAAAAAGAGAAGAGATGCTCAGATTATTTGCAGCACATAATCGTTATTTAACTGCGAAAGACGTTTTAGAGCATATGAAAGACGATTATCCAGGGCTTAGTTTTGATACGATTTATCGTAACTTAACAGTTTTTGCTGAGATTGGTGTTTTAGAACAAACGGAATTAAATGGTGAAAAACATTTTCGTTTCACTTGTTCTATTATGGAACATCATCATCATTTTATTTGTTTGGATTGTGGTGGGACGAAAGAGATTACTTCCTGCCCAATGGATTTTATGAATAAAGATTTTACTGGTTATGAAGTAACGGGTCATAAGTTTGAAATATATGGTCGTTGTCCAAAATGTGCAAAGTAAAAGCTCGTCGGTTATATAACTGACGAGCTTTTTTACGTAGAAAAGAAGGTTGCTCACAAATATTGTGGCAACCTTCTTTTTATTGTTCTTGTGTCTCTTTTTCTTTTTCTCGTTCAGCAGCCATTTCAGCAGCAATTACGTCGATTTCTTTTTTCAGTTCTTCTACCATTGTTTCTTCTGGTACTTTACGAACGACTTGCCCTTTACGGAATAATAATCCCTCTCCACGTGCACCAGCAATACCGATATCAGCTTCACGAGCTTCACCAGGACCATTTACAGCGCAACCAAGTACTGCAACTTTAATTGGTACTTGAAGTGTAGAGATGTATTCTTCCACTTCGTTAGCGATGCTAATTAAATCGATTTCAATACGACCACAAGTTGGACAAGAGATAAGTGTCGCTGCGTTAGACGCAAGACCGAATGATTTTAATAATTCACGAGCAACTTTTACTTCTTCAACTGGATCAGCACTTAATGAAATACGTAGTGTATTTCCGATGCCTTTACTTAAGATTGCTCCAAGACCAGCGGCACTTTTTACAGTTCCAGCAAACAATGTTCCAGATTCTGTAATACCTAAATGTAATGGGTAATCAAAAGCGCGAGCAGCTTTCTCGTATGCTTCGATTGCTAAGTTAACATCAGAGGCTTTCATAGATACGATAATATCGTGGAAATCTAAGTCCTCTAAAATTTTAATATGATGTAGCGCGCTCTCAACCATACCATCAGCAGTTGGGTATCCGTACTTTTCTAAAATGTGGCGCTCTAATGAACCAGCGTTTACACCAATACGGATTGGAATACCGCGCTCTTTTGCTGCATTTACAACAGCTTCTACTTTATGGCGACGACCAATATTACCTGGATTGATACGTACTTTATCAATGCCACCTTCAATTGCTTTTAAAGCAAGGCGATAATCAAAATGAATATCAGCAACAAGTGGAATGTTGATTTGTTTTTTTATATCAGCAATAGCATTAGCTGCGCGTTCATCTGGAACGGCAACGCGGACGACTTGACAGCCAGCTTCTTCTAAACGCTTGATTTCAGCAACTGTTGCTTCAACATCATGTGTTTTTGTTGTTGTCATACTTTGTATAATTAATTCATTATTACCGCCAATTGTTAAATTACCGACTTTAACTGGACGTGTTTTTGTACGATGAGTCATTTCATTCACGAATAGATCGCTCTCCTTATAAAAGAAGTTTCTTATTTAGTCCCTCATATCAATGATAGTATACGTGATATAGGGCTATAGAAACCGAAGTGCTCGGTTTCACTTTTACTATTGTATCAGCGCCTTTATGTAATTGACAAGGATTAAGTGATGGCTTATTGATATAACGGGAATTTATAAGACTTTCCAATTTGTATTTTTGTAGCAGATGTACTTTTGTTTAATTGTTTAAAGTCGTCAATGACTTTTTCTATGGAAGGAATTTTTTTCTTGTTAATTTGTTCTGTAATAGAAAGAACTGTCTCGCCAGTTTTTACTTCAATTGTTTTATAAGATGTATCCGTTTCTTTTTCTGTTTTATTCTCTTTATTTTGTTGGCTGTCTGTGTTTTCTTTTTTAATCGTTTGGGCAGCAGTTGTTTTTTTATATGAACTTAACATCGGTAAAGTACCGATTTTTATATCGTAATAAAATATATAACCGAGAACAAGCACGAATAGAAATATACCTAACCTCTTCATATTCTTCACTCCTTTGCTAGGAATATATGCTTGTCCAAAAAAAAAATGCCTATTTAGGCATTTTTTTATTTTTCTTTCGGTTGGGGTACCTCTTTAATCGTTAAGTATAGAACGATTAAAACAACAGCGATATAAATGAATGTTGCGCCAGGTACGACGATTTTGAATAAATCCATAATCATGAAGAAAATGGTTGGGATTGTGTAGCTGTATGCAGTTAGTGTCCAAACTTGTTTATAGGATAGTTTACGTTGACCGCTCATAGCAGAACCGATGAACGCAAGTAAAGTCACGCCTACAAAAGTGATGAATAATTGGAATAGGTACACTAAGAATCCAATAACAAATAATAAAATTGGATAAATATTATCGAATAAAGAAATAAATTCTTGTAGATCTTTTTTCTCAAGAGATGCACCTAACAAATCGTTATAAGAATACGTTTGTGTTTGACCATTTCCCATAGAGACTACTTTATCTTTTAAAACAAATAAACCTGTTTTATTTTGATATTTTTCTAGGTCTGTTGAATTTGGATCAAATACGAAAAGTGCATTTCCTTCTTCTTTTTCAATAGGCTGATCAATATCGGCTTTTAGTTCGCCATTTTCAATTTTAAAATCAGGTAAATCTTTATCGATGACTTGATTTACCATGCCTACACCATCTTGGATAAAACTACCGTACAAAAAAGTTCTTGGAATAGTAGTAATTAAGCAAAGTAGCATAATATACAAAATGGTTTTACCGATTTTTTGAAAACGGAATAGCGCCATATCTTTAGGCGAGTATATGCTTTTTACGAATTGGGTAAATATGGACATAGATTCACTTCCTTTATGTATGTATAAAATCATTGTAACGTAGGAATCTAGAGAATCTCAAGATATATTATATTTACATATAGTGGAGATAACTAAATTTCTTTTTATTAACTTTCTTCTTTTAAATAAGAAAAATACAATTGACACTTTTCTTTTCTATATGGTAAATTTATCTTACATTTCTTAAAGGGCATATCTGATAGGAATTCCTTTATTTGATATGTTGTTACATACATAATTGTGGACCCTTAGCTCAGCTGGTTAGAGCAGACGGCTCATAACCGTCCGGTCGTAGGTTCGAGTCCTACAGGGTCCATATCCATTTCGCATGTTTATTATGTTAGCAGGAAGCTTCCTTGTAGAAGGAAGCTTTTTTTACGGAATATATGAGCATTTTAATTGAAAAGAAGTGGGAATTTTGCTACTTTAATGATAGCAAGACAATGTGATTTATTTGTTTGCACCCTATGGCAATTAGGGTAGAATGAAGTTGTATGTCACTTAAGTGGCAATACATAAACTGGGAGGAATATAACAATGGCAAAACACGAATTACCAAATTTACCTTATGCGTATGATGCTTTAGAGCCTCACTTTGACAAAGAAACAATGAACATCCATCATACAAAACATCACAACACGTACATTACAAACTTAAACGCTGCTTTAGAAGGTCATGCAGAATTAGCTGACAAAAGCGTAGAAGAATTAGTTGCAAACTTAAACGAAGTACCAGAAGCAATCCGTACAGCAGTACGTAACAATGGTGGCGGACATGCTAACCATACATTCTTCTGGACAATCCTATCTCCAAACGGCGGAGGACAACCTGTAGGTGAACTTGCAACTGCAATTGAAGCAAAATTCGGTAGCTTCGATGCATTCAAAGAAGAATTCGCAAAAGCTGGCGCAACTCGCTTCGGTTCTGGTTGGGCTTGGTTAGTAGTAAACAATGGTGAGCTAGAAGTAACAAGCACTCCAAACCAAGATTCTCCTTTAACTGAAGGTAAAACGCCAGTTATCGGTTTAGATGTTTGGGAGCATGCTTACTACTTAAACTACCAAAACCGTCGTCCAGACTACATCGGTGCATTCTGGAACGTTGTAGATTGGAACGCTGCTGAAAAACGTTACCAAGAAGCAAAATAATTGTAATAAATATAGAAAAAAGCTAGGGGAGAACCCCTAGCTTTTTTCTATGCTTTCCTTTTACATAATTGGGCTTGTCTTTGGAAGACTAGAACATGAAGTAAAGGAGAGTTGTGTATGAAGTGGAAACATATAATTGGTGACGTTGAAGTGAATCGGGATTTAGTGTTATTGCTCCTTATAGGAGGTTTATACACGCTCGCAATTTCTTTATCGAATACGTTTGTAAATATTTATTTATGGAAACAAACACAAAATTATGTGAATCTTGGCTTGTATAATTTGGCCAGCGTTATATTACAGCCTCTCACATTTCTTGTAGGGGGAAAATTAGCGAAACGTATCGATCGCTCGATTTTATTACGAATAGGAGTAGGAACGCTCGCAATTTTTTTTATTGTTGTCTTAGTAGCGGGGAAAAGTGCTTCTCAGTATATTTTATTAATGGGGGCTCTTTTAGGAGTAGGATACGGTTTTTACTGGTTGGCTTTTAACTTATTGACATTTGAAATTACAGAACCAGAAACAAGAGATTTCTTTAATGGGTTTCTTGGACTTCTTACATCCTTCTCTGGGATGATCGGACCAATAGCAGCAGGATACACAATTTCACGTATGGAGAAATGGAGTGGTTATACTGTTATATTCTTTCTTTCATTAGTTCTATTTGCAATTGCTGTCGTCTTAAGCTTCTTTTTATCTAAAAGAGAATGTGAAGGGCGTTATGAAATCGTGCAAGTATTGAAAGAACGACGGATTGATAAAAACTGGGGAAAGATTACACGAGCTCATTTTTTCCAAGGATTGAGAGAAGGAACGTTTATTTTTGTCATTTCAGTATATGTTTATTTAGCAACTAATAGTGAGTTCGCATTAGGGAAATATAGTTTAGTGAACTCTGCTGTATCCTTTGTATGTTATTACTTAGTTGCTCGTATGTTAAAGAAGGAGTGGCGAAAAAAAGCAATTTTACTTGGAGGCATTATTTTATATGCTGTCGTCTTTTTAGTTATTTTCAATGTTACATACACGAAATTACTTATTTATGCGGCATGTATTGCGATTGCATATCCTATTTTACTTGTTCCGTATGGATCAATGACATATGACGTAATTGGTAGAGCGAAAAATGCGAGAGAATGGCGTGTGGAATATGTCGTTGTTCGGGAGCTGTGGTTAAACGCCGGAAGAATCTGTTCCATTTTAAGTTTTTTATGTGCTGTACTATTCTTTCCACCTGAAAAAAGTTTACCTTACTTATTATGTATTTTAGGTGCTGGACATTTTCTTATTTATTTTGCAGTTAAAAATGTCAAATATGATGAGGGAAATGCGAGTAAAACAAGTGTTGTAACGCAAGGAAACGCGCAAAACCAAACTGAACCAGAAGGTTAACTTCTCGTTTGTTTTATGCTAGAATAGAAAAAGATGTAAGACAGCAGTGAGGACACCTGTATGAAGGTGTCCCTTTCACATTACATAGCTGTTGGTAGAGGGGGTTTGTATGAGCAAGAAGCAGAAGCAAAATAAGAAAAAGACCCACGTTCCTTTTCGGTTAAACGTGCTGTTTTTCTGCGTGTTTTTAATGTTCTCCGCGGTTATTGTAAGGCTCGGATATGTACAAATTGTTCGCGGTGAAGAATATAAGAATGAAGTGGAGAAGAAAGAAAATTCAACGATAAGTAATCCTGTACCGCGTGGGAAAATATTTGACCGTTATGGGCGACCTGTAGTAGATAATGCAGCCATTCGTACTATTACATTTACAAAAATGAAAGGATCAACTGCAGAGGATCGCTTAGAAACAGCGAAAAAGCTAGCAGATTTGATTGAAGTACCGACAGATAAATTAACAGATCGCGATAAAAAAGATTATTGGCTTGCTATGCATAAAGAGGAAGCTAAAGAAAAAATTACGAATAAAGATCGTCAAGAGTTTAAAGATAAAAAAATTGATGATAAAGAATTAGACGAGCGTCAGCGCAGTCGTGTAACAGAAGAAGAGATTAATCAATTATCCGCAAAAGATCTAGAAATACTAGCGATTAAGAGTAAGATGGATGGCGGATATGCAATGACACCTCAAGTTCTTAAGAAAAATGCAACAGATGAAGAATATGCGATTATTAGTGAAAATTTAGCGCAATTGCCGGGAGTAGATACAAGTGTTGATTGGGAACGAAAATATGCATATGATGGTGATTTGTTCCGAAGTGTACTTGGTGGTGTAACAACTTCTGACGAAGGTTTACCAAGAGAAAGACTAGATTACTATCTTGTTCGTGATTATAATCGAAATGACCGAGTAGGAAAAAGTTATCTTGAACAACAGTATGAAGATAGTCTGCACGGTACGAAAGCAGAAGTTAGAAATGTTACAGATAAAAACGGTAATATTTTAGAAACGATTAATGTATCAAAAGGACAAAGTGGTAATGACCTGAATTTAACGATTGATATGGAATTACAAAAGCGCGTGGAGGATATTCTTACGAAGAATTTAATGAGATTTAAAGGAAGCGAACCTCTTTTAGATCGCGCATTCGTTGTAATGATGAACCCAAAAAATGGTGAAGTTTTATCTATGGCTGGGAAACAATTAGTTAACGAAGATGGTCAAACGAAAGTAAATGACTTTGCATTAGGTACCATGACAAGTTCTTATCCGATGGGGTCAACTGTAAAAGGTGCAACAGTACTTACTGGATATCAAACTGGTGCGATTCAACCAGGTTCAGTACAATTGGATGAACCAATTAAATTAAAAGGTACACCTACGAAGTCATCTTGGAAAACGATGGGATATATTAATGACCTTACAGCTTTAAAAATGTCTTCTAACGTTTATATGTTTAAAACAGCGATGAATATCGCTGGTGTTCCATATGTGAGAGGTGGTACGTTAGATATACCTCAAAAAGCATTTGATACGATGCGTTATTATTTCGGACAGTTTGGACTTGGTGTAAAAACAGGAATTGATTTACCGAATGAATCTGCTGGTCAGATGGGGAGAGGTAGTCAACCAGGTTTCTTACTAGATTTATCAATTGGACAGTATGATACGTATACACCGCTTCAATTAGCGCAATATATTTCGACGATTGCCAATGGTGGATATCGTATGCAACCACAAGTTGTAAAAGAAATTCGTCAACCGGCAGTGAAACCAGATGAAGTTGGGAAAGTTGTTCAATCTATGGAACCGAAAGTATTAAATCGTGTTGATATGCCAGAATCGCAAATTAAACGTGTTCAAGAAGGATTTAGACAAGTGTATAATGATTCAGGTGGTACAGCTACCAAATACTTTACAGGTGCAAAATATAAAGCGGCAGGGAAGACAGGTACCGCGCAAACTGTGTATGGCGGAGATAAAGAGATTGGTAGAAAGGCAAATGGTGAACGTGTGGAAACATATAACTTAACATTAGTAGGTTATGCGCCACTTGAAGATCCAGAAGTAGCATTCTCTGTTGTCGTTCCATGGGTACATGATGATAAGACTGGTATTAATGGATATATTGGTCGTGAAATTATGGACGCCTACTTTGATTTAAAAAACCAAGAAGTAAATGGTGAAGCTCCAAAAGATGATAAAAACAATAAAAATAAAGATCAAGATGATGAATAAAAAAATTTTAAAAAAGCACACTATCTGAAAAGATAGTGTGCTTTTTTTTATGGTTTATGCATATCGTGTAATAAATGTGGACAAGTATACAATATTGGGAAACACGCGGCCTTATAAATAATACTTGTATATGATGAGATAGGGGATAACTGTTTTATAGGGAAATTATCAGAGAAAATGAATAACTACTACCGATTAAAATTGTATCCCGTTATTAACGGGCAGTAAGACCCCCATCTCAAAATTCAGTGAAAGCAAAGAAGTTAGGTGGGGGTCGGGCTGTCCGTAAAAGCCCGATTGGTGAGGGCTGATTAAAGTTTCACTTTATCGTATGTTGATTTTTGTGGAACTTTACAAAACTTTTACAAACAATTAAAACCGAATTAATAGTTTAGCAGTATTCTTATATCTGTAATCCTGTTATTTCCGGTTACTTCTAGGAGGAAGAACACGTGAAATGGATGCGTACACCGATTATAATTTTCGTACTATCGATATGGTTCCTCTGTTTTGAAATGTCTACTGCATTTGCTTTAAATGATATGGGAGAAGTGAGAGTTGATGGATCCTCAACGGTTTTTCCTATTATAGAAGCAGTAGCGGAGGAATATACAAAGGTGCATCCAGACGTGAAAATTTCCATCAGTGTTTCTGGAACTGGAGGAGGATTTAATCGTTTCAGTAAAGGAGAAGTAGATATAAATAATGCTTCGAGAGTAATGAAACAAGTCGAGAAAAATGAGATGAAGAAAAACTCTATTCAGTTCACACCTTTTGAGGTCGCTAACGATGGTCTTACAATCGTTGTGAATCGGCACAATACATGGGTAGACGATATGTCAGTAGACGAGTTACGTTTACTGTGGAGTGAAGATGGAAGAGAGAAGCGATGGTCACAAATTCATTCAACATGGCCACGTGAACAAGTGAAGTTTTATGCACCAGGCGTAGACTCTGGTACTTATGATTATTTTCAAAATGTCATCTTACAAAATCATCGCATTGTAAAAAAAATCTCTTTGTCTGAAGATGATCAAGTTATTATGCAAGGGGTAATGAATGATAAACATGCCATTGCTTTTGTAGGATATGCTTATTATATGGCTAATCGAGATAAGGTGAAAGCAATAAAAGTGAATGGTGTATTTCCGACGAAAGAGACCATTCAGTCAGGTAAGTATAAGCCGTTATCTAGGCCGCTACTTACTTATGTGAATAATGCATCTATCCGAAATAAAATGAATGTAGCAAACTATGTTCAGTTTATGATTCAGCATGTTGGTAACCTCGCTGAAGAGGTCGGGTATGTAAAATTAAGAAAAGAAAAATACAATGAACAGCTGCGTATGTTAACAGAAATAAAAAGGTAATGTCAGGGTGGAAAGGGGTTTTCATCTTTGGCTCATAATGACAAAAGTCAAATTACATTTTCTGTACAATATTTGATTGAAAGAAATACAAAACAAAGAAAAAAAACGCAGCGAATCAATCGAATAATGCCTTTGTTACTAAAGATAATTGCTAGCGTTTCTATTGTTACGACACTTGGAATTGTTTTTACGCTCTCTAATGAAACAATCATGTTTTTTCAAAAAATATCATTGTACTCCTTTTTGACGGAGAAAGAATGGTTACCGTTTTTTGAAAATCCTAAATTCGGTATATTACCACTTATATGTGGAACGTTCCTTGTAACAGCAATCGCTATGTTTGTAGCAATTCCTATCGGTTTAGCGTGTGCCGTATTTTTAAGCGAATATGCTTCAAATAGTGCACGGAAAATATTAAAGCCGATGTTAGAGCTATTAGCAGGTATCCCGACAATTGTATATGGTTTTTTTGCATTAACAATTGTTACGCCGCTTTTACAAAGGATTATACCAGATTTACAGTTTTTTAATGCGATTAGCCCAGGAATCGTTATCGGATTTATGATGATGCCTACAGTTGCATCTCTATCTGAAGACGCGATGAGAGCTGTGGTGAAAGGGACGAAAGAAGCTTCATTAGCACTCGGAGCGACGCGGTTTGAAATGGTAAAACAAGTGGTGTTTCCGTCCGCTTTTACAGGGATTATGGCAGCAATTATATTAGCGGCTTCGCGTGCAATTGGTGAAACGATGATTGTTGTAATTGCGGCAGGATCCACACCAAATGTATCGCTTGATCCGACACATTCTATTCAAACGTTAACAGCCTATATTGTGCAAGTAAGTTTAGGTGATGCTCCGCATGGAACGATTACGTATTACAGCATGTATGCTGTAGGCGCAACATTATTTTTGTTTACCTTTATTATGAACATCATTTCGCAGTCAATTATGCGCCGTTTTAGGAGGATGACATAATATGCGAATGTTGAATCATAAAAAAATACAAAAAAATATGGCATCACGCTTTTTAAAAGATCGAATTTACAAATTGTTATTTTATATAGCAATTTTATTTTCAATCGTAATTTTGTTTTTGTTACTGTTTCAAATTGTTGAAAAAGGTATAAGTTATCTTTCAATAGATTTCTTTACAAATTTCGCTTCACGTAATCCGAAAGAAGCTGGTATTGCTGCAGCTTTGTCAGGGACAATATTATTTATGAGTATTGTTATACCTGTTTCTTTTATATTTGGAGTTGGAACAGCACTTTATTTAGAGCAATATGCGAAGGAATCTCTATTTAAAAAAATAATAGAGATTAATAATCAAACGTTAGCAGGAGTACCATCCGTTGTATTTGGATTGCTTGGTTTAACTATTTTTGTATATGCTCTTCATTTAGGAGAGAGTATAGTTGCAGCAGCACTGACGATGAGTTTACTCGTCTTACCAACAGTTGTTGTGGCGAGTCAAGAAGCAATCCGATCAGTACCAAGTGCATTATTAGAGGGTTCTTACGGATTAGGTGCTACGAAGTGGCAAACGATGTATCAAATTGTATTGCCATATGCTTTCCCGGGGATTATAACGGGCTGTACGTTAGCGATATCAAGAGCAATTGGAGAAGCAGCACCACTATTAGTTATTGGGGCACTTGCGTTTGCAAATTATGTTCCATTTAGTATGTTTGATAGATTTACAGTTTTACCAATTCAAATTTTTAATTGGATGAGTAGGCCACAAGAAGAATTTCAGTATGTAGCAGCAGCTGGGATGATTGTTTTGTTAGGTTTGTTGCTATTTATCAATATATTTGTTTTATGGTTACGAAATCGAAAATAAGTTGGAAGTGGATGAAAGGGGAATTCAAATGGTAGCAACAGTAGTAAATGTACAGGTGAAAAACGAAGAGAAAATCGAGACTGCGCCAAAGAAAGTAGTATTTGATACGAAAAACTTAAATTTATGGTATGGGGAAGACCATGCTTTAAAAGATATTAATTTAAGTATTCATGAGAATGAAGTTACAGCAATTATCGGTCCAAGTGGCTGTGGTAAATCAACGTACTTAAAAACGTTAAATCGCATGGTAGAGTTAGTACCGATCGTTCGAACTACAGGTGTAATTGAATATAGAGAACGCAATATATTTGATAAATCATATCCAGTTGAAGAATTAAGAACGCACGTAGGAATGGTGTTCCAAAAGCCAAATCCATTTCCAAAATCTATTTATGAGAATGTAGCATACGGTCCAAAAATCCATGGTATCCGTGACAAAAAGACATTAGATGAAATTGTTGAGAAAAGTTTACGCGGAGCAGCAATTTGGGATGAGTTAAAAGATCGTTTGCACGATAATGCATACGGTTTATCTGGTGGACAGCAACAGCGTCTATGCATCGCACGTTGCTTAGCTATTGAGCCAGACGTTATTTTAATGGATGAGCCAACATCGGCACTAGATCCAATTTCAACATTAAAAGTAGAAGAATTAATTCAAGAGTTAAAGAAAGACTTTAGTATTGTTATCGTAACGCATAATATGCAACAAGCAGCGCGTATTTCAGACAAAACCGCTTTCTTCTTAAGCGGGGAAGTTGTGGAGTATACAGATACAAACAAATTATTTACGACGCCTTCAGATAAGCGTACAGAAGATTATATTACAGGTCGCTTTGGTTGATATCGTTGCAAAGCTAAGAGAAAATGCCCTCTTAACAGAGGGCATTTCTTATTTTTATCTCACTTTAATAGGGAAGTAATACCTTCTCTTTATCTTAAGGTTTATTACAAGCGTAAGAGGTTATGTAGGAGATTTATCCCGCTATTTGCGGGCAGTAAGACCCCACCTCAAAATTCAGCAAAAGTAAAGAAGTTAGGTGGGCGGGCGGCCTGTAAAAGCCCGATTGATGAGGGGTGATTAAAGTTTCACTTTGTATATAATGGCACATAATATTGAGGGGGAAGAAAAAATGGTAAGAGAACAGTTTCAAGGTGATTTAAAAGTGTTACAGCAAAAGGTGATTGAGCTTGGCGAATTAGCAAATGCGGCTTTATTGATTGCTATGGAAGGTCTGCATACAAGGGATGTAGAGAAAGCGTTAGAGGTCATTGATGGTGATTACCGTATGGATAATTTAGAAGAGGAAATAAACGATCTTGCGCTTATGCTCATTACGAAGCAGCAACCTGTAGCAAGTGACTTAAGAAGAATCTTTATTTCAATTAAAACAGCGACAGATTTAGAGCGTATTGCAGATCATGCTGTTAATATTGCAAAGGCTACAATTCGTCTTGGGGAAAAAGAAGTGGCTGTTAGTTTGCACAACCTGGATGAAATGTTTGCGGTTGCAAATAAGATGTTGCATTTAGCGTTAGAAGCATATGAACAAGAAAATTTAACTTTCGCGAAACAAATTGCTGAAATGGATGATTCCGTTGATGAAATATATGGAAAAGCAATTCGTGAGTTTATATCTTCAGTTCCGGAACAACCAGAAGCAATTACGCAAATTACACAATTATCATTTGTGGCGAGATATATTGAGCGTGTAGCAGACCATATTACAAATATTGCTGAAAATGTATTTTATTTAGTAAAAGGAAAGCATTATTTATTGAATGAGTAGGAATAAAAGTAGGTGATGAGAAATCACCTGCTTTTTTTAGTCAAAACATGACAAAAAAAGCTCGTTGTTTCCTTTAGTTTATGATGATAAGATGTATCATAATGTAATGGGAAAATTAGTATATATGTTGTTCGTTAATAAGTATTATTTATCAATTAATAGTAAGCGCTTTCTTGTCATTTGAAACGTACGTTTTTATAGGTGGGAAATTTAATTATAGGGTCTTTTAAATGAGGATTCGTTTAACTAATCAAGTTTATGCTGCTAGTTCATGTGGGATAGAGAATATACATATGGTATATGGAGCTACTGAACATTATATAAGTGGAGGCTGAAGTATATGAAGGGGGTTATTTTAGCTGGAGGAAAAGGAAGACGCCTTAGACCATTAACATGTAATACTCCAAAGCCGATGTTACCATTATTAGAAAAACCAGTTTTAGAATACAATATTGAGTTATTACGCCAGCATGGTATTCGTGAAATTGCAATTACTGTTCAATATATGAGTACTACGATTAAGCGATATTTTGGTGATGGTAGTAAATGGGGAGTTAACTTGTATTATTTTGAAGACTCTCCTCCACTTGGTACAGCAGGGAGTATTAAACAAGCAGAACAATTTTTAGATGAAACATTTGTTGTAATAAGCGGGGATGCATTAACTGACTTTCAATTATCAGAAGGAATTAGGTTTCATGAACAAAAGAAAAGAATGGTAACAATGTTTGTGAAAGAAGTAGAAAATCCACTCTCATTTGGATTGGTTGTAATGAATAAAGACCAGGAGGTTACACGATATATAGAAAAGCCGGGTTGGAATGAGGTAGTATCTAATGTTGTGAATACAGGCATATATATTATGGAGCCAGAAATCTTTTCTTACATACCGCCTAGACAATTTTTTGATTTCAGTCATGATGTGTTTCCTTTATTGGCAAACAAAAATGTGTTATTCGCATATTTGTCAGAAGGTTATTGGTTAGATATCGGCACATTTAATCAATATCGACAAGCACAATTTGATTTGTTAACGAAAAAGTTACAAGTACCTATTCCTTATACGGAAGTATTACCGATGGTATGGATGGGAGAAGGGGTGACGATTGGGAAAGGGACAAAAATTCATGGCCCCTCTTTCATTGGAGAAGGAGCAAAGATTGGTACAGGAGCTGTAATTGAGCCATATTCTATTATTGGAAAAAATAGTATCATTTCAAATTATTCTCATCTTCAAAAAAGTATTGTTTTTGCAAATGCCCATATTGGAAAGTATTGTGAACTATTAGAAACGACAATAGGAGAGCGTACAATAGTTGAAGATGACGTTACACTGTTTCAAAAAAGCATTGTAGCGGATCACTGTCATATCGGGAGAAGTACGATAATTAAGCAAAAAGGAAAACTATGGCCTTATAAGGCGATTGATAGTCATTCGATAGTAGGAGCGGCTGGTATTCAAGAGAGTGAAATGAGTGCAGGGTGGTTACAAAAAAGCCGCATTGTAGGAAGAGGGAATGTTGAAATTACTCCCCAGTTTATCGTGAAGATTGCGATGGCGTATGGCTCTCTTTTTACAAAAGGAGAAAGTATATTAATTGGAAGTCAAGAAAATATAGAAACAACCTCTTATAAAAATTTATTTTTACATGCTATTCATGGTATAGGGATTCATACGATGGAATGCAAAGAAATGAACGAGTCACTTTTTCAATATAGTGTTCATCATTTGCAATGTGCAGGTGGGGTTTTCATTCAAGTGGAGAATGAGAATGAGATTGTTATAAAGTTGTATGGTCAAGCTGGCATGCCGTTAACGTATAAGCAGCAAAAAGAGATAGAACAAGTATATATGTCCGAATTGTTTTATTACGTGCATGAGAAAGAGATGGGGCGAAATAAGCTGGTTCATGTTTCTATGAATGAGTATATAGAAGTTATATTGGGGCATATTGATATCGAGAAAATACAGATGCAGAAGTTTCATCTTCTTATTAATAAGAGAAATGATACGTTGCAACATTTACTTATGCTCTTTCTACAAAGACTTGGTTGTACAGTTACATGGATTTATGCAAGTGAACAAAAAGATCATGTGAAAGCTTTGATGAAATCAAGTAAAGCGAATATGGCTCTTATGTTTTCTGAGCAAGGAAATCATTTCGAGTTATACGATAAACATAGTAATATTTACCAGGGTACAGATTTAGAAGAGGTAGATATTCCAGATTTCTTACTCGAATCTACAGGAAATATTTACCCAATGTCTTTGAAATTAGGAGAATGTTATCTTCTGTTTTATACGCAGGATGAAAGGAAGTCGTTTCAAGTAAGGTGGAAGCGAGATATTTTATATCGAATTGGAAAATTATTTGAGCTAATAGCATTGCAAGGAAAAACGTTTCTCAGCATAGTAGAGCAATCACCTCCGCTCTATTTACTTTATGATGAAGTGGTATGTTCATGGAATGAAAAAGGGAAAATTATGAGGAAATTATTGGATGATATTGAAAGGAAGGGAGAAGGCATATTTGAAGGAGTACAGTTCAAATATACTGAAAAAGAGTGGTCTTATATCGTTTCTGACACAAAACAACCAAAATTTTTAGTGTATTCACATGCTAGAAACCCAGTAATAGCAAGGGAAAACATGAAAAATATTATAGAAAAAATTAGACAATATCAAAAGGTGTAGAATTTTTATTTTAAAAGTGGTATTATAGTATAGTCTGATTTAAGTTATTAGTACTGGAGGGAAATAAGAATGCGTGTGAATATTACTCTAGCATGTACAGAATGCGGAGATCGTAACTATATCTCAAAGAAAAATAAACGTAACAACGCTGAGCGTATCGAGCTTAAAAAGTATTGCAAGCGTGACAAGAAGTCTACGTTACACCGTGAAACAAAGTAAGCAGTAGGAATATTTTCCTACTGTTTCTTTTTTTATTCGATTCCTATGTTAAAAGTGATACACTATCATCATAGAGTAAAGTGTCACTGTAAGGAGGAGAATGTGTGAAAGAAGAGAAAGTGCGTTTGCGTAAACAAATAATAGAACACATGAATTCTTTATCAGAAGAACAGTATACAACTTTATCAGAACAGATTGCATTTTCGTTGTATGCGCAAAAAGAGTGGGTTGAAGCTAAAACAATTGGAATTACTCTTTCAATGGAAAATGAAGTGAATACATATCCTATTATCGAAAAAGCTTGGGAAGAAGGAAAGAAAGTTGTAGTTCCTAAGTGTAATAAAGGAACAAGAACGATGTCCTTCCGGAAAATTAGTGATTTTGATCAATTAGAAACGGTGTATATGAATTTACGTGAACCGATTCCGGGACTTACGGAAGAAGTCAGTGCGGATGACATTGATCTTCAAATTGTGCCAGGCGTAGCTTATACAGAGCGAGGAGAACGGATTGGATACGGCGGGGGCTATTATGATCGTTATCTCGTGCATTATAAAGGGAAAACGCTATCATTAGCATATGATTTTCAAATGGTAAAACACATTCCGGTAGAGCCATTTGATAAAAATATAGAAAAAATTATTACAGAAAAAGGAACAATGCTTATAAATGAGCTTGTATAGACAAATAAAAATTGACGAGACTTTTTCTTCTTGATTATAATAAAATATGTGAACGTTTTCTTATTATAATTTTTATAGTAAGTGAGCATAGAGGGTGATGAAATGGTATCTATTTATGATATTCAGCAATTGCTAAAGAAATTTGGTACGATTATTTATACGGGAGATCGAATTGCAGATTTACAATTAATGCAAGATGAATTGCGTGAATTAAATCAATCACAGCTAATCGATCCACAAGACTATCAAACAGCTTTATTTTTATTGAAGCAAGAAATTCAAAAAGAGCTAAATAAGAATTAGATAAAGGTAGGTAAGCAACATGGAAGAGAAATGGTTAGTTGGTGTTGACCTTGGTGGTACAACGATTAAATTAGCATTTATTAATGTATACGGCGAAATTTTACATAAGTGGGAAATCCCTACAAATACAGGTGAGCAAGGAAAACATATTACACTTGATGTTGCGAAAGCAATTGATAAAAAGCTAGAAGAATTAGGCGAATTGAAGAGCAAGTTAATTGGTATTGGTATGGGAGCTCCTGGCCCTGTACATGTGGCATCTGGAATGATTTATGAAGCGGTTAATTTAGGGTGGAAAAACTATCCGCTAAAAGATTTATTAGAAGTAGAAACAGGATTACCTGTTGTTATTGATAATGATGCAAACTTAGCAGCGCTTGGTGAAATGTGGAAAGGTGCTGGTGAAGGTGCAAAAGATTTAATCTGCATGACACTTGGTACGGGCGTTGGTGGTGGTGTAATCGCCAATGGTGAGATTGTACACGGCGTGAGTGGTGCTGCTGGTGAGATTGGACATATTACAGTAGTTACAGAAAATGCTTTCCCATGTAATTGCGGGAAGTCTGGTTGCTTAGAAACAGTAGCATCTGCGACAGGTATTGTACGTGTTGCTATGCAAAAAATACAAGAGACTAATAAAGAAAGCATGTTGCGTTCTATGTTAGCTGAAGAAGGACGTATTACATCAAAAGATGTCTTTGAAGCACTTGGACAAGGTGATGAATTAGCAGGCGAAGTAGTAGAAAAGGTAGCTTCTTATTTAGGGTTAGCTGTAGCGAACCTATCTAGTACGTTGAACCCAGAGAAAATTGTTATTGGTGGAGGCGTGTCTAAAGCTGGAGATGCGCTATTAGAACCAATTCAACGCTATTTCGAGCAATACGCTTTCTCACGTGCTGTAAAGAGCACGAAGTTAGCTATTGCAACACTTGGTAATGATGCAGGTGTTATCGGAGGAGCTTGGCTTGTAAAAAAGCACAAATACGAAGCGAAGATGATATAAGTTTTGAAATATGAAAAGAGGAAGGGGGAACCCTTCCTCTTTTTGTGTGAAATCTCGATGAAGAATAAAGTGTAAACGAATTAAGCTGCTGGTGGATACCCGTTATATAGAACAGTCATGATCGTAAACCATCCGAAAACGAGTACAGTTGCAATTGCAAAGCCGCTCGCGAAAAAGTTTTTTTCACGAAGTGTTCTAAGCGTAGCAAATACAGCTAACAGAGTGACAAGTGTAAAAATAATAACAAGGCCCATGCAATATCCTCCTCTGTCTACCCATTTCTTATTATGAGTTTTTGGAATATTTACTCTTTTATATTGTACATGTTTTAAAAATGATTGTCGAGATAGCATCCTTTCTTTTCCTAAGAGAAAGAAATGTTGTATCATTAAAAGTAAGTTTAATAACTGGAGGAGATTTTCATATGAAATGGATACAAATGCCGTTAGGCCCATTACAAACAAATGCTTATATTTTAATGAACGATCAAAAAGAGTGCATTATCTTTGACCCTGGGCACGAAGGTGAAAAGCTCGTTACATATTTACAAGAAGAACAATTAAAACCATTGGCTGTTTTATTAACGCATGCTCACTTTGATCATATCGGTGCTGTTGATGCGGTAAGAGACGCTTTTCATATTCCTGTATACGTACATAAAGAAGAAGCAGATTGGTTAGGAGATGCAACTGTAAACGGCTCTCAAATTTTTATGATGAACCGCAGTATTACAGCAAAACCAGCGGATCATATTATTGATGCAGAAGGTACATTAACAATTGGATCATTTAATTTTGAAATTTTTGAGACGCCAGGACATTCTCCAGGAAGTATTTCTTATTATAGTAAAGAGGCAAATGCTGTATTCTCAGGAGATGTATTGTTCCAAATGAGCATTGGAAGAACAGATTTGCCTGGTGGAAGTTTTGCTGAATTAATTGGAAGTATTGAAGAGAAATTATTTGTATTACCAGATGAGACAGCGGTGTTATGTGGACATGGTCCAGAAACAAGCATTGGTTTTGAAAAAGAAAATAATCCGTTTTTACAATAAGGAGTCATTATGGGAATGGAGCTCATTTTAAGAGAATGGATGGGGAAAGAAAAGGATTATTCAATTTCATATAGTACGTATATGAACCTTGTATTGTATACAGAAGGTCATGGATATTATATGAAAGAACGTGAAAAGATTGGAAGACAAGGGGATTTTTTTACAAGTAGCAATGTATCCTCTGTTTTTGCAAAAACTTTTGCTAAACTTTTTATTCGTCTTGTTGAAAATGGTGAAGTTGCTTCGAATATTTGTGAGGTTGGTGGGGGAACTGGAAAGTTTGCCTATGATGTTTTACAAGAATGGAAGCAATTATCTCCAAAAACCTTTATTGATTTAAACTATTCAATGATTGAAGTGAGCCCTTTTCATAGGAAATTACAGCAGGAGCAGCTTGGCTCATTTTCTAATGTATCGTACTATACCTCCTATAGTGAAATGGGAGATTCTTTCGAGGGAATTCTCTTTTCGAATGAGTTGTTTGATGCATTTCCTGTTGAAATAATTGAGAAAAGAAATGGTATGTTGTATGAAGTGCGTATTACATATACAGAGGAAGGAAACCTTTCAGAAGTATGTAGGCCGTTAGATAAAAGAATTGGTCGATATTTATTGAAATATAATATTCATATTGCTGAAGGGCAACGTTTTGAAGTACCAATTGTGATGGAGGAGTATATAAAAGAAATCGCGAAATGGTTTCAAAAAGGTATATGTATTACAGTTGATTACGGATACACAAAAGAAGAATGGATGCATCCAGCACACCGTGAAGGAAGTTTGCGAGGTTATTATCAGCATAAGCTAATACGTAACCCACTAGCGCATCCAGGTGAAATGGATCTTACTACTCATATTCATTGGGACGAGCTAAAGGAGATGTTTAGTATGCAAGGAATGAGTGCAGTATGGCATAAGAAACAATCTGAGTTCTTGTTAGCTGCAGGGATATTAGAACAGCTTACGAGCCATCAAGATATGAATCCTTTTTCTGAAACACAAAAACAAAATCGAGCAGTTCGTTCTATGATTTTGAATGGAGGAGTAGGGAGTGCGTTTGATGTTGTTATACATACAAAAGATATGCAACATTTACATTTGGAGCGGTATGTAACAATATAAAAAACAAGACACAGTATATACTGTGTCTTGTTTTTTAATACGACTTATGTAGTATTATATATTTCCTCTCATGATATATATTTATATTAAAGATATGAGATAAAAAATATAGAATACGTTCTTTTTCTTCGATTATTAGTCCCTAACCTAATAATACGCGAACGAGTTGAATTATTGTTTCGTTCTCTACTTTGTAATAAATTTCTAATCCTTTTCTTTCACTAGAAACGATTTTAGCGCTTTTTAATTTTGCTAAATGCTGTGAAATTGTAGATTGTGGCATGTTTAAGCCAGTGTACATTGTAGAAACGTTGCTTGGACCGCGCTCAATTAATCCTTTTACGATACATAAACGAACAGGATGAGCCAGCACTTTTAATAATTCTGCATTACTTTCATATAGTTCTAATTCTTTTTGAAAGGTTTCTAACATGTTCTTTTCCACCTCCGTGTGAGCTATTATACCATACTATACATACCAAAAATTTAAAGAAAAGAAAATAGTTGTTGCAGAAAAAAAGTCCTAAAGTAAAGAAATTGTAAGAAAAGAGACCATGATGTAAATAAAATAGGTAAATTAGCACGTTTTTGTAAAATGACATTTTTGGGTGAAAATTTCGATGCGTTTTAAAAATTGAAAGATATAGATATATTTGTAACACAATTTTATCATGATTTTCTTATTCTTTCAAATGAATATACGAAATTTTTAAAATAATATGACAAAGGAATTATAATGATATATATAGAATATAAAACAGGTTAAAAGAAAAGAAGCTGAATGTAATTCGCTTCTTTATGGT
Organism: Bacillus sp. MT94; assembly: GCF_058792475.1. Lineage (NCBI taxonomy): Bacteria > Bacillati > Bacillota > Bacilli > Caryophanales > Bacillaceae > Bacillus > Bacillus sp. MT94. The sequence goes on along the minus strand of NZ_JBXAEZ010000002.1, from coordinate 551,263 downwards.
GATAATGAAATATTTGATTACGGCTGATAAATCTTAGGATAATCAAGTCATTAGTCATTTATTCTAAAATTCATCTTTTAGCAACGTTAAAAATCTGTGATTCCATATGTTCTCGTAAAAATCAATTGTCTCTTTTGCGGACATAAAAGGATTATTCAACGTAGAGGTTGTTTTCTGTATCATAAAGTTTTCGTATCCCAGTCCGTGGGCAAACTTAATCGTAGCATCCATACAGTACTCTGTTTGGGCACCACAAAATTCAATGTGATTTACAGATAATTGATCTAAAATTTCTTTTAAGTTTGTTTTATAAAATGAATTAGCATGTGTTTTTCTTACAAAAAAATCTTGTTCTTGAACATCAAGATCGGTATGAATAGCCCAAAGTTCTTTCTCGGGTACTAAATCATCATCACAATGTTGAACAAAAAGGATTGGTTTATTTAATTTTCTGTATGAAGAAATTCTTTTATTTACTTTTGTTAGTAAGTTCTGTAAATCAAATAAATGCTCTCCGCCATAACATACGCCATTTTGTAAATCGATAACGATTAAAATATCTGCACAAGTATCCATTATTTTCCCCCCTTTTTTATTTCTTAATATATCAATTAATCCATTATTTAGAAATAGATGATATACTTTTATTTTTTATGGACTATAAGAAAAATTTCAAATGACTATAACTAAATCGCATAAAAAGAAGATATGAAAACCTATTCTCATATCTTCTTTTTTCTCTATGCATTTACAGGTTCTTCTACATAAGAAAGGGCATTTTCAAAATCGGATATTAAATCGTTAACATTTTCAAGACCGACTGATAACCGAAGTAATGAATTAGAGATTCCTCTTTCATCACGAGCTTCTTGCGACAGTGCTGCATGTGACATTTTTGCTGGATAAGAAAGAATTGACTCTACAGCTCCTAAACTAACTGCAAAAACAGGTAATTTTACTTTTGATAAAAATTGGCGGAGTGCATCTTCTGACTGCAAAGTAAATGATAAGACTGCTCCAGCTGATGTTGCTTGAGATTGTTGAATATCAAATCCGAGATGTGTTTGTAATCCCGGATAATAGACATTTTGTACTTTAGTGTGCTCTTGTAAATAATGTGCAATTTTATTGGCATTTTTAGCTGAATGCTCGAGGCGTACATGTAATGTTTTTAGACCGCGAAGTACGAGAGAACAATCTTGAGGTCCTAAAATAGCACCGAATGCATTTTGTAAAAATCCAAGCTTTTGAGCGAGTTCTGCATCTTTTACTACTGCTAATCCGGCAGTAACATCACTATGCCCAGCAATAAATTTTGTGGCACTATGAAGAACAACATCAGCTCCAAGTTCAAGTGGTTTTTGGAATAGTGGTGTCAAAAATGTATTATCAACAAAAGTAAGAGCCCCAATAGATTTTGCAAGTTTAGAAACCTCGCGAATATCTGTCACCTTTAAAAGTGGATTAGAAGGTGTTTCTACATAAAAGAGCTTTGTATTTGGTTTAATGCTTTGTTTTATTTCTTCTAAATTGGTCATATCAACAAATGTATGTGAAACACCGTAACGGGAGAGTACCTCAGTTATCACTCGGTAAGTTCCTCCGTATACATCTTCTGAAATGAGTACGTGATCACCTTGTGAAAGAAGGAGGAATGCAGTGGAAATCGCTGCAATGCCTGATGCAAAGGCGAATCCCTTTGTTCCACCTTCTAATAAAGCAATGATATCTTCAAGAGCTTCACGAGTTGGATTTCCTGACCTGCTATAGTCATATTTTCCGAACGTATCTACATCAAACTGGTGAAAAGTTGATGTGTTATAGATAGGAACGTTCACAGCTCCTGTTTGCGAGTCATGTTTATATTGGTTGTGTAGTAAGAGTGTATCTATAGAATAACTCATATTCTTACACCTTCTTTTACAAGTTTAATGGCTTGCTTTAAGTCTTGAATTAAATCGTTACTATTTTCAATGCCAACGGAGAATCGAAGAAGACGATTACATACACCGTTTGCTGTTCTAATTTCTTCAGGAATATCAGCATGTGTTTGCGTTGCTGGATAAGTCATTAAACTTTCTACACCACCAAGACTTTCGGCAAATGTAATTAAGGATAAAGATTGTAAGAATGGATTAATCCAAGCTTCATCTTTAAGGCGAAATGAAATCATGCCGCCTCTTCCAGGATAAAATACATCTGTCACCCCGTCTTCATCATTTAAATATGCAACAACTGCTTTCGCATTTTCTTCATGCTGTCTCATGCGAAGCGCTAACGTTTTCATACCGCGAATTAGTAACCATGAGTCAAATGGGCTTAAAACTGCACCTGATGCATTATGATAATGAGCGATTTCTTCACAAAGTTCCTTTCCTTTTGCAACGACAAGTCCGCTTAGTACATCGTTATGTCCCCCTAAATATTTCGTTGCGCTGTGAAGTACAATGTCAGCACCTTCTGTTAATGGTTGCTGTATATAAGGTGTGTAGAATGTGTTGTCTACAATAAGAAGTAGTCCGTGCCTTTTCGCTACAGTTGCGACAGCAGCAATATCAGTAACTTGCATTAATGGATTAGTTGGAGTTTCTATGAAAATAGCCTTCGTTTCAGTTGTGATAGCTTGCTCAATTTGTTTAATAGACTGTGTATTTACGTATCTACATCGAACATTCCACTTTTTTTCATGTTCAGAAAATAATCGATACGTTCCACCGTATAAATCTTCAGATACAATAAGTTCGTCTCCAGAGCGGAATAGAGAAAGGACGAGGAGAACAGCCGCCATCCCTGAACTACAGGCATAACCTTGTTCGCCATATTCTAAGTCTGCGATTGCCTGTTCTAAAAGACCTCGAGTTGGATTGCCAGTTCGTGAATAGTCAAAGCCAGTAGATTTACCAATTCCTTCATGACGATAAGCGGTTGAGAAATAAACTGGTGGATTAACCGTTCCAGTTGTAGTTTCACTGCGATTGCCGATTTGTGCTAGTTTTGTTTCGATTGTTGACATGTGAAAATTCCTCCTTTTTAAATTGAAACATTAAGTGAATATAAAATAAAAAAAGCCTTCTAAGAAGAAGGCTTTCGGTTTGAATAGAGTCTTCTTCTCATCTGTCAAATCTTTCACAATTTGCTGGAATTAGCACCTTATTAACAAAATGTTAATGGTTGCTGAGGCGTCACAGGGCCAGTCCCTCTACCTCTCTAGATAAGAATGTTCGTATGAAATTTTTATTATGTTTTTAACTTTACAACAAAAGATAATTGAATTGCAACTTTATTTTGAAAAATTTTTATTTTTCCGCAAGTGTCATTGACTTTTACTTTTGTGCATGCTAAATTTATTAAAAAATTAACAAACATTGTTAAAAGGGGAACGCATTTCCTTTTAGCTACATAAATAAAATAATAAAGACAACTCTTATTGAGAGCGGTGGAGGGAAAGGCCCTGTGAAACCCGGCAACCTTCAAACGAAATGTTTGAAACGGTGCTAATACCTGCAAAACGAATGTTTTGCATAATAAGAGGAGGAACGATTATGTCCCCCTCTTCAAAGTGAAGAGGGGGTTTTTATATTGATAGAAATGAGGGAGATTCGTGAAATTACTAGATTTATTATCAAAAGGAATTGTAATAGGTGATGGTGCGGTTGGGACGTTATTGCATTCACATGGCTTGCAAAGTAGCTTTGAAGAATTGAATGTATCTGATCCAGACTTAATTATATCGATTCATAAACAATATGTAGCTGCTGGAGCAGATGTAATTCAAACGAATACGTATGGAGCAAATGAGGCGAAATTACGTATGTACGGCTTAGAAAATCAAGTTACAGAAATTAATAGAGCGGCAGTAAAACTGGCGAAAGCATCTGTGACAGATAAAAATGCAATTTTAGGAACAATTGGTGGTATGAAACATATCGGAGCCGTTACAACGACTGATATGGAAAGGGAGTTTATGCTACTTGAACAGGCAGGGGCTTTACTAGAAGAACAGGTTGATGGATTACTATTAGAAACTTTTTACGATGAATTTGAATTACTTCATGCTGTTAAAGTATTGCGTAAGCAAACGAACATTCCAATTGTTGCTCAATTAGCGTTACATGAAGCAGGTACGACTCAAAATGGAAATGATGTCAATGAAATATTAAAGCAACTTATAGATTACGGTGCAAATGTTGTTGGATTAAATTGTCAACTAGGGCCGCTTCATATGACGGAGGCTTTCAAAATGATATCGATTCCGCAAAATGGCTATTTATCAGCATACCCAAATGCAGGTCTCCCGAATTATGTGGAGGGACGTTACGTATATGAGGGAAGCCCAGCTTATTTTGAGGCGATGACGCCGAGATTTATTGAGCAAGGTATTCGGTTATTAGGTGGTTGTTGTGGTACGACTCCAGAACATATTCAAAGTATGAAGCACGCTGTTGCGAATGTTACACCTGTAATAGAAAAAGACACCATTCAAAGGCCGAAAGTTGTTCATACGCATGAGAAACGTTCGAAGGCTCACGTCACTCTAGCAGAGAAAGCGAAAAAACAAACGACAGTTGTAGTGGAATTAGATCCACCGAAAACGTTAGATACACAGCGGTTTTTTGAAGGAGCAAGAGCTTTAAAAAGAGCGGGAGCAGATGCTATTACTCTAGCAGATAATTCATTAGCATCGCCTCGTATTTCTAATATGGCAATGGGTGCGTTATTAACGAAGCATGATATCCCGGTATTGACACATTTAACGTGTAGGGATCATAACGTCATTGGACTACAATCTCATTTGTTAGGTTTATCGGCGTTAGGGATGGAAGAAGTGTTAGCTTTAACTGGTGATCCAGCGCGCGTTGGTGATTTTCCTGGTGCAACTTCTGTATACGATTTGTCCTCTATTGAGCTCATTAAAATGATTAAAGAAATGAACGATGGACGTTCAATTTTAGGGAAATCAATTGGACCGGCGACAAGGTTTTCTGTAGGCGGCGCATTTAATCCTCACGTGAGGCACTTAAAAGCAGCGGTTAAGCGAATGGAACGAAAAATAGATGCTGGAGCGGAATATTTTTTAACTCAGCCAATTTACGATATCGCGTTAATTGAAGAAGTGTATGAAGCGACAAAGCATTTGGAACAACCTATTTTTATTGGAATTATGCCGTTAGTAAGTAAGCGGAATGCAGATTTTCTTCATTTTGAGGTACCGGGTATTACTCTTCCAGAAGAAATAAGAGAGAGAATGGATGGAGACGAAACGAAAGAGGCGGCAATTGAGGAAGGGATTCGCATTTCGCAAGAATTGATCGACGCAGCGATGAAATATTTTAATGGTATTTATCTTATTACACCATTTTTAAAATATGAAATTACAGAACATCTTGTTAAATATGTAAGAGAAAAGCAAGAAGTGAAAGAAGGTATTAATTGATGAAGTGTATAGAAGAAAAATTACAAAATAGCATTTTAATATTAGATGGTGCAATGGGAACAATGATTCAGCAAGAGGATTTAACTGCTGAAGATTTCGGAGGAGAAGAGTACGAGGGCTGTAATGAATATTTAGTAGAAACAAGACCAGACGTTATTTTAAAGATTCATAAAGCTTATATTGAAGCTGGAGCGGATATTATTGAAACAAATACATTTGGGGCAACGAATATTGTACTAAGTGATTATGAGCTGTCTCATTTAGATGAAGAACTAAATGAAAAGGCAGCACTTTTGGCGAAGCAAGCTGTTAAAGAAAGCGGTAAGGAAGTATATGTTGCGGGAGCGATGGGACCAACAACGAAAGCAATTAGTGTTACTGGTGGTGTGACTTTTGAAGAATTGATTGAGGCTTATACAAGGCAGGCACGAGGATTATTAAAAGGAGAAGTTGATGTATTACTCGTTGAGACGAGTCAAGATATGCGTAACGTGAAAGCAGCTTATATTGGAATTCAAGCTGCTTTTGAAGAACTGAAAAAAACGGTTCCTATTATGATTTCAGGAACGATTGAGCCAATGGGAACGACTCTGGCTGGGCAAACAATTGAAGCTTTTTATTTATCAGTAGAACATATGAAACCATTATCTGTTGGGTTAAATTGTGCGACTGGTCCGGAGTTTATGAGGGACCATATTCGTTCACTATCTGATTTATCGGAGTGTTACATTTCTTGTTATCCAAATGCAGGTCTTCCTGATGAAGATGGACATTACCATGAGTCTCCATCTTCTCTCGCTAAAAAGGTGAAGCAATTTGCTGAAGAAGGATGGGTTAATATTATCGGTGGTTGTTGTGGCACGACACCAGAACATATAAAAGCAATGAAAGAAGCACTAGCATCTCTTAAGCCTCGTGACCATCATGAGAGAGAAGGACATGGAATTAGTGGATTAGAGGCACTGCAATATGATGAGTCTATGAGACCGTTATTTGTAGGTGAAAGAACGAATGTTATTGGATCACGTAAATTTAAACGATTAGTAGCAGAAGGGAAATTTGAAGAGGCTGCTGAAGTGGCAAGAGCGCAAGTGAAGAAAAATGCTCATATTATTGATATTTGTATGGCAGATCCTGATCGTGATGAAATAGAAGATATGGAGAAATTTTTGACAGAAGTTACGAAAGTGTTAAAAGTACCGATTATGATTGATTCAACGGATGAAAATGTTATGGCAAGAGCACTTACTTATATTCAAGGAAAAGCTGTTATCAACTCTATTAATTTAGAAGATGGAGAAGAGCGTTTTGAAAAGGTAACACCGCTTCTTCGTAAGTATGGTGCTGCAATTGTAGTTGGTACAATCGATGAAGATGGTATGGCAGTAAGTGCTGAAAGAAAATTAGAAATTGCAAAAAGAAGTTACGAATTATTAACGACGAAATATGGGATACGCCCGTCAGATATTATTTTTGATGCACTTGTGTTTCCAGTAGGGACAGGTGATGAAGAATATATTGGTTCAGCGGCAGCGACTATAGAGGGCATTCGCCTTATTAAAGAAGCGTTACCAGAGTGTTTAACGATTTTAGGTGTAAGTAACATATCATTTGGTTTACCACCGGCTGGACGTGAAGTATTGAATTCCGTCTTTTTATATCATGCTACGAAGGCTGGATTAGATTACGCGATTGTTAATACGGAAAAATTAGAACGCTATGCGTCGATTCCAGAGGAAGAAAAACACCTTGCAGATGCATTACTGTTTGAAACGACGAAAGAGACGTTAGAAGAATTTACAAACTTTTACCGAGTCGCTAAAAAGAAAGATGTCGTTGTGCAAGAAACGTTAACGCTAGATGAACGACTAGCAAATTATATTGTAGAAGGTACGAAACAAGGATTACACGAGGATTTAAGTCTTGCACTTGAAGAAGGAAGAAAACCTCTTGATATTATTAACGGTCCGCTTATGACAGGGATGGATGAGGTAGGACGACTATTTAATAATAATGAACTTATTGTTGCTGAAGTATTGCAAAGTGCCGAAAGTATGAAAGCTGCTGTAAGTTATTTAGAGCCACATATGGAATCTAGCGATAGTGCAAAAAAAGGGAAAGTATTATTAGCAACTGTAAAAGGTGATGTGCATGATATTGGGAAAAATCTCGTTGAAATTATTTTAGCGAATAACGGATATGAGATTATTAATTTAGGAATTAATGTACGTTCGGATCGAATTGTTCAAGAAGTACAAGAAAAGAAGCCGGACATTATAGGCCTTTCAGGTTTATTAGTAAAATCAGCGCAACAAATGGTAACGACTGCTGAAGATTTAAAAGCAGCAAATATTGATGTTCCCATTGTTGTAGGTGGTGCAGCGTTAACGAGAAAGTTTACAGATAATCGGATTTCACCATCATATAAAGGGCTCGTTTGTTATGCGAGTGATGCGATGACGGGGCTCGATATTATTAATAAGCTTCAAAAAGAAGAAGAGCGTGAGAAGATGAAACAGGATAAAAAAGAACGTCATCTTCATATCGTAAAAAAAGAGGAGAAGAAAGTAGAAATTCCAGCAGTAATTGAGCCATTACCGAAGGCTGAGGTTATGGTGCCTGATTCAACAAAACGAATTGTATTACGTGATATTCCGGCTCTTCATCTCGCTCCATTTTTAAATAGACAAATGCTACTTGGGCATCACCTTGGATTAAAAGGAAATGTGAAGAAGCTTTTGAAAGAGGGAGATAAGAGAGCCCATGAATTAAATGATTTAATAGATGAATTATTGCAGGAAGGACAATCTTGGTTAAAGCCGAAAGCAGTGTATCAATTTTTCCCAGCGCAAAGCGACGGACAAAACATTGTAATATATGATCCAGAAGATCATACGCGTGTTATAGAGCGTTTCACATTCCCTAGACAAGGAAAGGCTCCCTATCGTACTTTAGGCGATTATTTGCGCCCAATTGGAGATGAGATGGACTATGTTGCTTTCTTATCTGTTACGGTTGGGGAAGGAGTTCGGGACATTGCTGAAGAGTGGAAGGCGAAAGGTGATTACTTACGTAGTCATGCCATTCAATCGTTAGCGCTTGAATTAGCAGAAGGACTTGCTGAAAAAACACATATGCTCATTCGTGACCGCTGGGGCATTCCAGACTCACCTGAACTGACGATGGAAGAACGTTTCCGTACGAAATATAGAGGAATACGCGTGTCATTTGGTTATCCGGCGTGTCCAGAACTTGCAGATCAAGAAAAGCTATTTCGCTTAATTCATCCAGAGGAAATAGGTATTTCATTAACAGAAGGATTCATGATGGAGCCAGAAGCGTCCGTAACGGCTATGGTATTTTCTCACCCTGAGGCAAGATATTTTAGTGTATTATAGTCTAGAAGGGGGAGACGTATGAAGAAAATAGTCTTTACAGGTGGCGGTTCGGCAGGACATGTAACACCTAATTTAGCCATTATCCCATATTTACAGGAAGACAACTGGGATATCTCTTATATTGGTTCTCACCAAGGTATTGAGAAAACGATTATAGAAAAGGAAGGCATTCCCTACTATAGTATTTCGAGTGGAAAGCTACGTCGTTATTTTGATTTAAAAAATATAAAAGATCCTTTTCTTGTAATGAAGGGGGTTATGGATGCATATGTAAGAATTCGAAAACTAAAACCAGATGTGATTTTTTCAAAAGGCGGTTTCGTATCCGTACCAGTCGTAATTGGAGGATGGCTAAATAGAGTACCAGTTTTATTACATGAATCTGATATGACGCCAGGACTAGCAAATAAAATTGCGCTTCGTTTTGCTTCGAAAATATTTGTTACATTTGAAGAAGCGGCGAAACATTTACCGAGAGAAAAAGTAATATATACGGGATCTCCTGTACGTGAAGAAGTGCTGAAGGGAAATCGTGAAACAGGTTTAGCATTTTTAGGTTTTTCACGTAAAAAGCCAGTTATTACGATTATGGGAGGTAGCTTGGGCGCGAAAAAAATTAATGATACGGCTCGAGAAGCATTACCAGAACTTCTTAAAAAGTATCAAATTGTTCACCTTTGCGGAAAAGGTAACCTTGATGAAAGTTTACAAAATAAAGAAGGATATAGACAATTTGAATATGTACATGGAGAACTGCCAGATATATTAGCGGTAACAGATTTTGTTATTTCACGCGCGGGCTCCAACGCAATTTTTGAATTTTTAACATTACAAAAGCCGATGGTTTTAATTCCATTATCGAAATTTGCAAGCCGTGGAGATCAAATATTAAATGCAGAGTCCTTTGAAAGGCAAGGGTATGCCTCCGTATTATATGAAGAAGATGTAACTGTAAAATCTCTTATAAAGTATGTCGAAGAATTGAATCAAAATAATGAGAAGTATAAAACAGCACTAAAAAAATATAATGGAAAAGAAGCAATTAAAACAATCATTCAAAATATTTCAGAGGCATGATGAAACAATCATGCCTCTTTTAGTAGGGTGAAAGATTCCAAGAATTGATATTTTTATGTTACAATAAAGTGAAACTTTAATCAGTTGGGGGCATCCTCCATCTAACTTCTTTGCTTTCACTGGAATTTGAGGAGGGGGTTTTACTGCCCTCAAATAGCGGGATAACAAATGGGTTAATAGGGAAATTCCAATTAATGAAGCGTGAAAATACGAATGGATTAGGAGTGACTGTGTTGGAGCTAAGTCTCTATGAAAATACTGCACTTATTATATGCTTTGTGTTGTACGTTGGTAGTGTTATTGTTTATATTTCAAGGAAATTTTCGCAAGAAAGAGAGCTTGAAAAATCAGAGATAACAGCTGAACTAGAAATGTTAGCTGATGAAAGTTATAAAAAACAAAAAATAAAAGAAGACCATGAAGCATCCCATCATTTAAACGCAAATAAGTTTTAAAGATGGGGATTTTTTTTGAAGTTGTTCTTTATTATAGCTATAACAATTAACGCTAAAAAGGAGTTTCCCCATACATAATGAAGGAGTGTATATAAATGAATTTTTATATCGCCTCAGGTTTCCAAAATAAACATCTTGTATGTTCCGTAGCAAATGAACTGAAACATGCAGGATGGCACCATACATATGATTGGACCAAAAACGAAAGAGCAGTGAATCAAGAACAATTAAGAGAAATTGGTCAGGCAGAAAAAAATGCTGTAAAAGAAGCGGATGTGTTTTTACTTATATTAGATGGCGGAAACGGGAGCCATACAGAGTTTGGAATGGCGATTGCACTAGAGAAAACGATATATGTATATCATGCAGGAAACCCGCTCCAAACAACGTTCTATCACTTGCCAGAAATAAATATTTTTGAAGGAGATGTAGCTGAGTTTGCATCTTATGTTATGAATCATGTGAAATAATAGTAACTACCTAAAAGGTTATAAAAGTGATCTTTTGGGTACAGTGATGATAAGAAACGTATATAAAGGAGTACATAATATGAAATTAGAAAATGGATGGGAAACGAGCTTTTTAGAAGTCGTACAAAATAGTGAATTTAAGAAAGAGGCACTTCTTAGTCAATTGCTTTGTCAGGATAGTGAAGAAGTAGAAGAGCTTGTGGATGATTACGGCTACGAAGAACTTGTTGAACGTGAACATGATGATGAGTTAGCTGAAATCTTAGGAGAAGAACTTTTTAGTGAGATGGAACGCCAAGTATTCTTATCTTCAAACCCAGAAGAAAAACTTATTGCATTCGTCAATGGATTAGGTTTTCATGTGTTAGATTGGATCGTTCTTCTTGAAACAGAATTTGGCATTGATAGTGCAAACTTTACATCAGATGCTGTAAAGGTGTTAGAAAAGCGTTTCAGACAGTTTCCGTACATAGAGAATAATACAATTTTTGATATGACATTTGGAGAATCGATGGATGTATTAGAATCTGTTACAGGATTACAACTAAAGGAAAAGATGAACATATAATGAAAAAAGAACGTGATTCAATCACGTTCTTTTTTTACATAATAATAATTTTATCATCTAGTTTTGTCTGCCCGGTAAGAAGTGCGTTTAAATATTCCACTTTTCTTATACAAGCTTGTATATGTCTTTCAACCTCTTGTAACTCTGCTTGGTGATGTGTTTCAATTGGATGAATTTGTACGTTGAATTTTTCAAATTGACTACTATATGTTATTTCTGCATAGCCGCTCATAATATCGGTTTCGTTATGAAATAAAAATTGCCTCGTTTTGTCACAGAATGATACATCCTGAAAGCCATATACTTTTAATGCTTCAATTACTTTTTTAATCATTTTTGTATTCATTTTTTTAACCCTCTTTACGAAGTTCTACTTTTATATTATAACATAAAAAATTACATAGAAAGCGCTTCCAAGTGTATTTTATTATAAACTTTACGTTTCAATCACAAAAATGAAACAAAGAAAAAATAATTGTAAAGAAGGAAGGACTCTTTTATTGTTTCGTCATATATATAGAGAAATAGTGCAATGAAAGGAAATTTTCCGAGGTGGAGATCGTATTTCCAATTTGAGCGCAGTAAAAGAGGTGAGAATCTTGAACTTTGATATTGTAGGACAAAAAGCATATATAAAAGATGGACCGCATCGGAACCGAATTGGAATTGTAAAGAAAAACGAGACAAAATTAGCATCGCAGTTTGCTATTGTAATTGGAGAACAAATTATTGATGTAGAGCTAAAGGATATCGTGTTAGTTGGAGTAGACGTAGGACAATTTCATAAATGGTGCGAACAAAATGGTTATTTGTGAAAAGGACGGGCTGTGAGATAATGAAATATATTTGAGGAAAGAGAATATATTATTGTATTCTCTTTTTCTATGTTTAAGGAGGCGAAAATGAAATATAAAGAACAGGAGTTTACGTTGGAGTTAAAAGAGAACATTCAATGTATGGAGAAGGAAATAGAGCGAATGGCACTTAAATTGTATAAAGAGTATTCGCATTTATACATAGAAAAAAACATGGAATTAGATATGGGATTTGCAAGAGAAAAAGAGAATCCCTTTGAGGTGGGTTATTATTCAACAGTTGCTATAGCTATATTAGATGAAGAAAAAGAGATGATTAAATTTCACAATATTCCAATTTAAGGATGTTAAAGAATCTTTTTAGGAATGCCAATTCAATCAAACATTTTGGGTAGTAAGAAAGTAGGAGAACTCGCTGATGAATCTTGTTATGAGATTGAGGAAGAGTTAAAAGAGCAATTAGAAGAATACTTGGAGTGATAATTCTCAAGATAAGATCTATAAAGAGGGAACGGAATAAAAAAGACGCTAACAATTGTATGTTAGCGTCTTTTTTTCATTATGAAGCAATTTCACCAGTTTTTGTATCATCTTGATTGTACGTATCTTGATCTAATTCACCAAGCCATTTACTTGAAATAAGACCTGCTGTCATAGAACCACTTACGTTAAGAGCTGTACGACCCATATCGATTAATGGCTCAACCGAGATAACTAGAGCAACAATACCGATTGGTAAGTTCATTGTAGATAGTACGATTAAAGCTGCGAATGTTGCACCGCCACCAACTCCGGCAACACCGAATGAGCTAATAGCAACAACAGCGATTAAAGTTAAAATAAATTGTGGTTGTAATGGATCAATTCCTACAGTTGGAGCGACCATCATTGCAAGCATTGCTGGATAAATACCTGCGCAACCGTTTTGTCCGATAGATACCCCAAATGAAGCTGCGAAGTTTGCAATTCCTTCGGAGATACCAAGCTTTTCTTTTTGAGCTTCAATATTTAATGGCATCGCACCAGCACTAGAGCGAGATGTGAATGCAAAAGTTAGTACAGGGAACACTTTTTTCAAATATTGAATTGGATTTAAACCAGACAATGCAATTAATAATAAGTGAATGATAAACATTACGATAAGTGCTACATAAGAGGCTAATACGAAGTTACCAAGCTTTAAAATAGCATTTATATCGCTACCAGCAACTGTTTTTGCCATAAGAGCTAATACGCCGTATGGAGTAAGGCGTAAAATTAATGTTACCATACGCATTACGATTGCATATACAGCATCAAGCATTTTCTTAAATAGCTCTGCTTGTTCTGGATATTTTCGTTTTACACCTATAAAGGCAATGCCGATAAAGGCTGCAAATATTACGACAGAAATTGTTGATGTTGGACGAGCGCCTGTTAAATCAAGAAACGGATTTGTAGGCAATAGCTCTAATAATTTATCTGGAATTGTTGTCTTTTCAATAGAAGTAAATCTTTCTTCAACTAGTTTCAGACGAGCAGATTCTGCATCACCTTGTTGCAAGCCTGTTGCAGATACATCAAATCCTGCACTTGCAGCGATACCGACAGCTGCAGCGATTCCTGTAGTAAGAATTAAAATTCCGATAATAAGACCACTAATTTTACCAAGGTTTTTCGTTAACTGTAATTTTGTAAATGCTGAAATAATAGATACTAAAATAAGTGGCATAACGATCATTTGAAGTAATTTCACATAACCGTTACCAATTAAGCCAAACCAAGTATTTGATTCAATAATTACTTTAGAAGTTGGCTCATAAATGAATTGTAATATAAGACCGAATAAAATTCCGACTCCTAAAGCGGTAAATACACGTTTATTAAAAGATACATGCTTACGTTGCATATAATATAATACGCCAACTAAGATGAGCATGACTGCAACGTTAATTCCGACAAGCAGTGTATTCATGTTGATTCCCCCTAATTCCAATCTGTTATATAGAATATAAGGTAATAAAACCTATAAGTCAACTAGGAAATTGCGGGATTAAAAAAAAGATGGCAAAATGCCATCTTTTAATGTCCAGCCCCAGGGACAAGTAAAAATGTCGTGTAGTATGTAAATCCTATGAAGAAAACAGTTAAATATGCCCCAAATACGTATATATACATACGCTCTGTTAATTTTAAATAGCTTAAAAGTACGAAGAAACCTGTTTGTCCTAAAAATAGTAGTGCAGCCTGTTGCATATCTCCTACGTAAAACATAACCGAGAAAATTCCAGTCCAAAAGCCGAGAACGCGAAACATGCGATCCATGCTATTTCCCTCCTTTTCTAGAAAAAGTAAAACCTCTTTTCATTATAGTTTATTTTTCTTACTATTGTAAATATTCGTTCATATAAAAAGAAGCCAATTATTATTGGCTTCTTTTTATATGATAAATTAAATTGTTAGTTTATAATTACAAGATTTACATCCATCTAATAGACTATCATGTCGAGTTAATTCCATGTTAGGGAATAGGATTTCAAAAATGCCTTTCATCATATCTCCGTGCATGTTACAAATTTCAGTTGGATGATGAACAGCAACTTCTTTAAATGGACAATTGTGTACATCATAGAAAATTTTTGTTCCATCTGCACTTAATTCAAATGCAGGTGATAAGCCGGCTGTTGAGAAAGCTTCTTTTGCAATTTGAACTTTTTGCTCTACTGTTAAAGCATCTTCACTCACATTTAAACGTTGCATATGTTGTTGCATTAATTCGGCCCCGAATTGTTTTCCTGTTTCGTATAGCGCTTTTTCACCAGCAGCGCCAAGGCTAAGTAAAGAATTAAATGCTATTCTTGCTAACAATTGATAATCACGGAATGGAAATTGCAATTGAATAACATCTTCAGATAAGACATATAATCTGCTTGGTCTTCCGCCTTTTCCAGTTTTCTTCGTTTCCGATTTAAGCATATGAACATCTTCTAATTTAGATAAATGTAAACGCGCTACGTTTGGATGAATATCGAATTCATCTGCAATTTCTTGTACAGTTACGTAACTATGTTTTTGCGAAATATATTTATAAATGTAATAACGAGTTGGGTCAGCTAAAACACCTGTAATTTTTAAAGCTTGTTCCATGAGGATCTCCACCTTTATCACTTTATCCAAGATAATAACATTATAATACAGATAAACATGAGTATAGGTAATTTCAGACAATAATTCAGAAATTGTTCATAATTTCACAAACATATTTTTCCTTTTCGTTCTAGTGAAAATACAAAATTCCAAATTTTTATTGTGCATGTTTTCATGCTATATACATAGTGAGGAGGGAAAAGTGATGAATGGGATTGAAATTTTTGCGAATACAATTTTAAAAGAAGCGTGTAGGGTACAAGCGTCAGATTTACATATTGTGCCCCGGCAGAAGGATGTAGCGGTGCAACTACGTGTAGGAAAAGATTTAATGACGAGACATTGTATTGAAAAGGAGTTTGGAGAAAAACTTGTCTCACATTTTAAATTTTTAGCATCTATGGACATAGGAGAGAAACGGAAGCCACAGAATGGTTCGTTGTATTTGCAAATTGATGGACAAGAAGTGTATTTACGCCTTTCAACACTTCCAACAGTATATCAAGAAAGTCTCGTTATTCGCCTTCATTTACAAGCATCTGTTCAGCCCTTATCACATCTTTCGTTATTTCCAAGTACGGCAGCAAAACTACTCTCGTTTTTACGCTATTCACAGGGGCTACTCGTGTTTACTGGACCGACTGGTTCTGGGAAGACAACGACAATGTATGCATTATTAGAGGTAATTAGAAAAAAGAAAACACGTCGCATCATTACACTTGAAGATCCGGTTGAAAAAAGAAGTGACGATGTATTACAAATTCAAATAAATGAAAAAGCGGGTCTCACATATGAAACAGGATTAAAGGCTATTTTACGTCATGATCCAGATATTATTTTAGTCGGTGAAATCCGTGATGAAGAAACAGCAAAAATAGCTATAAGAGCAAGTTTGACAGGACATTTAGTCATGACAACGCTGCATACGAATGATGCGAAAGGAGCAATCATTCGTTTCATGGATTATGGTATAACGAGGCAAGAGATTGAACAGTCTTTATTGGCTGTAGCTGCACAGCGACTTGTCGAATTGAAGTGTCCGTTTTGCAGAGGAAAGTGCTCAACTTTATGTAAATCAATGAGGCAAGTAAGGCAAGCAAGCATTTATGAGCTGCTATATGGATATGAGTTAAAACAAGCGCTTAAAGAAGCAGATGGAGAATGTGTTACTTACAAACATGAGACTTTAGAATCGTCAATAAGAAAAGGATATGCTTTAGGTTTTTTAGAAGATGATGTTTATGTTTAAGAAAACTTGGAGTTTAAGTGATCAAGTAGTATTGTTGAAACGTTTAGGAGAATTACTAGAAAAAGGCTACTCTCTTTTACAAGCATTAGAATTTTTACAGTTTCAATTACCTGTAGAAAAGAAAGTACAATTGCAGCACATGATTGAGGGGTTAAAAGATGGGAAAAGTCTACACGATTCTTTTCATCAGTTAAAGTTTCATCAGGACATGTTAAGTTATTTATTTTATGCCGAGCAACATGGTGATATTTCTTTTGCTTTGCAACAAGGAAGTGCACTTCTTTATAAGAAAGATAAGTATAGGAGAGATATGATGAAAATCATGCAGTATCCTATGTTTTTAATGTTTTTTCTACTAATCATGCTTTTTATTTTCAACCTCATTTTATTACCTCAGGTTGAAATGGTTTATAGTTCGTTCGGTTCTAATACACCACTACTTACAGAACAAATTTTAAGTGCAATAAAACTGCTACCTTACATTATTTTAACCGCTATTTTAACTGTTATTATTGGATGTAGTTTGTATATGTTGTATTTTAGGAAACTTCCACATATTAGCCAGGTAAAAATCATGCTTCGTATGCCCCTCATCAAAACATTTCTTATTTTAAAGCATTCACATTATTTTGCTACTCAGTTGAGTGGTTTATTAAATGGTGGACTATCAGTATGCGAAGCTTTAACAATAATGATGGAGCAAAGATATCATCCGTTCTTTCAATATGAAGCGAGCCGGATTGAAAGACAATTAATTGGAGGAGAACGGTTACAATCTATCATTGCTAAAAGTGGGTATTACGAGAAAGAACTTTCTTATGTTATTACGCATGGACAAGCAAACGGCAATTTAGCGATTGAATTAGGTGACTATAGCGATCTTATTATGGAAAAGATGGAACGGAAAATTAAACATATGTTAGTTATCATTCAGCCTATTTTATTTATATGTATTGGAGGAATCGTTGTCCTTATGTATTTAGCGATGATTATGCCAATGTTTCAAATGATGAATTCTATTTAGGGGGCATTTGTATGCAGAATGAGGAAGGATTTACTCTGTTAGAGATGCTATTAGTAATGGTTGTCATAACTATATTATTACTATTAATTATTCCAAATGTAGTTACACAGCGTTCATCGGTCCAAGGAAAAGGGTGTGCAGCTTACGTGAAATCTATAGAAGCACAAATACAAGTATATCAATTACAACATAATAAAATTCCATCGTTAAAAGAACTGACAGATGAAAAGTATATTACAACTGATAAGTGCCCGAATGGCGAATCTATTCATATTTCAGATGATGGCGCAGTATCAATTAGGGCATTGTGAAACAACAGGGGTTTACTTTTTTAGAAATGTTACTCGTTTTATTTGCTATTTCTGTATTAAGTATAGTTACGTATTTTAGTGTTCATTCCTTATACGAGCGACAAAAAGTTGAACAATTTTTGAGACAGTTTTCAAATGATATTTTGTATATGCAGCAATTAGCGATAAATCGTCAAAAGCACTATACATTACGTTGGCATAAAGATAGAAATATGTATGCTATAAAAGAGTCAGGTACAAAGTATTATATCGTCAAGAGAGAGTATGAAGAAGATATACAAATTGATTTGCATACGTTTCCAAATCCGATGACATATAATCCAAGTGGGAATATTAATAGAGGTGGTACGATTATAATTTCATATCGAAATTATAAATATGAAATTGTATTTCAGCTTGGAAGAGGGAGATTTACGTATCGTGAAATGTCAAAAAGGATCCATAATGGCTGAAATGATTGTATCGTTAAGTATTTTAATGATGGCTGTATCGTTACTACTACCGCAAACAGTATTAGTTATGCAAGAAAGAAAAAATATACAAATTCGTTATAAGGCATCTGGATTATTAAAAAAGGAAGCAATTATATATATGTATGGAAATGAAGAAAAGCGAATAATAGAAAAGAATATAAATGGAATTGTGTATTACACATATTGGGGAGGCAATGAAGTTTGTACCATGTGGAGAGATGTGAAAGACAGAGTGATGGAACAATGCTTTTATGTAGGAGAAAAAATAAATTAGAATTTGGTTTTTCATTAATAGAAATGATTGTATGTCTGTTTCTATTATCAATATTTTTTTTGCTCTTTCCCCGCCTACATTTCATTGAAATGGAAAATAAACAGACAAAAGGATTAAATGATTGGGAGTGGGATGTATTTTTAGGTCAAATGCAATTGGAGTTTCGTGAAGTATCATCTGGAGAACAGCTAGCATTTGAAAATGGAGAAAGTATTTTACGATTTCGATCGCGTAATGGGAGTGAAGTATCGTATGAAAAAGAGAATAGTCGTCTTATAAGAAAGGTAAATAGGCGCGGGAGGGAAGTTGTTTTACAAAATATTGGAACGGTTTCTTACAAACTAACACCTCATGTACTCATTATAAATGTGAAAGATACTAGCGGAAAAATATATGAAGGTGTAGTTATGCGATATAGTGAAATGGAAATGAATGTATGAGAGGGCAAAATGGGTTTACAATGCCTGGAACACTCATCTTTCTTATTTTATTAACTTCTTTTTTTATATACGAAACAAATATGTTGTTTACAGATAAAAATTTTTATATAGAACATAGAACAAAAGTTTTTACTGGATGAACTACTTAACCGATCTATTACAGATATAAAAAAAGACTTACAGCAAAAAGAAAAAGAAGGTGCATTTTTCTTTCAGTATGAAAAGGGAGAAGTGAGTGGAAATTATATCTTTGAAAATGATTTAATTCTCGTTGCGTTGCAGTGTACACTCAAACAGGAAGCTTTCTATACGGTGAGCTTTCGGTATAGAAAAAAGGATGGAAAAATAGTCGATTGGATAGAAGGATAATATGTAAAAAATACGAAGAAAAACCAGGGATTTCTATTGTAAATTGAATTGATTTTTTAGAAGAAATGGATAAATATAATGATTAAAAGTTTAAATTTTCTCAAAAAAGAGAAAGGTAGAAAGAATGTGATATATTCATGCTATCCAATCATTATTTTTAGGGAGAATAGGGAAATGACAAACAACAATCAAATAGGTGAAAATAAGGAACAAACTATTTTTGATCATAAAGGAAATACGATTATGACAGAAGATAGAGAAATACACATTATTTCAAAATTCGAAGAACCTCTTATTGTCGTATTAGCAAATGTACTAAGTGATGAAGAGTGTGGTGAATTAATTGAAATGTCTAAAAATAAAATGAAGCGTTCTAAAGTTGGTTCATCACGTGATGTAAATGATATTCGAACGAGTAAGGGTGCATTTTTAGACGATAATGAACTGACTACGAAGATTGAAAAACGAATTTCATCTATCATGAATGTTCCTGCGTCGCATGGAGAAGGATTACACATTTTAAATTATGAAGTGGATCAACAATATAAGGCGCACTATGATTATTTTGCAGAACATAGTAGATCAGCTGCTAATAATCGTATTAGTACGCTTGTTATGTATTTAAATGATGTAGAAGAAGGCGGAGAAACGTTCTTTCCAAAATTAAATCTTTCTGTGAACCCTAGAAAGGGAATGGCAGTATACTTTGAGTATTTTTATCAAGACCAATCATTAAATGAGCTTACGTTACATGGAGGGGCACCTGTAACGAAAGGTGAGAAATGGATTGCAACGCAGTGGGTGAGAAGAGGCGCTTATAAGTAAGGTTACAATTTTGTTAGTTCTATTTATTTTGTGTAGGTGAAACAAGTATATTTTCTTAGAAGGAAAAGGTAATAACAGGTTACTATGCTTTGGGCTAGTTAACCTGTTATTACCTTTTTTGACCTAATTAAGGTATCAATATTAATTAATTTGCAAAGAATTAAATATATCAGAATTATCAACAAACAGTAATGTTTTATATTAAAATCTTTAATTTTTTATTTTATATCGCTATAATTAGAATAAAATAGAAAATTTCTCCATTGTACATAAAGGAATTTGTATATACACTAAAAACAATTAGTGATATAGAGTAGTTTATAGAATGTATTT
Organism: Bacillus sp. MT94; assembly: GCF_058792475.1. Classification (NCBI taxonomy): domain Bacteria; kingdom Bacillati; phylum Bacillota; class Bacilli; order Caryophanales; family Bacillaceae; genus Bacillus; species Bacillus sp. MT94. The sequence continues at coordinate 530,622 of NZ_JBXAEZ010000002.1, read as the reverse complement.
TATAATGAGGAAAAAGTTTTAGATAGTAGTTGTAAAATGTCATCTTTTTTATTTTAAGAGATAGTAGTAAAACGATGACATTCTGTAGAGAATATAACGATTTAGGAGTGCAGTAAAAATGCAAAAGGAAAAAGTTACAGATTTAAATTTACAATTTAATTCTCGAGTATTATATGAAATACTGGGGAGTGAAATTATTGAGGCAGATAGTATTGCAATAGCCGAACAGATAAAAAATGCAAAGGACGCTAATGCAACTAAAATTATTATTGATTTTTCTAAAATGAATGAAGACTTAATCACAATTGAAGATAATGGGGATGGAATGTCGATAGAAGAAATAAAAAATAATTGGTTCTTTGTTGGGACAAATAATAAGAGTGAAAATAGTAGTCAATCTGGAGGAAAGGGGATAGGACGTTTTAGTTTATTCCGTATTGCAAATACTATTGAAGTTGAAACGGTTAAAAATGAAGTGAAAAGTATATTTACTCTCGATAAGAGTTCTTTATCGGAAACAGAATTGGCAACAGATGCTAATATTCCTATTTTCCAAGAAGAAGCACGTGGGCAGGATTCACAAACTGTAGTGAAGTTAACTCGGATTAACGCTGATATTGATTTACAAGGAATAAAAAGAGATTTAGAAAACTTACAGGATCCTGAGAATAGTTTGAAATTGTTTGAAATTAAGTACCCTGAGAATAAGGCTGGTAGTAGGTACTTTAAACCAGATGAAGCTATTAATCAGGCACCATTTTATGCTGTGGCAGAATTTGAAGGAGAAGAAGTGTTATCTTATGAATTTGTTTGTGAGATAAATGGTGAAAGAATTTATGCAAATAATGTATTTAAGAAAAATTATAAAGATGCTTTAAAGAATGTCCTTTTAAATCATTCGGCAAACGGGGTTAATTTAGGGAAAACTAAGATTATTATCTATAATTTTTATTTTGATAAACTATTTAAACAGTGGCATGGAGACATTCAAGAAGCTGAGATTAAAGAAAATTTCTTAGCTGCTTATAAGGGGATAAATGTATATAGAAATGGTTTTAAAGTATATGGACACGGTGAAGAAGATTGGCTGAAGTTAGCTGAAACACGTTTGAAGAAATCATCTGATAATATCGACAACAAGTTGACGTATGGGTATCTTCTCCTAGATTCAAAGGAATCAAAGAAGCTTAGAGAGAAAACAAATAGAGAGGGATTTATAAAATCAAAAGAATTAACATATTTCCGTGAGATAGTAATGAGCATAGTGAAGCAATTTGGTTTAGATAGAAAAGTATCTATAAAGGCAATAAAAAACTATATAAATATGAATCAAGCACCAAGAAGTGTAGGTGATAAGGAAATAGGGAATAAAGGTTTCGTAGATACTAAGAATGATGGTGATATTAAAGATGCAGTGGATGGAATCAGCACGGAAGAAAACAAGGGTGAATTCAGTAATAGAGAAACTAAATATACAGAAGTTGCAACAGGTGATACAGATATTGAAAGTCTGAAAAATATAGATACAGAAGGATCCAACAATGAAATACCTAGAGGAGCTGCTAAAGATTTAAAAGGTGAGAAGACGAATCAAAAAGTTTCTCCTAATATAGGGAATGATAAAACTAAGACTTATAATAATATGGTGTCGAAAAGAATTGGGCTTTTTGATACAGAGTTATTAGATGTAGTAAGTTCTGAAAAAGTAAGAAGACTTTTTGGAGAAATATTAAAAATATCGGTTTATGAATATCCACTGGCCACTGCTACTTTGTTTAGGAGCCTAATAGAAATAACGATGGACGAGTTTATTAGAGTTAATTATAATGACTCTAATATTACGGATACCTTTAATGAAATCAAAAAATATAAGATAGATCAAAATGGTTTGGTGAGGAATATTAAAGGCTATTCTATTCCACCAAAAGATAAGATTGCTGCATTTAAAAAACATTTGGAGCTAAAGGGGCATGATGTGAGGTCTTTAAGGCATTTAGATGATTTGGCAGAATTTATCAATGATTTAAATCTATCTATTCATTGGCATGATAAATTAATTAGTATAGATAGTTTACGAACAAATTGGGTTAACTCTAAATTTTTCTTAGAATATATGTGTAAAAATATATAAAACACAGACTTTATTTTAAGTCTGTGTTTTTTATTTGCTGTTTTAATTGATCGGCTATTTTTTTTGACATGAGGGGAGGAACGGCATTTCCAATCTGTTTAAAAGCGGCCGTTCTAGACTCCTCAAAATAATATGTGTCAGGAAAAGATTGAATTCTTGCGGCTTCTCTAACGCTTATTGAGCGATTTTGATTGAGGTCAGGATGGATATAATAATGTCCATCTTTGGCAATATGAGCTACAATTGTATGTGATATTGTATTATATGGAATAATATTAAATCTATCTAGGAAAGTAGAGGTATTTTTATGAGTAATTAATTCGTTTGGTAATTCATTATATTTTACTTTCCTTTGTTCATTATTCCAAATGGTTACAATATATTTGTATATGTCTAAATCTTTTTGACGGTGAGGCCGTGCTATATGTTGAGTTAGAATATCCCAATCTACAGGTTTAATGCTGCTTTCAATTAGATAAGGTGTAATAGGTATTTTATTATATGTGTTACCAGGTTTTTTTGTTTCTCCAGCAGCTAACGGCGGTAGGTCTGCAAAGAGGTCTTTGATACTATAGGTATTATCCGCGAATTTGAATTGAGGATAGTTAAAAGGAATTTCAGATTTCCAACCTATTAATATAACTCGTTTACGAGATTGAAGTACACCGAAATCCTTGGAGTTTAAAATCCTATATTCAAGTGTATATCCCGCAGATTGTATTTCTTCTTGGATTGTATTAAATATTTCACCCTTTTGTGCAGAAAGAATTCCAATTACATTTTCAAAAACGAAAAAGTTAGGATTGTACTTTTTTAAAAAACGAATATATTGTTTATATAAATAATTTCTTGGATCATTTTTCATTCTTTCTGGATCCCTAGATCTACCAGCTACTGAGTAGGCTTGGCAGGGGGGGCCTCCAATTATAAGGTCGACGTTCTCGTCTTGAAGTAAAGAATCTATTTGTAAAAATATATCTTGTATAGTATCGTCAGTTATTTCTTGATTTATGACTTTATTTAATATATCTGACGGTATTTGATTGTATAGTCGTTCGCGATTGATTGAATTTTTTAAATAATCTTTATATATATCGAGTTTGTGATTTTCTTTCAGGTAATAAAACGCTTCTCTTGTTTTTAATGTTAAAGAAGCATTTTTGTCCATTTCAACATGTGCAATAACGTTAAAACCAGCTTGTCTAAAACCTTCAGAAAGTCCACCAGCTCCAGCAAATAAATCTATAACATTCATTGGTCATCTCTCCTCAAAAAAATTATACCAGGTTCAAACTTTTAACACCAGGTTTATTTTTGAGGACATGTTTATATGTTATATATTAATTTCTTAATGTAAGAAGAGTTTTGAGTTTTTTATGTATACAAAATTCAATGAAAGGTTAAGGAAGTATTCAAGAAAGATTGGATTGTTATAATATGAATAGGGGGATTTAGATATGAAATCTATATACATAACCGGCTATATGGGAGCAGGGAAAACAACAATTGGAAAAGCATTAAGTCAAGAACTTCAAATGGATGTTGTAGATACTGATCAAAAAATCGAAGAGAAGCAAGAGAAGGCAATTCGTGATATTTTTGCCGAAGAAGGCGAAACGGCTTTTCGGGAATATGAAAGCGAAATGTTACGTTCGCTACCAGTCCATAATGTCATTATTACAACTGGTGGGGGAATTATTGAACGAGCGGAAAATCGCAAGTGGATGAAAGAGAACGGAACTGTCGTGTATTTATATTGTGATCCGTATGTAATTGCAGAGAGGCTTCGTGAAGATACGACACGTCCACTATTTCAAAAGAAAGATATAGATGCATTTGTAACGAAATTTGAATTACGCCGAGCTTATTATGAAGAGGCTCATATTCATATCGATACGACAAATAAGTCTGTAAAGCAAATTATGAATGAATTAAAGGAAAAGATTAATGTATAAAAAAGTGGACATACTAATCAAGTAGAGGTGATGATAATATGTCTACTAATGATTATGTTCGCTTTGTGACGCAGCAGTTTGTGTCGTATATGGATGCTCCAAAAGAAGATCGAAAACAAAAGAAAGAACAACGCCGTGCTGAAAAAGAGCCATTTATGAATAAGTGGTTTGGTGTTATGCCGCTGAGTGCTGCTTTGTTTTATCGAAATGTAAAAAGTAAAAGAAAAAAATCAAGTTAAATTTTAGTCATATGTCTAGCAAAATAAAGATGCCCTAGTGTCGTAATACACTAGGGCATCTTTGTTTACTGCACGGATTCTTGTTCTTCCGTAACGGCATGTATTTTATTGTTCACCCATACGAACCCTATTCCGATACAAATAGAAATACCCCATCCGACAGCGGTCATAATCGCTCTCATTTCACCGTAGCCATCTACACCAAAAACAGAGATGAAATAAATTTTTAAAAAGCTTTTTAATATAAATTGTAGCCCGAAAAATAACGTTAAATATTGCAGTGCTGGATATATACGACTATCACGATAAAGCTCACGACTTTTATCACGGTCATGACCTTGAAGTGCGGCAATATCTGCTGCGAAATATAACATAAGTGGTTTTTTTATAAAAATTGTACATATGACGATAATACCGAGTACGATGTGATAGTACGCATCGTTCCATAACATTCGTTCAGCTGACCCAGATAATAGATCTACCGTTGTATTAGAAATGAGTGTAATTAAAATAAAGAACCCTGTCACGTTAAACTGTTTTTCTTTTTTAAAGGTATACAGTGTATAAATAATCCCCGGAACAGAGGAAAGTAACATCGCGTAATAAGGATCGATATAAGGTTTTGCAAATTTCCAAATGAGGAATGGGATTACGAGATAAAAGACAAGATCTAATATAGCTTTTTTATTTTGATTCATACAAAGCCTCCTTAAGTCATACATATATTTTATAATATAATTTCTGAAAATTGTATAAGGTTTAATGGGAAAAGAAAAAATATATCAATTTTTGAGGGATTAGTAGATTGAAAAAAATTGCCCCTAGCGTAGTAAGTTTTTTTAGTATATAATAAAGGAAACGCTTTCATTTTTAATTTGTTCACAAAATGGACGGAAAATCACATATTTACTATCGATATGTTGCTTTATAATGAAACTAATTAAATATACATGCATACAATATTGTGAAATAAATAACATAAATAATCTATATAAATGTAAACGTTATCAAAAGAGAGAGGTGGAGACAATGAGTAAATTTTTCTTCAATCATAATCCAGCAACAGTAGAGGATGGAAGGCTTGTTAAATATGCTGAAATTATTTATGGAGAAGGTGGCCGTTCTGTATTAGAAAATTTAATGGTGAAGGCATCTATCAGATTGCGTGATCGTTATCCGAATAAATCTGACGAGCAGATCTCGAACCTAGTAAATAAAGGCATCCATGATATGTTTCAAAAATATGTGAGCGAGTAAGAGTAGCCAATGGCTGCTCTTATTTTTTGTATAAGGATTGTAACTCTAGCTGAAAATAAACATGTATTTTGAAAAACGCAAAAAGGAGTGGGAAAGATGAGCAATGGAATTGGACGTTCGAAAGAAAATCTTCCAACTGATGCAAATCATGTGAGCGCAAAGGATCGTGCACAGCAGAAACGTATGGCACAGAAAAAGCAGCAAGAGCGTAGTGGCGATAGCGAGTAGGGTAGAAAATAGCTCAAAAGAGGCTCCTTCTAAAGCAGAAGGAGCTTCTTCAAGATAGAAAATGATTCGCGGTAACATAAAAAAGGCCACCGTTAATAATTTGCACTGTAATACGTGGTTCATACTGTTCTTGCAGAGCTTGTTTTTCAATTTCATAGCTCTCAGGAAGTTCGTCACTTTCTTCATAAAAACGGTTTAAAAGGTCTAGATCATGATTCCAACGCACTCTTGCTTCTTTTGCCCACGTATGGTCATCTTCTGCAATTATATTTTTTAAAGCGTCTTCTATGCGTTGTAAACCACTTTGAGGTTTAATGATGGGCGAGAGCGTAAAACAAAAATCAGGTATTTTTGGTGTAAGTTTAATGTTTGTTAATGTTTCATGAAAGTTTGCCATCATTGTTCCAGAAATGAGATGAATGCCAATCGAGTGAAGGATGTCTTTTTTTCGATCACATTGATAGGAAACTTTTATATTAATACCGAGCCAAGGGTGGAGCGGTGTATGTGTTGCCCCATTATGTCTTACATCCTCATATAAACGTATGTAAGAGCCTAATTCTTTTGTCGTTTGGAAAATTTGATGTAGACGTGGTGAACCGTAGTGAATAAGCTCACCATCATTTTCTTCATTTTCTGGATTTGTAATAAGAGTAAGGCGCATCGGATTCGGTACGCCTCCTGTTTTCTCAAGATAGTGCCAATAAAAAGGGCGATTCATTAATAATTTATCCATCTCAATTGTTAACTGTACATCTAATAAATGAGGAGAACGTTCTAAAATTTCACAGTTATTCGCCTCAAAGAAATTGTATAAGTAATTATGAATTTCATGTTGCTGCATAGCCTTGCACCTCAGCTTCATTTCGTTTCGCAAAGTCGATTATAGATGTTAAGTTTTCCATCTTAATTCTAATTTCACCTTCGCTTTTTGATTGCGCGAAAATTTCTTGAATGTGCGCGTCGATGTTTTTCATATTAATTCTCGTTAAAATTTCATCGAGTTCACCGATAACACGCTCGAATAAGTTGATTTTTTCATATAACAGTTTCAGAATATGTTCTTCAACAGTATGCTTTGTAGCTAAGTTATAAATATGAACATCATTCTTTTGACCGAGACGGTGAATACGTCCGATTCTTTGCTCAAGACGCATTGGATTCCATGGCAAATCATAATTGATCATATGGCTACAAAACTGTAAGTTAATGCCTTCTCCGCCAGCTTCCGTTGCAATTAACACTTGGGCACGATTTTGGAAAAGTTCCTTCATCCAATCTTTCTTCCCGCGTTTAAATCCGCCGCGGAATGGGACAGAAGAAATACCGTGTTGTTGTAAAAACCATTGTAAGTACATCTGTGATGCTCGGTATTCCGTGAAAATGACGACTTTATCGTCAATTTCTTTTATAAGCTCTAGAGCTTTAGTTGCTTTCGAGTTGAAAGGAATATGATTAATTTTGTCCATTAGCACATCGATATGTGGATCTTTTATATAATGTTCATTTTCTTTCTGTCTTTTTTCTACATGCTTTTTCAATGAATAGTAAACAGCCTCACGACTACTGCACGCTTCTCGTTTTAAAGTTAACGATGAGAAAGCAGATGTGAAGGCGTCTTGCCCTCGCCAATTTTCGATATCATTATATAGAGCTTGTTCTTGTTCATTAAACTCAACAAAAATTGTACGTACATGTCTCTTCGGCCAATCGATACCGGTATTATGTCGTCTATTTCGCACCATTACTTTGTTAATGAGAGCTTTTAAGTCTTCATCTGATTCGGCTGAGCGATTTTTGGAAGCGTAATATTCTTCAAAGTTGGATTGATTGCCTAAATGTCCTGGCTTTAATAAAGAAACAAGGTTAAAAATTTCATCAATCTTATTTTGAACAGGAGTAGCGGTTAGTAATAAACAAAACTTCTTTTTTAATCGTTGTGCAAATTCATAGTTTTTTGTTTTATTATTTTTCAGTTTATGTGCTTCATCGATAATAATAAGGTCATATTCTAAGTTCAACACGATATCGCGATGTGGTGAACGTTTCGCAGTATCAATTGATGATACGATTACGTCAGCTTGTTCCCACGAGTAGCTTTTCTTTTGTGCTACAGCGGGAATGAAAAACTTTGTATTCAGCTCGTATGCCCATTGTGATACGAGAGAGGCTGGGACAAGTATAAGTACCTTTTTCACAAGCCCGCGGACCATGTATTCTTTCAAAATAAGTCCAGCTTCGATTGTTTTTCCAAGACCTACTTCATCTGCTAGGATCGCTTTACCATTCATTTGTTCAATCACATTTTGAGCGACTTCTAATTGATGCGGAAGCGGCGTGAAATGGGATAAATGTTTCGGTGCTTGTAGTCCATCAAAAGTAGGAACAAGTAACGATTTTTCTGTTTCATAAGCTAAGTGATATAAATCCCAGTTTGTCCAAGGACCATCTTCATCAATTCTATTTAAAAAATTGTTTTGCCACGTCCGATCTACGGAAATATCGACATTCATTACGACTCTCCCACCTTTTATAAACTAAAGTAATTATTTTTTAATGTATGATGATTTGCCTCAAAAGAAGGCATAATTATCGTTATTAAAGGCTATATGATAGACAATAATAAAGTATTAAATCTCAAAAGCTGTATTTATTGTGTTTTAAAATAAAAAATTCTAAATTATTTTTTATGCTAGAATATTGATGAAATATAGCGAATGATGTTAGGATAATGGTGTGAAATGTGTGGAATCTTTCGTATTTTATCCAAGAAAGTGATTTTTTATTTACGCTTTCATAAAAAAATATAATGAGATTCCGTATATCCTATCTTTTCAGAATGAAAATGTTTAGAAAAAGGAAGCAACTTTTATTGATTTGTCAAAGCATAAGGGGGAGAGAGCATGATTACATTACAACGTACACCGTTATTTGATGTATACGCGAAGTATGGTGGGAAAACAATCGACTTCGGTGGTTGGGAATTACCAGTTCAATTTTCAAGCATTAAAGAAGAACACGAAGCTGTACGTACAGCTGCAGGTTTGTTCGATGTGTCTCATATGGGAGAAGTTGAAGTAAAAGGTGTAGATAGTTTAGCATTTTTACAACGTGTTGTTACAAATGACGTATCTACCTTAAAGGTAGGGGGCGCACAATATACAGCTATGTGCTACGAAAATGGTGGTACAGTAGATGATTTATTAATCTACAAACGTGGTGAAGAAGACTATTTATTAGTAATCAATGCATCAAATATCGAGAAAGATTACGAATGGTTAGCAAGTCATGTAATTGGCGATGCGACAGTAGTCAATGTTTCTAGTGAAGTTGCACAGCTTGCAATTCAAGGACCAAAAGCAGAAGGCATTTTACAAAAAGTTGTGTCAGAAGATTTGAAAGAAATTAAGTTCTTTAAATTTAAAAACGATATTCTTGTAGATGGAATTCCAGCACTTGTATCTCGTACAGGTTATACAGGTGAAGATGGATTCGAAATTTACTGTAAGAGTGAAGATGCTGCAAAACTTTGGGAGAAACTTCTTGAAGTTGGAGCAGAAGAGGGCTTAAAAGCATGTGGTTTAGGTGCTCGTGATACACTTCGATTCGAAGCAACATTACCACTTTATGGACAAGAATTATCAAAAGATATTACACCGATTGAGGCTGGAATTGGCTTTGCGGTAAAAACAAATAAAGAAGCAGACTTCTTTGGAAAAGCAACGTTAAAAGAGCAAAAAGAAAACGGTGCGCCTCGTAAATTAGTCGGCATCGAAGTAATCGAACGTGGAATTCCTCGTACGCATTACCCTGTATTTATTGGTGAAGAAAAAATTGGGGAAGTAACGAGTGGTACACAATCTCCAACGTTAAAGAAAAGCATTGGTTTAGCACTAATTGATGTAAAATACGCAGCAGTTGATACAGAAGTAGAAATTGAAATTCGTAATAAACGCGTCAAAGCAGTAGTTGTTCCAACACCATTTTACAAACGTTCAAAGTAACGGGGAGAGGGGTAGATTTCATGTTGCATCGTTATCTTCCAATGACAGAAGAAGACAAAAAAGAAATGTTACAAACGATCGGCGTTCAAACGATCGATGAATTATTCTCTGATATTCCAGAGAGTGTTCGTTTTAAAGGGGATTTAAAAATTAAAGAAGCAAAATCAGAGCCAGAGCTTTTAAAAGAGCTATCTCAAATGGCTAGTAAAAATGCTAACTTAAAAGAATACGCTTCTTTCTTAGGAGCAGGCGTATACGATCATTATGCTCCAGTAATTGTAGATCATGTTATTTCTCGCTCAGAATTTTATACAGCTTACACACCATACCAACCGGAAATTTCACAAGGGGAATTACAAGCAATCTTTGAATTCCAAACAATGATTTGTGAATTAACAGGAATGGATGTAGCAAACTCTTCTATGTATGACGGGGGTACAGCTTTAGCTGAAGCGGCAATGTTAGCAGCTGGCCATACTCGCAAAAAGAAAATTCTTGTATCTAGCGCGGTTCATCCAGAATCAAGAGCAGTACTTGAAACGTATGCAAAAGGTCAAAATCTTGAAGTTGTTGAAATTAATCATAAAGATGGTGTAACAGATTTAGACGTATTACAAAGTGAAGTAGATGATACAGTTGCTTGTGTAATCGTTCAATATCCAAACTTCTTCGGACAAGTTGAAAAATTAGCTGATATTGAAAAAATCGTTCATCAACAAAAATCATTATTTATCGTTTCTTCAAATCCATTATCATTAGGCGCATTAACACCACCAGGGAAATTTGGTGCTGATATTGTAATCGGTGATGCACAACCATTCGGTATTCCAACGCAGTTTGGTGGACCGCACTGTGGTTACTTTGCAACAACGAAAGCATTTATGCGTAAAATTCCAGGACGTCTTGTTGGACAAACTGTAGATTCAGATGGTAAACGTGGATTTGTATTAACGTTACAAGCACGTGAACAGCATATTCGCCGTGATAAAGCGACGTCTAATATTTGTTCAAACCAAGCGTTAAATGCATTAGCAGCTTCTGTTGCAATGACGGCACTTGGCAAACAAGGTGTGAAAGAAATGGCACGTCAAAACATTTCTAAAGCACAGTATGCAAAACGTCAATTTGAGGCGAAAGGCTTCACAGTAACATTTGCTGGGCCATTCTTCAATGAGTTTGTTGTAGATTGCAAACGTCCAGTGAAAGAAGTAAACGATGCATTATTACAAAAGAATATTATCGGTGGTTACGATCTAGGCCGTGATTATAAAGAGCATGAAAACCATATGCTTGTAGCAGTAACTGAGCTTCGTACAAAAGAGGAAATTGACACACTTGTAAACGAAATGGGGGCTATCCAATGAAGAACCAAGACCAAGCACTTATCTTTGAAGTGAGTAAAGAAGGACGCATAGGATATAGCTTACCCAAATTAGATGTAGAAGAAGTGAAACTAGAAGATGTGTTTGAGAGCGATTATATTCGAGTAGAAGATGCAGAGCTACCAGAAGTATCTGAACTTGATATTATGCGCCACTATACAGCACTTTCAAACCGTAACCACGGTGTTGATTCTGGATTCTATCCACTTGGATCTTGTACGATGAAATATAATCCGAAAATTAATGAGAGTGTAGCTCGTTTCGCAGGATTTGCGAATATTCATCCACTGCAAGATGAAAAGACAGTACAAGGTGCAATGGAATTAATGTATGACTTACAAGAGCATTTAATTGAAATTACAGGTATGGATACTGTTACTTTACAACCAGCAGCTGGTGCACACGGAGAATGGACAGGTTTAATGTTAATTCGTGCATACCATGAAGCGAATGGTGACTTTAACCGTACGAAAGTAATTGTACCTGACTCTGCTCACGGAACGAACCCGGCATCTGCAACTGTAGCTGGTTTTGAAACAATTACAGTAAAATCAAATGAAAATGGCCTTGTTGACTTAGAAGACTTAAAACGTGTTGTAAACGAAGAAACAGCAGCACTTATGTTAACAAATCCTAATACATTAGGTCTATTCGAAGAAAATATTTTAGAAATGGCAGAAATCGTCCATAATGCAGGCGGTAAGTTATACTATGATGGTGCAAACTTAAATGCGGTATTAAGCCAAGCACGCCCAGGAGATATGGGATTTGACGTTGTGCATTTAAACCTTCATAAAACATTTACAGGTCCTCACGGCGGTGGTGGCCCAGGTTCTGGTCCAGTAGGTGTGAAAGCTGATTTAATTCCGTACTTACCAAAACCGATTTTAGAAAAAACGGAAAATGGTTATCACTTCAACTACGACCGTCCAGAAGCAATTGGTCGTGTGAAGCCATTCTATGGTAACTTCGGAATTAACGTTCGTGCATACACGTATATTCGCTCTATGGGTCCAGATGGCTTGCGTGCAGTAACTGAGTATGCTGTATTAAATGCGAACTATATGATGAGAAGATTAGCGCCATTCTACGATCTTCCATTCGATAGACATTGTAAGCATGAATTTGTATTATCAGGTCGTCGTCAAAAGAAACTTGGCGTACGTACATTAGATATTGCAAAACGTCTGCTTGATTTCGGTTACCATCCACCAACAATTTACTTCCCATTAAATGTGGAAGAATGTATTATGATTGAGCCGACAGAAACAGAATCAAAAGAAACATTAGATGGTTTCATTGATAAGATGATTCAAATCGCTAAAGAAGTAGAAGAAAATCCAGAAGTTGTACAAGAAGCACCGCATACGACAGTCATTAAACGTTTAGACGAAACGATGGCTGCACGTAAACCAGTTTTACGTTATGCAAAGCCAGCTCCTGTACAAGTTTGATTAGAATAACAAAAGGAGAACTCGCTGCGGCGGGTTCTTTTTTTGTATGGAGAATTTGTGCAGAAATAGTGAAGAAAATGTTAAAAAATTATATTTTTTGTTTCCTAATGGTGTAAAGGTGTAGTTTTATAGGTAGTTTTGTTGAAAAAGTCGGTTTGATAAAAGTATTTATTTTTGTTAGAATTTTATTGAAATTAAGAAGATGTGATGAGGCAAAAATTACTCATTTTTATGTATATGTGAAAAAACGAGCAAGACGGGGGTGAAAGTGTGGGATATCGATGTTATAGAATGGTATACCATTTAGAAAATGGAGAAACAATTAAAGATGTAAAAGAATTTTGCTATCGAGACCAAGGGAAAGTGTTAGAAAGAGTAGCAAATCGTGTAATGGATAATAGAGAAGTGACGGCGATTGATAAACAAGGAACAATCATTTCAATAGCATGTGAGGACATTGTAAAGGTGGAACTTGATTACATAACAGAAAGTTAACCTTGAGTCATATCGAATTATTCGATAAAATAAACTGTTGAATGGTGAAGTGAGAAGAGAGGAGTTTATCATGGGTAGTACAAGACACTTTTATATGTTTATCTTAGCGTTTGTTCTTGTTGTGGCATTAACGATTTACTTAATCGTTGACAGCAGCTGGTACAACACGGTTCATCCGGCATTCCTTCTGTTTATGTATATAGGAATTGCAGTAGTAAGTTTCGGAATGAGAGACGAGATGTTAGATCGCTTTGAAAAGTGATACATATACGAAAGACCAACAGGAAAATGTTGGTCTTTTTTTCTTGCCAAAAATAGGATGCTGTGTATATACTGTATATATAAGGTATATACAGTATATACACACACTGGAGGAAAACATGAATATTATTATTTCGAATTCTTCCCAAGACCCTATTTATGTGCAAATAAGAAAACAATTAAGCCAGCTTATTTTAAATGGTGGTTTAAAGGGTGGAGACCAATTACCGTCTATTCGTAGCTTAGCGAAGGAATTGCAAATTAGTGTAATTACAACGAAGCGTGCGTACGAGGAGCTTGAAAAAGAAGGATATATAGAAACTGTTGCTGGGAAGGGGACTTATGTTTCACGTAAAAATAATGAACTATTAAAAGAACAGCGGCTACGTCTATTGGAAAGTAAGGCTGAAGAAATCGTAAAAGAAAGTAAAGTGTTGCAGCTTTCACTTGAAGAATTGCAGCAGATGATTGCGTTTTTATATAAGGGGGAATGAGAGAGATGTTAGAGTTAAAAAACGTTTGTAAAAGTTATGAAGATTTTGCAGTGAAAAATATAAGTTTTGCATTACCACGAGGATATATTATGGGGTTTGTCGGACCAAATGGTGCTGGGAAAAGTACAACGATCAAAATGATTATGAATTTAATTAGAAAAGATAGCGGCGATATAAAAATTTTTGGCAAAGACAATAAGAAAGCTGAAAAGGACATAAAACAAAATATTGGTTTTGTATATGATGAAAATCATTATTACGAAGATTTAACGTGTGAACAAATGAAACGTATTATTGCACCGTTATATAAAAAGTGGGACGAAAATCAATACCAATCGTATATGCACAGATTGCAAGTTCCAAAGTATAAAAAAATTAAAGAGCTATCTAAAGGGATGAAAATGAAGTTTGCGATTGCCATCGCACTTTCACATCATGCAGAGTTTATCATTATGGATGAGCCGACAGCAGGATTAGATCCAGTTGTCCGAAGTGAATTACTTGATATGTTGCAAGAAATTGTAATGGAAGATGAAGTATCTGTATTATTCTCAACCCACATTACAACGGATTTAGAACGTATTGCAGATTATATTACGTTTATCAACGATGGAGAAATTATATTTACTGGTGAAAAAGATGAATTAATGGAGAACTACGTAATCGTTAAGGGAAGCAATGATTTATTAGATCGAGAAGGAAAAGAACTATTTGTTGGATTACGAAAAAATAAATTCGGTTTCGAAGGTTTAGCGAAGGATAAACAAGGAATTATCGATTGGTTTGGAAATGAGGTTGTACTAGAAAAGCCTACATTAGATGACATTATCGTTTACACTGCGAAAGGGAGAGGTGCCTATGCGTCAGCTAATCTATAAAGATTTGTTCTTTTTTCGGGTTATGTGGTTAGTGTATTTTATTATGCCTCTTGTTTTCTTTGGATTAGATCCAGATGGTGAATTGTTATTTCCAATGAGTTGCTTACTCATAACGATATCATCTTCTATGATACTAATAGCGATGGATGAAAAAAATAAAAGTGATGTTATTATAAATAGTTTACCTGTTGGACGAAAGGATATCATTATTGCTAGATATATTTCGGGTGTAATATTTATTGTAGGTGGCATGATTTCTACTACGCTAGTTGTTTTTCTTATAAGAGGTATCGCTGTCATTGGTGATATTGGAGCTTATCATCCCAATTTGCATATTGAAATTCCTTGGTATGTAGTAGTCAGAGGTGCTGTATATTCTTTAGTTTATATTACAGCATTATTCCCGAGTTATTATGGGACAAAATCAAAAATAGTACGTGGAATATTTACAGGTGGAGCTGCTGGAATAGGTGTTATTGTTGGAATGTTTATTGGTGACGGAGAAAGTGCTACGGCATCATTCATTGATTGGATTATGAATCCATTACATTTTGGCATATTTATAGTTGGATTAATCACACTAGCTAGTGCCTATATCGCTTCTATGTTTCTTACAATTAAAATTTATGAAACGCGTGATTTATAGAGAGGAGAATTCATATGCAACAGTTGATTTTGAAGGAGTTTTTTTTACAGAAGAAGATGTTTCCTTTCTATTTTTTAATACCCATTTTATCTATTTTTAAGGATTCCGTCGAACCAATGGGGATTGCAATAGGAGTATTTATAACATGTAGTACGATTATATATATTTCTTTTTATTATGACGAGAAAAGTAAAGCAGAAAAAGTGTTAGTGAGTTTGCCTATAACGAGAAAAGAGATAATTATAGCTAAATATATTTCAAGCACATTATTTATTATGGCTGGTTTGAGTGTAACTTTTATAGTCGTAATATTAGGAAATGTTTTATTGAACAGAGATATAGTTATGCCTGGGTATGCAATATTTTCAGCAATAGTAGCAACTTTGATTTATTGTGCAGTAACGATACCGACTAATTACATTGGGGGATATAAAGTTATTACTGTCTTGAATTTGATTATGCTTTTTCCTTTAATGGGTATGATTGGTCTTATGTGCAATATTTTTGGTGATAAAACAATTATGCTAAAAGTACTTCACTCTCAAGAGGCTACACTAGCAATGGGTGTTCTTGGTATTGGAGTGTTAGTAAGTATAGTCATATCAATGTTTCTCTCAATGAAAATGTTTCAGGAGGCAGAGTTATAGAAGGGACATTTTCATATTAGGAGGGGTAATACATGATCAAGCAACTAATTTTAAAAGATTTCATCATTCAATGGAAATTTTTAATTTGGTACATACTGTATCCTGTTTTCTTTTATATGGCCTTAACAGATACGGAAAATTTATTCATCATTATGTCAGTAATTATTACAATTGGGGCAACAGTAAAAACGTTTGAAGCAGATAGTAAAAATGAGAGTGAAGTTATAGTAAATAGTTTACCAATATTGAGAAAACAAATTGTGTATGCGAAATATATAGTAGCAATTATTATTCTTTTTATAAGTGTAACGGTCGGTTGTTTCACGATGGGAATGAAGAGCGGGGTTAACTTATTTGAATTTATTGAAACGACAATAGTTGCTAGTATTAGCTTTATTTTAGTGTATTTAAGTTTGGTTTTACCGCTATCCTTTTGGCTAGGGTATAAGAAAACTATTTTTATTGCGATAGTAATATTCATGGCACCGATAATTGTTTTAGAAGCTTTGTTTCAAATCAACTTAGAACAAATTCAGCTATATAACAGCTTGTTATTCATTGGTTCAATATGCATGTTCATAGCATCTATCTTCGTTTCAGTAAAAATATATGAAAAAAGAGAATTTTAAAAGGTGCCTTAAAAAAGGCACCTTCTTCAATAACGACAATACGAGAGCAGTAGTTTATAAAAAGAAACGCTATTTGGTACATCTGTCGGAGTATGTAATATAAAGCTGAAAACGATGATGAGAATAAGAAATAGGAAAAATAAAAATAGGATTTGCTTATGTATAGAATTTTGCATATTATTCACTCCTTTTTTAGGTAGTATGTCCAAAAGAAAGGAGTGTATGAAAAATTTTAGGAGGGGAGAATGATGAACAAAAGAAAATGGTTATATAGAATAGGGGTACTTTTCGTTTCAATCGGTCTCATATTAGCAAATGTTTACTCGGATATACCACTGTTATTTCCAAGTTTACATAAAGGGGTTGGTATAAGTATTGCCATAATTGGTCTGTTTTGTCTTATCACATGTAACTTCTACAGAAAGTCTGAATGAATATAAAAAAGGACAGTTATTCTTTTTCAGAAGTACTGTCCTTTTTAAATAACTTATTCCATAGCTTGGCGATACTCCATATAATGACGATTGCAATGGAGGCAATAATTGACCAAGCAATAGATGCAATTTCAAGTGCCATGCTAGGAAGGAAGGTAAGAATGGATACTACTTTATGAAACAACCATTCTATTATATGAAAACTTATTTGTAATAGAATGACGATACCAAGTGTGATCCATGCTAATATTTTCTTTCCTTTTTCTTTCCACATGACATTCACCTCACGTTAGCTTAATAGTTTTAAGCCAACAGCGCCGCATAGAATACAGCTTAAGAAAGCAAGACGACGCCAATCCGCTGATTCTCGGAAAATGAGAATGCCTAGAAGTGCACTTCCAGCAGTTCCGATTCCAGTCCAAATTGCGTAAGCAGTTCCCATCGGTAATGTGTTCATCGCAAGAGATAAGAAGAAGAAGCTTACGCCGAAGTTAGCGATTAAAATAACTTTTGGTGCCCAGCCTTTCTTTTCAGTGGCTACTTTCATAAAGAGTACACCAATAATTTCACAAATACCAGCTAGAATTAAAAATACCCAAGCCATTTTATGCGGCCTCCTTCGCTTCTTTTTCTTCTGTTACTCGTTTTAAACCAATTACTCCGAAGAAGATTAAACCGATTAATAAAACTTTTACGATAGAGAAAGGTTCTCCGAAGATGAAAATCTCTGTAAGAACGATTCCGCCAGCTCCGATTCCTGTAAAGACTGCGTATACAGTGCCGACAGGTAAATCTTTATAAGCTCTAAATAATAAGACGAAACTAATTGTAATTAATAGAGCGACACCAGCCCATTCAAGTGGTGCCTCTGCTTTTTTTAGTCCAATCACCCAAAATATTTCAATAATACCAGCGATGATTACATAAATCCATGCCATATGTCATTTCTCCTTCCTACCAGTCGTTAGGTAAAGGGCTTAAAAACGACGCATTGCAAAGGAGCAATCCGTCAGTTTGAAAGTCCGCGCCAAAATACTTTCCAAGAAGCGTCTAAACGTGTCTCAAAACGATTTAAACCTGCGTATAGTAGTTCAACCATAAGACCGTCGAGTAAGCATAGAAAAGCCTCTAAGGCGTCTTTCACTTCAATGTTATGCAACTCATCTTGTTCGCTTGCTCTTTTAAATACAGGGAATAAAAGTTTTCCGACGTTTTCAATGTGTACATTTGCTTTATTAATAATTTGTTCGCGAAATGCATCAGGCGGAAAATAAGAAGTTCGTAACCAAAACATTGATTCTTCACTTTCACCAAAGCGTTTTGCATAGCCTTTTAATAATTTTAAAAGCAATTCTTCAGTGGACGAATTGGAAAAGCTTTCGATATCGCCTGTGAAGCTCTGCAAATCTTTTTGAAGAGCAGATTCTAAGCATATGAAATATAGCTCTTCTTTTCCTTTAAAGTGTGCGTAAATCGATGGTTTTTTAATCCCAACTTCTTGAGCAATATTTGCCAATGAAGTTCCTTCATAGCCGTAGCGTGCGAAATGAGAAAGTGCTACAGCTTTAATGCGGTTTGCTGTCATTTTCATCCCCTACCTACCGTTCGTTAGGTTCATTATATGAGATAAAAAATATAATGTCAATAGGTGAAGAGCTGAAAAAGAGCGTTATAGGTAACGCTCTTTTTAGACAGTCTCTCGCTCAATTAAATGGAATGAAAGTTCTTTTGCACTGCCGCCAATTTGCTCGCTTTGGATCTGCTTATAGAATAAAGAAAAAGCATGTGAGCCCATTGCGAGACCGGGATGTTCAATTGTGGAAATTTCTAATGCCTTTGAAATTTCATGATTATCAAATCCAAGGATAGCAAGGTCTTCAGGTACTCGAATGCTATGTTTTCGAGCCTCTGTTAATAAACCAGCTGCAACTTGATCGTTCGCTGTAAAAATAGCAGTTGGACGATTTTTCATATTTAAAATACGATGGAGTATTTGTGCTCCGTCCTGCATTGTATAGCATTGGTGGAAAATCCATTCAGGATGCAACGTTTTCCCTTCGTTACGAAGGGTATCGGCGAACGCTTTTTCGCGCTCCATGGAATTTACACTTGTTTTTCTTGCTAAACAAATTCCGATTTTTTCATGGCCTTTACTTAGTAAATAGGCAGTACCGAGACGGAAACCTTCATAATGATCTACGTAGATGGATGAAATGAGGAGGTGCTTCATTTTTTCACATGAAATAATAGGGGCAAATTTTGCGAAAGGTTCGATTTGTTCCCAAGAGCTCGTTCGGGAGCAAATAATCATCCCATCAAATTGTTTCATTTTCATCATTTCAAGAACACGAATTTCTTCAAGGCTATCGTAATTTGTTTGGCATAAATTAATGTGATATCCAGCTAATAATGCTTCGTTACCGATTCCTTCAATAATGGTACTGAAGTAGGGGAGGTTAATGAAAGGAAGCATAACGCCAATTGTATATGTTTTCCCTCTTATTAAATGGACAGCATTTATATTTTTTGCGTAGTTTAATTCTTCAACAGCGTCTAGAACACGCTTACGCTTTTCTTCTTTTACGTAAGGGTGATTATTCAGAACACGAGAAACAGTTGATATCGATACACCAGCAGTTTTAGCAATTTGTTTTATATTGGCCATATGTATCACCTCTTTCCCTTATTATAAAGGGAAAATAATAAGAAAGAAAAAATCTTGACCTGAAAAGCTTTTCACAAACTATGGTATTAATAAGACTTCTTTTTATTCGCGTAACCTTTTCACTTGGGCGTAAGAATGATAGGGGTCTTTTTTGTTTGCAAAAAGTGTTGTCAAAATGTGTGAGAATAACGTGGAAAGTTTTCAAAGGTGGAGTTTGATGACAAAGCGAATATGAAGAGCATATCAACGCTTCGTTCGTTAAGAGAGCGGTATGAAAGGGCGGAAACAAATTGAAAAAAAGAATCATTTGTTTCGTGTTTTCTAGTTTTGTACTTAGTTCGTGTTCGTTTCAGCAAACGATGCAAGAAGAAAAACACTTTGTGGGAACAACAGGAGGAGCTATGGATCGTGTTACGGATCCTATTCCGCTAAAGGAACTTCCAAAATATTTTCCGGTGAAGTTTAAAGTTCCAACGTTTTTACCGTACGACATTACAAGTGATGTGAAGGGTGAAGTAAGAACGCTTGGGAAAAAGAACGCAGTCTTAACGATTAAATATAAACAGAAGGAGCCAGGTAGAAATGAGTATATTGAGTTAAATGTCGCGAACTTTCCTTATAGTTTTCCGGATCTTATGGAAGAGAAGCGATTTCAAGAACAAATGAAACTGAATAATGGAACGTCTGCTTATTTTAAAAATAAAGATGATTATGAACGTGGTGACGAATTTGCTACGCTTATATGGAAAGAGAAAGGAATTGAATATCAGCTGCTGTATCGGAATGTAGAAGAGAACGATGAAAAGGTAATCAAGCAGAATTTATTATACATTGCGAATAAGATGAAATGAAAAAACTAGCTGATTTATTCAGCTAGTTTTTTGTATGTTATTATTTCTTTTTAATTTTGCCTGTCCAAGATTTAAATCCACCTTGTAATTGGTAGAAATCTTTGTAGCCTTGTTTTTTTAAGTATTGCGCTGCACGACCTGTACGGAATCCGCTTTGGCAATATAAGTAAACAGGTTGATCTTGACGAAGTTCTTTATGGCGAAGGCGAATTTGTGATAACGGAATGTTACGTGCACCTAAAATATGCCCTGCGTTATATTCGTCTGCTTCACGAATATCGATAAGCTGTGCTTTACGGTAGCCAGCGCGAAATTCTTCTTCTGTAAGAGTTTTAATTAATTTTTTCTGATAGAAGTACATCCATACAGTGTAGCCGATAAATGCTACGATTACGGCTAATAAAATAATCCAAGTTGTTGACACGATTCTATCGCTCCCTTTTTTCTTATCCTACTTTCAATATTATAATGCCCATATGTATTTATGCAACAGATTCATTTGCATATAAGAAGAAATTTCGTATTCTTTCACAAATTTTGTCGAATTTGGTAGACTAGAGAATGTGAAAAATAATTGGTTATATGAGGTGCAGGATGGGAAAAGAAAAATGGTGTTATATTAACTCTGGTCAATGTTCACCGGCATTTAATATGGCGTTAGATGAATGTTTGTTAAATTGGCAAAGTGAAAAGAAAATGCCACCAACAATTCGTTTTTATGAATGGGAAGTACCAACATTAACAGTTGGATATTTTCAACGTGTTGAGAAAGATATTAATATGGATGTAGTTAACGAAAAAAAATATGGATTCGTTCGTCGTCAAACAGGCGGCAGGGGTGTACTACATGACAAAGAGTTAACGTATAGTGTTATTGTGTCTGAAGATCATCCGAATATGCCGAAAACAGTTACAGAAGCATATCGTGTTATTTCGCAAGGCTTATTAGATGGTTTTAAGGCATTAGGGTTAGAAGCATATTATGCAGTTCCAAAAACAGAAGCAGATCGTGAAAATTTGAAAAATCCACGTTCAGGTGTATGTTTTGATGCACCATCTTGGTATGAAATTGTAGTGGAAGGAAGAAAAATTGCTGGTAGTGCTCAAACACGTCAAAAAGGTGTTATTTTACAGCATGGATCGATTCCATTAGAAATTGATTTAGATGAACTATATGATCTATTTTTATTCCCAAATGAACGTGTGAAGGAACGTATGAAGAGTATGTTCTCTTCTAAAGCAGTAGCAATTAATGAATTAACAGACCGTACATTTACGATAGAACAGTTAATTAAAGCGTTTGAAATTGGGTTTGAAAAAGGATTGGATGTAGAACTTGTTCCATATGAATTAACAGAAGAACAGTTACATGAAGTTCAAACGTTAGCGAAAGAAAAGTATGAAAGTAATGAGTGGAATTATAAAAAATAAGAGATGGCAATTGCCATCTCTTATTTTTTTATAGTAAATTAAGTACTTTTTCTACTTTGATTCCTTTATCTTGTAAAGAACGAAGACGACTTACAACGTCCATAATTTCTTTATCAAATGTAACGCTAATACCTTGGCTTTGTAGTTCTTCTTTTAAGCCTTCAATAGAATCATCTATGTCGATGCCAAGCTCGTAATCTTGACAAACTTCAATTGTCTTTTTCACGAGTTTAACATAATTTTCTTGTAGTTTTGAATTTGTTTCAGTCAAAGCAGGCTGCTTCGGTTTTGCAGGCGCAACCGGTGCAGACTCTTGCTTTGTAACTGGAGTTGGTACTGCTTTTTTCACAGGTGCTGGAGTAGATAATTCCATAGCAGCTTCTACACTTACTGGCTTCGGTGTTGGTACCGGAGTAGGTTTAGGTGCTGCAGGTGTTTCTACTCGCGTAACAGGTTTTGGAGCAGGTGTAACTGCTTTTGGCGCTTCTACAACTACTTCTTTTTTCGGAGTAGCTTCTACAACAGTTTCTTCTTGCTCGGCAGCTTCTTTATTTTCTTTACTCCACATAACGCGTTCAATTTCTAGAGAAACATTGTTTTTGTTCATCGCTGTTAATGTAACTTTACCAACTTCAGCGTTTCCAGTGAAATCAACAATTTTATAAATAACACTCTTGTTCCAATCCACGTTTCCGCTCAAAAATAATTCTTCGTTACATTTCGGCGTTAAGCCCTCGATTTTAATTTCTGCGTTTACACCGTTTTCACTATATACCATAATTAGCGAAGCATTTACATCTTCGTCTGCTAACATTAGTTCACGTACCATTTTGCCGGTGCGTACTTGCGTTTTCTTCTTAACTGACATCTAATTTCTCCTCTCAAAAATTCAGTAATAATAAAAAAATCGTATAACGAAAAATAATTGCTCACGAAGATTTATGATACCGATAATAAAAGCATCACGTCAACAATTAACTTTAATTATTTTGCATTTTTCTTATTTTCTTTATGAAATTTTTCAATTTGTAAAATTAGACAGAAGAAAAAACAGCCTTTTGAAGGGCTGTTAAAAATTTGATTTTCTATATAGTAATTTATATAAAATAAAAAATAAGATAGCAATTAAAGCATTTTGCCAAAAGTTTAGATGATAAATGAGATAAGGTTGCTTTTGGAAATAAATATTTAAGAATACAGCGGAACAAAATGGAGTAGCAAATGCGAATCCAAATAGAATTCTTCTTTTCCAATTCATTTTCTGATCAAAGGAGTAACGCTTTAATAAATATAAAATAAATAGTATACCTAGTATAATTATTGAAACAGACAAAGTAGTTCCAAGGATGCTAAAAGGCGGACTTGATAATATATTGTTTTTTTCAAAGAGAAACATAAAAAATGAAACAATTGCATTGATTCCAAACTGTATAGCAAGAAGTAAGCTAATAGAAAATCCAATTAAAGAAGTTTTTTCTAACTTTGTTTGGGTTGGTAAAGCTGATATAAGTTCATCGCAATAAGATTGTAAATCATTACCGAAAATGTCGTAAGCACTTTTATTTTCTGCTTGTGCTTCGATAAGATGATCTAATATTTCTAGTAAAAGCTCCTCCATTTGTTGCTGAGGTACGTTTGATATTCGAAGATATACTAACATATCACCATAAGCAGCTTCGTTTTCGGAAGTTAGAAGCTCACGTTTTGTATTATTCAATTCAACCATGTCTTGGGCATTCATCCCTATCACTCCCCCTGTAATAAGTTATTTACCGTAGTTGAAACCATTCCCCAGCTTTGTTTAAATTCTTCAAGCTGCTCTAATCCTTTATCGGTTACGTGATAATATTTTCGTTTTGGACCGAGTGAGGAGGCTTTTAATGTTCCTTCAATCAATTTTTCTTTTTGCATACGTAACAATAACGGATATATGCTTCCTTCGCTTACGAATGTAAATCCGTGTTTATTTAATTTTGTGCTCAGTTCATATCCGTACACTTCTTCTTGTGAAATGATGTATAGGATGCAACCTTCGAGCACACCTTTTAACATTTGGCTGTGCATGATTTCACCACCTTTTACTCAGGTAACTTGCGTTGCAAGGTAGTTGTTATCCAAATTATAACATTCAGTAACTTGCAACGCAAGTTACTGAAGTTGAAAACTTTAATGCGTGTTAATTTTTCAACGTTTCCCATACTAACGAGAGGGAGGGAAGCACATGAAACCATTTATGCCAAAACTCGTTTACTTTGAACCAAAGGCACTTGAATATCCGCTTGGAAAAGAGCTTTATGAGAAGTTTACGAAGATGGGATTAGAAATTCGTGAAACGACATCACATAATCAAATTAGAAATTTGCCAGGAGAAAATGATTTGCAAAAGTATCGTAATGCAAAAGCGACGCTTGTCGTTGGGGTGAGGAAGACATTAAAGTTTGATACATCAAAACCGTCAGCTGAATATGCAATTCCGCTTGCAACAGGGTGTATGGGACATTGTCATTATTGCTATTTGCAAACGACACTTGGGAGTAAGCCTTACGTTCGCGTGTATGTGAATCTTGATGAAATATTTGAGAAAGCA
Organism: Bacillus sp. MT94; assembly: GCF_058792475.1. Classification (NCBI taxonomy): domain Bacteria; kingdom Bacillati; phylum Bacillota; class Bacilli; order Caryophanales; family Bacillaceae; genus Bacillus; species Bacillus sp. MT94. Next base: position 505,954 of record NZ_JBXAEZ010000002.1, on the reverse strand, counting down.
AAGCAATATATGGATGAGAGAGCACCTGAAATCACAAGGTTTGAAGCTGCTTGTACATCAGATATCGTTGGGATTGATCATTTAACACATGCATTAAAGCGGGCGATCGAATTTATTGGAGAAAGTGAGCATGGGCGTTTACGTTTCGTTACGAAATATTCGCACGTTGATCATTTATTAGATGCAAAACATAACGGGAAAACTCGTTTCAGGTTTAGTATAAATTCACGATATGTAATTAAAAATTTTGAACCAGGGACATCGCCATTTGAGGAGCGAATTGAGGCGGCACGTAAAGTAGCAGGTGCAGGTTATCCACTTGGTTTTATAGTCGCGCCACTTTATATGCATGAAGGATGGGAAGAAGGATATCGTGAACTATTTGAGCGACTGTACAATGCGCTGAAAGATATGACGATACCAAATTTAACGTTTGAATTAATTCAGCATCGTTTTACGAAACCAGCGAAAAAGGTTATTCAAGAGCGTTATCCAAATACGAAGCTTGAAATGGATGAAGAGAAGCGAAAGTATAAATGGGGACGATATGGAATTGGGAAATATGTATATAAAAAAGATGATGCAGAAGTATTGGAGGAAACGATTCGAGGATATATTCATCACTTTTTTCCTGACGCAGAAATTCAATATTTTACATGAAAGGAACTTGTATTTGAATACAGGTTCTTTTCACTTTTGCAGATTTAGGCTCGTTTCCACCTTGTCACGTTATTCTTTCTGGTGTATCATTTTATTGATTGCTTCGTACGGAATAAGCAAAATGAAATTGGATGGAGGAAACCGATGCCTACCCCTAGTATGGAAGATTATATTGAACAAATTTATTTGTTGATTGATGAAAAGGGTTATGCCCGTGTATCTGATATTGCTGAAGCGCTTAGTGTACATCCATCCTCTGTAACAAAAATGGTACAAAAATTAGACAAAGACGAATATCTAATTTATGAAAAATATAGAGGGCTTGTATTAACATCAAAAGGTAAAAAAATCGGGGAACGTCTCGTATATCGACATGAATTGTTAGAACAGTTTATGCGCATTATCGGTGTGGATGAAAGCAAAATTTATAATGATGTAGAAGGAATTGAACATCATTTAAGTTGGGAATCAATTGACCGTATCGGTGATTTAGTACAATACTTTGAACAAGATGAGGTTCGAGTGGAAACACTTCGTGGTGTTCAAAAAGCAAATGAAGAGAAAAGTAATTAAGGGGAACGGATGGCGTTTCCTTTTTTATTTCAATTCGAAAAGGATGGGAGAATTATGAAAGCAATTATTTTTGATTTTGATGGATTAATTGTGGACACAGAAACGATATGGTTTCACTCTTTCAGAGATGCTGTTCGTGAATACGGCGGGGAACTACCTTTAGAGGAATTTGCGAAATGCATTGGAACAACAGATGAGGTGCTTTTTGCATATTTAAATGATCAATTAAAAGAGAAGTTTAACAAAAGTGTATTAAAAGAAAAAGTGGCAACTTTACATAAGGAGAAAATGAAAATACCAGAAGCTCGTGACGGAGTAAAAGAATATTTAGAAGAAGCGAAAGAAATGGGATTAAAAATCGCACTAGCTTCTAGTTCGTCTAGAGAATGGGTTATTCATTTTTTAGAAGAGCTACAGATTCGAGAATATTTTGAAGTAATTAAAACGAGAGAAGATGTTGAGAAGGTAAAACCAGATCCAGCTCTTTATCGAGTTGCAATAGAAGAATTAGGAATTAAGCCATCTGAAGCTGTTGTATTTGAAGATTCATTAAATGGATTGAGAGCAGCAGTTGCAGCGGGATTAACATGCGTTGTTGTACCTAATGATGTGACACGGAATTTATTATTTGAAAATCATCATCTTCGAATTGAAAGTATGAGAGAGAAAAGTTTAAAAGAAGTGCTTCAAAGTATAAAAAAAGACCGTATTTCCTAAAAGGAAGCACGGTCTTTCTTTTTGCTTTTTTTGCCTTCAATGACAGTTAAATGAGACTGTTTTCTTTTTCGTTTCAAAGTGGAAGAATTCCCTTTTTTACTTTTGTCATTAGAAGTATTTGACTTAAGGAAAGAATTGCCTAGGGGTGCTACATTTTGTTTCCCATGTTTGCGGTTCGATTGTTTTGCCGCACGCTTATATGAGCTTTGCGAATTTGCAGAACCACTGGAATTTGTAAACATCTTGTATAGCAAGTAAAAGATACCGACAACAAGTAACATGTACCCGATATTTCTTAATACACCCATGGGATTTGTAATAACAGATGAAACAAGGCCGAATATTGCCAATCCAATAATAAGCACAAATATAGCGAAAGTAAACGAACGACCGTTCATAAGGGACACCTCCTAAAAACGTATATTAAAATTAGTATATTAACGATGAGGAAAGGAGTTGAACACCATTTTTAAATAATTATTGTTTGTTCTCTAAACGTAATAATTCTTCAAACGATGCAATTGCTACTTCCACTTGGTCATCTGTTGGTTCTTTCGTTGTTAATAGTTGTAGCCATAACCCAGGATATCCAAGTACGCGTAATACGGGAATATCTCTTAATCGATTTGTAAATTGCAATACTTCAAAAGAAATACCAAGTACAACTGGAATTAATAAAATTCGGTTTATAACTCGTGCCCAAAGAGGATCTGTAGGGACTAGGAAATAAACGAACATTCCAATAATGACTGTAAATATAATAAAGCTACTGCCGCATCTATAATGGAGGCGAGTTTGCTTTTGAACGTTTTCTACAGTCAGAGGAAGGTTATTCTCATAAGCATTGATTACCTTATGCTCTGCACCGTGATACTGAAATACCCGCTTAATAAGTGGGGTTAAAGAAATAAAGTATATATAGCTCAATAATAGCATGAGCTTAATGACACTTTCGACAATGATTTGCCCAGTATGAGATGGGAAAATCGGTCTCGTTAATTCAGCTAATAGTGCAGGAACTGCTGTGAAGATGACTTTACCGAATATGAAAGATAAAACGCCAACAGCTGCAACTCCTAATACCATCGTTAATTTTGATTGTTCTTCTTTTTTATTTGCAATTTGTTCATCATCTTCTGGGTGGACGTCAAATCGTTCTGAAGCGAAGTTTAAATGCTTTGCTCCATTCGCACTTGCATCCACAATAGCGGCAATACCTCGTAAAAATGGAATTTTTTTTAGGATAGATAATACTTTATTACGAACGCGTGGTAATCGATAAAATTCAATCGATTTATCTTTACGACGAACCGCTGTAACAGTATATTCTCTACCGCCAAACATAACTCCTTCTATGACCGCTTGCCCGCCATATATTTGTTTTGACTCTTCTGCCATGTTAACACCAACCTGTATTTGTTTCTCTCTTATGTAGAAAAAGAGGCAATTGTCATACTGGGTTCTGTCGTTTTGAAATAAGACAATCACCGAGTTTCCTTTATTTTATCGGCAAATACAAGTAGATGACAAGGGAAAATGTTATGAGAGTCGGACATTTCTTATTCTTTTTATAGACAAATTTCGCAGGATTTAAACATGCTTCAAAATAGTTTCGGGCATACTATTGAGCGGAGGTGTCGATGTGAGTCAAGAACAATTAGGAACAAGGAATTTTGTACAAATCGGTTTGTTTGGTGGAATCTTTTGGGGCGGGATATGGTATTTCCTTCATATATTTTCATTCACGGAGGCGGGACCGAATTATTTCCTTTTACCATTTGCGTTTGGAAGTTGGAAGGAAGGTGTATGGGGGAATGTGTCAGGAATAGTTTGTATGGGACTTCTTTCAATTTTGATTGCCTTTTTGTATAAAGCATTTTTTGCGAAGTTTGAAGGGATTATTGCGGGAATTATTTATGGATTATTTTGGTGGGCATTACTGTTTTTGGGGATGGGTTTAATGGCTCCTGTTATTAAAAGTGCGCTCCATTTACCAAAAGAGACAATTGTAACGACAATATGTATTTTTATATTGTATGGTGTGTTTATAGCATATTCTGTTTCTTACGCAGTAAATAGCAATAAAGTAGAGCAAGAAGGGCGAGAGAAGACGAACTATTCAAATAAGTAACTCCTATGTTAAAATATTGTATAGATATTTAATATTAAGGAGTTTTAAGAATATGAAAAAGTTACTCCTCGTAAACGGTCCTAACCTAAATCGCCTCGGTGTTCGTGAGGTAAATGTATATGGAAAGGGCACGCTAGCGACACTTGAAGCAGATATGAAGCAAGAAGCGGAAACAATGGGAGTGGAGTTAGAATGTTTCCAATCGAATCATGAAGGTGCCATTATCGACATTATTCATGAAGCGGAAGATATATATGAAGGGATCATTTTAAACCCGGGAGCATTTACGCATTATAGCTATGCGATTCGTGATGCCATTGCGAGCATTTCGATTCCTGTTATTGAAGTACATATTTCTAACATTCATCAGCGTGAATCGTTCCGTCACGAATCTGTGACGGCAGCTGTTTGTGCAGGACAAATTGTTGGATTTGGTTTTTATGGCTATAAGTTAGCGTTATTTGCATTAATGGAGAAATTGAGGGAGGCATAAAGTAATGGAGAAAATTGAAAGATTACGAAGTGCATTTGGTGAGGCTGGCATTGACGGTATTTTGTTAACAAATGAACATAGTCGTAGATATATGGCTAACTTCACAGGAACAGCAGGTGTAGTTCTTATTTCAAAAGATCGTGCGCAATTTATTACAGATTTCCGTTACGTCGAGCAGGCAAGTAAACAAGCGGTTGGATATGAGATTGTACAGCACGCAGGATTAATCATTGATGAAGTGGCAAAGCAAGTGAAAGAGCTTGGAATTCAAAAGCTTGGTTTTGAGCAAGATACTCTTACATATAGTTCTTATTCAGCGCATAAGGAAGCGATTGATGCTGAATTTATCCCAACTTCTGGACTTGTAGAAAAGTTACGCTTGATAAAGACTGATTCAGAGATTAAGATATTAAAGGAAGCTGCACAGATTGCAGATGCTGCCTTTGAGCATATTCTATCATTCATTCGCCCGGGAGTATCTGAAATTGAAGTGTCAAATGAACTTGAATTTTTCATGAGAAAACAAGGAGCAACATCTTCTTCGTTTGATATTATCGTTGCTTCAGGTCTTCGTTCGGCATTACCGCACGGCGTGGCATCTGAAAAAGTGATAGAAACAGGAGATTTCGTTACATTAGACTTCGGCGCTTATTACAAAGGATATTGCTCTGATATTACTCGTACGATTGCAGTCGGTGAACCATCTGATAAATTAAAAGAAATTTATAATATCGTTTTAGAAGCACAACTACGTGGTGTGAACGGTATTAAAGCTGGTTTAACAGGTCGCGAGGCTGATGCGCTAACGCGTGATTACATAACGGAAAAAGGATATGGTGAATACTTTGGACACTCTACTGGTCATGGAATAGGTCTTGAAATCCATGAAGCACCAGGTTTAGCGTTCCGTTCTGATACAGTACTTGAACCCGGTATGGCTGTAACAGTAGAACCAGGTATTTATATTCCAGGTATTGGCGGCGTACGTATTGAAGATGATATCATTGTGACAAGTGAAGGTAATGAAGTAATTACGAAATCACCAAAAGAACTTATTATTTTGTAATACACAGGAGGATTTTTTTACATGATTTCAGTAAACGATTTTCGTACAGGTTTAACAATTTCAGTGGACAATGCCCTTTGGCAAGTACTTGATTTCCAACACGTAAAGCCAGGTAAAGGTGCTGCATTCGTTCGTTCTAAACTACGTAACATTCGCACAGGATCTGTTCAGGAGAAAACATTCCGTGCAGGTGAGAAAGTAGAAAAAGCACACATCGAAAACCGTCGTATGCAATATTTATACGCAAGTGGTGAGGCTCACGTATTTATGGATAACGGAACTTATGAGCAAATCGAGCTTGGTGAAAAACAAATCGAGCGCGAGCTTAAATTCCTAAAAGAAAACATGGAAGTAGCAATCATGACTTACCAAGGCGAAGTACTTGGTGTTGAACTTCCAAACACAGTTGAATTACAAGTTACAGAAACAGAGCCTGGTATTAAAGGTGATACTGCTTCTAACGTAACAAAACCAGCTACATTAGAAACTGGTCTTGTTGTACAAGTACCAATCTTCATTAACGAAGGCGAAATGCTTATCATCAACACTGGTGAAGGTAAATACGTTTCTCGTGCATAGTAGAAAAGCACTCGTGATAATTCACGAGTGCTTTTTTTATAGGAAATAGGGTATATAGTAAATAGCTGTTATAATAAAACTGACTAAAACAAGTGAAAGAGTACCCATAATAGATGGAGTCAAAACAATTTGAAATGGTTTTATTTCCCCAGTCTCAACACCAGTTAATGTTTTACTTATTGCGTGATCTGTAATGTTATTTCTATGGTTACTCATAATAATTAACCACATAATTGCAAATATTGCTAAACTACCAAGGAAAAATGTCTCTATAAATGACCAACCGACCAATAAGGAAAAAAGATAAATAAGAGCTAATTCTACTACAACGGTTAAACTAATTTTCAATGTCTTCATATTTTTCCCCCTCATTCTGTAATCTCAACCAGTTTAAAAAATTTTCACGTGACACGACATGCAAAGAGCAAGTTGACTTTACTTCTTTCTCTAGTGCAGCGTATTCGTCTGGAAACTTGTTTTCCACATGCAATGAAATATAAGGTAGTTTTTCTTGTGCTTTTAACGAGCGGGTATTATTCGTTTTAGCACCAGCAAATACGTAGGAAAGTTGTAAGTCTAAAAAGGCGATTTTAAAGATTTCTTTTTTAGCAGCCTCGTTATAGCCTTTTCCCCAGTACGGATAGCCGAGCCAACTACCAATGTGAGATTGCTTCTTCTCATCATTAATATGTTTAAGTGTGGTGAGGCCAATTATTTCATTCTCTTCATTCACAATCATTCTCGATAAGGATTTCTTTTGATGTTCTTCTTCTATTGCGAAAAGAAGAAATGCTTTTGTGTCTTCGATGTTTTCTACCGTTATCCCTAATGCATTTTTTATATGTGGATCACTTGATAGCTCGAAAATCACATTTGTATAGCGTAAATCGAGTGGTAATAAAGTAACGTGCTGCATGGTTTATACCCCTTTTAAACTAAATGTACCATAATATACCATAAAGTAATATGAATATTCAGATTCTAATTCGGGCTTTAGAGAAAAATTATGTTTTTACTTCTGAAATAGACAACCTCTGCATATGGTTGTACAAATATATTCTTTTTAAGAATACGAAGTTAGTAACTGTTACGGGAGAAGGTGGAAGAATGAAACAGTGGCTAGCGGCAATGGAAACATCCGTGCTTGTTATGGGAGCACTTCGATTATTTTCAGGTAGTGCGGAGATATTTGCTGCTTTGCTTATGCTTTATGTGAATGATGCGAAGAAAGCGTTGTTTATAAATGGTATGTTAGCGTTTGTTGGACCTACCGTATTAATTTTAACAATGACAATTGGGATAGCGAGTGTAGCAAGTGAAATTTCTTTCTTGAAGCTCTTTTTTCTAGCGCTTGGAATTTGCTGTATTTTTATCGCATTACTGAAATAGTAAGTCGAGTATAGTGGGGAGAAGCCGATGAAAGAGGTATTAGAAGTTTTACCAAAAACGATGAAGTATTTAATTGAAGAATGTAAGCAATACGATGCTTTAGAGGAAATTCGTGTTCGAATTGGAAGACCGCTAGAGTGTATTGCACACGGAAAGGTGTTTTTTTATGACTATATCACTACTGCAGAGGATGCTATTTACTTACTGAATAAGTTAAGTCAATTCTCAATTTATACGATGGAAGAGGAATTAAAACGTGGGTATGTGACACTTCGCGGGGGGCATAGAATCGGATTAGCGGGAAAAGTCATTACAGAAAAAAGCGCAGTGAAAATGATTCGTGATGTCTCTTCCTTTAATATTCGTATTGCTCGTCAAAAAATAGGGATTGCTGAACCGCTTTTGCCATATTTGTATGAAAAAAGATGGTTAAACACGATGGTAATTGGCCCTCCGCAAACGGGAAAAACGACACTTTTAAGAGATGTAGCTCGTTGCATGAGTCAAGGAGTAAGTGCTTCGGAAATTCCTTCTTGTAAAGTGGGGATCGTTGATGAACGGTCAGAAATTGCTGGCTGTGTGAAAGGGATCCCGCAATATGATTTTGGTACCCGAGTCGATGTGTTAGACGCGTGTCCAAAGGCAGAAGGAATGATGATGATGATTCGTTCTATGAGTCCTGATATTTTGATCGTAGATGAAATTGGCCGTAAAGAAGATAGTGAAGCAATTATGGAGGCAGTGCATGCAGGTGTTCAGCTTTTTATAAGTGCACACGGATTTTCCTATGAGGATGTTGTGAGACGTCCATCGCTAAAGGCAGTGCTAGAGCTTGGTATATTTGATAGGTTTGTGGAGTTGTCAAAAGCAAGGGGTCCAGGAACGGTTATGCAGGTGAAAGATAAATATGGAAAACCAGTGCTATCAAGTAGAAAGGCTGAGGGCGTATGGTGAAAATATTCGGTGCAGTGTTAATCGTTGCGGTCAGCACCTTTTTCGGGTTTTCATACGCTAAAAGATATAGTGAGAGGCCGAGGCAACTTAGATTATTAAAATCAGCACTTCAATCATTAGAAGCAGAAATTATGTATGGACACACACCTTTATCTGAGGCTGCCGAGCGATTAGTTAAACAAATGCCAAAGCCATTAAATTGGATATTTCAAAGTTTCGCCAGAAGACTACAAAGCGGGGAACAAACAGTAAGAGAAGCGTGGATAGATAGTTTGAAAGAGAACTGGAAGTTAACCGCATTTCAACAAACTGAGTATGAAATACTGCAGCAATTTGGTGAAACGCTCGGGCAACATGATCGTGAATCACAACAAAAACATATTCGCTTATGTATTACACATTTGGAGAGAGAAGAAGGAGAAGCGAAAGCACTACAACTGCAATACGAAAAAATGATTAAGAGCTTAGGGGTACTAGCAGGGCTACTTATTGTAATTTTACTGCTATAGGGGGGAGAAAGGCGATGTCCATTGATGTTGGATTAATATTTCAAATCGCCGGAATCGGCATTGTTTTAGCTTTCATTCATACTGTACTAAAAGAATTAAAGCGGGAGGATATTGCAAATTGGGTTATCCTTGTCGGTTTTGTCGTCATTTTATTTCATGTTGCATTTTTAATTAACACGCTATTTGACAAGATTAAAAGTGTCTTTCTCTTCCAGTAAAGGAGGCGGTTCGAATCGAAATTATACAAATTGTCGGATTAGGCCTCGTTGCTACGTTTTTAGCTGCTGTTTTGAATCAGCATAAATCTAGTATTACATCTTTATTTATTGTGTTCGTAGGTAGCGTGATGTTTCTTATTTTAATCGATCAAATTCATTCTATTTTACAAATGATTGAGAGAGTAGCAAGTGAAGCGAAAGTTAGTAACGTCTACGTGGAAACGTTACTAAAGATTATTGGAATTGCTTATATTGCTGAGTTTGGAGCCCAAATTACAAAAGATGCTGGTCAAGGTGCCATCGCTTCGAAAATTGAACTTGCTGGGAAAATCTTAATTCTCGTTATGGCGATTCCTATTTTGACGGTTGTAATTGAAACTATTCTCGGATTTTTACCGACGGGATAAGGGGGAGTGAATGTTGAGGAGGTTTGGAGCTAAGCTGCTATTTGCTTGCTTCCTTTTCTTTTCTTTACCGGTTGTTGTACAAGCTTCTCCTGTAGAAACAAACGTCGTTGATCAACAATTGGATAAGCTCGGAATTGAAGATGTGAAGCAATTTTGGGACGGGCTTGTTACAAAATATGGAGGCTATTTGCCAGAGAGTCAAAAAGGGAGCTTTATGGAGTTTGTAAAGGGAGAAAAAGAATTCTCTCTAAAAGAGTGGATGATAGGGTTATTAAAATATTTATTTCATGAGCTTGCTGCTAATGGAAAACTGCTTGGCACACTTATTATGCTCACAATCTTTAGTGCATTGTTGCAATCACTGCAATCCGCTTTTTCAAAAAGTAGCGTAAGTAAAATTGCTGATGCTGTTGTGTATATGGTACTTATTATTTTTGCTTTAAATAGTTTTTATGTCGTTATGACATATGCAAGAGAAACGATACAAACAATGGTAGATTTCATATTAGCGTTATTGCCAATTTTGCTGGCGCTTATAGCAACTGGGGGCGGGGTTGTATCTGTATCATTTTTTCATCCGGTTATCATTTTCTTAATGAATACGAGTGGGCTTCTTATGAATTATATCGTTCTACCACTTTTATTACTGGCAACGATATTAAGTATTGTAAGTACAATGAGTGATCAATATAAAGTGACGAAATTATCCAAGCTTCTGCAAAACGTTAGCGTAGGGATTATCGGTGTCTTTTTAACAATTTTTTTAGGAGTATTATCTGTACAAGGGACAGCAACAGCTGTTGCTGATGGAATAGCTGTGAAAACTGCTAAATTTGTAACAGGAAACTTCATTCCAGTAGTTGGAAGGATGTTTACAGAAGCGGCAGATACTGTTATTAGCGCATCAGGATTATTGAAAAACACAGTCGGAATTATTGGGCTCGTCATTTTATGCTTAATTGTTGCTTTTCCAGCGATTCAAATTTTCTGTATTGCATTTATTTATAAATTCGCAGCAGCAGTATTGCAACCGGTTGGCGGCGGAGCAATTATTCAATGTTTAGACATTATTGGACGAAGCATCATTTACGTATTTGCTTGCTTAGCTATCGTATCATTTATGTTCTTTTTAAGTATTACAATTATTATTGCTGCGGGGAATATTACACTTATGATGCGGTAGGAGGTGAAGAGTATGCAATTTGTTACAGAGTGGATCAGAAATATTATCGTTTTTTTGCTCTTAGCAACAATGCTTCATCTTATTCTTCCAAATTCGAATTTGCAAAAATACGTTAAATTCGTTGTAAGTCTTTTGTTAGTCGTATTAATTTTAACGCCCCTTTTTAAACTATTGCAGACAGATGTAAATGAAGTAATTGCAAATTTTAATGAAGAAAAGTACGTAGCAGAAGGATCTGTAAAAAATTCAATAGATTCGAAGAAAAAAGAAATACAAGCTCTAACACGTGCATATAGTTTAGAAGAGATGGCTACCAAAATGAAAAAAGAAGTAGGAAAAGAGTTTGAGAAAAAGTATGGTATGACTGTCTCTGAAATACAAATAGTCGCAGCAGAAAATACAGAAGAAGTAAAGTCAGCGAAAGATATTCAATCTGTTGTTGTGACGTTGAAAGAAAAAGAACGTAGTAAAAATGATGCAATCGAAACAGTAAAGCCAATTGAAATTAACACGAAAGAGCCTCCAAAAAAAGTGGAAGAAACGAATGTAGAAATGAAAGATTTCTTTTCAAGCAGATGGCAACTAGAGGGTAAACAAATCCAAGTTCAAATGGAAGGGAGGACAGGTAGAGTAAATGGACAATAAAGATAAAAATTCGAAGTTCTCATTTTTTCGAAACTTATTGAATGGGGATCAAAAAGAAAGCAACGAGAAGGGTAAAAAGGTAACACCTAAGTTTTTACTTGTCCTACTCATACTTGGAATTTTGCTTATGTTTTCTAGTAGTCTCTTTTCAAGTAAAAAAGAAGAAGTACCTGTATTTAAAGAACAAAAAACTCAAAATCAAGAAAAAGACGTACCAACTTTCGGACAAAAAAGTAATGATAGTATGTCAAATGTAGAAAAATATGAAAAAGCGTATGAACAAGAATTAAAAACTGCTTTAGAAGAAATAGCAGGAGTAAAAGACGTAACGATTAAAGTGAATTTAGATTCATCTGAAGAAAAAATTTTAGAAAAAAATACAGTGAAACGCTCACAAACAACAGGTGAAACAGATAAAACAGGCGGTAAGAGAGAAGTAGAGGACGAGTCTCTTGATGAAAAGACTGTCATTATACGTGAAGGGGATAAAGAAACTCCTGTTGTTTTACGAACAGAGAAGCCGAAAGTACGTGGTGTTCTTGTCGTAGCAAAGGGAGTGGATAATATACAAGTTAAAGCAATGGTAAAAGAAGCTGTGATAAGGCTGCTAGATGTACCGGCCCATCGCGTTTCAGTTTCACCGAAAAATTGATAGGGAGGAAATAAAGTGTTAAAAAAACAAACAGTTTGGTTATTAACGATGTTAAGTTTAGTTGTTGTACTATCTGTGTATTACGTGACAACTCCTGACAAAATGAATACAGCATCGCCGGCAACAGGTGAAAAGATTGGACAAGAAAAACAAGGTACTGATAAAGCAGTAACAAACGAAGCGCCTAAAGAAACTCCGAAAAAAGAAAATACAAGCAAGGAAACAACAAATAAAGAAACAGACAAAAAAGAAAATGCAAAAAAAGAAACAAGTAAAAAAGAGGGCAATGTATCAGTTCAATCAAGTGATGAGAATTTCACAGCTTTACGTATGCAAATGGAAGATCAGCGTAGTGAACAAAAAGCAAAATTACAAGAAGTGATGAGTTCAACAAAAGCTTCAGCAACAGAAAAGAATAAAGCAAAAGAAAATTTTGATGCCATTACGACAATGGAAACGAAGCAAGAATTACTTGAGACAGTAATTAAATCTCAAGGAGGATATCCAGATGCTCTTGTAAGAGCTGATGGTACTGACATTAGAGTAACGGTTAAAGCGGCAAAACATTCACAGAAAGAAGCAAATAAAATTATTCAACTTGTAAGAAGTGAAGGCGGATCAAAAGATGTAGGTGTGAAATTTGATCCACCAGCGAAATAAGTGAAACTTTAATCCGCAGGGATTTCCCTGCGGATTATTATCTTTTACTAAGCAAAGGGTATGCAAATAGTAAAATAGAGTATGTAAGTAAACGTGTGAATAGAAAAAAGCTATCATTTTCGATAGCTTTTTTCTATTTCGTCTTTGTAGTTATTTTTACTATGTTCAACTCGGAATGGAGAAACACGTTGCGAGTAAAAGATTAATGGTTCATGGTACTGATGATTACTTTTTCCGGATTTGACGTGGATGCAAAGAACACATGCCCAAACGATTACAGCAGGTAAAAAGAGAATGAGCCATATCATATTTCCACACCTCGACACAATATATTTTCTACACTTTGAACATACTATTCTTATATGAAGGAATGATGAACGGCGTGTAAACAAAAAAATAATATTTGGTAAAAATATGTTATTGACTATAGGTGTAGTGAAGAGTGGAGAGGGAATGGCATGTTTGCTGTGTAACGTTTTGCTAAAGTAGTGAATGTTTTTTAAGAAGTGGTCTTGCCAATTTCATGTGAAACTTGGTATTATTACTAGGTATTAAATTTTTATTGGAATAATATTTTTACAGGAGTTTCGATTTATTATAAAGAAATATAAATTGGAATGTTTAAAAAATTTATCGTAAGATGGAAATAGTAAATATTTCTATTAGTTAATGAAATATATTTTCTAATAGAATACATCGTATTTTTACAGTCAATCTAGTTTTCGTGACGAGAATCTGTAAAAACGGGACAAACAAGAGTATGGGAGTGGATTTTACATGTTTAAAATTCAAGAAGTTCGTGAATTAATTAAATTAATTGATAGCTCTAATATTGATGAATTTGAATACAAAAAAGACGGTACAACAATCAAAATGAAAAAGCGTGGTAATGAAGTTGTTGCTGTGCAAGCACCTGCAGCAAAACAAGCTATGCAACCAGTAGCGCCTGTTGAAGTTGAAACGACAGTAGCAGCAGCGCAAGCAGAAGCGCCAAAACAAGAAGAGAAGAAAACTGTTCAAGATGAAAACCTACATAAGATCACCTCACCAATGGTAGGTACATTCTATTCTTCTTCTTCACCTGATACACCTCCATATGTAAGTGTTGGGGATAGAGTATCGAAAGATTCTATCGTATGTATTGTCGAGGCTATGAAGTTATTTAACGAAATTGATGCTGATGTAGAGGGCGAAATTGTTGAAATTCTTGTTAATAACGGACAGCTTGTTGAGTATGGACAACCGCTATTTCTTGTAAAAGCGTAATAAGGGAGTCTTTGTGATGATAAAAAAAGTATTAATAGCCAATCGTGGGGAAATTGCTGTACGAATTATTCGTGCTTGTAAAGAAATGGATATTGAAACAGTTGCAATTTATTCAGAAGCAGATAAAGAGTCACTTCACGTACAGATTGCAGACGAGGCGTATTGTGTAGGACCAACGATTTCGAAAGAAAGCTATTTAAATTTGACGAACATTATTAGCGTTGCGAAGTTAACAGGCTGCGATGCTATTCATCCGGGATACGGATTTTTAGCAGAGAATGCAGATTTCGCAGAGTTATGCCGTGAATGTAACTTGATTTTTATCGGTCCAAGTCCAGAAGCTATTTCAAAGATGGGCACAAAAGACGTTGCTCGTGATACAATGAAAGAAGCAGGGGTTCCGATTGTACCAGGTTCACAAGGGATTATTAAAAATACCGAAGAAGCGATCGAGCTTGCTAATCAAATTGGATATCCAGTTATTATTAAAGCGACTGCAGGTGGTGGCGGAAAAGGTATTCGTGTTGCACGCCATGAAGAAGAGCTTATAAAAGGAATTCAAATTACACAGCAAGAAGCTAGTACCGCTTTTGGGAACCCTGGTGTATACTTAGAAAAGTACGTTGAAGATTTCCGCCATGTTGAGATTCAAATAATGGCAGATACACACGGAAATGCCATTCATTTAGGAGAGCGTGATTGTACAATTCAGCGCCGTTTGCAAAAACTATTAGAAGAAAGTCCATCACCTGCACTTGATGAAGATATTCGCAAGCAGATGGGTGAAGCGGCAGTTAAAGCGGCGGTAGCGGTTGATTATACAGGTGCTGGTACGGTTGAGTTTATTTATGAATATAAAACGAAAACCTTTTATTTCATGGAGATGAATACGAGAATTCAGGTTGAGCATCCGGTTACTGAAATGGTAACGGGAATGGACTTAATTAAAGAACAAATTCTTGTTGCTTCAGGAGAAAAGTTATCGTTACAGCAAGAAGAAGTACAATTTAATGGTTGGGCAATTGAATGTCGAATTAATGCGGAAAACCCTGCCAAAAAATTTATGCCATCTCCAGGTAAAGTAGAAATGTACTTACCACCAGGAGGATTTGGTATTCGCGTCGATTCAGCTGTATATCCGGGATATTCAATCCCACCTTTCTATGATTCGATGGTTGCTAAATTAATTGTTCACGGAAAAACACGTGAAGAGGCAATTGCAAAAATGAAGCGCGCACTTAGTGAATTTGTCATTGAAGGCGTACATACAACAATCCCGTTCCATTTGCAATTGCTAGATCATCCTGATTTTGTAAAAGGTGAGTTTAATACGAAATTTTTGGAAGAGCATGAACTTGTGACGCAGTGATACATTAAAGGAGGTTTTTTTTCATGGCTGAACATATGTTAGATATGGGTCAAGATACAACTCTTGGTAAAGTAGAAATTGCACCAGAAGTAATTGAAGTAATTGCAGGTATTGCAGCTGCTGAAGTAGAAGGTGTAGCGGCAATGCGCGGTAATTTTGCTACAGATGTTGTTGAGAAGTTAGGTAAGAAAAATCATGGTAAAGGTGTAAAGGTTGAATTAGCAAACGAAGATATTATCGTTGACCTTTATGTTGTAATGTATTTTGGTGTAGCAATTCCAGTTGTTGCACAAAAGATTCAAGACAATATTCGCCAAGCACTCTTTACGATGACAGGACTTGAGCCAAAAGAAGTGAATGTTCACATCGTTGGCGTAACATTCGAAACACAAAAAACAGAAATCGAACCAGTGTAAGAATGAAAAGGTGCCTAGTAACATAGGCATCTTTTTTATCGTTTCATTTCTTCACAAATTACAACCCTCTAATTATTATACTATTTCAAAAAATAAGAAATAAACAAGAAAATGTGTTGTTTTTCCAAAAAACGTACATTGTGATAAGATATGGAACTTGAAGTTAATCTTTTTATTATTTTTCAGCCTTGTAACCCGTGTGTGAAACGATAAATTGTGTTATTATCATTGTATTATAAGGTTGGAAAATCAATGAAAACTGTAAGAGTAAGTGAATTGACGGCTTATAAATTATAATAATATAACAAAGTATAAGGAAAGACTTGAAGCATAAAGGAGAGTTACAATGAAACGTAGGACGGCTAGAGAAAGAGCAATGCAAGCATTATACCAAATGGATATTACAGGTGAATTAGAACCGATAGTAGCAGTGGAAAACACGCTAGATGAAGGCGAAGAAACAAATGAGTTTCTAGAGTCACTTGTAGTAGGTTTTGTAGAAAATAAAGAAGCAATCGATGAAGCGATTCGTCAAAACTTAAAAAAGTGGAAGCTTGAGCGTATTAGCATTGTTGATCGCAGTATTTTACGTGTAGCTGTGTATGAAATGAAATACATGGAAGAAATTCCACACAACGTAACAATTAACGAAGCAATTGAAATTGCTAAAACATTTGGGGATGAGGAATCTCGTCGTTTTATTAACGGCGTTTTATCTAATATAAAAGATACACTGTAAATTCTTTAAGGGGGAATCTTAAAATGGTAGCAGTAATCATCAAAGGAAATGAAGTTGCGGAGAAAAAACGAGCACAATTAACAGAAGAAGTTGTGAAGTTGAAAGAGCAAGGTATTGTACCAGGGTTAGCAGTTATTTTAGTTGGAGAAGATCCAGCATCTCGTTCTTATGTGAAAGGAAAAGAAAAAGGCTGTGAACAAGTAGGGATTTACTCAGAGCTAATTGAACTTCCTGAAACAATTACTGAGGAACGTTTGCTTGCTGAAATCGATCGCTTAAATGGCGATGACCGTATTAATGGCATATTGGTGCAATTACCTTTACCAAAACATATTGAAGAAAAAGCTATCATTGAAAGAATTTCACCAGAAAAGGATGTAGACGGATTTCACCCAATCAGCGTGGGACGTATGATGACGGGACAAGATACATTCCTTCCATGTACACCGCATGGTATTGTAGAATTAGTAAAAGAAACAAATCTTGATATTTCTGGAAAACATGTAGTAGTAATTGGAAGAAGTAATATTGTCGGTAAACCAGTGGGGCAATTGTTTTTAAATGAAAATGCAACTGTCACATATTGTCATTCTAAGACGCAAAATATGAAAGAGTTATCGAAGTTAGCTGATATTTTAATCGTAGCTGTTGGACGACCTAAAATGATAACAGCGGATTATATTAAAGAAGGAGCGGTTGTAATTGACGTTGGTGTTAACCGTTTAGAAACAGGAAAACTTTGTGGTGATGTTGACTTTGACAACGTGTTAGATGTTGCGGGTTACATTACACCTGTGCCAAAGGGTGTTGGTCCAATGACAATCACAATGCTTCTTCATAATACTGTTGAATCTGCCAAACGTGCAGGTGTCGTTTGTAAATAATTTGAGTCGGCTATGAGGAGAGAGAAATGGAGAAGCAATATTTAACCGTTACAGCGTTAACACGCTATATAAAAACAAAAATAGAATATGATCCGCATTTGCAGTCTGTTTGGTTAAAAGGTGAAATTTCCAACTTTAAAAATCATAGCCGTGGCCACATGTATTTTACATTGAAAGATGCAAATGCAAGAATCGCAGCGGTTATGTTTGCGGGTCATAATCGTAATATTAAATTCAAACCTGAAAATGGGATGAAGGTACTCGTGAAAGGGAAAATCTCTGTTTACGAGGCGAGTGGTTCTTATCAAATTTATATTCAAGACATGCAGCCTGACGGAATCGGAAATTTACATTTAGCGTACGAACAGTTAAAAGTTCGCTTAGAAGAAGAAGGACTTTTTTCTCAAGTTTATAAAAAAGCAATTCCTCCTTACGCTAAAACAATAGGTGTGATTACGTCGCCAACAGGAGCAGCGATTCGTGATATTATAACAACGATTAAACGTCGTTATCCAATTGGGAATGTTATTGTATTTCCGGTACTTGTACAAGGGGAGTCAGCGGCTCCCTCGATTGTACAAGCGATTCGTACAGCGAATGAAATGGGAGAGATAGATGTACTAATCGTTGGTCGTGGTGGAGGTTCTATTGAGGAATTATGGGCTTTCAATGAGGAAATGGTTGCAAGAGCAATCTTTAAGAGTGAAATTCCTATTATTTCGGCAGTAGGCCATGAAACGGACTTTACAATCGCAGATTTTGTTGCAGATTTACGCGCACCAACACCGACTGCAGCAGCTGAGCTAGCAGCACCTAATATTATAGAGTTACAAGAAAAGGTATTACAAAGAACTCTGAGATTGCAAAGAGCAATGAAAGAGTTAGTACATAAAAAAGAAGAAAAACTACAAGTGTTGCAAAAATCGTATGCGTTCCGTTATCCAAGACAAGTATATGAGCAAAAGGAAGAGCAATTAGATAGAGCGCTAGAACAGCTTGTTTTAGCGAAAGAGCGCTATATTGATAAAAAGGTGAATCAGTTAAAGCAACTTTCATTTTATTTAGAGAAGCACCACCCATCTCAAAAAATTATTCAAACGAAGGTAGCTGTTGAAACTTTGCAAAAGCAATTACAACGTGAAATGCAAACGTTACTTCAAACGAAAGAATTTGCCTTTGTAAGAGCTGCTCAAAAACTTGAAGCGTTAAGTCCGCTTAAAGTAATGATGAGAGGGTACGGGCTTGTATATGATGAAGAGAAGCAAGTGTTAAAAAGTGTGAAAGATGTAAGCCTTGGAGATGCTGTTTCAGTTCAATTACAAGATGGAATACTAGATTGTAGCGTATCAGGCATAGAGGAGCGTGAATTGAATAATGGAAAATAAATTAAGCTTTGAAGAGGCAATTTCGCAACTTGAGCATCTTGTTTCTAAGCTAGAACAAGGTGACGTACCTTTAGAAGAAGCGATTTCTTATTTTAAAGAGGGTATGGAATTATCTAAGCTTTGTGATGAGAAGTTGAAGAATGTACAAGAACAAATGGCAGTTATTCTTGGGGAAGATGGAGAGCTTGAACCGTTTACTGCTTTAGGAGATGAAGCATAGTGACGATTGCTTTTGATACTTTTTTGAAGGAAAGTAAAACTTTCGTAGAAGAGAAACTTGTAAGCTATGCAAATGAATTACAATGTCCAAATGTACTTCGTGAAGCGATGGCATATTCTTTAGAAGCGGGTGGAAAACGTCTCCGCCCGTTACTTTTGTTTGCAACATTACAAGCGTTTGGGAAAGAAAGAAATCTTGGAGTAGGTGCAGCTTGTGCTCTTGAAATGATTCATACATATTCGTTAGTTCATGACGATTTACCTTGTATGGATGATGATGATTTAAGAAGAGGAAAGCCCACAAATCACAAAGTATTTGGTGAAGCGATGGCAGTTTTAGCAGGAGATGGCTTATTGACGTATGCTTTTCAAGTTATTATGGCATATGAGCAAAAAGAAATTTCTGCAGAAAAAAAAGTAAGACTTGTACTTGAACTTGCAAAAGCAGCAGGACCAGAAGGAATGGTTGGCGGACAAGTGGCAGATATGGAAGCTGAAGGGAAACGCCTTACGATTGATGAATTGGAGTACATCCATAAACATAAGACCGGAAAACTGCTTGAATTTGCTGTACTTGCGGGTGCGATAC
This sequence comes from Bacillus sp. MT94, assembly GCF_058792475.1. Classification (NCBI taxonomy): domain Bacteria; kingdom Bacillati; phylum Bacillota; class Bacilli; order Caryophanales; family Bacillaceae; genus Bacillus; species Bacillus sp. MT94. The sequence goes on along the minus strand of NZ_JBXAEZ010000002.1, from coordinate 486,251 downwards.
TTTCTGATGCGACAGAAGAGCAAGAAGAAAAGTTGCTTACGTTTGCTAAATATATCGGTCTAGCTTTCCAAATTCGAGACGATATTTTAGATGTCGAAGGCACCGAAGAAGAGATTGGAAAACCGATTGGTAGCGATCTTTCTAATGAAAAGAGCACATATACGACGTTGTTTACTGTAGATAGAGCAAAGGATATTTTAGAAGAAACAATTGCAGAAGCAAAAGGTGCAATTAGCTCCTTGCAATTACAAGATGAATATTTACTATCTATTTGCGATTTGATTGCAAAACGTAATAACTAATATAACAGCGTTTTCATTTGTTGAGTCATTCATCATTTTATGATATAAATGTAGGAAAAGGTTTTTCTTTTCTTGTTATTGGCAAAAATATATGTAGATTACATTGCCGTTATCACTTCGTGTTAGCGGCTATTTTTTTCATCGCCTAAAGAAATATGGTTTATAATAGGATTAAGGCGCAATAGACTGGTTAATAGCGGGACAAGACGAAAAATAGAAAAGAGAATTTCTTGTTTTGTGTAAATGTTTTTTATAATATTTGACATGTTGACAGATTATGAAATGAAAGTGAGTGATCCATGTGGATCTAACGCAAATTCAAAACCCTAGTTTTTTGAAAGATATGTCTATCAGTGAACTAGAGGGATTGAGTGAGGATATTCGTAAGTTTTTAATTGAAGAGCTCTCTCAAACAGGTGGACATATTGCACCTAATTTAGGTGTAGTAGAACTCACAATTGCTCTGCACAAATTATTTGATAGCCCGCAAGATAAATTTTTATGGGATGTAGGACATCAATCCTATGTACATAAAATTTTAACTGGACGCGCGAAAGAGTTTGGTACATTAAGGCAATATCAAGGTCTATGTGGTTTCCCGAAACGTTGCGAGAGTGAGCATGATGTATGGGAAACTGGTCATAGCTCGACTTCGTTATCGGCTGCAATGGGAATGGCTCTGGCACGTGATTTAAAGAAAACGAAAGAATATGTTATACCAATTATTGGAGATGGTGCTTTAACAGGTGGAATGGCCTTAGAGGCATTGAACCATATTGGACATGAAAAAACAGACATGATTGTTATTTTGAATGATAATGAAATGTCAATTGCACCAAACGTTGGTGCGCTTCATAATGTACTCGGTCGTTTACGTACCGCAGGAAAATATCACTGGGTAAAAGATGAGTTAGAGTATATATTAAAGAAAATCCCAGCAGTTGGCGGGAAAGTGGCTGCGACAGCAGAGAAAATAAAAGATAGTCTTAAATATTTACTAGTATCTGGTGTCTTTTTCGAAGAGTTAGGCTTTACATATTTAGGTCCAGTCGATGGGCATGATTATGAAAAGTTATTCGAAACGTTGCAATATGCAAAGAAAACAAAAGGCCCAGTACTTGTTCACGTTATTACGAAAAAAGGAAAAGGTTATAAACCGGCTGAGAGTGACGTTATTGGAACTTGGCATGGAACAGGACCTTATAAAATTGAATCAGGTGACTTCGTTAAGCCAAAAGAAGTTGCACCAGCATGGAGTGCTGTCGTTAGTGAAACAGTACTTAAGCTAGCGAGAGCGGATGAGCGTATCGTAGCAATTACACCTGCAATGCCTGTTGGATCAAAACTTGAGAAATTCCAAAAAGAATTCCCAGATCGTATGATTGATGTAGGTATTGCAGAACAGCACGCTACAACAATGGCAGCAGGTATGGCAACGCAAGGAATGAAGCCATTCTTAGCAATTTATTCGACATTTTTACAAAGAGCATATGACCAAGTTGTTCATGATATATGCCGCCAAAATTTAAATGTTTTCATCGGAATAGATCGCTCGGGATTAGTAGGAGCAGATGGTGAAACGCATCAAGGCGTATTTGATATCTCATTCTTACGTCACTTGCCGAATATGGTGCTTATGATGCCGAAAGATGAAAATGAAGGGCAACATTTAGTTTATACGGCGATGCAATATGAAGATGGACCAATCGCATTGCGTTATGCTCGTGGTAATGGACTTGGCGTTCATATGGATGAAGAATTAAAGGCGATTCCAATCGGTACGTGGGAGACGTTAAAAGAGGGTACACAAGCAGCTATTTTAACGTTTGGTACGACAATACCAATGGCAATGGAAGCAGCTGAGCGTCTTGAAAAAGCTGGGGTTTCAGTGAAAGTAGTGAATGCTCGCTTTATTAAACCAATGGATGAAGCATATTTACATGATCTTCTAGGGAAGAATATACCGATTTTAACGATTGAAGAAGCTTGTTTAATCGGTGGTTTTGGAACAGGAGTAGTTGAATTTGCATCTGAAAATGGTTACCATAGTGCATTAGTTGAACGAATGGGTATTCCAGACCGCTTCATAGAGCACGGAAGTGTAACAAAATTATTAGAAGAAATTGGTTTAACGACAGATGCTGTTGTAGACCGTATTCATACAATGATTCCATCAAAACAAAAAAGGGCGTAACAAATGAGCGTAAAAAAAGAAAGAGTAGATGTACTATTAGTAGAGCGAGGACTTATAGAAACGCGTGAGAAAGCAAAGCGCGCCATTATGGCCGGACTCGTATATGCAAATGAGATGAGACTTGATAAGCCAGGAGAGAAAATCTTGCAAGATACTGAGATTACGGTGAAGGGACAAGTTATGCCGTATGTAAGTCGTGGTGGTTATAAACTTGAAAAGGCATTAGAGACATTTCATCTTGATTTACAAGATAAAGTTATGATAGATATTGGTTCATCAACTGGTGGCTTTACAGATTGCGCGCTTCAAAATGGAGCGAAATTATCTTATGCATTAGATGTAGGATACAATCAACTAGCGTGGAAATTACGTCAGGATGAGCGTGTTGTTGTAATGGAACGAACAAACTTCCGTTACGTGACACCAGCAGACTTAGAACGTGGTTTACCTCAATTTGCAAGTATTGATGTTTCATTTATATCATTAAAGCTTATACTGCCAGTTTTAAAAACAATGCTTATGCCTAACGGAGATGTAGCAGCGTTAATTAAACCGCAGTTTGAAGCTGGAAGAGAGCAAGTTGGGAAAAAAGGTATCGTTCGTGATAGAAAAGTACATGAAGCTGTTGTAGAAATGATTGTCGATTTTGCTTTAAAAGAGGGCTATGATGTGGAAGGTTTAACATTCTCACCAATTACGGGTGGGGATGGTAATATTGAATTTTTAATTCATCTGAAATGGCATGGTGAACGTGAGAATGGCGAAAATCATTCTCCGATTTCTATAGAGCAAGTTGTTACAGAAGCACATGACGTTCTAAAACAAAAAGGGAAAGGGGAATAACATATGTTGTTCCTCTTTTTGCTGTAATTGTATAATGATTGTAAAAACAATTGTGTACAAGAAACGAATTATAAGTTAACATAAATAAGTGAAGTATACCAATGTTTAAACTATGGTAAGAGATAGTGTGAGGTGCAAATGTATGAATAAAGGTCAGCGCCATATTAAAATCAGGGAAATTATTGCAAACAAAGAAATTGAAACACAAGATGAATTAGTTGATATTTTACGTAATGAGGGATTTAATGTAACGCAAGCAACAGTATCGCGCGATATTAAAGAACTGCACTTAGTGAAGGTGCCATTACATGATGGGCGCTATAAATATAGCTTGCCAGCAGATCAACGATTTAACCCGTTACAAAAATTAAAACGAAATCTAGTGGATTCATTTGTAAAATTAGACACGGCAGGACATATGCTTGTGCTAAAAACATTGCCTGGTAACGCTCATTCACTTGGAGCACTTATTGATCATTTAGAGTGGGATGAGATCATCGGAACCATCTGTGGTGATGATACTTGCTTAATTATTTGCCGTACACCTGACGATACAGGTGTTGTCTCTGATCGTTTCTTAAATATGTTGTAACAAAAAATCTTGTTTGCTTTCCATCGTAAAGTGGGAAGTGAACAAGATATTTTTATTGGTCAAAAATATGATTTTTCAATTGTAATATAATATTTTGTTTGCATAAAGTTAGAAAATAGATGGATTGACCCGTAAAACAAATGTTTGGTACAATGAAGCGGGTTAGAAGAGTATATACATACAAATATATAGCATGATTATTTGAATGAAGAAATGAGAAAATCCTTTAGTAAGGGATTATTTTATAACGAGGTGAATGGGGCATTGTTATCGGAATTATCGATTAGAAACTTTGCTATTATTGAAGCATTAAATATTTCTTTTCAAAAAGGTTTAACGGTTTTAAGCGGTGAAACAGGGGCCGGAAAATCGATTATTATTGATGCGATTAGTTTACTTGTAGGTGGCCGTGGGTCAGCAGAATTTGTTCGATATGGAACAGAAAAGGCTGAGATTGAAGGGCTGTTTTATGTTGAAGATGATAAGCATCCATGTATTGAAAAGGCAGAAGAGTTAGATATAGAAATAGAAGATGGCATGATTATTTTAAAGCGTGATATTGCTGCGAACGGGAAGAGTGTATGTCGTGTAAATGGGAAGCTTGTTACACTTAGCATATTAAAAGAAATTGGGAAAACACTTGTTGATATTCATGGACAGCATGAAACGCAAGATTTAATGAATGAAGAACGACATCTGTTTATGCTTGATCACTTTGATGGGGATCGAATCGTTAAACAACTAGACATATATCAAAACGTATACGCTGACTATGAAAAATTAAAAAAACAATTGAAATCGTTAAGTGAAAATGAACAACAGATGGCACATCGCTTAGATTTAATTCAATTTCAGCATGAAGAAATTCGCAAAGCTGATTTAAAGATGGATGAAGAAAATGAATTAACTGAGGAACGATTGCAAATTTCTAATTTTGAAAAGATTTATAAAGCATTAGGTGATGCATATCGTTCATTGAGTGCTGACGGACAAGGATTAGATAATGTAAGAAGCGCAATGGGACAAATGGAAAGTATTACACATTTAGATGAAATGTATCAAGAGAATCATGATTCAATTGCAAATAGCTATTACTTATTAGAAGAGGTTGCATATCAACTGAGAGAAAAGCTCGATATGATGGAATATGATCCAAATCGTTTAGATGAAATCGAAACACGTTTGAATGAAATTCGTATGCTAAAGAGAAAATATGGAAATACTGTAGAAGAGATTTTAGCGTATGCAGATAAAATTGAACAAGAAATATTTACAATTGAAAATAAAGACGTTCATATTGAAACGACGAAGAAACAGTTGAAGGAATTAGAAAGTGTTATTCTGAAAGAAGCAACGTTGTTAAGTAATATGCGTCATGAGCTTGCAGAACACCTTACAAATGCAATTCATCAGGAATTAAAAGAATTATATATGGAAAAAACGAAATTTGAAGTGAGAATTATGAAGAGAGAAGGAAATGCAGAAGAGCCCCTTGTGGAAGGTGCACCGGTAAGACTTACGGCAGATGGTTACGATCATGTGGAATTTTATATTTCGACCAACCCAGGAGAGCCGCTAAAACCACTTTCAAAGGTTGCTTCTGGTGGAGAGTTATCTCGTATCATTTTAGCTTTAAAAAGCATTTTTTCTAAGCATCAAGGGGTTGCATCTGTTATTTTTGATGAAGTGGATACGGGTGTAAGTGGCCGGGTCGCACAGGCTATTGCTGAAAAAATTTATCGAGTATCAGTAAACTCGCAAGTACTTTGTATTACGCACTTACCTCAAGTAGCTTCAATGGCAGATTCGCATTTATTTATTCGAAAACAAGTAGCGAATGATCGGACAATTACATCAGTTACTGTTTTAACTATGGAGGATAAAGTAACAGAAATAGCTCGAATGATTTCTGGTGTGGAAATCACAGATTTAACGACGGAGCATGCGAAAGAATTACTTACGCAAGCGCATCATTTTAAACAGACAGCAGAGGCTATCCAGTAATGGATAGCTTTTTTTCTCAAATGACGATTTCTTAATTCTTCCGGTTATAAATAAAGCATTGCAAGGAGAGATTAAAAAGTGAAGCCAAGAGGCTGAATGTGGGGTAGGAGCGAGGAGAGTGAACAAGTTGAAATTAGAAAAATTTCGAAAAATAATAGGTCTTTGTCTCCTTGTTTCTTTAGTTTTTATTGGATGTTTTAAACCGCTTCGAACGTTTATTTCATCACCGAAACAACTTGTTGTTTTTGAAGGACAACAATCAGAAATATCATCATTACCAGTTTTCAAAGCTTCATCCACAAATCGTCATGTATTTACAGTGAGTTCGAATGAACAAAAACAAGGACTTATGGTAAATTCTCATCAAAATGGTGAAGCTGATATGGTATTTCAGCTTGCGGGCTTTCCAGTGAAAAAAGTAAATGTGAAAGTGTTAAAAGATTTTAAAGTGATTCCAGGTGGACAATCAATTGGTGTGAAATTAAATACAAAAGGTGTACTTGTTGTAGGCCATCATTTAATTCAAACTGAAAAAGGTAAAATATCTCCTGGTGAAACAGCAGGTGTACAAATTGGAGATATGATTACTGAAATTAATGGTAAAACCATTGAAAGAATGAGTGATGTAGCACCGTTTATTCATAATAGTGGAGAAACAGGTGAACCGCTTAATCTTGTATTGTTAAGAGATGGAAAATATATTCGCACGAAGCTAACGCCACAAAAAGACAATGGTGAATCGTCTTATCGAATTGGCTTGTATATCCGCGATTCGGCAGCTGGAATTGGAACGATGACATTTGTTCATCCAGATTCTATGAAATATGGGGCACTTGGTCATGTTATTTCTGATAATGATACGAAAAAGCCGATTCAAGTCGAAGATGGACAAATTATGCGCTCGACAGTTACATCAATTGAAAGAGGCAGTCATGGGAATCCAGGCGAGAAATTAGCAAGATTTTCACCAGATCGTGAAGTGATTGGCAATATTACAATTAATAGTCCATATGGTATTTTTGGAAAATTAAATACGAATATGAAAAACGGTATAATGGATAAAGCAATGCCTATCGCATTATCTCATCAAGTAAAAGAAGGACCGGCAAAAATATTAACAGTTATTGATCAAGATAAAGTAGAAGCGTTTGATATTGAAGTTGTTAGTACAGTGCAGCAAAAATTCCCAGCTACAAAGGGTATGGTAATAAAGGTAACAGATAAACGTCTATTAGCGAAAACGGGCGGTATCGTACAAGGAATGAGTGGAAGTCCAATTGTACAAAATGGAAAAGTAATTGGTGCTGTTACACATGTATTTGTAAATGATCCAACATCCGGATATGGTGTTCATATTGAATGGATGTTACATCAAGCTGGAATTAATATTTATGATCAAGAGAAAAAAGCGAGCTAATACATATTAGCTCGCTTTTTCTGTTGAAAAATTCGTTGAAATTTTGTAAAAGCTCCGCAAGAGGTGTTTTTTGTTGTAAAATAAAAGAAAAGGGTTGAACGTTTCGTTGTATTTCTATGATGGAATGTGTTGCGAAAGGGAATAAATGAACGATAAACATATTTTTTTGTGATTTTATCGGAAAGTAAGAAACTTTAAAAGGGAATTTTCACACAATTGTCGAACAATTCATGTAGCCTAGAAGGATACACATGTCGGAGAATCGATTCGGTAAGGGAGGAAAAGCTGTGGAGAAAATTAAAGTATGTCTTGTGGATGATAATAAAGAACTAGTATCAATGTTAGAGAGCTATGTAGCTGCTCAAGATGATATGGAAGTAATCGGTACTGCTTATAATGGTCAAGAGTGTTTAAACTTATTAACAGATAAGCAACCTGATGTACTCGTTTTAGACATTATTATGCCACACTTAGATGGTTTAGCTGTATTGGAAAAAATGCGACATATTGAAAGGTTAAAACAGCCTAGCGTAATTATGTTGACAGCATTCGGGCAAGAAGATGTGACGAAAAAAGCAGTTGACTTAGGTGCCTCATATTTCATATTAAAACCATTTGATATGGAGAATTTAACGAGTCATATTCGTCAAGTGAGTGGTAAAGCAAATGCTATGATTAAACGTCCACTACCATCATTCCGATCAGCAACAACAGTAGATGGAAAACCGAAAAATTTAGATGCGAGTATTACGAGTATCATTCATGAAATTGGTGTACCCGCTCATATTAAAGGATATATGTATTTACGAGAAGCAATCTCCATGGTATACAACGATATCGAATTATTAGGATCGATTACGAAAGTATTGTATCCAGATATCGCAAAGAAATATAATACCACAGCAAGCCGTGTGGAGCGAGCAATTCGTCACGCGATTGAAGTAGCTTGGAGCCGTGGGAATATTGATTCTATTTCGTCCTTATTCGGTTATACAGTATCCATGTCAAAAGCAAAACCTACGAACTCTGAGTTTATCGCAATGGTTGCGGATAAGCTGAGACTTGAACATAAGGCTTCGTAAACGCTGTAGTATCAAGGTGTTAAGCGTATTTCATAATAAAATTTAATAACCAACGAATTACGTATGTAGGCAATAAAGTACATAGGTAATTGGCGGTTAATTTAAAAACCTTCTATTTATTGGATTGAAATTTTGATTCCAATAGCTAGGAGGTTTTTTGTTGTATGAATAACTTTCAAATGAATGTAGAAAACTTTTTACTTCATTGCGATGCAAAGCATCTAAATAGAAGAAAATGATGAACTCTTATTAAGTTGACCTATCAATTTGAGGATGGGCACCAATAAATAGAATCATTTAATGATAGTTATGAAATATACAATGCCTTGATATAGCGATGGTTATACAGTATCCATGTCAAAAGCAAACCTACGAATTCTGAATTTATCGCAATGGTTGCGGATAAGCTGAGAGTAGGAACAGTAAGGGATTTAAGTTATAGTAAAGCTTAATAATTCTTGCAATTTATACTCGATAGTAAATTTAAAATCAATGAGTTTTTTATTTACCTCGATTTAAGGATTTTGAAGGAATACATATTTATATAGAAAAATGCAGTGAAAATACGGATATGTACAGAAAATAAGTGGATTTGACATCATAATCTCTATAACGTATCATTGATTTGGAAAAGTTAGAGATATAGGAGAATGGATGAATGACTTTAAAAAAAATAGTAAATCGAGCGTACCCAATCATTGTCATGACGGTGTTTTTATCTATATTTTCAATGATAGTAAGTAAATTTTTTATCCCAAAAACAATTTTGATGAGTGGTGAATTTCCTTATCCGACTGAGGAGTATACTCCCAAAAAAGTCGCTGCTGTTATAGCGTTGACGTTGCTTTTATTTGTGCTCTTCTTTATGTATTATAAATTGGTTATTAATAAAATGAAAAGAACGTATACAAATATTATGATTGCTTTAGGTATCATAATCATTTTGACGATGGAAATAATTATTACTTCCATAGCATTTAACCCTGTTGTTGGGGATTATGCTATCCTTAAACAAGGAATTGTCTCTGTGTTTAATGGAGATAATCAATTTTTAGAAATGGGACAGCTTTTATTTTATCCATATAATACACATGTTGTATTAATAGGAGGATATTTTGCTAAATTGATAGGGAGCGTAGATTTAGCGATAAAAATATTACCAATAGCTTGTATAACAGGCAGTATTATTTTAAATGTATTGATTGTAAGGAAAATTACAAACTTTAAAGTTGCTCACATATCGATTGTGTTATCTGTGCTAAATATTTTTATATATTGGCAGGCACCAGTTTTCTATACTCATACATTGGTAATATTTTTTATTTCAGCAACAATGTATACATATTTGTGCTTGAAAACGGCGGAAACAAAAAGAATGAAGATTATTTTATGGATTTTATTAGGGGTTTTCGCAGCTTGTACTTATATTATAAGACCGACAGCATTAACCGTAGCGTTAGCGATTTTAATTGAAAATATTTTTAAGTTTCGTAAGGAATACTCTGTAAAGGTGTTAAGTAGTGTTTTATTTTGTTTAATCCTTATTGTAAGTTTTAAAGGTATAACGACAAAGCTAAATCTCAGTACCGATAATGAAATTGAAAAAATTCCATTCACTCATTGGGTGAAAATGGGCCTGAACAAAGATACGTATGGTGTGTGGAATCAGGCAGATGCAGATTATATTGATGATGAAAACATAAAGAATACGAAAGATTTGAATGAGCACAATCAAGAAGTTATAGTGCAACGTTTCAGTGAACTTGGTGTAATGGGTTATGTGCAACATTTGAATGAAAAAATAACTAGAGAATGGGTATCAAGTCAGTTCTCCATGTACCGTATTGGGCAATGGTTTGAACAGAAGAATGACATGGTAACTAATTACGTATCGAATTATAGTACAACGAAGTATAAAATCGTTACTATATATTCGTATATTATCAAATTATTTGTTTATATAGCTGTTTTGGCGGCTGTTATTCTTTATAAAAAGAAAGATGAAAATGAATCGGAAGTTATACGAATTGCGATGATTAGTGCATTAGGGGTATTTACTTTCTTGTTACTATGGGAAACAGCTCCTCATTATACGTATGAAGCATTTGCATTTATGAATATTCCAGCTTCTTTAGGATTGTATAAAGTGTTTATGATTTTTAACAAAGAAAAGAAAAACGCATAATTTGAGTAACTAAAACGAGTAATGAGAAGCCCCCTCTTTTGTTAAAAGAGGGGGCTTCATTTAAATGTTTGAAGAAAAGATTAAATGGGATCATAGTATATCCGGTAAGGGATTTTAGCAAGGAAGTCATCCGTGATATAATAGAAAATATAAAAAGCCCTGCAAAACAGGACTGTATTACTCTTCGTCTTTATTTTGTTTTTCTAATTCAACTAGCTTTTGAATTAAAATGTGCTGCGGCATATGCATGAGTTGTTCAAGTGGAACACCTAGTGCTTTTGATAAGCGGACTGCAGTATCTGGAGAAATTTGTAATGGTCTCATAGAAGTACCTCCTTTTTCGTATAGTATAGCATAAGATTGGGGGAGTGAGGATGACTCTTATATTTGCACATCGTGGTGCGGCTGGAACGTACCCAGAAAATACAATGATTTCATTTGAAGCGGCTGAGTCTTTTAGAGCGGATGGAATTGAACTTGATGTTCAATTAACGAAAGATGGAAAAGTTGTCGTCATTCATGATGAAACGGTGGACCGAACAACAAATGGAAAAGGTGCGGTTCGGAATTATGTATATGAGGATTTATGCAAGTTAGATGCAAGTTATAAATTTGGTGATAAAGTAGGGTTTTGTAAAATACCACTTTTAGAAGAGGTATTAGAATGGCTTGAACAAACGAGTTTGCTACTTAATATTGAACTTAAAAATAATAAAATTCCATACAGAGGTTTAGAGGAAGAAGTTATAACGCTTGTACGGAAATTTAGTTTAGAGGATCGTGTTATATTTTCTTCGTTTAATCACTACAGCATGAAACGGTGTCATATGATGGCTCCTGATATTCAAACAGCAATTTTATATCGCGAAGGTTTGCATAGTCCGTGGGCATACGCGAAAAAAATGGGGGCTACAGCAGTACATCCGAATTATCGTTACCTTCAAGATGCTATTGCTGAACTAACGATGGAAAGTGGTGTAGAGGTTCGCCCTTATACAATTAATGAAGAAACGCTTATGCGTAAATATTTTGATATGAATATATCGGCGATTATTACTGATTACCCTGAAACGGCAAGAACGTTGTTGCCAATAAAAAAATGAGACCGCGTGTAACGGTCTCATTTTTTTATTTATAAATAGTGGGGCCTTCCTATCTTCTAAAGCGAGCCTGTACTTTATTTCGTTTACGGTCTCGGTGCAAGACGAAGCCACCGAAGATATAAAACCCGAGCCCGAAGCAGAGAGCACCGATTAAAAATTGTAACCACAGTATAGAGATTGGTGGAAATAGAATCCCGAATACAGTATCTCTCATTAACTTTATACCAAACACAGCTAATGAAATAGGGATGAGTGCTAATAGTAGAGCAACGTAACGCTGCATACATAACTCTCCTTTTCAGATTATTTCGTATATTTTAATGATGTTATACGGAAAGGGGGTTTGTCAAGAGGGTGCTGAACGAGTAAGATAAGGGTGTGAAAAAATTTGCAGAGTTACTTCGAGAGGAAGTGTAATATATGAAACAAAAAGTATTAATTGTTGGTGCAGGTGAAGGCGGGAGCGCACTGCTGAATCTGTTACATAGTTCGAATATATTTCAAATTATAGGGATTATTGATATAAATCCGTTGGCAAAAGGATTACAAATTGCTAAGGAATATGGAATTGCAATTGGAGAAAGTGTAACTCCATTTCTTTCTATGCATATCGATGTAATATTTGATATGACAGGTGAAGATGATGTACATAAAGTTTTATTGAAAAAAAAGAAAAAAGACACTCTTCTTATACCAGGTGATATTGCAAAAATTGTTACAGGATTAGCGCATGAGAAGGAAGGGTTAATTGGGCGGTTAGAGGAACAAACGCAACAAGGAGAATTAATTTTAAATTCTACGCATGACGGCATGATCGTAATTGATCGAGAGGGACAAGTTCGTCTTTTTAATAAAAGTGCGGAGCGTATTATCGGATATAAAAAAGAAGAGGCGATAGGAAAATATATTTTAGAAGTCATTCCCACTAGTAAATTACTTCGCATTATACGTACGAAACAAATAGAAGTAAATTATGAACTAACATTAGAGAATGGAAAGAAAATTATTACAACGCGTATACCGATATTAAAAGAAGGCGGAGAGGTACAAGGGGCATTTGCAATTTTTAAAGATATAACAGAAGTTGTAGATTTAGCGGAAGAAGTTACAGACTTAAAAGAAATTCAAACACTATTAGAGGCAATTATCAACTCATCTGAAGAAGCGATTTCGGTTGTGGATGAAAAAGGAAGAGGTTTAGTCATTAACCCGGCATATACGAAATTAACGGGTCTAACAGAAGAAGATATTATTGGGAAGCCTGCTACAACTGATATTGTAGAAGGCGAAAGTATGCATATGAAAGTACTTCGAACGCGTCGTGCGGTGCGCGGAATACATATGAAGATTGGGCAAAAAAAGCGCGATGTAATTGTAAACGTAGCGCCAGTTATTGTGGATGGAATATTGAAAGGAAGCGTTGGCGTTATCCGTGACGTGTCGGAAATTCAAAAGTTAACAAATGAATTGAATAGAGCAAGGCAAATTATTCGCACATTAGAAGCAAAATATTCATTTGATGATATTGTCGGAAATTCAGATGAAACAACGGCAGCTATCGAACAGGCGAAGCTAGGAGCGAATACACCAGCAACGGTACTGTTACGCGGTGAATCTGGGACTGGTAAAGAATTGTTTGCACATGCAATCCATAATGGAAGTAATCGAAAATACAATAAATTCGTCCGTGTAAACTGTGCGGCTATTTCGGAGACGTTGTTAGAAAGTGAATTATTTGGTTATGAGGAAGGGGCGTTTTCTGGAGCGAAAAGAGGCGGGAAACGTGGGTTCTTTGAGGAAGCGAATAACGGTAGTATTTTTTTAGATGAAATAGGGGAGTTATCTGCAAATACACAAGCGAAACTCCTTCGTGTATTGCAGGAAAAAGAAATTGTAAAAGTTGGTGGGACGAAAGCGATACCCATTAATGTTCGAGTAATTGCAGCGACACATGTGAATTTAGAAAAGGCTATTCTAGAAGGGAAGTTTAGGGAGGATTTATATTATCGATTAAATAAAATTCCAATTCAAATTCCATCTCTTCGTCAACGTAAAGGAGATATACCGAAAATTGCGGACAGGTTGATTCAAAAAATTAATCAAGATTATGGTCGTAATGTAGAAGGGCTCACTGATTCAGCTATTTTATATTTACAATCATACGAATGGCCAGGAAATGTGAGAGAACTTGAAAATATTTTAGGACGAGCGATTATTTTTATGAATTATAACGAGATCTATATTGATGTACAACATTTACCACCATTACATAATGAAGAGCAGGTGGAGTCAAAGCAATCTCATTTATTACCTGAATTAGAAGAAAAGCCACTTGAACATTTAGTAACAGAGTTTGAAGGGAATATTATTCATGAATATTTGGAGAGATTTGATGGGAATAAAACACAAACTGCAAAAGCGTTAGGAATTTCCGTTCGAAATTTATATTATAAGCTAGAAAAGTATGACCATGCAAAAAATAGCATGCAATAAATTGCGTACCGTGCAATTTATTGCATGGTATACAAAAAGCGACAAAATAAGACAGAATCTTTTGTTATTTTCCAAAGTATTGATTTTACTGCATTTTGAATGCGTTTTCATTATTGGTAAGACCACTTTTAAAAGTTGGCACGGTATTTGCTTTATAAATAGACGAGGGACGACGGAAAGGGTTGATTACAAAATATGAAGTTAGAATACTTAATTGATCAAGCAGCGGGACAGCCTAAAAAAACTGTAGCTGTAGCAGTAGCTGAAGATCATGAAGTAATTGAAGCTGTAGCGAAAGCAATTAAATTACAGCTAGCTCAATTTCGTCTATATGGAAATCAAGAAAAAATAATGGGGATGCTACAAGAACATGGTTTACAAACTTCAGAACATGTTGAAGTGATTGCAGCAATGTCTAATGCAGAGGCTGCAGAACTTTCTGTTAAATCTGTGAGAAATGGTGAGGCAGACGTGCTTATGAAGGGTAACATCCCAACAGCGAATATTTTGAAGGCTGTGTTAAACAAAGAGTGGGGCCTACGTAAAGGTAGCGTACTTTCACATGTAGCAGCATTTGAAGTTCCAAATTATGATCGTCTTATTTTCGTTACAGATGCAGCGATGAACATCGCACCTGATGTAACACAAAAAGCTGCTATTATACAAAATACTGTAGAAGTTGCCCGGGCAATAGGAATCGACTTGCCAAAAGTGGCACCAATTGCAGCAGTAGAAGTTGTGAATCCAGCGATGCAGGCGACAATTGATGCAGCGATGTTAACACAAATGAATCGCCGCGGACAAATTAAAGATTGTATCGTTGATGGACCACTTGCTTTAGATAATGCAGTATCACAAATTGCAGCAGAGCATAAAGGCATAGTAAGTGATGTAGCAGGTAAGGCAGATATTTTACTCGTCCCAACGATTGAAGCTGGAAATGTGCTATATAAATCACTCGTATACTTTGCGGATGCAAAAGTAGGAGCAATGATTGCTGGCGCAAAAGCACCGATTGTTTTAACATCTCGTGCTGATTCAGCAGAAACAAAAGTATATTCATTAGCATTGGCAGTTGCGACTGCTTCAAAATAAACCAAAAAGGGTAAAACATTAGGGGGAAACGACAATGACATTAGAAATCTTCGAATACTTAGAAAAATATGATTATGAGCAAGTGGTATTTTGTCAAGATAAAGAATCTGGTTTAAAAGCAATTATTGCAATTCATGATACAACACTTGGACCGGCTCTTGGTGGAACAAGAATGTGGACATATGATTCTGAAGAAGCGGCGATTGAAGATGCATTGCGTCTTGCAAAAGGGATGACATACAAAAACGCAGCAGCTGGTTTAAACTTAGGTGGTGCGAAAACAGTAATTATTGGTGATCCTCGTAAAGATAAGAGCGAAGCAATGTTCCGTGCACTAGGACGTTATATCCAAGGACTAAACGGACGATACATTACAGCTGAAGATGTTGGTACAACAGTAGATGATATGGATATTATCCACGAAGAAACTGACTTTGTAACAGGTATCTCACCATCATTCGGTTCTTCTGGTAACCCATCTCCAGTAACTGCATACGGTGTTTATCGTGGTATGAAAGCAGCTGCAAAAGAAGCTTTCGGTACTGACAATTTAGAAGGAAAAGTAATTGCTGTTCAAGGCGTTGGTAACGTAGCATATCATCTATGCAAACATTTACACGCTGAAGGAGCAAAATTAATCGTTACAGATATTAATAAAGAAGCTGTACAACGTGCTGTAGAAGAATTCGGTGCATCAGCAGTTGAACCAAATGAAATTTACGGTGTGGAATGCGATATTTACGCACCATGTGCATTAGGCGCAACAGTTAATGATGAAACTATTCCACAACTTAAAGCAAAAGTAATCGCAGGTTCTGCAAATAACCAATTAAAAGAAGATCGTCACGGTGACATCATTCATGAAATGGGTATTGTATACGCACCAGATTATGTAATTAATGCAGGTGGCGTAATTAACGTAGCAGACGAATTATATGGATACAATAGAGAACGTGCACTAAAACGTGTTGAGTCTATTTATGACACGATTGCAAAAGTAATCGAAATTTCAAAACGCGATGGCATAGCAACTTATGTAGCGGCAGATCGTCTAGCTGAAGAGCGCATTGCAAGCTTGAAGAATTCTCGTAGCACTTACTTACGCAACGGTCACGATATTATTAGCCGTCGCTAATCATTCATATATAACTTTTACAAAAGGTGTGGTTACCTCTTATGAGGTTTCCACTTCCTTTTGAATTTATTAGTGGAGGTAGCAACATTGTCTGTAAATCGAATTCTTGTTATTAACCCAGGTAGTACATCCACAAAAATTGGTGTTTTTGATAATGAAAGACCCGTTCTAGAAGAAACGATTCGTCATGACGTAGAACAGATTGGAAAATATAAGAGAATTATCGATCAATATGAGTTTCGAAAAGAAACGATTTTAGAAGTTCTACATTCTCATGGTATTAACATTTCAAAATTAAACGCTGTTTGTGGGCGTGGTGGATTACTTCGTCCAATCGAAGGCGGTACGTATACAGTAAACGATGCGATGTTAGAAGATTTGAAAAATGGCTTTAGCGGTCATCACGCTTCAAACCTTGGAGGCATTTTAGCATATGAAATTGCTTCTGGATTAAACATTCCTGCATTCATTGTAGATCCTGTCGTTGTAGATGAGATGGAGCCGGTTGCTCGTATAAGTGGCATTGCTGGTATGGAACGCAAAAGTATCTTCCATGCATTAAATCAAAAAGCAGTTGCTCGTAAAGTAGCTGAACAGTTAAATCACAAATACGAGGATTTAAATTTATTAGTTACACATATGGGTGGCGGTATTACAGTTGGTGCTCATAAAAAAGGAAGAGTAATCGATGTGAATAACGGTTTAAACGGAGAAGGACCATTTAGTCCAGAGCGCGCTGGTACAGTACCAGTAGGGCAACTAGTAGAAATGTGTTTCTCTGGTGAGTATTACCGTGATGAAATGATTAAAAAACTTGTCGGACAAGGTGGACTTGTAAGTTTAATCGGTACAAATGATGCGATTAAAGTAGAGCAAATGGTTGAAAAAGGTGATCCTGAAGCAACTCTTATTTATAAAGCAATGGCATATCAAGTTGCAAAAGAGATTGGCGGAGCTAGCGCTGTACTTCACGGGAAAATCGATGCAATCGTATTAACTGGTGGACTGGCATACAGTAAAATTCTTGTCGATGAAATAAAAGAGCGAGTGGACTGGATTGCAGATGTTATCGTACATCCAGGCGAAGATGAGTTAGAAGCGTTAGCAGAAGGAGCACTTCGTGTATTACGTGAAGAAGAAGCTCCAAAAGAATACGTTGTACGTGAAAAAGAAACGGTAGCTAGGGGTTGAGATAATGGCAAAAGAATATGATTTAGTCATCGTTGGCGGCGGTACTGGTGGATATGTTGCTGCAATTCGTGCATCACAATTAGGGTTAAAAACAGCACTAGTCGAAAAAGAAAATCTTGGTGGTACTTGTTTACACAAAGGATGTATTCCTAGTAAAGCTCTTTTACGTAGTGCGGAAGTATATGCAACTGCTAAAAAAAGCGAAGAGTTCGGAGTTATTGCAAGCAATGTAGAACTAAACTTTGCAAAAGTACAAGAGCGTAAAGAGAAGATTGTAACGCAGCTTCATAAAGGCGTTCAACATTTAATGAAACAAGGTAAAATTGATGTGTTTGAAGGTATTGGTCGTATTCTTGGCCCGTCTATTTTCTCTCCTATGCCAGGGACAATTTCAGTTGAACTTGCAAGTGGAGAAGAGAATGAAATGTTAATTCCAAAAAATGTACTTGTTGCAACAGGTTCTCGTCCAAATTCATTACCAGGTTTAGAATTAGATGGAGAATACGTAATGTCTTCGGATCATGCCCTAAAAATGGAAACGCTTCCTAGTTCGATTATTATCGTTGGTGGCGGTGTAATCGGTATTGAGTGGGCATCTATGCTTGCTGACTTCGGTGTAGAAGTTACAGTATTAGAGTATGCAAAAACGATATTACCACTAGAAGATCAAGACGTTTCAAAAGAAATGCAACGTCTATTCAAGAAAAAAGGTATTAAAGTGGTAACTGGTGCAAAAGTATTACCAGAAACATTGGTAAAAGATAATGGAGTAACAATCCAAGCTGAACACAACGGTGAAAATAAAGAATTTAAAGCAGAAAAAATGCTTGTATCTGTAGGAAGACAAGCGAATACGCAAAATATTGGCTTAGAGAACACAGATATCGTTGTGGAAAAAGGATACATTCAAACAAATGAGTTTTATCAAACGAAAGAATCGCATATTTATGCAATTGGAGATGTAATCGGTGGCCTGCAACTTGCTCACGTTGCTTCTCATGAAGGAATTGCTGCAGTAGAACATATTGCAGGGAAAGAAGTTACACCAATTGATTACTCTATGGTATCAAAATGCGTATATAGCAGTCCAGAAGTTGCTTCTGTCGGTTTAACAGAACAAGAAGCGAAAGAAAAAGGCTATAAGTTAAAAGTAGGTAAGTTCTCATTCCGCGCAATCGGAAAAGCACTTGTATACGGAGAATCAGATGGTTTCGTAAAACTTGTAGTTGATGAAGAGACAAATGACATTCTTGGTGTTCATATGATTGGACCGCATGTAACAGATATGATTTCTGAAGCTGGTCTTGCAAGAGTACTTGATGCAACACCTTGGGAAGTAGCACATACAATTCATCCGCATCCATCATTATCTGAGGCGATTGGTGAAGCAGCACTTGCTGTAGATGGAAGAGCGTTACACGCATAAAAATGTGGATTTAGGAGGTTATGAAAAATGGCAGAAGTAAAAGAAAAGCGCCATGAAGAGCTTGGCTTAAGTGATGAGCAAGTATTAGAAATGTTCCGTACGATGTTACTTGCACGTAAAATCGACGAACGTATGTGGTTATTAAACCGCGCTGGTAAAATTCCATTCGTAATTTCTTGTCAAGGACAAGAGGCTGCACAAGTTGGAGCGGCGTTCGCTCTTGATAGAGAGAAAGATTATGCATTACCATACTATCGTGATATGGGTGTTGTACTAGCATTTGGTATGACAGCTAAAGAGCTTATGTTGTCTGCTTTCGCGAAAGCTGGAGATCCAAACTCTGGTGGTCGTCAAATGCCTGGTCACTTCGGTCAAAAGAAAAATCGTATTGTTACAGGTTCATCTCCAGTAACAACGCAAGTACCACATGCAGTTGGTATTGCACTAGCTGGAAAAATGGAGAAGAAAGATTTAGTAACGTTCGTTACATTTGGAGAAGGTTCTTCAAACCAAGGTGACTTTCATGAAGGGGCAAACTTTGCTGGTGTACACAAACTACCTGTTATTTTTATGTGTGAAAATAACAAATATGCAATCTCTATTCCGGTTGAAAAACAATTAGCATGTAAAAACGTATCAGATCGTGCAATTGGTTATGGTATGCCTGGATATACAATAGACGGAAACGATCCGCTTGCAGTATATAAAGCTGTAAAAGAAGCAGCAGATCGCGGTCGTCGTGGTGAAGGCCCAACTTTAATTGAAACAGTATCATATCGTTTAACAGCACATTCTAGTGACGATGATGATCGTGTTTATCGTGATAAAGAAGAAGTAGAAGAAGCAAAGAAAAAAGATTCAATTATAACATTCGCGGCTTATTTAAAAGAAGCTGGTGTGTTAACTGAGGAATCGGAAAAACAAATGTTAGACGAAATTATGCATATCGTAAATGAAGCAACAGAATATGCAGAAAATGCTCCGTATGCAGCACCTGAAGATGCATTGAAGCACGTATACGCAGAATAGGGGGGAACGTTTCATGGCTGTAATGTCTTATATTGATGCTATTACATTAGCAATGCGCGAAGAAATGGAACGCGATGAGAAAGTATTCGTTTTAGGAGAAGATGTTGGTAAAAAAGGTGGCGTGTTTAAAGCGACACACGGTTTGTATGATCAATTTGGTGAAGATCGTGCGCTTGATGCACCGCTTGCAGAATCTGCAATTGCTGGGGTAGCAATTGGTGCAGCAATGTATGGTATGCGTCCAATCGCTGAAATGCAGTTTGCTGATTTCATCATGCCAGCAGTAAACCAAATTGTTTCTGAGGCAGCAAAAATTCGTTATCGTTCTAATAATGATTGGACTTGTCCAGTTACAATCCGTGCACCATTTGGTGGGGGTGTTCACGGTGCATTGTATCATTCACAATCTGTAGAAGCGATGTTTGCAAACCAACCAGGTTTAAAAATCGTTATCCCTTCTACACCATATGATGCAAAAGGCTTATTAAAAGCAGCCATTCGTGATGAAGATCCAGTATTATTCTTCGAACATAAACGTGCATATCGTTTAATTAAAGGTGAAGTGCCGGAGGATGACTACGTATTACCAATCGGAAAAGCAGATGTAAAACGTGAAGGTGATGATATTACAGTTATCACGTACGGATTATGTGTTCATTTTGCTCTTCAAGCAGCTGAAAAGTTAGCACAAGATGGCATCTCTGCACACATTCTTGATTTACGTACTGTATATCCATTAGATAAAGAAGCAATCATTGAAGCAGCTTCTAAAACAGGTAAAGTTCTTCTTGTAACAGAAGACAATAAAGAAGGAAGCATTATGAGTGAAGTGGCAGCAATTATTGCTGAAAACTGTCTATTTGATTTAGATGCGCCAATCGCACGTCTTGCAGGTCCAGACGTTCCAGCAATGCCATATGCACCAACAATGGAAAAATTCTTTATGGTAAATCCAGATAAAGTTGAAAAAGCAATGCGTGAACTTGCGGAATTTTAATCGGGGGGACTATACATGGCTGTAGAAAATATTACAATGCCTCAGCTCGGGGAGAGCGTTACAGAGGGCACAATTAGTAAATGGCTCGTTAATGTTGGCGATCACGTAAACAAGTATGATCCGCTTGCAGAAGTAATGACTGATAAAGTAAATGCTGAAGTACCATCTTCTTTCACTGGTATTGTGAAAGAGTTAATCGCTGGTGAAGGTGATACGTTAGCTGTAGGTGAAGTAGTTTGTGTGATTCAAGTAGAAGGCGCAGACGAAGTAGCAGCAACAGCTGTTGAGGAAAAAACGAAAGAAGAACCAAAGGCAGCAGCAATTACGCCTGAAAAAGCACCGAAAGTAAAACAACCAACTGATGGAAAACCACGTTTTTCACCAGCTGTGTTAAAACTTGCGGGTGAGCATAACGTTGATTTAGATCTAGTAGAGGGTACGGGAGCAAACGGCCGTATCACTCGTAAAGATATTTTAAAGCTAGTGGAATCTGGAAATATTCCGCAAGCAGGTGCGGCGAAGAAAGATGAAGCTGTAGCGGCGGTAGTAGAAGCTCGCCCAGAAGCACCAAAAGCAGCACCAGTAGCGCAAAAAGGAGAAGCTGCGAAACCAGTTTCTGTACCTACAATGCCTGGAGATATCGAAATTCCAGTCACAGGTGTGCGTAAAGCAATCGCAGCAAACATGTTACGTAGTAAACACGAAGCACCACATGCTTGGATGATGATTGAAGTAGATGTGACAAACCTTGTGTCATACCGTAACTCAATTAAAGGTGACTTTAAGAAGCGTGAAGGCTTTAACTTAACGTTCTTTGCTTTCTTCGTAAAAGCAGTGGCACAAGCGTTAAAAGAGTATCCTCAAATTAATTCAATGTGGGCTGGCGATAAAATTGTTCAGAAGAAAGATATTAACCTTTCTATCGCTGTTGCAACAGAGGAAGAACTATTTGTACCAGTAATTAAGCAAGCGGACGAGAAAACAATTAAAGGTATCGCTCGTGAAATTACAGAACTTGCAGGAAAAGTACGCACGAAATCGTTAAAAGCAGACGAAATGCAAGGTGGAACATTTACAATTAATAACACAGGATCATTCGGTTCTGTTCAATCTATGGGTATTATTAATTACCCACAAGCGGCTATTTTACAAGTTGAATCAATTGTAAAACGCCCAGTAATTATGGATAACGGTATGTTCGGTGCTCGTGACATGGTTAACTTATGTTTATCACTTGATCACCGCGTACTTGATGGTTTAATTTGTGGTAAGTTCTTAGGGCGTGTTAAAGAAATTTTAGAAAACATGTCAGAAAATAATACATCTGTATATTAATAAAAAGCTCGCTTATGCGAGCTTTTTATTATCTTATTTCTTCATCTACATCCTACTATATGTATAAATACCTTTCCCAGTAATCTTACAATAAATGATTATGTATTAGGAATTTACGAAAATACATTGCTGATATATGGTATATGGATATAAAATAAGAAAAGAATAATTTTTTTGGCAAATCTTACTGATGAAACTGTAGTATAATATATTGTATTGTATGAAAAAGAGAGTTATTCTATATAAGTGTTTTATAGATAATGTGTAATCAGTCGTCAAAACATGAAGAATGTTGACTCCTGGTTTTTTATTTTTGCCGTAACAATGTTTCAGGAGGATGTCATGAAAAGAAGTACCGAGTTTCTAAAAAGTTTAGATGTAAAATTAATTTTAATTTTGTGTGCACTATGTGTGACGAGTATAGCTGCTATATATAGCAGTCAGCAAACGGGACAGTATGGAGCTGCAAACTTTGCTATGAAACAAGGTGTTAACTACATAATTGGGGTTGTATTGTTACTTCTTGTTGCAAGCATTGATTTAGATCAGTTACAAAAATTATCTTGGCCGCTTTATATTGCCGGGTTTGCTTCACTTATTCTTTTGAAAGTATTACCACCATCAGGTTTTACACCTGAAAAGTTAGGTGCAAAAAGATGGTTTGTTTTCCCGGTATTTGGACAAATTCAGCCGTCTGAGTTTTTCAAAATTGCATTGCTACTTGTAGTAGCGAGTATAGCAGTAAAACATAATGCACAGTATATGGCAAGGACATTCCAAACAGATTTAAAGCTAGTAGGTAAAATTATGCTAGTGTCACTTCCACCTATGGCGGTTGTATATAGTCAACCGGATACAGGTATGGTGTTCTTATATGCTGCTGCTATTGCATGTATTTTATTTATGTCAGGTATTCAAAAGAAATTGATAGCATTATGTACAGTTATTCCGTTGACCATATTATCTGCTTTAATATTTATTTTCTTTAAGTATCAAGATTTTTTCTATAATAATTTAGTTACTTTACTAAAACCTCACCAACAGTCGCGTATTGTAGGTTGGTTAAATCCATTTGAAAATGCAGATCAAGGTTATCAAACGCAACAATCGATTTTAGCTGTAGGTAGTGGAGGAATGGAAGGTAAAGGGTTTGGGGGAGGAAGCGTCTATATCCCAGAGAAGCATACTGACTTTATTTTCGCTACAATTGCCGAAGAAGGTGGATTTATCGTAGCAGCGTTAGTTGTCTTCTTGTTCCTGTTGCTACTATATCGAACAATTATTATTGGTTATTCCGCTGATAATTTATTTGGTACATTATTATGCGCTGGATCTATCGGTATATTAACAGTTCAAATATTCCAAAACATCGGTATGATCGTTGGGTTAATGCCTGTAAAAGGTATTGCATTACCTTTCTTATCGTATGGGGGAAGTTCCTTATTCTCGAATATGATTATGATGGGGCTCATACTATCGGTACGGAAAACTTATAAAAAATATATGTTTTCAGTTAAGTAAAAAAAGCTGGTTCGTTTTTAAACGAACCAGCTTTTTTTACATATATGCTCATAAACGTTGCAAACTAAAACAGGATAGCAGTTTGAGACGGGTAAGGAGTGCAAAGTGATGCATATGCATATGCATATTTTTGAAGGAGCACGGCATCTTTCTAATAGTGAATGGGTTATTCGGGCTATTATAGCATACATATTTTTAATATTAGTTGCGAAAGCAATGGGGCAAAGGTCTATCGCACAACTTCGTTTTTTAGATGTTGTATTAGTGTTATTGCTTGGTGGGAATGTTTCTAACGCATTGTCTGATGAAAAAGTAGGGTTACTGGGCTCGATGATTACAACGTTCATACTCGTTGTACTTCATATTATAAGCTCAGTTTTAATGCTGAAATGGGATAGATGGAGACGCTTTTTAGAGCCAGCACCTATCATTCTTATACATAATGGTTCCATTGATTTTAGCAATTTGAAAAAGGCGAGAATTACCGTGGAATATTTGTTTTCGGAACTTCGTATGCGAAATGTGAGCGATATTCAAACGATTAAATTAGCATTATGGGAAGCGAACGGTGTCGTTTCTATATTTCGGTATCCAGAATATGAAGCAGTTTCGCGGCTTGATCTTAAAGTGGCGGGAAGAAAATCTCCAGTTTCTTTTGTATTAGTAAAGGATGGGAGGATTCAGAAAGATGTTCTTGCATTATTAGGAAAAACAGAAGCGTGGGCGAGAGAATTTCTAGAGGAGAGTACAGAAGTCGAATCCATTATGTTAGCTACAGTAGATGAATCACATAAAATAAATATTTTGTTAAAAAAATGAAAAATATACGCATTTTGTCGTTTCGTACATATGATACAATAGTGTGGACAACGAAAAAGGAGGCGATACGGTGGGATATGTAGAAGAATTACGAAAAATAGTTGGTCATCGCCCTTTAATTTTAGTTGGTGCTGTTGTACTCGTTATAGATGAAAATGGTTATGTTTTATTGCAGCAGCGGACAGAGCCGTACGGAAAATGGGGGCTACCTGGCGGGCTAATGGAGCTTAGTGAATCACCAGAAGAAACAGCTTATCGTGAAGTATATGAAGAGACAGGAATAAAAGTGAAGAACTTGCGACTAATCAATGTATTTTCTGGAGCGAACTACTTTACAAAATTAGCAAATGGTGATGAATTTCAATCTGTAACAACCGCCTATTATACGGATGAATACGAAGGGGATTTTGTTATGAATAAAGAAGAAGCTGTTCAGCTTAAATTCTTTTCAGTAACAGAACTACCTGACTATATTGTAGGATCGCATAAAAAAATGATTGTTGAATATATGAAGATTATGGAAAAAAAGATATAATAAAAGTGAAATAAATACAAAAACACAGCTCTGGTTGGTAGTCCAGACGCATGATTTCATGTCAGTAACCTTCCCCTCCGGGATGTCCCGTATTTCTAATTTTTTAAAGGAGGGGCTGTCAATGGAGTTGACAGTATATCACGATGGCCAATTTTTTGTTGGAATCATTACATGTAAAGAACAAGGGAAATTGTATGGAGCGAGGTATATTTTTGGAGCGGAACCGTCAGATGAAGAAGTGCTTATGTTTGTGAATAGTTCACTTTTAGAGCATTTTCAGCATTTTGCAAAATGTGGTGTAGAAGTTAAAGAAAAACAGCGTCCTAAAAACATAAAGCGTATCATACGACAAGCAGCAAAAGAAACAAATGTTAAACGTTTTACTAAGGCGCAAGAGGCGATTAGTTTATCTTATGAATTGCATAAACAAGAAAAGAAAGTGCAGTCTAAGGAGAAGCGAGAAGCTGAAAAAGAAAGAAGACGTTTAATTAAAGTACAAAAAGCAAAGCAAAAACATCGTGGTCATTAAAGAAAAGGTGTTAGAGCAATTGCTCTAACACCTTTTCTATACTGAAATACAAGTAAACTTACTTGTATTTCATAAACATTAACTGGTAAGATACAAATAGGTAGTTTTAGAGGAGGGAAAAGAGTGATTAATTTTAACTTTTTTATGAATGATGTTGTCCGCCAAGCGCGTGAAGAGATTGTCTCTGCTGGATATACAGAATTGACGACACCAGAAGCGGTAGAAGAAGCGTTTAAAAGAAATGGAACAACACTTGTAATGGTAAACTCTGTATGTGGTTGTGCAGGTGGTATTGCTCGTCCTGCTGCTGCGCATTCCGTACATTATGATAAACGTCCTAACCACCTTGTAACGGTGTTTGCAGGTCAAGATAAAGAAGCGACAGCAAGAGCGCGTGAATATTTCGAAGGGTACCCACCTTCTTCTCCATCATTTGCTTTATTAAAAGATGGAAAAATTGTAACGATGGTAGAGCGTCATGAAATTGAAGGTCATGAACCGATGCAAGTTATTGCGAAACTACAATCATATTTTGAAGAGAATTGTGAAGAACTATAAAAAATAAGAGAAAAGGCGGCACGTCCACAATCAAGTGGATGTGCCGCCTTTTTTATTTATTATTAAAATTTCAGAGATATGCATAGTTATGTTATTTTATGCATTGTTTTATACATAACAAATAGCATTTATATTGTTTTATTATTTATTTTTATTTTATATATTGCATAAAAATAAAAGTGCTGATACAATACAAACATCGAATAAATATTCTATTAAACTTTTAAATATACATTATTAGGGGGAAGAAAGATGAAGAAGTTAGTATCAATATCGTTTGCACTTATTTTAATTGTAAGTATATTCAGCGCTTGTAGTAATGGGGAATCGAAAGAAACAAAAGGAAATAAGAAAGTACTCGTAATGGGGACTTCAGCAGATTATAAACCATATGAATACGTGGAAGCTTCAAAAAGTGATGAAATTATTGGTTTTGATGTTGATGTTGCTAAATATATCGGAAAAGAACTTGGGTATGAAGTGAAAGTGAAAGATATGGATTTTGGTGGTTTATTAGCATCTCTTAGTTCAGGAAAAGTTGATTTCGTAATGGCAGGCATGACGCCAACTGCAGAGCGTAAAAATAATGTTGATTTTACAGATATTTATTTTGTTGCGAAAAATATGGTTGTTTCTAAAAAGGATTCTAACATTAAATCTGTAGAGGATTTAAAAGGGAAAAAAGTAGGGGTACAAACAGGATCTATTCAAGAAGAGAAAGCGGCAGAATTTAAAAAACAAGTAGATTTCCAAGTTGAGGGACGTGACCGTATACCAGAAATCGTACAAGAAATTAAAGCTGGTCGTTTTGACGCTGCAATTATAGAAGACACAGTTGCTAAAAATTATTTAGAGAAAATGAAAGATTTACAAGGAATTGAAATTAAAGAAGCGCCAGAAGAAGTTGGAGCAGCAATTGCCCTTCCGAAAAACAGTGATAAAACAGCTGAATTTAATAAAGTAATTAAAAAAATGCAAGAAAATGGAGAAATGGATAAATTAGTGAAGAAATGGTTTGGCAGCGGAAAATAAGCTGCCTTTCACTTTTCTGTGAGGGGAATGAAAAGAATGAACTTAGATTTTTCGGCGATTACGCCTTCGATACCATATATACTAAAAGGTTTAGAAGTTACTTTGAAAATTGTAGCGGTATCAGCTTTAGCAGGATTTATTTTAGGAACGTTATTAGCACTTTGTAAAATTGCTAGAATACGAGCATTAAATATAGCAGCAGATTTTTATACATCAATTTTTCGTGGTACACCACTTGTATTGCAATTAATGATTATTTATTTCGGTGTCCCGCAAATAATTGGTTATGAAATACCAGCATTCTTAGCAGCTGTACTTGCATTTAGCTTGAATTCAGGTGCATACATGTCAGAAGTAATTCGTGCTGGTATTCAAGCAGTTGATAAAGGACAAACAGAAGCAGCAATGGCTTTAGGGATACCATACGGAAAAATGATGAGAAATATTATTTTCCCTCAAGCATTAAAAAATATATTACCAGCGCTTGTGAACGAATTTGCGACACTTACGAAAGAATCAGCTGTAGTAACAGTAATAGGCGCGACTGATTTAATGCGTCGTGCTTACATTGTAGGCGGTGAGACATTTAAATATCTTGAACCATTACTTTTTGTTGGACTGATTTATTATATGTTAGTCATTATTCTTACATTAGTCGGGAAGGCAATTGAAGGGAGAATGAAGAAAAGTGATTAAAATTGAAAACCTTCATAAATCATTTGGTAAAAACGAAGTATTAAAAGGAATTACAACAACGATTGAAAAAGGGGAAGTAGTTGCAATTATAGGACCTTCTGGATCAGGAAAATCAACATTTTTACGTTGTATGAATATGTTAGAAGCACCAACGGATGGTCACATTTGGATTGGAACGGAAGAAGTAACGAATCCGAAAACGAATGTTATGCATGTTCGTGAAAATGTCGGTATGGTATTTCAGCATTTTCACTTATTTCCTCATATGACTGTATTAGAAAATATTACGTATGCCCCTATCAATGTAAAAGGGGTAACGAAGCAAGAAGCTGAAAAGAAAGCTGAGAAACTTTTAGAAAAGGTTGGATTAGTAGATAAAAAAAATACGTATCCGAATCGTTTGTCGGGAGGACAAAAGCAACGTGTAGCAATTGCAAGAGCGTTAGCGATGGAACCGGAAGTTATGTTATTTGATGAACCGACATCGGCGCTAGATCCAGAGATGGTGAAAGAAGTGTTAGAAGTTATGAAATCGTTAGTTACGACAGGAATGACGATGGCTATTGTTACACATGAAATGGGCTTTGCAAAAGAAGTGGCAGATCGTGTTCTTTTCTTGGACGGAGGAAAGCTTGTAGAAGATAGTGCGCCAGAAGAATTTTTTGCAGCGCCGAAAAGTGAACGTGCGCAACAATTTTTACAAAAAATATTGTAATATGAAAAGGTTATGTGAATAATAAGTAGAAAAGGATGACATTGTGTCATCCTTTTTTTATACTAGCTGTAAATACGTTTATACATATAGGAGCAATGATATGTTCAAAATTGGATACCGTACAGTAAAAACAGCAATAGGGACAGGCGCGGCAGTTTTTATTGCTCAGTTATTAGGATTAGAATTTTATAGTTCAGCAGGTATTTTAGTTATTTTATGTGTACAAAATACGAAGCGCAAATCGCTTCAAGTGTCGTTACATCGTTTTCTAGCGTGTGTATTATCAATGGTATTCGCGTTTTGTATTTTTGAAACGATCGGCTATACACCACTTGCAATTAGCATATTGTTACTTACATTTATTCCGACTGCAGTAATGCTTAAAATTCAAGAAGGTATTGTCACGAGTTCAGTTATTGTTATGCATCTATATTCATTGAAGCAAATTACATGGCTTATAGTTGGAAATGAAATTGCTATATTAACAATAGGAATTAGCGTGGCGTTATTAGTAAATATGTATATGCCGAGTAGTGAAAATAAGCTAAAAGAGTATCAGGATAAAATAGAGAGTAATTTTAAAACGATTTTGTTTGAAATGGTTGTGTATTTACGAAATCGAGAAAGTAGTTGGAGTGGAGCAGAACTCATTGAAACCGAGAATATGTTAAATGAAGCAAGAGATTTATCGTTTAAAAAACTTGAGAATGCATTTATGCGAGAAGATGATTATTACTATCGTTATTTTAATATGCGTATGCAACAATTTGAAATTTTAGAGCGAATGATACCATTAGCAGCTTCTTTATCGTGGACGTATGAACAAGCTGACATGATTGCAGATGTTGTTGAAAACATTGGTAATGCTATTAGCCCTGAGAGTACAGGCGTTATTTCCTTAAGGCAGCTTCAAGAAATGAGGGAATTATTTAGAGACATGCCATTGCCAGCTACACGCGAAGAATTTGAGATACGTGCGAAACTTGTTCAACTTGTGTATGAAATGGAACAATATTTACTCATTAAAAGTCGCTTTAAGGGAAAGGATAATATAAAAGAACTTATATAGAAGGTAGGAATTATCTATGCCGTATCTTCTCTCTATCATATTATGTCTTTCTTTATCGCCGATTTGGCCTCTTGGGGATAATCCACGTGCCGGAGATCCTTTTATTATTGTAAATAAAGCAACGAATAAATTAGCTTACATTGACGATGGAAAGATTCAAAAGGTTTTTCCAGTAGCGACAGGGAAAACGAATGAATTAACTCCAGAAGGAACTTTTGATGTTGTAATGAAAGCGAAGGATCCGTATTACATTGCGAAGGATATTCCAGGTGGATCGCCAAAAAATCCACTTGGATCAAGGTGGATTGGATTTAATGCAAGAGGAACTAATGGAAGTAAATATGGAATACATGGAACAAACCAACCGAGTTCAATTGGAAAGTATATTTCACAAGGATGTATAAGAATGAAGAAAAACGATGTGGAATATTTGTTTGATCGTATTCCAATTGGAACGAAAGTATGGATTGTGAAATCGAAAAAATCATTTCAGCAATTGGCAAAAGAAAAAGGAGCCGTTGCATATGAAAAAGCCAACGAAAAGGTTGGCTTTTTCTATTGTAATAAGTTGTCTTGACATGTGTACATAACCATGCGTTAATGAAAGTATAGAAAGATAAAATTAGATAAAGGGGTTGCTCATATGTACTTGAATCCAAAACTTTCGTATATGCAGTTTTTTATGGGATTTCTATTTGTTATTACATTCATATTGGCAACTTTTAATATATGTTCTTATCTTGTAGCGATTGTATGTATGGCATTACTTAATCTCACTTTTGTTATTGGGGCATTTCAGCAGAAACAATATACAAGTTTTGTAATAGCACTTGTAATGTCATTTTCCTTTAGTATTGTAGCGATTGTGTTTTATATAAAATAAACCATCTCGATGTCGAGATGGTTTATTTTGTCATGTGTAAAAAGTAAAAAAAGGACGAACACATCGCCCTTTTTACCAAAACATACTCGCGCCAGCAAGTAATGTTGTTACAAGCATAGAAATTAGCATCACATAAACCATAATTTTTTGAGCTTTTTTATGCATCGTTATACCTCCTTGCAAATCAGTACAATTTCATTGTAACGAGAAATGAAATTATGGACAAGGGGAGAGTAAGGACAAAATTCGGGAAGGGGTTGCAAAATATAACAGGAAATTTGAGTGTGTGTAGAGAATATAGTAAAAGGGTATATTGTTAATTTTTAGTTGGGCAAGCTGAAGAATGGAGATACGATGATGAAAATATACGAAACAGATCGTTTATATTTAAAGGAAATTGATGAGTCGTATGCTGAAACAGTTCTTCAATATTACGACAGAAATCGTGAGTTTTTAAAAGCTTGGGAAGAGTATAGACCGGATGATTTTTTTACGCTAGATTATCAAAAGAAAAAGTTGCAAAAGGATAGCAAAGAGTTCGAAGAAGGGAAAATCATCAGACTATGGATTTTTAAAAAGGGTGATGATACGAAAATAATTGGGTGTATTTCATTTAATTTAATCGTTCGTGGCATTTATCAATCTTGTGTACTCGGTTATAAATTAGATAAAGCAGAGTTAAACAAAGGGTATACGACAGAAGCGCTTAGAAAAGCAATTCAAGTTGCTTTTGAGGGATTTCAGTTACATCGTATAGAAGCTCCGATTATGCCTCGTAATTTAGCATCTATACAAGTAGTGACGAAGATAGGCTTTCAATATGAAGGCGTGTCTAGGAAGATGTTAATGGTAAATGGCGTGTGGGAGGATCATATGCGCTGGGTATTGTTAAATGAGTAATAGAAAGCAGATGGTTATCTAGACATGTAAACCATCTGTTTTTTGTCTTGTATTTCGAAACTTTTGCGAAATTCTGTTATAATTAATAGTGTTACATACATAATGGTAGTGCAGGAGGCGCAGTCTTATGATTAATCAAGAACGTTTAGTAAATGAATTTATGGAATTAGTACAAGTAGATTCTGAAACGAAATTTGAAGCAGAAATCTGCAAAGTATTAACGAAGAAATTTACAGATTTAGGTGTAGAAGTATTTGAAGATGACACAATGGCTGTAACTGGTCATGGTGCAGGTAACTTAATTTGTACTTTACCAGCAACAAAAGATGGTGTTGATACAATCTACTTTACTTCTCATATGGATACAGTAGTTCCTGGTAATGGAATTAAGCCTTCTATTAAAGATGGATATATCGTATCAGATGGTACAACAATTTTGGGCGCGGATGATAAAGCTGGATTAGCATCAATGTTCGAAGCAATCCGTGTTTTAAAAGAGAAAAATATCTCTCACGGTAAAATTGAATTTATTATTACAGTCGGAGAAGAATCAGGTCTTGTTGGTGCAAAAGCTTTAGATCGTGAGCGTATTACAGCGAAGTATGGCTACGCATTAGATAGCGATGGAAAAGTTGGTGAAATCGTTGTTGCAGCTCCAACACAAGCGAAAGTGAACGCAATTATTCGCGGGAAAACAGCTCACGCTGGTGTAGCACCGGAGAAAGGTGTATCTGCAATTACTATCGCAGCGAAAGCAATTGCGAAGATGCCACTTGGTCGCATTGACTCTGAAACGACTGCAAACATTGGACGTTTTGAAGGTGGTACACAAACGAATATCGTTTGCGATCATGTACAAATCTTTGCAGAAGCTCGTTCTTTAATCAATGAGAAAATGGAAGCACAAGTTGCGAAAATGAAAGAAGCATTTGAAACAACTGCAAAAGAAATGGGTGGTCATGCAGACGTTGAAGTAAACGTTATGTACCCAGGATTTAAATTTGCTGATGGCGATCACGTTGTAGAAGTTGCAAAACGTGCAGCTGAAAAAATTGGTCGTACACCTTCTCTTCACCAAAGTGGTGGCGGAAGTGATGCAAATGTAATTGCAGGACACGGTATCCCAACAGTTAACTTGGCAGTTGGTTATGAAGAAATTCATACAACAAACGAGAAGATTCCTGTTGAAGAGTTAGCAAAAACAGCAGAATTAGTTGTTGCAATTATTGAAGAAGTAGCGAAGTAATAGAATAGAAAAAGCGTGTAAATCAATTGTGATTTACACGCTTTTTATTTTGATTCGATTGTTTTTACAAGGCGTATAAGCCAATACAAGAAAAATCATAGCAGTATATAATATTAGACGAGAGAAAAATCCAAACGTATTCATGTTGAAAATTGGAAGGAGTAAATAATTATGATGATTAATATAACTACAAGGAACATATAGTTAATTTCACCATAATCAGCCTCTTTCACATGTGTATCCTCTTTATATGGATTATAAAAAAGAACAAGTAATTATTATAACTATTGTGCAAAATTTGATATAATAAAAGAACGAACGTTCTGATTAGGGAGTGAGTACTATGCGAGAAATGTATCCGAAAAATGGTCGTGTAATTTTACATGTAGATATGAATTGCTTTTTCGCATCTGTTGAAATTGCTCATGATCCATCATTACAAGGAAAGCCATTAGCGGTTGCTGGAAATGAAAAAGAGAGAAAAGGAATTATCATAACATGTAGTTATGAGGCGAGAGAATACGGAATACGTACGACGATGCCCCTTTGGGAAGCGAAAAGGTTATGCCCGCAATTAGTTGTAAGGCGTCCTAATTTCACATTATATCGCGAAGCTTCATTTCAAATGTTTCAAGTCCTTTCCCGTTTTACAGAAAAGATACAACCAGTCTCAATAGATGAAGGATATTTAGATATTACAGATTGCTACGCACTTGGTTCTCCTCTTGAAATAGCAAAGATGATTCAACAAGCACTATTAACAGAGTTGCAGCTTCCGTGTAGTATTGGAATCGCTCCAAATCTTTTCCTAGCAAAGACCGCTTCAGATATGAAAAAACCACTTGGTATTACCGTGCTTCGAAAACGCGATATTCCAGAACTGATTTGGCCACGTCCAGTTGGAGCAATGCATGGAATTGGTGAGAAAACAGCTGAAAAATTAAATGATATTCATATACAGACAATTGAACAGTTGGCAAAGGGAGACGAGCATATCATTCGCGCTAAAATTGGCAAGCACGGTGTTGATTTGCAAAGGCGTGCAAAAGGTATGGATGATAGGGAAGTGGATCCGAGTCAAATGGGACAGCATAAAAGTGTCGGTAACTCGATGACTTTTTCAAAGGATATGGATGAAGAGAAAGAATTACTTGATATGTTAGAACGTTTATCAAAGTCAGTGAGTAAAAGGTTACAAAAGCGAACCCTTGTCAGCTATAATATTCAAATTATGATTAAATACCATGATAGACGAACAGTAACACGGAGTAAGCAATTGAAAAATGCGATTTGGGAAGAACGCGATATTTTTCAAGCAGCATCCCGTTTATGGAAGCAACATTGGGATGGTGATTCCGTTCGTTTACTAGGTGTTACAGCTACTGAAATAGAGTGGAAGACAGAATCGGTGAAACAATTAGATTTGTTTTCATTTGAAGAGGATGCAAAAAAAGAACCGCTACTTGCTGTCATTGATCAAATTAATGATAAGTATGGAACACTGCTTTTACAACGAGGTAGTCAACTACTACGTAAGCAAGAGAAGTCGTTTCAACAAAAGTTAGAAAATAAATTTATGTAGAAGGTGTCATGAAGTAGTAAAAATCATGACACCTTTCCTATTTAACTCGCTTCTAAATCTAAAGAAGTCTTCCATCCAGCTCCAGTAACGCCAGATTCTAATAGCATTCTACTTACTATTTTTTCAATTAAGATAGCTGCATTTGTCTTGCAATGTAATATAGCCTGTATACAAACTTTTTGATTAGAATCTACATCTTCACTATACAACTCTTTTAAACTGAGCCCTTCTGTACTTACCATATGCATAAGTAAAAAACGAATATGTGCTTCAGTTTCTTCTGAACAAGTAAGGGAAAGTAAGTAGTTCGTTTGTTCAGGTGATTCTTCTTTTGATTTTTTATTCATAAAAAGAGCAATTGGGCGAAGAAGTATATTTGCTAGTAACACGCCGGCTGCACCTAATATAGCTGCAACGAGGAAACCGGCGCCTGTAAGAGTACCGACAGCAGCTGCACACCATAAAGTAGCTGCCGTATTTAGCCCTCTAATACTAAAACCATCGCGGATAATAACGCCACCCCCTAAAAAACCAATGCCACTAACGACTTGAGCAGCAATGCGTGAGGGGCTAGCATCATGATCAAGCATGACGGATAATAAAACAAATATACAGGCACCAAGTGATACGAGAGCATTTGTCCGTAACCCAGCCATTCGATGTCTCCATTGTCTTTCCATTCCGATGCAAGCTCCTACAATAATTGCTATAACTAATCTGAATATAATGTCGTACCATACCATCATGGTCACCTCCATATATAAATATGTGTTATGTCTTTTAGAATGAGCGGGGAATACCCACTCATTCTTATTTTTACAACCAGCTATGAAACTTTTTAATATAAAGCTTTTTCAGGAATTGTGTTAAAAAAGCGTAGCCTAATAGTATTCCTACTAACCAAGGGAAGTAGCTAAGTGGCAATGCTTGTAAACCAACGGCTGCACCAAGTGGTGAGAATGGAATATAAATCCCGATTGCCATAATAAGAGCGGTTAATAAAACGACGGGTGTTGATGCAGTGCTTTGAATAAATGGAATCTTCTGTGTTCGTATCATGTGAACAATTAAAGTTTGAGTTAACAATCCAACCACAAACCAACCGGACTGGAATAATGATTGCTCGCTCGGTGTATTTGCGCCAAATACATTCCACATGACTACGTATGTGATAATATCAAATATGGAACTAATTGGGCCGATACAAATAATGAAGTTTCGTAAGTTTGCAGTATCCCATTTTCGGGGTTTTTCTAGAAACTCTTTATCCATTTTGTCCCATGGAATAGAAAGTTGTGAAATATCATAAAGTAAGTTTTGAATTAAAAGATGAATGGCAAGCATCGGTAAAAAAGGAATGAAAGCACTTGCTACTAACACGCTAAACACATTACCGAAGTTAGAGCTAGCTGTCATCTTAATATATTTTAAAATATTTCCGAATGTAGTACGTCCTTCTACAATCCCGGCTTCTAATATAGTTAAACTTTTTTCGAGTAGAATAATATCAGAAGCTTCTTTCGCAATATCAGTAGCAGTATCAACAGATATTCCGACATCAGCTTCACGTAATGCTACAGCATCGTTAATGCCGTCTCCCATGTAACCTACAGTGTGTCTGTTTCCTTGTAATGCGTGTATAATGCGAGATTTTTGCATTGGATTAAGCTTCGCAAATACAGTCGTTTCTTCAGCAAGTTTTGCTAATGCTTTATCTGGTAAAGAATCAATCTCGTAACCGAGGATTGGTTCGCCGATATCTAATCCAACTTCTTTACAAACTTTTCGTGTAACAATTTCGTTATCGCCAGTTAAAATTTTTACTTGTACACCATGCTTTTGTAATGCTTGAATTGCAGCTGCTGCAGATGGTTTCGGTGGATCTAAAAAGCCGATATATCCAGCGAGAATCATATCAGTTTCGTCTTTTACTGCGTACTCTTTATCATTTATGTTTCTATCTTTTTTATAAGCCACAGCAATAACCCGCATACCTTCACTATTCAATGTCTCGCTTAGTTTTTTGACATTTGAGCGTATTTCCTCAGTGAGTGTAACGATTTTTTTATCCACTTCAGTGTAGTTGCAAATTGATAAAATTTCTTCTACGGCACCTTTACAAACCATTGTATGTTCACCTGAAATATCTTTTACGATGACTGACATACGCCGGCGGGCGAAATCGAATGGAATTTCATCTAGCTTTTGAAAAGCTGATGGGTCAAATGTATTGTTTTCCTCTGTATGCTTAATAACAGCTTTATCTATTAAGTTTTTCAATCCAGTTTGATAGAAACTATTTAAATAGGCAAATTGCAAGACACGATTGCATTTATTTCCACTAGAATCTAAGTGACGAACAAGGACAACTTTATCTTCTGTTAAAGTTCCGGTTTTATCTGTACAAAGAATGTTCATAGCACCTAAGTTTTGAATAGAATTTAGCTGTTTTACAATTACTTTTTGTTTAGACATGTTAACGGCACCTTTAGCTAAATTAGCAGTTACAATCATTGGTAACATTTCAGGTGTAAGACCAACAGCAACGGCAATAGCGAAGAAGAAAGCTTCTTGCCAATCTCCCTTTGTGAATCCGTTAATGAGAAGGACGATAGGCGCCATAATAAGCATGAATGTAATTAAGAGCCAGCTTACTTTGTTTACACCTTTATCAAAGCTTGTTTCTACACGCTTTCCGATTACCTTATTTGCTAAAGAGCCGAAATACGTATCGGTACTTGTTGAGATGACAACAGCTTTTGCGCTACCACTTACAATATTTGTTCCCATGAAGCAAAGGTTTTCCATATCGAGTGGATTGTAATTTTTTTTCATGTTTTTCGGTAAGATATGCTTATTTTCTGTATGGTAGCAGTGTTCGTATTTTTCTATAGGAAGTGCTTCCCCTGTCAAAGAAGATTGATTAACAAATAAATCTTTAGCGGATACAACACGCACATCAGCTGGAACGATATCACCAGCTGAAAGGGAAATAATATCGCCAGGTACAAGCTCTTCAATTGGAATTTCTGTTGTGTAATTTCGATTTAAATTCGTTACATTTTTTGTTTCATGTACAAATCCATTTATTCTAAATACGCTCGCAGTTGTTCGAACCATAGCCTTTAACTTATCGGCAGCTTTTTGAGAACGAAATTCTTGGGAAAACCGAATCGTTGCACTAAGTAGTACCATTGCAGATACGACAATTGTTCCTTGTATGTCATCTGTGAAAAAGGAAAGTGCTCCAAGAGCTAATAAAACGAAAATAAATGGATTTTTAAATGCCAGCAGAAATTGAATGTACCACGGCGCCATTTTATTATGAGCTATTTCGTTCGGACCGTATAAAGAAAGTCTACGAGCCACTTCTTGTTTAGATAATCCATCTTGTGTTGTTTCTAGAAGTTTTAACGCAGAGATTACATCTTGTGTTGCAACCTCCACTAATAATTCGTTATTTGTTTTCATGCTATCTTGCTCATAAGCATGCTTTGTTTCTTGTCTTTGTAAATTAAACATCGGTAGTTCCTCCTCTGTCATGAAGGAGGAAACAATCTGTTACCTAACTAACTATTTGAAATGGTGAGGAACAGTTTCTTTCCTACCTACATGATGAAATATGAATGTAAAACGTATGGGTATCTGGGCCGAATCATCAATTGCCAACTGTTCCTCACCTCCGTACAATTTAGTAGTTTCTGAATATGCTATGTTTGTTTCATAGTAAGGTGCATATAGACGTAAAAAGACCTTTACTCAAAACGAGTAAAGGTCTGAATTCGCAGTTAAAAGAGTCCACAACAAAGACTGCTAGTAGACATAAATAAAAACAGTTTTTGTGTATGACAAAATACATGCACCTCTCCCTCGTTGAGTTTTAGCACTGTATAGCATAGGTACTGAAACCAGCTACGTTAAAAAAGGCCTTCATTCCGACCTTTCCTGTTGACCCATTGGCGTCTCTCGACATTTTTGGGCAGCAGCGTTTCTCTATACAGGAGCCTCACCTAACAGAGACCATATTCAATTACATGTTGAATGTTAGCACTGTAAAATCGTAGTGTCAATATCTTTTTTATCTGTGTTTTTAAAATATTAAATGGATTTATAATAGATATATGGGATGAAATACATGATATTAATTATAAATAATGTGGAAAATAAATATTTTTATAAAAGGGGAATTTGTAATGGTACCACAAAATTTTATTATAAATATTGAGAATCAAAAGTGGTTGTTTAATGAGCAGGAAGATTTATGTTCTCACGGGGAAATTTATTTAAATGTGGATGGAACGATTATTACACAAACAGGTATGGATGAGGAATGGGGAATAAGTGAATCAGCTTTAGCTCTGTTACGAACTTTAGATAAAGAATATATTTGTGATATTGAAAATGAAGAGGGGCTTATTTTGCATGGATGTGGCACTATGCTCATGTTAGGATGCCCAATTTCAATTCATTGGACTATAAACCATATAGGTGAAAATGTGGTTTTAAAGGATTTTGTCAAAGTTATTTCTACTGATCAAAAGGCTATATACTATGAAGGGCTTCATATAGAAGTAAATGAAAATGAATATAGAAAACAAATTCTTTCTTTTGCACTACAAGCAAAAGAATTATTCAATAAATCAAATGAAAAGATAATTTTAGATGAGTTTGATCAAAGTATGTATACAGACTTTTGGACGGAATATAATCATTTGCTAAATAAGTATAAATAAAAAAGCACTGTAACCAGTGCTTTTTTATTATAGATTACGAGATTGTAGGGTTTTCAAAAATAACAATCTCTGAACTGTTTGTAGTTGAAACGCGTTGGGCGTAATATGTTAAAGCTGAAGAAATATATGCTGGTAACGTATCATTTGTATGTGATGTTGTATATTCATGGATTAATTCCTTTAAAGTTGTCCATTCTAATTGTGCTGGGTGATCAGACACGAAAGAACTTACCCAGCGATCAAATGAAGATGAAAAATCAGTTTGTAAACGAAATACTTCTTTCATAATAAAACGCTCCCTTAAAATGTAGTATAATCATTTTAACACAAAACACGAACGATCGCTAAATTTTTTGAGTATAACGTTCGTGCTATATAGTTGTCTAGATGATTGGTTATGTAAATTCAATTTGCCATTTGAAATAACATTCCGTAAGATGAGAGATAGAGTATATTTAGAGCTGGAGGAAAGAAAGTGGAATTTGTATTTTTAGGAACTGGTGCAGGTGTTCCTTCAAAAGGAAGGAACGTTTCAGCAATTGCTTTACAATTGTTAGAAGAACGAGGACAAACTTGGTTATTTGATTGTGGCGAGGCCACGCAACATCAAATATTACATACATCTGTACGTCCGCGCCGCATTGAAAAAATATTTATTACGCATTTACATGGCGATCATATTTTTGGATTGCCTGGTTTATTAGGTAGCCGTTCATTTCAAGGAGGAACTACGCCTTTAACGGTGTATGGACCGAAAGGAATTAAACAATTTATTGAAGTGGCATTATCGGTAAGTACGACACATGTGAAATATCCACTTGAAGTTGTGGAGATAACAGAAGAAGGTACCGTATTTGAAGATAATGAATTTTATGTAGAAACGAAAAGATTGTCACACGGTATAGAATGTTTTGGATATCGTATTGTAGAGAAAGATATACAAGGTGCTCTTTTAGTTAATAAGTTGCTTGAGATGGGTGTGAAACCAGGTCCAATCTTTAAACGTT
The DNA here is from genome assembly GCF_058792475.1 of Bacillus sp. MT94. Classification (NCBI taxonomy): domain Bacteria; kingdom Bacillati; phylum Bacillota; class Bacilli; order Caryophanales; family Bacillaceae; genus Bacillus; species Bacillus sp. MT94. The sequence continues at coordinate 446,003 of NZ_JBXAEZ010000002.1, read as the reverse complement.
TAAAGGATGGAGAAGTAGTTGAATTAGAGGATGGCACGATATTAAATGGAAATGAGTTTATCGGCCCACCTCAAAAAGGAAGAATTATTACTATCTTAGGTGATACGCGATATTGCGAAGCGAGTAGGGAGCTTGCGCAAGATGCAGATGTACTTGTCCATGAAGCGACTTTCGCAGCAGAAGATGAGCAACAAGCGCATGATTATTTTCATTCCACATCTAAGCAAGCTGCGAGCATTGCACTTCAGGCAAATGCGAAGCGATTAATCTTAACTCACATTAGTTCTCGCTATCAAGGAGATACATATAAGGAATTATTGAAAGAGGCAAGAGAGTTGTTTGCTAATACAGAAATAGCGACAGATTTGAAATCATTCCCAGTAGAAAAATAATAATTTTGTAAAAAATGGTAACGATGGGTTACCATTTTTTTATGTCTAAAAAAATTTAAAAATAAAACTGTTATTATTTTATACTTATACTTGGATGATACAGAAAATTAGAATGGTTTGAATATATACGATAAAAATACGAAATAATGATTATTTAGAAAAACTGTTATATAAGTCAGATGACATACAAGTGATACAAATAGCAGGAATGGACTTTTATTCAGAACTTTTAAAATTCAACAAAAGTAAGCGTTTTATAAAAAACAAGCTATAATGAGGGCAGATTATAATTTATGATAAGTCACATGCTTTTTAGTTATTATCGTAACAAGTGAAGTTGACTAAACCATGAGAGAGTAACATGAGAATTATAATAGGAAAGATATCGCTTGTTTATGCTATCCTTGCAATGGCTTCTGTGTTAAACTTTGGATTGCTACCAGACTTTATTGTGGATTATCTTATATCATTTTTTAATGAAAATAATGCTAAGATTCTTATGTATTATTATAACTGGTATTATTTCAGGTTATATTGGATTACTTTTATTTAAAAATTATCCAATTCATACAGCAGAACAAATTCGTGGTACAACTGGAAAAGCGACAGATGTAGCAGGTTAATAGAATAGTAGAATAAATTTTTGCATAGAGGTTTAGGGGGAGTTATGATGAAGTATCGCTCAGTATTTGATATTATCGGTCCAGTTATGATTGGACCATCAAGTTCACATACAGCAGGCGCGGCAAGAATGGGGCAAGTTGCTCGCCAGCTGTTTCGTCATGAACCAGAAAGAGTAAGCATTTCGTTATATGGATCATTTGCAAAGACGTATCGAGGGCATGGTACGGATGTAGCACTAATCGGTGGAATATTAGGATTTGAAACAGATGACTTACGTATTCCAGAGGCGCTAGAAATAGCAAAAGAGCGCGGAATTGAAGTGGAATTCATTGAAGAAGATGCCAATGCACCTCACCCAAATACAGCGAAAATTCGTTTGTATAAAGGTGAAGAAGAAATTGAAGTTGTTGCTTGCTCAATTGGTGGCGGTAAAATTGAAGTTGTAGAATTAAACGGATTCGATCTTCAATTATCAGGCACAAGTCCAGCACTACTTATTGTAAATAACGATCGCTTTGGTGCTATTGCAGCAGTAGCTTCAATCCTTGCTACAAACGAGATTAACATTAGTACAATGAGTGTTTCTCGTAAAGAAAAAGGAAGAAGAGCGCTTATGGTTATTGAAACAGATGAATTATTAGCAGATGAAGTGATTGAAGAAATAAAAGCGCAACAAAATATTTGTCAAGTAACTATTATGGATTAATTGCAGGGGGGACACACCATGTTTCGGAACGCAGCGGAACTAGTGGCGCAAGCTAAAGAACAAAATGTAAAAATCGCAGAAATTATGATTCAATGTGAAATGGAAACAAGAAGTATTTCACGTGAAGAAGTAATTGCTGGTATGGAAAAGAACTTAGTCGTGATGGAACAAGCAGTAGAACGTGGTATTCGCGGCGTGAAATCACCAACTGGTTTAACTGGTGGAGATGCTGTAAAAGTTCAAGCGTATATGAAGAGTGGAAAAGGCTTATCTGGAGATACGATTTTGGATGCAGTAAGCAAAGCTGTTGCAACAAATGAAGTAAACGCAGCGATGGGAATTATTTGTGCAACACCAACAGCAGGGTCTGCTGGAACAGTGCCAGGTGTACTATTTGCGCTAAGAGAAAAATTGCAGCCTACACGTGAAGAAATGATTGAATTCTTATTTACAGCAGGAGCTTTCGGTATGGTTGTTGCGAATAATGCTTGTATTTCTGGTGCTGCAGGAGGATGCCAAGCTGAAGTTGGTTCAGCAAGTGGAATGGCGGCTGCAGCTGCAGTTGAGATGGCTGGTGGAACACAAGATCAAGCAGCTACAGCGATGGCAATTTCATTAAAGAACATGCTTGGTTTAGTGTGTGATCCTGTTGCAGGACTTGTAGAAGTACCTTGTGTAAAACGTAATGCAGCAGGAGCTGCAAATGCGATGATTTCAGCAGATTTAGCATTAGCTGGTGTAACGAGTACAATTCCATGTGATGAAGTAATTGAGGCAATGTTTAGAATCGGACAAACGATGCCAGTAGCACTTCGTGAAACAGCGGAAGGTGGACTTGCAGCAACGCCGACTGGTCGTCGCCTGCAAGAAGAGATTTTTGGGAAGAACAATAACTAAGTGTAATTATAGAAAAAGGAGCTCAAATAAACTTGAGCTCCTTTTTTTATTTTTCTTTTGTTAGTTGTTCTAATGTTTTTCCAAGATTATGTGATCGTTCCGTTGCCTGTGTAATACAAGAAATAAGTGCTTGTTGAAATTTATGTTCTTGTAATACTTCAATACCTGCTTCGGTAGTTCCGCCAGGAGAAGTAATTTCCTTTCGCAAAATAGAAGGGTGTTTGTCACTTGCTTTTAGCATTTCAGCAGCACCAATCATCGTTTGAAGAATAAGTGATTTTGCAACATCTTCTTTTAAACCAATTTTTTTTGCAGCTTCTTCCATAGCTTCCACTACGTAATAAATATAAGCAGGTCCACTTCCGGATAATGCAGTGACAGCATGCATATCTTCTTCCTCTACAACAGAGACGAGACCAATCGTTTCAAATAAAGATGTTGCAGTGCGAATATGTTCCGCTGTTGCATGTTTCGAAGGGGAGATAGCGGTAGCTGATTTTAAAATGGCTGCGGATGTATTTGGCATTGCACGAATAATTGGAACGTCTTTTTGAAGTAGTTTTCTAATTGAGTGAGTAGAAACACCTGCTAGTAATGAAATAATAAGCACGTTATTATTTATGTATTCTTTAAAAGGGATAAGCGCCTCTGCAACATCCTTTGGTTTCATTGCTAGAAAAAGAATATTTGCATCAGTAAGTAATTCTTTTTTATTATGAGTACCTTTGACACCGTATTTTTTATGTAGCTCTTGTAATCTTGTCTCGTTAGAACGATTACTTACAGTAATTTGTTCACCTTTAACAACATTTGCATGTAACAAGCCACCAATAATAGCTTCAGCAATAGAGCCTGCACCGAGAAAGGAAATGTTTTGAATAGACATGATGTTCCTCCTTTAATTTTGGTTAGAAATTCTTATAAATGTACATACATTCGTTTTTTTATAGGAAACACCTCTTTTTATCTGAAAATAATGACAAATATATATAGAAGTTGTAAACTGAAGAAGTATTCATTTTTGAACCGGAAAGAGACAGGGGGGCTAAGCATGACGGCGATTCACCGAATGGAGATTCCTGTACCATTTGCAGTGGAAACTGTGAATGTGTTTTTAGTTGAGGGGGAGACATTAACATTAATTGATACAGGGACGAATACAGAAGAGGCAAGAAATGCGTTAGAAAGTCAATTAGGTACATTAGGACATACGATAGAAGATATTGAAACAGTAGTCATTACGCATCATCATGCAGATCATTGTGGACTTTTAAATATATTTTCTGAGAAGACGAATATTATTGGACATCCTTGGAATGAGCCTTGGATCACACAAAATCCAGAGTTTTTAAAGCGGTATCATGAATTTTTTAGAGAGACGGCCTTACAGTTTGGTGTGCCAGTAGCATTTTTGAAAGACGAGTCGTTATTGACGACGAGGACACTTAAATATTCTTGTAATAGATCGTTAACGCATACTGTGAGAGAAGGAGATCGTATTAATTCTTTGCCTGGATTTACAGTGCTTGAAACACCAGGTCATGCTTCTACTCATATTTCTTTATATAGAGAATCTGATGGAATATTAATTGGTGGAGATGCTCTCATTAGTCATATTTCTTCGAATCCAATACTAGAACCACCATATGAAGGGCAAACAGAACGGGCACGCCCATTACTACAATATAATCAAACATTACAGCGTTTAAGCGAAATGAATATTTCACGCATTTTATCAGGGCATGGGGAAGATGTTCTAAATGTGAAACAACTTATTGAAACGAGATTACAAAAGCAAGAAACACGTGCTTTTAAAGTACTTGAGTTATTAAAGGAAAAACCAATGACAGCATTTGAAGTATGTGTAAAACTATTTCCGGTATTATATAAAGAACAATTACCACTTACTATTTCAGAAACGGTTGGACAATTGGACTATTTAGCATATAATCAACAAGTGATGATTGATGAGTCATCGCAACAATTGATTTATTATGCAAAGTAGGTGACAGCAATGACAGGACGTTTACAAAATAAAGTAATCGTCATTACAGGTGCTTCTAGTGGGATTGGTGAGCAAGTTGCAATGCAAGTTGCAGCACAGGGAGCGACTCCAGTATTAATGGCTCGAACAGAAGAGAAACTACAAGCGTTAGTAGACAAAATTAAAGAAACTTATAATACGCCTTGCTATTATTATGTATTAGATGTAAGTGAAGAGATGGAAGTACAGTCTGTTTTTTCAAAGGTATTACAAGAAGTGGGACGTATTGATATATTAGTAAACAATGCGGGATTTGGTATTTTTAAAACGTTTGAAGATGCGTCAATGGGTGAAGTAAAAGATATGTTCCAAGTAAATGTATTTGGATTAGTAGCATGTACGAAAGCGGTACTACCTTATATGGTAAACAAGAATGAAGGGCATATTATTAATATTGCTTCACTTGCTGGAAAAATTGCAACTCCGAAATCGAGTGCTTATGCAGCAACGAAACATGCCGTATTAGGATTTACGAATAGTTTACGCATGGAATTAGCGAATACAGATATTTATGTTACAGCAATTAATCCAGGTCCGATAGATACAAACTTTTTTGAAATAGCGGATCAATCTGGTACATATGTAAAGAATATGGGACGTTACATGTTAAAACCAACATACGTAGCAGAACAAATCGTAAAGTCGATGCACACGAAAAAACGTGAAGTAAACTTACCGAAGTGGATGGGAATTGGCCCGAAACTTTATGCTTTATTCCCAGGTTTATTTGAACGTGTAGCAGGTAAATCATTAAGTAAAAAATAGGAGATTTCCATATGGAAATCTCCTATTTTTTATTGTTTTCCAGTTACATAATCATAAACAATATCCTCAATTTCCTCGTATAAATCAATTTCAATATTTGAATGAGTCACCGTTTGAATATGTTTCACTAGCATTTCCTGATCTTCTTTTGATATTGGACTGCATTGATATTGTTGAAAACTTTTTATAATCATTTTCTCAATTAATTTTTCGTTCATATTTTTCCCCGCCTGTATGTACGTATGTATTGTTTTATTGTACTTGAAGTGAAATAAAAAAACTACTATGCACTATTTTTGTATAAAAATTCGGTTGAGTATATTATTTTTCTAATAAAATTAAGTTTTTTTAGATTTAAAAATTTATAAATATTTAATTGACTCTATAAATATACAATATTATAATCATACTTAATTTAAAGAATCGATATGAGGAGGAACTTATGAAAGTCGCAATTATTGGAGCCACTGGATATGGGGGCATTGAGTTAATTCGTTTATTAGAACAACATCCATATTTTTCGATAGCATCTCTCCATTCTTTTTCACAAGTTGGTGAGTGTATAACAAATGTATATCCGCATCTTCGAAATGTCCTTTTTCATACGTTACAAGAAATTGATGTGGAGACGATAGGAAAAGAAGCAGAAATCGTATTTCTAGCAACCCCAGCAGGAGTATCGGCGGAGTTAACTCCCAAGTTATTAGCAGAAGGTTTAAAAGTAATTGACCTATCTGGAGACTTTCGTATGATAGATCCTTCGTCATATGAACTGTGGTATAAAAGGCCAGCAGCGAAAGAAGAAATTCTTAGAAAAGCAGTGTATGGGTTAAGTGAATGGAAAAGGACTGGGATTCAAAAGGCAAATTTAATTGCAAACCCAGGATGTTTTGCTACAGCCACATTGCTAGCGATAGCGCCGTTAATACGTAGTAGCATGATTGAAGAAGATTCGATTATTATTGATGCGAAATCAGGGGTATCAGGAGCAGGAAAAACACCAACAACAATGACTCATTTTCCTGAGCTATACGATAATTTACATATCTATAAAGTAAACCAGCATCAGCACGTTCCAGAGATTGAGCAAATGCTTACAGAATGGAATAGTGAATCACAGCCAATTACATTTAGCACACATTTAATACCGATATCACGAGGAATTATGATTACACTTTATGCAAAAGTAAAACAAAAGATGGAAATAAAGCAACTTCAAAAATTGTATGAAGAAACGTATGAACAATCGCCTTTCATCCGAATTTGTACGCAAGGGAAATTTCCAAGTCCAAAAGAAGTGAGAGGCTCAAATTATTGTGATATTGGCATAGCTTACGATGAAAGAACTGAAAGAGTTACGGTCGTTTCTGTTATAGACAATATGATGAAAGGCGCGGCTGGGCAAGCGATTCAAAATGCAAACATAATAGCGGGACTAGAAGAGACAACAGGTTTACAACATATGCCGCTTTATCTATAAGGGGGACATGATGATTAAAGTAGCGTCTATTACAAAATTAGAAAATGGTTCAATTGTAAAGCCGAAAGGCTTTTCGGCAATTGGTACTGTAAATGGTCTGAAAAAGGAGAAAAAGGATTTAGGGGCAATCGTTTGTGACGTACCAGCATCATGTGCCGCTGTGTATACAATGAATCAAATACAAGCAGCCCCTTTGCAAGTAACGAAGGATAGTATAACGGCAGAAGGGAAGTTACAAGCAATTATCGTTAATAGTGGAAATGCAAATGCTTGTACTGGAATGCAAGGATTACAAGACGCATACGAGATGCGCGCGTTAGGGGCGGAACATTTTGGAGTGAAAGAAAATTACGTTGCAGTAGCTTCAACAGGTGTAATTGGTGTTCCGCTGCCGATGGATATAATCCGAAAGGGGATTGCAACTCTTATACCGACGAAGGAAGAAAGTGAAGCATATTCTTTTTCTGAAGCAATTTTAACGACGGATCTTATCACGAAAGAAACTTGCTATGAAATGATTATTGATGGGAAGAAAGTGGCGATTGCGGGTGTTGCAAAAGGTTCAGGGATGATTCATCCGAATATGGCAACGATGCTTAGTTTTATTACGACAGATGCTCATATAGAGCGTGACGTATTGCAAACAGCATTATCCCAAATTACGAATCATACATTTAATCAAATTACGGTAGATGGAGATACTTCTACGAATGATATGGTCATCGTTATGGCAAGTGGATTATCAGAAACAAGCCCGATAAATATGGAACATACAGATTGGGAAACTTTCGTATGTACTTTACAGAAGGTATGTGAAGATTTAGCAAAAAAAATTGCGCAAGATGGTGAAGGCGCTACGAAGTTAATAGAAGTAAATGTGCTAGGAGCTCAAACGAATGAAGAGGCAAAAAAAATTGCAAAGCAAATAGTCGGTTCGAGTCTTGTGAAAACAGCAATACATGGTGAAGACCCAAACTGGGGGCGAATTATTAGCAGTATTGGACAAAGTGAAGTAGTTATTAATCCGAACACAATTGACATTACTCTTCAATCTATATCGGTATTAAAAAATAGTGAGCCTCAAATATTTTCTGAAGAAGAAATGAAAGAGAGATTACAAGAAGATGAAATAGTCATTAATGTGTACTTACACTTAGGTGAAGAGACAGGATCAGCTTGGGGCTGTGACTTAAGCTATGAATATGTGAAAATAAATGCTTGTTATCGTACATAAGGAGAGAGAAGATGAGCGATTATATTGTAGTGAAATGCGGCGGTAGTATGTTGAATCAATTAAATGATGTGTTTTTTGAATGTATAAAGAAATTGCAACAGAAGTATAAAGTAGTGATTGTTCATGGTGGTGGACCAGAAATTGATGCCAAATTAAAAGATTGTAACATCAACGTAGAAAAAAGAGATGGATTACGGATAACACCAAAAGAAGTTATGGATGTTGTTCAAATGGTGCTATGCGGAAGTACGAATAAAAAATTCGTAATGAATTTACAAAAGCATAATTTACTTGCTGTAGGTTGTTCAGGGTGTGACGGCAATTTACTTCAAGTTCAACCTGTCAGCGAGGAGATAGGATATGTGGGAGAAGTAAGTTATGTAGAAACAGCCTTATTAAAAGGATTAATAAATATGGGGTATATTCCTGTTATTGCTCCAATCGGGGTAAATGGTAATGAAATTTATAACATAAATGCGGACAATGCTGCAGCTGGGATTGCGGCCGCGTTAGGGGCAAAAGAGCTGATTTTTATTACGGATGTAGATGGAATATTACATGAAGGGAATTTGGTAAAGGAAACGGATGAATCTGAAATTGCTACTTTTATAGAAACAGGTGTTATTACAGGTGGGATGATTCCGAAAGTACAGGCGGCACTAGCATCATTAAAAATGGGAGTGCAAAAGATAAGTATTGTGAATGGTACAAAAGATTTTACTGAGGTTACGGGAGAGTGTATTGGAACGACGGTAACGAAAGGGGTGAGTATTGCATGACGAGTCATCTTTTTCAAACGTATGGCAGAAGAACTATTGAGTTTGTAAAGGGAACTGGAACGAAAGTTATTGATAATAACGGTAAGGAATATTTAGATTTCACATCAGGAATTGGCGTATGTAATTTAGGACATTGTCACCCTACTGTTCTCAAAGGTGTACAAGAGCAACTTGATGATATATGGCATATATCTAACCTGTTTACAAACAGCTTACAAGAAGAAGTTGCGTCATTATTAACAGAAAATAGAGCATTAGATTATGTGTTTTTCTGTAATAGTGGGGCAGAGGCAAATGAAGCGGCTTTAAAGTTAGCACGTAAGCATACTGGAAAATCTCTCGTCGTAACATGCCAGCAGTCTTTTCACGGTAGAACATTTGGAACGATGAGTGCAACAGGCCAAGATAAGGTAAAAGAAGGATTTGGTCCATTACTTCCATCTTTTTTACATATCCCTTTTAACGATATTAAAGCATTAGAGGAAGTAATGAATGAAGAAGTTGCGGCGGTAATGGTAGAAGTAGTTCAAGGAGAGGGAGGAGTAATACCTGCTGATCTATCTTTTTTGAAAGAGATTGAAACATTATGTAATAAGTTTGGTTCCTTATTTATTATAGACGAAGTACAAACGGGGATAGGAAGAACTGGAACACTATTTGCTTATGAACAAGTGGGAATAGAGCCTGATATCGTTACCGTTGCAAAGGCACTTGGGAATGGGATTCCTGTCGGAGCGATGATTGGCGGGAAAGAGCTCGGAACGTCGTTTACTGCAGGATCACACGGTTCAACTTTTGGCGGGAATTACATCGCGATGGCTGCAGCGAAAGAAGTATTGCAAGTGAGTAAAAAACCATCGTTTTTAAAAGAAGTACAAGAAAAAGGCGAGTACGTATTAGAGAAGTTGCAAGAGGAATTACAGCATGTCGAATGTATTCAAAATATACGTGGTAAGGGGCTTATGATTGGGATTGAGTGTAAGCATGAAGTTGCAAGTTTTATAGAACAACTAGAAAACGAAGGACTTCTCGTATTACAAGCAGGCCCTAATGTTATAAGACTATTACCGCCACTCATTGTCACGAATGAAGAGTTAGAACAGGCAGTATATATAATAAAAAAAGTAGTTTGTACAAAAAACGTATCAATCATATAAGGGGGAAGTTTCATGTCAACTGTACAAGTACCGAAATTAAATACGAAAGATCTTTTAACACTAGAAGAATTAACGAAAGAAGAAATTATTTCTATAATTGAGTTCGCTATATATTTAAAAAAGAATAAGCAAGAGCCTTTATTACAAGGCAAAATATTAGGGCTTATTTTTGATAAGCATTCAACTCGTACTCGCGTATCTTTTGAAGCGGGAATGGTACAGCTCGGGGGACATGGTATGTTTTTAAGTGGGAAAGAGATGCAAATGGGGAGAGGAGAAACCGTTTCAGATACTGCGAAAGTATTATCGCAGTATATTGACGGGATCATGATACGTACATTCTCCCACGCGGATGTAGAAGAGCTTGCAAAAGAATCAAGTATTCCTGTTATTAACGGTTTAACGGATGATCATCATCCTTGTCAAGCATTGGCAGACCTCATGACGATATATGAAGAAACAAATACATTTAAAGGAATAAAATTGGCTTACGTAGGTGACGGAAATAATGTATGTCATTCATTGTTGCTAGCGAGTGCAAAAGTCGGAATGCATATGACTGTTGCAACGCCTGTAGGATATGAACCGAATGAAGAGATTGTAAAAAAAGCGTTAGCGATTGCCAAGGAAACAGGAGCTGAAATTGAAGTTTTGCATGATCCTGAATTAGCGGTGAATGAAGCTGATTTCATTTATACTGACGTTTGGATGAGCATGGGGCAAGAGGGCGAAGAAGAGAAATGTACTTTATTTCAGCCATACCAAATCAATAACGAACTTGCTAAGCATGCGAAGCAAACATATCGTTTCTTACACTGTTTACCTGCCCATCGTGAAGAAGAAGTAACAGGAGAAATTATAGATGGACCACATTCTATCGTCTTTGAGCAAGCTGGTAATCGATTGCATGCTCAAAAAGCGTTATTAGTGAGTTTATTTAAAAATGTAGAAGAGCCTTCCTAAAAGGGAGGTTTTTTTATATTAAAATGTCATATGTATATTTAGTTAACCATTTCGATATCATTTATAATAAAAGAGAAAACTAAATTTGTTTTTCAGAGTGTGTAAGGACATACTACATATAAAAATATAGTTAAAGAGATGATGAGGGTGAAAACAACTAAGAAAACATATTCGTTTTTCCAGCGGATGTGGAGAATATTAAAGTTTCAATATTATAAGTTGCTTCGATCGCCAGAAGGCGCAAAGAAAGTATCGTTAGGGTTTGCTATAGGATTCGGCTTAGAAATGTTAGTCATTTATACGGCATCGCTCGTATATGTAATATTTTATCCAATCGTCAGGTTAGCAAAGGGATCTTTTCCTGCGGCAGTTATTGGCAATATTATTGGGAAAATATCGTTTCTCCCAGTATTTTTATTTCCGCTTGCGTATGCGCTAGGAAAAATGATTTATCCATTTCATGTACAGAAAATTCATCATGAACCATTTACGATATCGGACTTGTTTTCAAGTCACATTTTTACGATATTAAAGAGCTTATTACAAAGTGAAGTGTATGTATTAATTGGAATGACGATTTTAGGAGTTGTGTTTGGTCTCATTTCATATTTCGTTGTGCATTATTTATACGAAAAGAACCGTAAGTTACGTTTGAAGAAAAGGAAGAAACGAGTAAGAGAACCACTTGTACAATTATAAACAATGTCACATTCATTTTCTCCTTTGAATATGTTTAAGAAAAAGGAGGAGAGGATAATGTATTATTATTACGTGCCTCAAGTATATCCATATGTAAATTATTATCCGGTTTATGATACGAGTAGACAATACGAATTATATCGGCAACAACAATTACAGCAATTATCACAAATACCACAATTACCAACACAACAGCCTACACAGGAAAAAAAACCATATTTAACAACATGGCCATATTCCAATGTATACTATGGTAATTATTACGAATCATAAAGCTGCTTCTATTTAGAAGCAGCTTTATACGTTTGTTTTCAAAATTAAATTTTGAATGGTTTGAAGAGAATGAATGAGCTTTTCGCGCTCTTCCTCAGATAATGTTTGGAAATTTTCTTTTAGTTTGTCTAAAATGAATTGCTGATACTGATTTACTAATAATTTCCCTTCAGCTGTTAGAGAAATTAAAATGACCCGTCGATCTTTTTCGCTATAATGACGCTCTATTAGTTCTTCTTGAATAAGTTTGTTTAATAGAGGTGTCATGTTAGGCCGTGAAATCGCTAGCCGCTTGCCGATTTCGGAAACTGCTAATGTGCCGTTTTCATGCAAAAGCAGTAATACTTGTGTATGTGATGGCGGCATATGTCTTTGAGAAGAAAATTCTCCAGGAAGCATAAATTTGCGATAAAAAAGAGGCACTAGCGAAAGAAGATGATCAACAATACGTTCCCACTCGCGTGATTCCATATAAAGGCCCCCTTCCACTATCATTGTAACAAAAAAGACATGTTATAAAAATAGAATTGTTTCATGGTCGCTTTAATATTTGTAGGATAACACTTGCTTTGTAAATGTGTTGGCAATAATTGCATAGCCGTTATCATTTGGGTGTACTTGGTCAAATAATAACTCTTTTTTATCATTCGATATTAATTTGCGAATTGGTAAAACGATAGATGGTTGATTTGCTTTGGAAATGGAATAAACAGATTCATTCCAGCCATCTAAAAACATATCTGCATAACTTGCGATGGAGTCATCGAGTTGTAACGGGTTATAGAGTTCTGAGAGAATGAGTAAAGCGTCCGGATTTTGATCTCGAACTGTCTTTACAATACTTTTTATATCCGCTTCAAAATGGGCTTTTTCTTTATTTAACATTTTTATACCATCTATAACACCGACATCACGATTTAAACGAAATAAATTATTTCCTCCAATATTAATTGTAATTATATTTGCTGCTCTAATTTTTTCCTTTACATCTTCTGATTGAACTTTTTTAGCGAGACGATCTGTTGTAAGACCGTTTACCCCAAGGTTTTCTACTGTAATTGGTTTATGAATTTGTGCTTCTATTTGCTTAGAAGCTAATTCAGCAAATCCACCTTGTGTCGATCCATATCCTTTAGCGAGTGAATCACCTAATACAAGATGATAAAAAGATTCGTTTGTTTGCTTATCAATCCAATTTGGGGCAGATGTTTTTTCTGTTTTTTCTTCAGATTCATTTTGTTTTGTCTCGTCGTTCTTTTCAAAATAAGAATAAGAAATGATCAGAAGGAGGAGACAAACAATTGTTAAGATGACTTTTTTCATAAATTCATCCTCCTTGTAATTGGTAATTGTATCATATTCAGCAGTATTAGCAATGTAAGGGCATATTATATGTTTATGAAAAGTTTATAATAACTTTACAGAAAATTTGTTGAAGTTTGTCAAAAAATATTGACGATAGGAAAGAACTTTATATATGATAATGTCAGATAAGGTGAAACTTTAATGAGTGGGAGCTTTATTTCCTATTAATTAATAGTCTTCATCAATCGGGCGTTTAAGGAGACTACTCGTTAGCGCAGGGTGAAATGAAAATTGTGTCTCTAATAGAAGAAAAAAGGTATGTGGTTAGAGACAGATAGGGATTCATTTCATTATTTCTGGTAATTGTATAAGGGGGATTTTTTGTGAAAAAGTCAAAAAAAATGCTAGCTGGAGCAACTCTTGCGATTGGTGTTATAGCACCGCAAGTAATGCCAACAACAGCTCATGCAGATGAGAACACTGGGGAGAGTACAGTTAACTTACGAATTCTAGAAACATCAGATATTCACGTTAACTTAATGAATTACGATTATTATCAAACGAAAACAGATAATAAAGTAGGTCTCGTGCAAACTGCAACACTCGTTAATAAAGCACGTGAAGAAGCGAAAAACTCTGTCCTATTTGATGATGGAGATGCATTACAAGGGACACCGCTTGGAGATTATGTAGCAAATAAAATAAAAGATCCGAAGAATCCTGTGGATCCTAGTTATACACATCCATTATATCGTGTAATGAATTTAATGAAGTATGACGTCATCTCTCTTGGGAATCATGAATTTAACTACGGCTTAGACTATTTAAACAAAGTAATTAGTAAAACGGAATTCCCGGTTATTAACTCGAATGTTTATAAAGATGATCATGATAATAATGAAGCGAACGATGAAAATTATTTTAAACCATATCATATTTTAGAGAAAGAAGTAGTGGATGAAGCAGGCCAAAAACAAATAGTGAAAATTGGTGTAATGGGATTTGTTCCACCACAAATTATGAATTGGGATAAAGCGAATTTAGAAGGACAAGTAAAAGCAAAAGATATTGTGCAAACAGCGAAAAAATTAGTTCCGGAAATGAAGGCGCAAGGTGCGGATATTATAGTTGCACTAGCGCATTCAGGTGTTGATAAGAGTGGATACAACGAAGGAATGGAAAATTCATCGTTTTATTTAGCGACAGAAGTTCCTGGCGTAAATGCAGTATTAATGGGACATTCACATACTGAAGTGAAGGATGTATTTAATGGTGTTCCAGTTGTAATGCCGGGTGTTTTTGGTAGTAACTTAGGTATTATTGATATGCAATTGAAAAAGGTAAACGGAAAATGGGAAGTGCAAAAAGATCAGTCTAAGCCGCAACTTCGTCCGATTGCTGATAGTAAAGGTAATCCATTAGTAGAATCTGATCAAAAATTAGTTAATGAAATTAAAGATGAACATGAAAAGACAATCGAATATGTAAATACACATGTAGGTGAAACGAAAGCACCAATTAATAGTTATTTTTCATTAGTACAAGATGATCCTTCCGTACAAATTGTGACAAATGCGCAAAAATGGTATGTAGAACAAGAACTTAAAAAACCAGAATACGAAAAGATTAAAGATATTCCAGTTTTATCTGCAGGAGCACCATTTAAAGCAGGTGGCCGAAACGGTGCGACATATTATACTGATATTCCAGCTGGAACGTTAGCAATTAAAAACGTTGCAGATTTATACGTGTATCCAAATACGTTATATGCTGTAAAAGTAAATGGGGCACAAGTGAAAGAATGGCTTGAAATGTCTGCAGGTCAGTTTAATCAAATTGATCCAAAGAAAACAGAAGAACAGCCGTTAGTAAATATAGGCTATCCTACATATAACTTCGATATTTTAGATGGCTTAAAATACGAAATTGATGTAACACAACCGGCGAAATACGATAAAGATGGAAAAGTTGTAAATGCAAATGCTAATCGTATTGTAAATATGACATATGAAGGTAAGCTAGTAGCTGACAAGCAAGAGTTTATCGTCGCTACAAATAACTATCGTGGAAGTAGCCAAACGTTCCCAGGTGTAAGTAAAGGGGAAGTTGTATACCAATCACAAGATGAAACACGTCAAATCATTGTGAAGTATATGCAAAAAATAAAAGATATTGATCCAGCAGCTGATCAAAATTGGACATTTAAACCGATTGTTGCAGATAAATTAAATACAACATTTGATTCTTCACCAAATGCACAAAAGTATATAAAGAAAGATGGAAAGATTTCATATGTTGGACCATCTGAAAATGAATTTGCGAAATATGCAATTGATATAACGAAGAAAAATGATGATAAAGAAACTGGTGAAGGAAATCCAACAACACCGCCAACAGGTGAAGGAAATAATGGAGGAAATCCAACAACACCACCAACGGGTGAAGGAAATAATGGAGGAAATCCAACAACACCACAAACAGGTGAAGGAAATAATGGAGGAAACCCAACAACACCACCAACAGGTGAAGGAAATAATGCTGGATCTGGACAAACTACAACAGATAATCAAAACGCAAAAGAAACAACAACTGTAAGTGAGAACAAAGATGAACGTGATTTACCGAAAACAGGTGCAAGTATTGCTTCTACAATTGGAGCTGGTCTTGCGTTTGTTGGAGCGGGATTACTTATGTTATTTAGAAGAAAGAAAGCGAATAGATAGTCGAGAAATATAAAAAGGATTACCGATTTGGTAATCCTTTTTGTTATATTATGAAACTGGTACTGCTTTTTCTTTTTTCCATGAAAGACCGAATCCAGTAAAGCCGACGATAATGGTTACGACTGGACATGCTAAACAGAAGATTGCGTATGGCAGGTAATCGAATGTTGGAACGCTAAGAACGTTTGTTAAGAATACGCCACTGACACCCCATGGTACGAGTGGATTAATTACTGTACCAGCATCTTCTAATACTCGTGATAAATTACGACGTTCTAAACCGACTTCATCGTATTTATTAGCAAATGCTTGTCCTGTTAAAACGATGGATAAGTACTGCTCACCAAGTAAGAAGTTTACACCAATTGCAGTTGAAGCAGTAGAAATAATTAAGCGTGTACTAGTTTTTACGAAGCTAGAGATAATATTCATCAGCTGCGCTATAATGCCCATTCCTTGTAATAATCCTCCCATACAAAGAGCTAGGAAAATAAGAGCAATTGACATCATCATACTTTGCAGGCCACCGCGAGATAATAAGCTATCAATATCTTTGATACCAGTTTTAGAAACGTAACCGTCTTGCATAATTTTCATTAAATCAGCTAAAGAAGTGCTAGGTTTAAAAATAAAGAGAATAATAATTCCTACCACAATTCCTGCAAGTAATGTTGGAACTGCGGGTACCTTTTTAAATGCGAATAGGAACAGTAATAAAATAGGAATAAGTGTAACGATAGAAATCGTTGCATTTTTTTCTAGTGTATTAATAAATGCTGAGAAATCAACGTTTCCACCAGATCCGCTTCCTAAAATGAAAAATGCGATAAATGCAATAATGAAAGCTGGCACTGTTGTCCAAAGCATGTTACGAATATGTTCAAATAAATCTACACCTGTTACAGCAGGCGCTAAGTTTGTTGTATCAGATAAAGGAGACATTTTATCTCCGAAGAATGCACCAGAAATAATTGCACCAGCAATAAGAGCTGGATCGTATCCAAGGGCAGTACCCATTCCCATAAAAGCAAGTCCTACAGTTGCAGCAGTTGTAAAAGCACTACCGATACTCGTTCCAACAATTGCACAAACAACAAAAACAGTTGGAACGAAAATTTTTGGAGATACAAGCTGGAAGCCGTATACCATTAAAGTCGGAATAGTTCCAGCTGCGATCCAAACGCTAATTAATACGCCTACAAGTAAGAAAATAAATATAGATGGAATACCAGCTGAAATACTACTAATCATCCCTTTCTCCATAGTAGACCAAGAGATTCTCTTCAGGAATCCAAATGCTAATAAAAGAACGATACCAAATAAAATTGGGATGTGTGGTGAAACTTCTAATTGAATAACACTAAAACCAATACAGAAAAAGATAAAAATTGTTAAAAGAACAGACTCAATTTTTGAAACCATTGTTTTCCCCTCCTAAGTAATGTAAAATAGCTCTTTTTTATATAAAATTCGCCAATATTGTATATTTCCTTCTAAAATTTAGAATTTTGTGGCAAATTACCGGTAATTGTTAGTCCTTCTATATGATACGGAAATGATTGGATAAAAAAACGTCCCTGCATATAATTATGCAGGGACGAAGAAATCGCGGTACCACCCTAGCTTGTGAAATGAATGCGTCACAAAATAAAGGGTCATATGATATGCACTTATAAAATAAAAAACGCCCCTGCAATATATGCAGGGACGAAAAATTCGCGGTACCACCCTAAATTGTGAAACAGTGTCGTTTCACCACTCTTTAGACATAACGGTCTATAACCGTCTTTCACTACTCCTCACGTTTCGTAAAAGAAGCTCCAGGGGGTAATTCATAATTCGCTCTGTACTGGTTCGCACCGACCACCAGCTCTCTGAAATCAGAAATCGAAATACTACTAAATCCTATCAACGCCGATTCATATGATGTTAGTTAAATTTTTATCATATTTTCATCTTACATGTCAATAAAAATATTAACTATTTTTTTAGGGAAATAAAGGAGAATTGTTTTTAACGCTGTAAAAATGTACGTTATAATGAATTTGAAAGGGGGAGGAAAGAGTGAAGAAAAAAATAATTCTTTTTACCACTTTATTAGTTATTGGAGGAAGTGCTGGAATTTACACAGCTTTTGCGGCTGAATCAGAGCAGTTGAAACAAAAGCAAATACAACAGTCAGAAGTGAAGAAAGTAAAAGAAATAGAAGAGAAGAAATCAATGGAAAAAGCAGCAGAAAAACTAGGAGTTTCTACTGAGGGGAAAACAAAAGAAGAGGTTACGAAAGAAGTGAATACCGCTAGGTTTGAGAAGCGTCATGATTTATTAATTGAGCACGCTAAGCAACTTGGAATTGATACAGAGGGGAAAAAAAGATGAAGAAATTATTTTAGAAATTGGAAAGATACAGCATGGAAAGTAGAACAACTTATCGTATGATAAGTTGTTCTTTTTTAAGAACTATTTGATTTTAAAATAATTGACAGTCATTCGGATTTAATGTTAACTATATTTATAAACAAGTTAACATTAGGGGTGACAATTGTGACAATAAATAGTAGAACGATTGAAAAATCATCTTATACATATGAAGAATTAGCGGAGAAAAATAAAGCTTACGTATGGCACCCATTTACACAAATGAAAGATTATTTAGAAGAAGATCCTGTCATTATTGAACGTGGAGAGGGAAGAAAGCTATACGATGTAAATGGTAATGAATATTGGGATGGTGTTTCATCTATATGGTTAAATGTTCACGGACATCAAGTACCGGAATTAGATGAAGCAATTCGTGAGCAATTAAATAAAATTGCTCATTCTACTATGTTAGGACTTGCTAACGTTCCATCTATTTTATTAGCAGAAAAAATTATTGAGGTTGTACCAGATGGATTGAAGAAGGTATTCTATTCTGATTCAGGTTCTACCGCTGTTGAAATTGCAATTAAGATGGCTTTCCAATATTGGCAGCATAAAGGGAAACGAAAGAAACAAAGATTCGTTACATTAAAAGAAGCATATCACGGTGATACAATTGGAGCTGTTTCGGTAGGAGCAATAGACTTGTTTCACCAAGTGTATAGTTCGCTCTTATTTGATGCGATTAAAATGCCGTATCCATATACATATCGTTCTCCTTACGGAAATAATAAGGAGGAAATTGTAAAAAGCCATTTAGAAGAAATGGAAGAATTGTTGAAAGAAAAGCATGAAGAAGTAGCTGCCATCATTGTAGAGCCATTAATGCAAGGTGCTGGCGGGATGATTACAATGCCAAAAGGATATTTAAAAGGACTGCGCGATTTATGTACTAAGTACAATGTATTATTTATTACAGATGAGGTAGCGACTGGATTTGGGCGTACAGGGAAAATGTTTGCTTGTGAACATGAAAATGTGACGCCAGACATTTTAACTGCTGGGAAAGGTTTAACAGGTGGATATTTACCAATTGCAGTTACGGTAACAACAGATGAAATATATAATGCCTTCTTAGGAGAATATGAAGAACAAAAAACATTTTTCCATGGACATAGCTACACAGGTAATCCGTTAGGGTGTGCCGTAGCAATCGCGAATCTAGAACTATATGAAAAAACAAATTTAATAGAAGACGTGACACGTAAAACGGATTATGTGACAGCGCAATTAGAAAAGCTCTTTGCGTATAAACATGTAGGTGATATTCGTCAGTGCGGATTAATGGTTGGTATTGAGCTTGTGAAGAATAAGGAAACGAAAGAAGCGTTTGACTGGACAGAAAGAGTCGGTGTTCAAGTATGTAAACGCTCAAGAGAGCTGGGTATGATTTTACGACCGCTAGGTAACACGATTGTATTTATGCCACCACTTGCTTCTACTTTTGAAGAGATTGATGATATGTTACGCATTTTATATAAGGCAATCTCAGATGTTACGGAGGGAGAATAATGAGTGGTTTTTTCATAACAGCAACTGATACTGAAGTTGGAAAAACAGTAGTTGCAGGTGCTATAGCAGGTGTATTTAGAGAATTAGGATATAACGTAGGGGTATATAAACCGTTACAAAGTGGGCATGTTGCATCAAACCCTGAGGGAGATGCGGCAAGGTTAAAAGTACTATCAGGTGTACCGACACAAGAAAATGAAATTTGCCCTTATTCTATTGAAGAACCACTTGCTCCGAGACTTGCCATGAAAAGAGCTGGAAGAGTAGTAAAGTTAAAAGAAATTACTGATTGCTATAATGAACTATTAAAAGAGTTTAATAGCTTATTTGTAGAAGGAGCAGGTGGGCTTGCTGTCCCATATACAGAAGATGCTTTAGTAATTGATTTTGCAAAAGAATTACAGTTGCCTCTTATTGTAGTAGCTCGTCCTACATTAGGAACAGTAAATCATACAGTGTTAACGATTGCTTACGCAAAGGCGCATGGCTTAACCGTAGCGGGTGTCATTTTATCAGGTTGCAAAGAATGTGAAATGGAAAGAGTGCAAGAAAATAAAGAGATGATTGAAGAGCTGAGCGGGGTACCAGTTTTAGGATTATTACCATTCTTTGAAGGTGAGTTTACGAAAGAAGAAGTATTGGAATCTGCAAAAGAACATATTATGATTTCAAAATTAGAGGAGTTTATCCAAAATGAATCAAACGTGGCGGGCGCATCTTCAATCTAAATTACAACAATTACATGAGCAAGGGCAGTATCGAAATTTATATGTAACAGAGAAGGCAGAAGAGACTTGGCTTATTCGAGATAAAAAAAGGATGTTAAATTTAGCGTCAAATAATTATTTAGGGCTAGCTGGAGATGAAAGGTTAAAAGAAGCTGCTATTGCCTGTACAAAAAGATGTGGAACTGGAGCGACTGCCTCTCGTCTCGTTGTAGGAAATCATCCATTATATGAAGAGGTTGAGAGAAGCATATGTGACTGGAAAGGTACTGAAAGAGCTTTAATTGTAAATAGTGGGTATACGGCAAATATAGGTGCCATATCTTCTTTAGCCTCTCGGCACGATATTGTTTTTAGTGATAAGTTAAATCACGCAAGTATTGTTGATGGAATCATATTAAGCGGGGCAGAGCATAAAAGGTATCGTCATAATGATTTGGATCATTTAGAGAAGCTGTTGAAAACAGCGTCACCTGAAAAGCGGAAATTAATCGTAACTGATACCATTTTTAGTATGGATGGTGATACTGCTTATTTGAGAGATTTAGTACAGCTGAAAGAGAAATACGGGGCAATCATTATAGTCGATGAAGCACATGCGAGTGGAATATATGGAATCGGCGGAGCTGGGTTATCTCATATAGAAAAAAATCTTGCTCAAAAAATTGATATACATATGGGGACGTTTAGCAAGGCTTTAGGGTGTTATGGTGCGTATTTGACAGGTGATGAAATTTATATAGAGTATTTACAAAATATGATGAGAAGCTTTATTTTTACTACAGCTTTACCACCAAGTACGTTAGGAGCAGTGCAAAAAGCAATTGAAATTGTAAAAGAAGATAATGAAAGAAGAGAGAACCTTATAGCAAACGGAGAATACTTCAGAACTAAATTAAGGGATGCTGGTTTTGATATTGGGAATAGTTCAACTCATATTGTACCGATTGTAGTCGGTTCAAATGAACATGCTTTACGATTTAGTAAAAGGTTGCAAGAGGCAGGGATTGCGGCTATTGCAATTCGTCCGCCAACTGTGCCGGTTCATAGCTCTCGAATTCGCTTTGCAGTTACATCGCAACATACAATAGATGATTTAAAATGGGCTATTGACCGAATTATTCACATTGCGAAAGAAGAGGAGATTTTCGTATGAACGAGCTAAAGATTATTTTTATCCCAGGATGGGGAATGGAAGAGAATATTTGGGATTTAGTATTTCCGTATTTTAAAGGATACCCTGTTCAAAGCATAGATTGGCGTAATGTGAAAGAACGAAGTGAATTTGCGGAACGAATTGTAGATGTAGCGCATAATGACAACGTAATTTTAGTTGGATGGTCACTAGGAGCGTTAGCAGCAGTTGAAGCTTATAAAAAGATTCAGGCAAAAGGCATCGTATTAATTGGTGGTACTGCTAAATTTACAAATACGAGCGACTACAGTAACGGATGGAATGCTTTGCATGTAGAACGGCTGAAAAGGAATTTGGCGAGAAGGAAAGAAGATACGCTCAAGCGGTTTTATGAAAATATGTTTACGAAAGATGAGCTAAAAGAGAATAAAAACTTTGAAGACATTGTAAACCGTTTTAAAGGTGATTCTATTCAGTCTTTACAACTAGGTTTGGATTATTTAATAGAAACAGATATGAGAGAAGAACTAAAAGAAATTAAAGTACCTATACTACTTATTCACGGAGAACAGGATGTAATATGCCCATTGTCTGCGGCACGTAGTATGACGGAGAATAGCAGCAGCGAGCTGAAAGTAGTAAGTGATGCAGGGCATGCGTTATGTGTGACGAATTTTGAATATTGCGCAAATGAGATGATTCAATTTATAGAGGGGATACGACATGATCAACAAAACGTTACTACAAAAACGGTTTAATGGGGCAGCCGTATCTTACGATCGATATGCAAATGTACAAAAAAAGATGGCACATTCATTACTTTCAATCTTAAAGGAACGATATAGTGAAACGGCATCAATACGTATTTTAGAACTGGGGTGCGGGACGGGGTATGTAACAGAGCAATTATCAAAGTTATTTCCGAAAGCACATATTACAGCAGTTGATTTTGCTGAAAGTATGATTGCAATTGCGCAAACTAGACAAAATGTAAAAAATGTAACGTTTCACTGTGAAGATATTGAGCGATTACGATTAGAAGAATCATATGATGTCATTATTTCAAATGCTACATTTCAATGGTTAAATAATTTACAACAAGTGTTAAGAAATTTATTTCAACATTTGTCTATAGATGGGATATTACTCTTTTCAACGTTTGGACATGAAACATTTCAAGAATTGCATGCTTCGTTCCAACGTGCGAAAGAAGAAAGAAATATAAAAAATGAAACATCGATTGGTCAACGTTTTTATTCGAAAGATCAATTGCTTCATATATGCAAGATAGAAACAGGGGATGTGCATGTTTCTGAAACATGTTACATAGAGAGTTTTACAGAAGTTAAGGAATTTCTACATTCTATTCGAAAAGTAGGAGCGACTAATAGCAATGAAGGATCATATTGTCAAAGTCCCTCACTCTTTCGTGCGATGCTGCGCATATACGAAAGAGACTTCACGGGAAATGAAGGGATAATGGCAACGTATCATGCTTTATTTATGCATATAACAAAAGAGGGGAAGAGATGAAATGAAACAAGTACAAACAAAAAGGGATTGGAAAAAACTTGCATACGACGTAGTGGAAGAGAAAATGATTACGAAAGAAGATGCAATAGCGATATTAGAAGCTGATGATACAGAAGTTTTAGAAATTATGAATGCAGCTTACATTATTCGCCATCATCACTTTGGTAAGAAAGTAAAATTGAATATGATTATTAATACGAAATCTGGATTATGTCCTGAAGATTGTGGATATTGCTCACAGTCTATTATTTCAGAAGCACCAATTGATAAATATGCATGGTTAACGCAGGAGAAGATTGTAGAAGGGGCACATGAAGCAATACGCCGTAAAGCAGGTACATATTGTATTGTAGCGTCTGGTCGTCGTCCGACGGATAAAGAGGTAAATCACGTAATTGGAGCAGTTAAGGAAATTCGTGAAACGACAGACTTGAAGATTTGTTGTTGTTTAGGTTTCTTAAATGAAGATCAAGCAGGACGTTTAGCGGAAGCGGGCGTGCATCGTTATAACCACAACTTAAATACACATGAAAATAATTACGATAGTATTTGTTCAACTCATACGTATGATGATCGTGTTGATACAGTTCAAAAAGCGAAACAAGCGGGCATTTCTCCATGCTCTGGAGCGATTTTTGGCATGGGAGAAACAATTGAAGAGCGTGCTGAAATTGCATTTGAATTACAACGTATAGATGCAGATTCTATCCCTTGTAATTTCCTTGTTGCTGTAAAGGGAACACCTCTTGAAGGGCAAAAAGAGTTAACGCCAGTAGAATGTTTAAAAGTACTGGCAATGATGCGTTTTGTAAACCCGACAAAAGAAATTCGTATTTCAGGAGGACGTGAAATCAATTTACGTTCTGTACAGCCAATCGGTTTATTTGCAGCAAATTCTATTTTTGTCGGGGACTACTTAACGACAGCTGGACAAGAGCCGACTGTAGACTGGGGTATGATTGCAGATTTAGGATTTGAGATTGAAGAGTGTGCATTATAAGATAGATGAAAAAGCAAACTTGTAAAAGGGTTTGCTTTTTTTGTAAATAAAATGTAATAAATAGTTGTGAACGCTTGATATTATTGGTTTTTGAGCGGAAAAAAGAATTTTTGTGGACGAATTTTCCAAGCCCTAGTTGTACATAGTAAATATGTAATTTATATTGGGTTGGAGGATTTTACATGTACAAATACATATTAGCGATTATGACTTGTTTAATTTTAATAAAAGCAATAAGTTCTGATCCAGTTAAGGCTGCTGAAAATCCTGAACAAAAAGAGATGCAACAAAGAATCGAACAACACTTTCGAACGAAAGCTGAACATTTTGGATTGAAAACGGAAGGAAAAGATTTAAAGGAAGTTAGAAAAGAAATTACTATTATAGAAGAAGCGAAAAAAAGAGAGAATGTATGGAGAACAGCACAAGCTCTTCATATAAAAACAGAAGGAAAAACGATGAATGAATTAATAAAAGATGTACAAAAAAAGGTGAAAAAATAAAAAGAGGCCGAAGCCTCTTTTTTTATGCCCATTGTTTTGATAAGTGAGCCATTTCAATTGCAGCAACAGCTGATTCATATCCTTTATTACCAGCTTTCGTACCTGCGCGTTCAATCGCTTGTTCAATTGTTTCTGTCGTTAATACGCCGAAAATAACTGGGATGTCCATTTGTAGTGATAAAGACGCAACACCTTTTGCTACTTCATTACAAACGTAATCGTAGTGAGTTGTAGCACCTCGGATTACAGTACCTAATGTAATAACAGCATCATACTTTCCGCTACTAGCCATCTTTTTAGCGATTAAAGGAATTTCAAATGCACCAGGAACCCAAGCAACATCAATATCATTTTCTTCTACACCGTGACGCTTTAATCCGTCTAAAGCGCCGCCAAGTAACTTACTTGTAATAAATTCGTTAAAACGTCCAACAACAACTCCAACTTTTAATCCTGTACCAACTAAATGACCTTCGAATACCATAATAAATCTCTCCTTTAATTATAAGTTTAGTAAGTGTCCTAATTTGTTTACTTTCGTTTGTAAATACGATTTATTCTCTTCTTTTGCTGGCATTTGCAACGGTACACGCTCGACTACTTCTAAATCGTAACCTTGTAAGCCAGCAATTTTTCTTGGGTTATTCGTTAATAATCGTAAACTTTGTAAACCTAAATCTTTTAATATTTGTGCTCCGATACCGTAATCACGAAGATCAGCAGGGAAGCCGAGTTTTTCATTTGCTTCTACAGTATCGAATCCTTCTTCTTGTAATTTATAAGCACGAAGCTTATTAAGAAGCCCAATGCCTCTTCCTTCTTGTCTCATATAAAGAAGAACACCGTTTCCTTCACGCTCAATTTGAGCAAGTGCTGCATGGAGTTGTGGTCCGCAATCGCAGCGATGTGAACCGAATACATCTCCTGTTAAGCATTCAGAATGAACACGCACAAGTACCGGTTCACCTATTGAAATATCACCTTTTACAAGTGCGATATGTTCTTTCGTATCTAATGAGTTAGAATAGCCAATTGCGTGGAAAGTACCGAAATCTGTAGGTAATATAATTTCCACCTCTCTCGTCACAAGTGTTTCATGATGGCGGCGGTAAGCAATTAAATCTTCTATTGTAATCATTTTTATATCAAATTGTTTTGCGCATTCTATTAAATCAGGTACACGTGCCATCGTGCCGTCCTCATTTATAATCTCGCAAATAACTCCAGCTGGTTCGGCACCGCATAGCTTCGCTAAATCAACAGCAGCTTCTGTATGACCTGCACGACGCAGGACACCGCCTTCTTTCGCAATTAATGGAAAGATATGTCCAGGTCGATTGAAATCAGCGCCTTTTGATGCGGGGTTTAACAATTCTTGTATCGTAGTTGCACGTTCGTGAGCGCTAATCCCTGTTGTTGTAGAAACATGGTCAATGCTCACTGTAAACGCAGTATGATGTGAATCTGTATTATGAGATACCATTGGTTCTAATTGTAGACGTTCTGCGTACCCTGCTGTAATCGGTACACAAACGAGACCACGGCCATGTGTAATCATAAAATTAATTGTTTCTGGTGTAATGTACTCTGCTAAAGCAATAAAATCGCCTTCATTTTCTCGGTTTTCATCATCACATACGATAACGACTTTACCTTGTTTTAAATCTTCTAGAGCTTCTTCAATACGATGAAACATTGTGCTTCCCCCTTATAGAAATCCGTTTTCTTGTAAAAAGCTTTCAGTCATTGAACCTACTCGTTTTGTAGGTTTAGTAATAAAGCGTTCGATATATTTACCAATCATGTCACACTCAATGTTTACGATATCTCCGGCATTTTTTTCTCCAATGACAGATTCGCTTACTGTGTGCGGGATGAGTGAAATCGTTATGGAAGATTCGTCTATATCAAATATCGTTAAACTCGTTCCATCAACAGCAATGGATCCTTTATGCAAACAATAGCGCAGCAGTTCATCAGAAATTGCTATTTTGTAATAGACGGCATTGTAATGTTGTTTTTTATTTAAAATCGTTCCGATGCCATCAATATGTCCTGAAACGAAATGTCCACCGAATCGTCCGTTTGCAGCCATTGCTCGCTCTAAATTTACTTTAGAGTGCGGTTTAAGCATGCGAAGTGATGTCGACTGCATCGTTTCAGGCATTGCATCAACTGTAAATGAATTAGTTGTAAAGCTTGTTACAGTTAAGCAAATACCGTTCACCGCGATACTATCACCTAAGTGAACATCTGATAAAATTTTCTTTGCATGAATCGTTAATTTCATCGCTTCTCCGCTTTGTTGCATGTTTGCTATCGTTCCTAATTCGTCTACAATTCCTGTAAACATTCCGTCACCTCGTTTCGGGCATTCGCAACAATTTTTATATCATCACCAATTTGTTTCATCTCTTGAATTTTCAAGGAAAGCGCATCTTGTAATTTTGAAAAACCATTTCCTCCAAATAAAGTAGGAGCATCTTTCCCACCAATTAATTTCGGGCTTATATAGGTTACAATTTCATTAAAATTGTTTGTTTTTAAGAAACTTGCATGAATCGATTGGCCACCTTCAACGAATAGAGAAAGAATTTGTTTTTCTCCAAGAAAGGAAAGAAGGTCCTCGATTTCTATATGCTTCGTTTCCATTTGGAATATAGCTATATTTTTAGATTCATAAGAAGATATCTTCTCTTTCTTTACATCCTTACCGACAATAATCCATGTCGGTGCTAAACCATCTGTTATAACATGAGAAGATGGTGGTGTTCGTAAATGGGTATCTAAAACAACGCGAATAGGATGTTTCCCACCATTTGGAATTCTTGTTGTTAAATGAGGATTATCAGCTATAACTGTATTCACTCCAACAAGAATTGCATCATGTATATGGCGATATTGGTGAACATCAGCACGTGCTTCTTCACCTGTAATCCACTTACTTTCACCAGTTACAGTTGCTGTTTTTCCATCTAAGCTCATCGCTGTTTTGATTGTTACAAAAGGGCGTTTCGTTTTCATGTAGTGAAAAAAGTAGCGATTTAATAAAACTGCTTCTGCTTCAAGAACACCGGTAGTTACTTCAATTCTAGCTTCCTCTAATCTTCTTTTTCCGTTACCAGAAACGAGCGGATTACAATCGAGAGTAGCAATTACAACACGCTTAACTCCTTTTTCGATGAGCAATTCACAACAAGGTGGTGTTTTTCCAAAGTGGCTACACGGTTCCAGTGTTACATAAACGGTAGCGTCTTTGGCGTTCTGACCAGCCATTTGAAGGGCATGAACTTCTGCGTGTTCTTCACCAGCCCGTAAATGAGCCCCCATACCAACGATGTTTCCATCTTTTACAACAACAGCACCAACCATAGGATTTGGACTTGTTTGTCCTGATGTTCCTTCTGCTAACTGCAGGGCAATCCTCATATATTCTTGATCTGTCATTTTCTTCACCTCTCCTAAAAAAATCAAAAAACCCCAAGGATTTAATATCCTTGGGGTTTGGGAGACGTGATTTCTAGAAATATAGTTTGAATACGAAAGCATAGGAAAGAAACCTAACGATAATTGATATTTCTGCATAAGGAAAAAACCTAGCAAAATATCGAATTTTTAAACGCTAGTTGTCTCTTTTTATTTCAGTATAAAAAATAAGTATAGAAAATTAAACATATATAAAGAATCAAAATGAATCTTTAAAAATATGCATACTGAAATAAAAGTGTATTCACTATATAAAAAACTAGAAACATATCCTTCTCCCATCCAGACTATACTGTCGGCCCTAGAGTTTCACTAGATCCACCGTTTTCGAGTTGAAAACGGGTCACGGACTTAGAAGTTTTCACTTCATCACCGCCGGTTGGGAATTTCACCCGACCCCGAAGGATGCTGTTTGCTCAAATTATAGCACAAAAAAAATAAAAGGCTAGTAAAAAATATTCGAATGTGAAGAATTGTGTGAAAATATATGCAGGCTGGAATGGAAATAAAAGTATTAGAAATGTTGTAAGGAGAAGGGATATAACGGAGTTGCTAAAAAGAAAAAACATGCACAAAAAAATGTGCATGTCACATGTAAAATTATTCTGCCTCTGGTGCTCTAACAACAGACTCGAATTTACCTTTATGCGAAGCGTCGCAATAAGGCATATTTTTTGATAAACCACAACGGCATAAAGAAAATGCCGGTTTTGCTGGGAATACATTCCCTTGTGAGTCGACTAATTCCACGTCCCCTGTAACGCGAAAAGAGCCATTATCATTTACTTTAATTTGTACTTTTGCCAACGTTATCCCTCCTTCCCAAACGCTTAATTTCATCATATAATCAAGGGAAGTGCTTGGCAATATAAAGTGAAACTTTAATTAGTGGGGGAGGCATCCCCCACTAATTATTATTTGAACCAATCGGGCTTTTAGGGGCAGTTAATCTCCCGCCTAACTTCTTTGTTTCAGCCGAATTTTGAGGTGGGAGTTTTACTGCCCACAAATAGCGGGGAAAAAAGAGCACTTTGTTTGAGAAAGAAGAGAGTGTTATAATAGTTTTCATAACTGACTAGAGTAAGGTGACGAGAGATGGATAAACAATTACATACATTACGAAACATTGCAAATGAGCGCACGTGGGCATCATTTTTGAATGATAATCATCCATATAGTTTGTTACATTGGTCCATTGCAGGTGTAGGGCAAGAGGTAAAGGATGTTTGGTTACTTCAAGATGAAGTAACATTTCAAACGACAGAATTTCCAACGTTAGATGATGCAATGCAATGGATTTCTGAAAATATGGAACAAGTTACAGACGTTTTAGCGCAATAAAAAAACAGGCTTATGCAAGCCTGTTTTTTGTTTCTTTCACATATGTGTTTAAAAATTGATCGATGGCTGCTTCGTACTCTTCTTTATTTTCGTTATAAGAGCAAGCGTGTGCACCGTGTTCTGCAATATAAAGTTGCTTATTATTTTCTTTCGCTTCATATAACGCTTTTGTCATATCAGCTAAAATATAGTCGTCATCTTTACTATGAATAAAGAGAACGGGATTGTTAATGTTTTTTATACAGTCGATTGGTGAAACTTCACGAATTGTATAACCGTCACGAACTTTTAAAAATGCGTTTGCTAAAGGTAATAAAGGCCATTTTGGTAAATGGAATTCAACCTTTAAACGGTGCTGTAATTGTCCGTGAAAATCAGAGAAAGGACAATCTGCAATATAGAAATCAGCGCCATCTTCTACAAGTCCTGCGTATTGAAGAATTGTTGCGGCTCCCATAGATTCACCATGAATACCAAGTGTAATATTGGTTCCAAAACGGTTTTTTAGCCAGTCAACTACGGATTTCAAATCATGCTTTTCATAGTATCCATAGCTTGTTGTTTTTCCGCCAGTTTTACCATGACGACGATGATCGTAAATGAGGACATTATATCCCCTTTTTAAGAATAAGTTTGCATATTTTACAGAGTTTATTTTATTTACAGTTACACCGTGGCAAAAAACCATAAACTTATTGGAATGACCAGCAGGAATGTAATATCCGTGAAGGTCGTATCCGAATTGTGAAGGGATATGAATTTCTTCTTTATGAAGAGCATCAAAATCCTCTATACGAAAATGTTTTTTCGTTTCTCTTTCGAGTACTTCTTCCTCTGTTTTTTTCTTTAAGTACATCACTTTATTTGTAAAGAAAATCCCAAGGGCAGTTATTGCACCTAGTATAGTAAACAATGCTGCAAAAAAACGTTTCATACTTTACCTCATCCTCCAAATACCGTTACATGTGATACACTTATATTGTATCACAATGATATAAAAGGGGAGAAATAGGAAATGCTGCATATACAAAAAATTACGCCAGCGATGAAAGAAACAATCCGAATGTTCATGTGTAAGAACTGGGGAAGTTCATTGATGGTTTCACGTGGTAAGGGACATCAGTTAGAAGAGTTGCCAGGATTTGTTGCGCTCTCAGATGACAGAATAATCGGAATTATAACGTATGAAGTGACCGGAAATATGTGTGAAATTGTATCGCTAGATAGCTTTGAAGAAAGAAAAGGAATAGGGACGAAACTTGTGGATTGTGTATTACAAGTTGCAGAAGAAGAGCGGTGCAGACAGGTTTGGCTTATTACAACAAATGATAATATGAATGCGTTACGATTTTACCAAAAACGTAATTTTGTAATGACTAATTTATATGTGAATGCGGTAGAGGAGGCACGAAAAATAAAGAAAGAAATTCCACGTATTGGATATGATAATATCCCAATTTTACATGAAATTCAGTTGGAGTATCATTTAGTTAAATGATGTAACAATTTTCAGAAATATGAGTTATTAATCTTGACGGATAGTGTAATTTAGGTTACCGTAAAATTGTAATCTATTACCATATTAAGGGGTGACGATGTGGCAACTATACGTGATGTTGCAAAATTGGCAGGTGTTTCAGTCGCAACCGTTTCACGAGTTATTAATGAAAAAGGATACGTTCATGAAGACACAGTAAAACAAGTAAAGGAAGCAATTGAAGAATTACGTTATAGGCCAAACAGTGCAGCGAAGCCACTATTTAAAGAGAATTCAACGATAATTGCATTACTTGTAGATAATTTATGTAACCAATCAAACATCACTTTGCTACACTGTATTGAGGAAATAGCATATAAAGAAGGTTATCAAATCATTATTTGTAATATAGAGAATAAAGATAGATACATACATATGCTGAAGCAAAATAACATTGCAGGTGTTATTTTGACAAGAGCAGTTTTTAAAAGTGTAGGAGAAATTCCATTTCCGTTTGTTGTGATCGATGAGCAACAATCACATGGAAATTATTATGAAAGTGGACAGAGAGCTGTTTCTTTATTAAAAGAGAAAGGGTGTCACTTTCTTGCATATTTCGGTGAGGGAGAAGAAAGTGAAGAAATGGAAGATCATATAGCAGGGTTTTTAGACGCTGTTTGGGATGAAGGAATCTCTTATCGAGAAGAATGTGTACAAGGGTATACAAATAAACAATTTATTACATTATTGCAAAACAATCCGTATGTAGATGGAATTGTAGCCTCAAGTGATCAGATTGCTATTGAGTTAATTCGGTCAGCGAGATTTCTAAATATACATATACCAGATAAATTAAAAATTGTTGGACCGAATGGGAGTATAGAGTGTGAATGGATAGGTTCATCACTACCGACAATTGAAAACTATGTCAGAGATAATGGAAAAGTAGCTTTTCAACAATTAAAAGGAAAAATAAAAAAGTAAAAGGTGCGTTTTATACGCACCTTTTTATAATGTAATTGCGGCAATAAAGCCAAATATAAGTAACGGTATATTGTAATGTAGAAAAGTGGGTACACATGTATCCCATATATGATGGTGCTGACCATCAGCATTTAAACCGGATGTTGGTCCAAGGGTACTATCCGATGCTGGAGATCCTGCGTCACCTAGTGCTCCGGCTGTACCAATAATTGCAATTGTGGCCATTGGACTAAATCCAAGCTGAATGCAAAGAGGTACAAAAATGGTTGTTAAGATAGGGATGGTTGAAAAGGATGAACCAATTCCCATTGTAACGAGAAGTCCAATAACGAGCATAAGAAATGCAGCGAGTGGTTTGTTATTTCCGATTATATGTGCACTCGTTTGCACCAGAGATTCAACATGTCCTGTTTTTCGAAGAACAGCGCCGAATCCAGCGGCAGCAATCATAACAAAGCCAATAAAGGACATCATACGCATTCCGCTTGTTAATATCGCATCTGCTTCTTTAAGTGGTAGACTGCCACTAACCGATAAGACGATAATACCTGCTAAAGCACCAAAAATCATTGATTCTGTTGTTAATTGAACAGTTAATGTAGCAATGATAGATAATAACCCGAAAGTAATGCTACGTTTTGTATAGGGAACGATTTCATTTTCGGTAGTATGAATTTGTTCTGTTTCATACGTACGAGGTTTTCGGTACGTAATGAATACCGCTACACATAATCCAATAATCATACCAATTGCTGGAATAGTCATTGCTTTTGGAATAAGTGTGACATCAAATGTAAGGCCGCTTTGCGCAGCGTTGGTTTGTAATACGTCATGATAAATTTTTCCGAATCCTGCAGGGATCCACATATAAGGAGTAATCAATCCAAATGTAATAATACATGTGACAAGTCTGCGATCCACTTTCAGCTCATTTAATACTTTTAAAAGTGCTGGAATTAAGATGGGGATGAAAGCAATGTGAACAGGAATCACATTTTGTGAGAAACAAGCCATCGTTAAAATAATGAATAAAATAAGTATTTTAGAATAAACTTGTTTTTTCGTGTCTTGTTCATTGCCAATCCATTTTAATGCAGTTTGAATCATAGCATCTGGAAGTCCTGTTTTGGAAAGGGAAATAGCGAAACCACCAAGCATTGCATAACTTAAAGCGATTGGAGCACTGTTTCCAAGACCAGTTGTAAAAGTGTTAATCGTTTCTGAAATACCGAGTCCGCCGATAATTCCGCCTGTTAAAGCTCCAACAATGATGGCGACAATGACCTGGACACGTAACAAACTAAGCAATAGCATAATTGCTACTGCGACGAGTACAGCGTTCATAATAAATGTAATCTCCCTAAATTTTTATTCTGTTAAGACAAGTAAATATGAAACATTTTGCGATGTTTATACATACTTGCGACATATTATTATAAAATGTTTTCTATGAAATGTAAAAGAGCCTTTTGTTACTAATGCTGAAAAGCTAGCTCTTGTTTAATTGATTGCAAAGAATTAGCGAATAATTCTGGTTCTTCTAAATCAGGAGAATGTGCTGAATTTGGGAACCAAATCATCTTTTTTATAGGCGCTTCAATAATATCGCAATATTCCTGAACGAGTGCATAAGGAGTTTGATAATCATAGCGACCAGAACAAAAATAAACTGGGATAGATAAACTTGAGATAGAAGAAAAGAAATCGATTGTCAGCATTTCTTCCCATAAAACGCCAGATTTTAAATTTCCTGCGAGAAACTTGAACCAATCTAATAGCGTATACTCAGGAGAAAAGAAACCTTTTCGTATGAAAGAAAAGGAAGATCCGTTTTGGATTGCGCCTCCAAATGTGCCAAGCCACTTTCTTTGAATAATGAGACGTCTCGTATCTAAAAATGGTGGTTTGCCTAATTTTAAAAGGGAAGCTAATGCTTTTTTATGATCATGTTTTTTTGCAGAATGAATTAAATGTTGATATAGCAATTCTTCATTTTGTTTCATATGTACAATTTGCCCAATACCGATGTAAGCCTCGATATACTTTGGATATTGATGTGCTATGTTAAGCCCAATAATACTTCCCCAAGAATGACCAGCGAGAAATAGTTTTTGTTTGTTGAACCTTTTAAGTACATATTGAATCACTTCTTTTGCATCGGAAACGAATTGTTCAATTGTGAAATTTGCTCCGAAATCTTTCATTGAAAAGGATTTACCAGCCCCGCGCTGATCCCAATTAATAACAATAAATTGCTTCTCTAATTCTTTTTGAAAATGGCGAATAAATCCGATTTGTGCCATCCCAGGTCCGCCGTGACAGCATAATAAAATAGGTTGCTCTACGTTTTGTCCACGCATAAGGAGAGTTTGTTTTCGATTATTTATCATAACGCTTTCTATCGTAGCGATACTATTAGGAATGAGTTGTTTGTTTTCGTTATAGAACTGAGGGGTGTAGCTACGAAAAAGCATATTGAAAACCTCCTTTTGTGAAATCGTATGAATCGCACAGGCTATTCATTTTGCATATACTGTTAGAAAATCATTGTAACATACCATACTAGTGTCATTTCAACACGGGAGGAGGGAAATTGTGACGATTGGAGAAATTATAGATGGTTTAAACAGACGTGAATCCATCGCTATTATAGCAAAACGTCTTGAAATAAGCCCGTATACATTATCGAAGAAATTAAGATTGATTGGATACGAATATGATGGAGAGCAGAAGAAACGTATTTTTGTAGGAGATGGAGAAGAACCACGTCACTTACAACTCCAAGAAGCGACCGCCCTTCAATATGAGAAAACAGATTATCAATTATTAATTTACGAGCAATTACAAAGCATTTATGAGTTACTAAGAAAAAGAGGCGAAGTAATTGCACCAATTATGAGTAAGAGTACAGAGAAAAAGAGACGAACCTTTTCTATTAATACAGAAATATTAGCAAGATTGGACCTTATATCAGAATCGAAAGGAATTCAAAAGTCTAAACTTGTAGAAGAGGCGTTGCAACAATTTTTACAGCAATATGAAGTTGACAAAACATCACATTTTGATAACTAAAGAAAAGGATACTATGTTCATTGGAAGAACGAGTATCCTTTTTATGATGTATATTACGTATAAAATAGAGGATCAGTACAAATCCTTTATGGCGTGAAAAATAAAATTTATTATTAGAGAAACACTTAATTTACTTTTTGAATTCTTCCATCAATAACTGGCTGAATTGGTTCTTTTAATTGTTTTACGTAATCGACTAACGCTTCAAAGTCGTTTGGACCAGTTTCTGCATTTTTACCATTTTTAAATGATACGAATCCGTCACCGCCAGAAGCTAAGAAGGCATTTGCAACTACGCTATACGTTTTAGATGGAGATAATTCTTCTCCGTTTGTTAAACGTATATTTGTAACTTTTTCACCGTTTGTTTTATTTGCATCCCACGTATATTGAATACCTGAAATTTGAAGCATTCTTGTTGTTCCTTTTTGCCATTGCTGATTTAAAATATCGCGAATGTCTTGACCTGTTAAATCTACTTTAATCAATTGATTTCCAAAAGGTTGAATGCCGTATAACTCACCCCACGTAATATCACCAGCATCTAAGTCATTACGAATGCCACCAGGATTCATGAGGGCGATTTGAGTTTGCATCGTTTGACGCTGAGCATCGGCAACTAAATTTCCAAGAGTGGACTCACCAGCATCATTTTGTTTACGGTCGATAGGTGCTGTAGATTTTCCGACCACTTCATTTACAAGTGGTGCGATTTTTTCTTTATATTGATCTAGTTTTTTCTTTACTTGTTTATCAGGTTCTACACCTTCATGATACGTTGTAACAACTTCAGCTTTTTTCTTTACAATATCCTTTGTTTTACGATCAATTGTTACATCCACGTCTGAGAAAGCCGTTCCGTATGAATTTGCTTGGACAATTAGTTTATTATTTACTGTACCATTTACATACGTATGACTATGTCCACCGAAAATAACATCAACTTCTGGGTCTGTTTCATTTGCAATTCGAGTAAGATCGCCATTTGTTACCCCAGACTCATCGGTTGTTCCACCGACATGAGCAAGAACGACGATCGATTTAACGCCGAGGCGTTTTAATTGTTGTGTTGATTTATTAATTGCTTCTACTTCATCAGTAATTTGTACATTTTTAAGCATCGTAGGCATAACAACATTTGGTGTATCAGTTGTAACAACACCAATGAATCCAACAGGAACACCATCTACCATTTTTACAGTAAATGGTGGTAAAAATAAGCGGCCAGTTGATTTGTTATAGAAGTTAGCAGCTACATAGGGGAAGTTAGCCCCTTTGAAATTCCCTGTTTTTTCATGATATCCACCGTAAATGAGGCGTTTCATTTCATCAATGCCTTCATCAAATTCATGGTTTCCGATTGTACCAACATCAAATTTTAAATCATTTAAAAATTCAATCGTCGGTTCATCTTGTAATAATGCTGAAACTGGTGGACTAGCTCCGACGATATCACCAGCATGTACAAGAAGTGTATTAGGGTTTTGTTTTTTATGTTCTTTTAAATAAGTAGCTAAGTAATCAGCGCCACCAGCTTCTTTATTATTGATTTTTTTAACAGTATCTAGTTGTCCATGGAGATCAT
Organism: Bacillus sp. MT94; assembly: GCF_058792475.1. Taxonomy (NCBI): domain Bacteria; kingdom Bacillati; phylum Bacillota; class Bacilli; order Caryophanales; family Bacillaceae; genus Bacillus; species Bacillus sp. MT94. Next base: position 409,188 of record NZ_JBXAEZ010000002.1, on the reverse strand, counting down.
TAATACCAAGCATTTGTACGTCTATGTAGCGGTTTTGTTCAGCTGGATTCTGAGATGGGGGAGCGGCAAATACGCTTGAAAAAGTAATGGTGCTTAAAACAGCAACGGCAGGAATAATTTTTTTCCACATAATATAATTCTCCTTTTTTTATAATCTGACATCATACGACATAATTTTAATAGATTCATAGGATTATAGCTACATAAAAATTTAGTCTTTTCGAAAAATTAACATATTTACAAAAAGTGAATAATAGAGTAAAGACCCTTTTTTATTGTCGATTTCATTGTGTATCTACTATAATGGAGAAAAAAGTAAAAGGTGAGTAGCATGAAGAAAAAGAAACAAAGACAAATGCAAAGACAATCACAAGTGAATCAACCAAAGAAAGAAACACTTACATTAGGCGATCAATTAAATGATTCACTCATGCAACAATTAAAGAGTAAGAAGAAAGAGTTGCAAGTGAGGGAAGAGGAAAAAGAGGCAGCTGAACTGGAAAGAAAGCGCCAAGAACAAAAAGAACGTGAAAAGAATAAATCATTTGAAGAACTGCTAAGTGAAAGTAACCTTACTTGGAAAGACTTTAAATAATAAAAAAATGATCAGTGAAATACCACTGGTCATTTTTTGACGAGCTTGTAAGAAAAGGGGAGTTAGAATGAGAAAAATTGTCGTTGTTCCACATGAAAACCATTGGAGTGAAAAATTTCAAATGGAGGCTAAAAGATTAAAATCAGCGATGCCAGAAACGGTAAAAATTCATCATATTGGAAGTACGTCAGTTCCCGGACTGGCAGCTAAACCTATTATTGATATGATCATGGAAGTAGAAAATATCGAAAGAGTAGATGGGTGGAATGAACGATTTATAGAGCTTGGTTACATCGTAAAAGGGGAAAATGGTATTTCAAGACGCCGATATTTTATTCATGGAACTGAAGAAAAACGCTCGTATCATTTACACGTGTTTGAAAAAGGAAATCCAGAGATAGTAAGGCATTTAGCATTTCGTGATTATATGATGGCTCATTGTGAAGAAGCAGAGGCATATGCAACCTTAAAGAAAGAATTAGCCGAAAAGTATACATATGATGGCGCGTTATATACGGAAGGAAAAAATGAGTTTGTGCGCAATGTGGATGAAAAAGCGAAAGAATGGAGAAAAAATAACGTGAATGAATGAGTTCACGCTATTTTTTAGCTATATAAAAGTGTTATGTAAACTGTACGTATGTTTTGACTTTTGGGATGAATCTTGTTGAAATAAAATTGTGGCTTATAAAAAATGTAACAATGAAAGGGAGACGACTGTGCATATTCCAACAACTACACTTCATAATGGCGTGAAAATGCCGATGATTGGTCTAGGCGTATATAAAGCGAAAGAAGGAGACGAAGTAAAGCAAGCAGTAAAAACAGCGTTAGAAGTTGGATACCGTTCGATTGATACAGCAACTGTATATGAAAATGAAAGCGGTGTCGGAGAGGCGATACGTGAATCAGGAATTCCAAGAGAAGATATATTTATTACAACAAAAGTATGGAACGACGATCAAGGATATGAGGAGACACTCGAGGCGTTTGAAAAGAGTTTGAAAAAATTACAAATGGACTATGTAGATTTATATTTAATACATTGGCCGGTAAGAGGGAAGTATGTTGATACGTACCGAGCTTTAGAGAAATTGTATGAAGAAGGTAAAGTGCGTGCGATTGGTGTTTCTAATTTTCATAAACATCATTTAGAACTATTATTACCAAATTGCAAAGTGAAGCCGATGGTAAACCAAGTGGAACTTCATCCGATGTTGACGCAATTTGAGTTGCGTAATTTCTGTCAAGGTGAGCAGATTCAAATGGAAGCATGGAGTCCATTAATGAGAGGCGGAGAAGTATTTCAGCACCCGATTATTCAGGCTATTGCTACTAAATATGAAAAAACACCTGCGCAAGTTATATTAAGGTGGGATATTCAAAGCGGGATTGTGACGATTCCTAAATCTGTTACACCATCTCGCATTAAAGAAAACTTTACTATTTTTGATTTTGCACTAAATGAAGAAGAGATACGTCAAATTAACGCGTTGAATCGTGATTTACATGTAGGAACGAATCCTGATAAATATGATACGTTATAAAAAAGACTGTCTCCTAATACTGGAGGCAGTCTTCTGTTTTATCGGTAATTCGATATTTTTAACGATGCAAAGCATATGTGTCATATTTAACAATCTTTTGAAGTTGTATATATTCTTCTTTTGTTAAAGGTAACTGTTGGCTAGCTCGTATATTTTCCTGTAATTGTTGAAGAGAGCTTGCACCAGGTATAACAGCTGCAACAGTCTTATTATGTAAGCAATATTGAATAGCTGTTCCTGTTAAAGAGCGTTCTCCAATCATTTCTTTTACACTTGCTAGAGTTGCATGTAATTCATCGTAAGAATAAGAGAGATAATCCTTTTCCTTTACTCTTTCTATCTTTCTTGCATTATTGTCAGTTAAAATTCCTTTTGCAAGTGGCCCGCGGGCAATGACGCTAATTTCGTGTTCATTTAGAAGGGGGAACCATTCTTCTGGACGACGATTTAAAAGGTTATATTCCATTAGTACACTAACGATGTTTGAGCGTTTTGCATATTCACGAACGACATTTGGGCGTATAGAAGAAATACCGTAATGGCGAATAATACCTTCCTTTTTCAATTCTTCAAAAGCTTCAATTGTTTCATCTATTGGATCTTCAATTGTTCCGCCATGAAGTTGGTAAAGGTCAATATAATCAGTTTGAAGTCTACGTAAACTTTCCTTTACTTCAGTCTTTATGTAAGCTTTAGAAGGATCCCAAGACCAGCCATTTTTTTCTTCTGTCCAACGATTTCCAACCTTCGTTGTAAGTACAATTTGGTCTCTTCTTCCCTTCAAGGCTTTTCCAACAAATTCTTCATTTAATCCGTAATCATATAAATCTGCTGTATCAAAAAAATTAATTCCTAAATTGATAGCTTCATCGATAATATGCATAGCTTCTGTTTCAGATGTACCGAGAGACATACAGCCAAGGCCCATTTCTGTAACAAACAAATCTGAGTTTCCTAATTGACGTTTTTTCATAGGTCAACCTCCTTACCTTTATTGTACGAGAGGGAAAAGAGGTTGACAAACGTTTACTTTCCGCTTCGCATTAACTGCCCGTAAAAGCATGATTAATGTTTCACTTTATTTGCTGTAATCCACTCTTGTACAGTTGTATACTCTTTGCTATATTGCTTTAGCTTATGGCGAATTTGCCATGCTTTTCCGACTAAAGTGACGCGATTTGGTAAAATATAAACTTTCATTTCTATCACGCTCCTTTCAATGTGGTAAAATGTATGAGGAAAGAATAGGAAATAGAACAGGGAGATGAAGTAGTATGAGTAATCTTGCAGAGAGAACAGTAAAAACTGAGCCAATTTTTGATGGTAGAGTTATAAAAGTTCGTGTTGATGATGTAGTATTACCAAATGGAGCAATGAGTAAACGTGAAATTGTAAATCACCCTGGTGCAGTTGCTATTATTGCTATTACTGATGAGGGGAAAATTGTGCTTGTTGAGCAGTATCGTAAAGCACTTGAAAAGGCGATTATAGAAATTCCGGCTGGCAAGTTAGAACCTGGTGAAAAACCTGAGGTAACAGCAGTTCGTGAATTAGAAGAGGAAACAGGATATGTATGTGAAAATATGGAGCTCATTACTTCTTTCTATACATCTCCAGGATTCGCAGATGAAATTTTATATGTATATAAAGCGACAGGTTTGACAAGAAAAGAAAATAAAGCTGAGTTAGATGAAGATGAGTTTGTGGAATTAATGGAAGTATCGTTAGAAGAAGCGATTACTCTTATGAAAGATCTTCGTATTCATGATGCGAAGACGATGTTTGCAGTACAATATTTACAACTACAAAAATAAACACTCGCCAAAGGCGAGTGTTTTTTAATTGATTTTTGCATATACACGTGCATCACGTAAGCTACCATCTGGTGCTAGGAAATCATTTTCCATTGTCCCTTCTAGAATGAATTCTAGACGTTCTGCTAAGCTACATGCATTTATATTTGTTGCATCAGTACGAATTTCAATTCTTCTAGCGCCTAGTTTATCAAAGGCGAACTGAATTGCACCTTTAACAGCTTCGGTCATATAGCCTTGTTTTGTATAGGCACTATGTAGCCAGAAGTGAAGTGAAAACTTTGGAATATCCCAGTTTTCAGGCTTTAGTGTAATTGCTCCGATGAATGTACCAGATACTTTATCGTATAAGTGAAAATCAAGTGTTTCACGAAGTAAAAACTGTCCGTGAGCTTCGCGAACAATTTCTTCAGCACTCTCTTCTGTTTCAGCGTTAATTGGTATCCACGGTACTAAGTCTTCTAGAGAAGCTTGGATTGCTTCATATACTTCTGCACCATCACCTGGAAATGGTTTACGAACTTGCAAGCGTTCAGTTTGAAATAATGTTGGAAAATCTAATAATAATGGTTTCAAGAGAAATCCCTCCTATTCTCTACTTTTTAGTTTAGCAAAGTAGAGCGGAATTTCAATGTTAATTCGTCATACTTTTTTCTTTCTTTCATACATTTTTAATAAGAGTGTGAACGGAGGGAAGAAAAATGTGGCGAAAAAATTGGCAAGACCGTGTAATGTCTCACATACAGGAAAACTCTTCATTATATATATTTAACGCTGTTTTATTATTGATGGGAGTAATATTCGGAGCCATTCTCGTGAATAGTTTACAAATCAATCAAAAACAAGATTTATCATTTTATTTACAACGTTTTTTTGGACAAGTCTCTAAAGGAGAATTTGCCATTGCGGGCGAAATGTTTCGAGAAAGTTACTTTTCGCAATTAAAATACATCGGATTTATTTGGATTTTAGGAATTTCAATTATTGGATTACCACTTATTTTTATTTTATTATTTGTAAAAGGAGTTGTCGTTGGATTTACAGTTGGTTTTTTAGTAAGTCAGCATGGATGGAATGGACTATTATTAGCATTTGTATCTGTTTTGCCACAAAATTTAATTATCATTCCAGTCTTTCTCGTTATGACAACCATTGCTGCAAGTTTTTCTTTACGGATGATTAGGCATCAATTTATTAGAAAAATAACCGAGCCACTATTACCATTATTAATCCGTTATACATGCTTCTTTCTCGTAATTGGAGTGGTGTTAGCACTTGCTTCTAGTGTGGAGGCTTACGCATCACCAGTTTTAATGAAAGAAGTCGTTGAGGCTATTAATAAAAAATAAATACTTTTTGAGAATAATTATCAATTTGTTTTTATTGTTTTTTCTTTTGACAGAAGCCCTTCTTCTGATATAATGGTGTAAGAGTGGCGAGGAGGGAGTAGTACCGAATGGAAGAAAGAATTGAACGAATTAAGAAGCAATTACATGCAGCGAGCTACAAATTAACACCGCAACGTGAAGCAACAGTTCGTGTGCTGCTAGAAAATGAAGAAGATCATTTAAGCGCAGAAGATGTTTACCTCCTTGTAAAAGAAAAGTCGCCAGAGATCGGATTAGCAACCGTCTATCGAACTTTAGAACTATTATCTGAGTTAAAAGTTGTCGATAAGATTAACTTCGGAGACGGTGTTTCACGCTATGACTTACGCCAAGAAGGTGCGCAGCGTTTCCACCATCATTTGATTTGTACACAATGTGGTGCTGTACAAGAAATACAAGAAGATTTACTTGGTGAAGTGGAAAGGAAAGTAGAACGAGACTGGAGCTTTAAGGTGAAAGATCATCGTTTAACATTCCATGGGATTTGTAAAAACTGTCAAGAAAATGAAACGGATGAAAAATAACCTTTTCCTATTTATCTAGGAAGAGGTTTTTTATTTGAATAAGGTATAAATTGGTGAAAGCTTGGCATATGTTGTAATAACTTATATTTTGGAGGAATTTACAATGCGCCGAGCTTTAAAATTAACTTTTGATGGAATAAAAGTATTTTTATTATTTACAAGTTGTACGATTTTGTTTTATTTCGCTATACTATGGATAAATGAAGAATATGAAAGCTATCATCGTTATGAAAAACCTAAAGAAGAGACTGTAGAAAAAGTATCAGGGAATGAAGAACCGGCAAAGGATGCTTTCGTAAATAGAATGATGTTTTTCTATGAAAATGGGGAGTAGTGTAGAGTGGAAGATCAATTAAAAGATTTTATTCATTATATGGTTGTCGAAAAAGGATTAGCAAAGAATACAGTAGTATCTTATGAACGGGATTTAAAAAGCTACGTAAAGTATTTGCAAAATGTGGAACAGACGAAAACTTTTCATGAAGTCACCCGTTTACACATTGTTAACTTTTTGCAGTATTTAAAAGAAAACGGAAAATCTTCGAAAACATTGGCGCGTCATATCGCATCAATTCGTTCGTTCCACCAATTTTTACTTCGTGAACGAGCAGTAGAACACGACCCATCCGTACATATTGAAACGCCACAAGGGGAACGGAAATTACCAAAAGTATTATCAGTTGATGAAGTAGAGGCGTTACTTCAAACACCAAAAATGACAAGTGCTTTTGGGATTCGTGATAAGGCGATGCTAGAGTTACTGTATGCGACAGGACTTCGTGTTTCAGAATTGATTGCACTCAATTTAGAAGATGTACATTTAACGATGGGATTTGTTCGTTGCATAGGGAAAGGGAATAAAGAAAGAATTATTCCACTAGGAAGTTTAGCAACGGAAGCGATTCAAAAGTATATTGAAAAAGGAAGAAGAGAATTAATGGGGAAAAAAGTAGTAGATGCACTCTTTTTAAACCATCATGGTAATCGATTATCAAGACAAGGATTTTGGAAAATATTAAAACGATTAGCGAAAGAAGCAAATATTGAAAAAGAGCTTACACCTCATACGTTGCGTCACTCGTTTGCTACGCACTTATTAGAAAATGGAGCAGATTTACGTGCTGTACAAGAAATGCTTGGACATGCAGATATTTCAACGACGCAAATCTATACGCACGTTTCAAAAACTAGATTAAAAGATGTATATAAACAGTTTCATCCGAGAGCATAGTTACTATGCTCTTTTTTTCATAGATTAAGAGGGGAAGAGCGTTTCACAGAAACTTCACAAACATTTCGTATATTGTTTTCAGCAGAAGACTGGAATATTACAATGTATTTCCTCTATACTAAATAGAGTATAAAGGAGGAAATGATGATGAAAAAACTGATTATAACTTTATTTATCGCGATGCTAGCGTTGGCTGGCTGTAATACAAACAAAGAAGAACCGAAAAAAGAACAGAAACTTGAAGCTATAAAAGTAGCAGTCCAAACAAATCCGAAAGAAATTAAACCAGGTGAAAAAACAGAAGTACAAGCACTTGTTACACAAGGAAAAGAAAGAGTAACGGATGCTGATGACGTAAAGTTTGAAATTTGGAAAGATGGCGACGAGAAACACGAGATGTTAGATGGTAAGCATAAAGGAAAAGGTGTTTATGCAGTCGAGAAAACATTTGAAACTGATGGAGTATATCATATTATTCCTCATACAAATGCACGTGAAATGCACGTTATGCCAGAAGTGAAAGTTGCTGTAGGAAATGCGAAAGTAGAAGATGCGAAAAAAGAAAATAGTGATCACAGTGCAGGACATGGAGATCATAAAAGTGACACAATGATCCATCTTATGGCTGGAGACATAAAGGCAAATGCTGAATCTACAATGAAAGTTCATTTAAAGCAAAAAGAAGAAGCATTAACTGGTGCTGAAGTACAACTAGAGATTTGGAAAGATGGTGTTGAAAAACACGAATTTATTCCAGCGAAAGAAGGGAATAAAGGAGAGTATGAAACGAAACATACTTTCAAAGAGAACGGTGCTTACAAAGTGAAAGTACATGTAAGAAAAGGCGAATTGCATGAACATGAAGAAGAAACAATAGAAGTAAAATAAAAAGTAGCTCTTTAGAGCTACTTTTTATTTTTAATATGAAGAAATAAATCATAAAAAAATTAGCACTTCGTTGCAGAATGGATTACAATAGAAGTGTGAAGAAAATGAGAAATTCTACGAAAATGTATTAAAAAGAAAGCGTAAACATGTTATGATATCAGTATCAGATGTCTGACATCTGACTTAGAAAAAACTAGAAATGTTTTTGAATCGTTTCAAGTAAACGAAATAGGTTAGAAAATGATTTAAAGAAGTACTGTTTGACAATGAGAATTCTTTTGGATAACAGTTTCACTTTATAGCGTTTTGAACATACTACAAGAAGTAGAACTGAACTTATAGGAGGTCGCAGTTATGAATAAATATAAACGTATATTCCTAGTCGTAATGGACTCTGTGGGAATCGGTGAAGCACCAGATGCTGAGCAATTTGGTGATTTAGGATCTGACACAATTGGTCACATTGCTGAACATATGAATGGGTTACAAATGCCTAACATGGTGAAATTAGGTCTTGGTAACATTCGAGAAATGAAAGGTATCTCTAAAGTAGAGAAACCACTTGGATATTACACAAAAATGCAAGAGAAATCTACTGGTAAAGATACAATGACAGGTCACTGGGAAATCATGGGCCTTTACATTGATACACCATTCCAAGTGTTCCCAGAAGGATTCCCGAAAGAATTACTTGATGAATTAGAAGAAAAAACAGGCCGTAAAATTATCGGTAATAAGCCAGCTTCTGGAACTGAGATTCTTGATGAACTTGGTCAAGAGCAAATGGAAACAGGCTCTTTAATCGTTTATACTTCTGCTGATAGCGTATTGCAAATTGCAGCACACGAAGAAGTAGTGCCACTTGATGAATTATATAAAATTTGTAAAATTGCACGTGAATTAACATTAGATGAGAAATACATGGTAGGTCGTGTTATTGCTCGTCCATTCGTTGGTGAACCTGGAAACTTTACACGTACACCAAACCGTCATGACTATGCATTAAAACCATTCGGTCGTACAGTAATGAATGAATTAAAAGATAGTGACTACGATGTAATTGCTATCGGTAAAATCTCTGATATTTATGATGGCGAAGGGGTAACTGAATCACTTCGTACGAAGTCTAACATGGATGGAATGGATAAGCTTGTAGATACATTAAATATGGACTTTACAGGTCTTAGCTTCTTAAACTTAGTTGACTTTGATGCATTATTCGGCCACCGCCGTGATCCACAAGGATACGGAGAAGCTCTGCAAGAATATGATGCACGTCTTCCAGAAGTATTCGCAAAACTAAAAGAAGATGATCTATTATTAATTACAGCAGACCACGGTAATGATCCAATTCACCCTGGTACTGACCATACACGTGAATATGTACCATTATTAGCATATAGCCCAAGCATGAAAGAAGGCGGACAAGAGTTACCACTTCGTCAAACATTTGCTGATATTGGTGCAACAGTAGCAGAAAACTTCGGTGTGAAAATGCCAGAATACGGAACAAGCTTCTTAAACGAGCTAAAGAAATAGGGGGATAAACAAATGAATCGTGAACTTATTACAAAATCAGCTTCATACTTAAAAGAGAAATTTCAAGAGACACCACAAGTAGGACTAATCCTTGGATCAGGACTAGGTGTATTAGCAGACGAAATTGAGAACGCAGTAACAGTACCTTACAGTGAAATCCCTGAATTCCCAGTATCAACTGTAGAAGGCCATGCAGGTCAACTAGTATTTGGTACACTTCAAGGTGTAACAGTAGTAGCAATGCAAGGACGTTTCCACTTCTATGAAGGATACGACATGCAAAAAGTAACATTCCCAGTTCGTGTTATGAAAGAACTAGGTGTAGAAACAGTAGTTGTAACAAACGCAGCTGGTGGTGTAAATACATCATTTGAGCCAGGCGATCTTATGTTAATTTCAGACCACATTAACTTCATGGGTACGAATCCATTAATCGGACCGAATGATTCTGAAATGGGCGTACGTTTCCCTGATATGTCTACATCATATACAGTAGAACTTCGCGAAATGGCGAAACAAGTTGCAGCAGACTTAAATATTAAAGTACAAGAAGGTGTATACGTAGGAATGACAGGTCCTGTATATGAAACACCTGCTGAAATTCGTATGCTTCGTACACTTGGCGGAGATGCAGTTGGTATGTCAACAGTACCTGAAGTAATTGTAGCGCGTCATGCTGGTATGAAAGTATTAGGTATTTCTTGTATTTCAAATATGGCAGCTGGTATTTTAGATCAGCCACTTCACCACGATGAAGTAATTGAAACGACAGAACGTGTTAAAGCTAACTTCTTAGCATTAGTAAAAGCAATCGTAAAACAAATGAAGGGGTGACTTCACAATGAGAATGGTGGACCTAATTGCAAAAAAACGTGACGGACATGCATTAACGACAGAAGAAATTAACTTTATTGTTGAAGGATATACAAATGGTGATATTCCTGATTATCAAGTAAGTTCACTTGCAATGGCAATTTTCTTCCAAGATATGAACGATCAAGAGCGTGCTGATTTAACGATGGCAATGGTAAATAGCGGTGATACAATCGACTTATCAGCTATTGAAGGTGTAAAAGTAGATAAGCATTCGACAGGTGGTGTTGGTGATACAACGACACTTGTATTAGGTCCATTAGTAGCTGCTTTAGGTGTACCAGTAGCGAAAATGTCTGGACGCGGTTTAGGACATACTGGTGGTACAATTGATAAATTAGAAGCAGTTCCAGGATTCCATGTGGAAATTGAAAACGATGAATTCATGCGTCTTGTAAATGAAAACAAAATCGCTGTTATCGGCCAAAGTGGTAACTTAACACCTGCTGATAAAAAGTTATATGCACTTCGTGATGTAACAGCAACAGTAAACTCAATTCCGCTTATTGCAAGTTCGATTATGAGTAAAAAAATTGCTGCTGGTGCAGATGCAATTGTTCTTGATGTAAAAACTGGAGCAGGTGCATTTATGAAAACGGATGAAGATGCAAAACGTTTAGCAGAAGCAATGGTACGCATCGGTAATAACGTTGGTCGTAATACGATGGCAGTTATTTCTGATATGAGTCAACCACTCGGTGAAGCTATCGGTAACGCATTAGAAGTACAAGAAGCAATTGATACATTACAAGGTAAAGGGCCGAAAGATTTAGAAGAGCTATGTTTAACACTTGGAAGTCAAATGGTGTACCTTGCTGGACAAGCTTCATCTTTAGAAGATGCACGTGAAAAGCTAATTGAAGTAATGAACAACGGAAAAGCGCTAGAATCATTTAAAACGTTCTTATCAGCGCAAGGCGGCGACGCATCTGTTGTTGATGACCCTTCTAAATTGCCACAAGCACAATTTAAAATTGAAGTGGAAGCGAAAGAAGACGGATATGTATCAGAAATCGTTGCAGACGAAATCGGAACAGCAGCAATGCTTTTAGGAGCAGGACGTGCAACGAAAGAGTCTGAAATTGATTTAGCAGTTGGTCTAATGCTGCGCAAAAAAGTAGGCGATGGCGTGAAGCAAGGTGAATCCCTTGTTACAATTTACGCAAACCGCGAAAATGTTGAAGATGTAAAAGCGAAAATTTATGAGAACATGAAGATCTCTAAAGAACACGTAGATGCACCAACTTTAGTACACGGTATCGTAACGAAGTAATAAAAAAAAGCTGAGGAGATTTCTCCTTGGCTTTTTTTACTATTTTTTGTTTATAATAATAATGGGTGAAATTATGATTAGAATTTGTGCAGTAACAAAAACAGATGAAGTATTATATGATGTTTCTCTAGAAGAAACAAAGAAAGACCATATTGTATGGTATTGGCTAGATTTATATAAGCCAACGAAAGAAGAGTATACATATATTTTGCAAGACCATTTTAAGTTCCATCCCCTTGCAATTGAAGACTGTCTAGAATATGTACAGAGGCCAAAAGTTGATTTTTATGATGGATATAACTTTTTAGTTCTTCACGCGTTTGGAGAAGATGGGCTAGAACCACATGAAATTGATTTGTTTGTTAGTGATCGCTATATTGTTTCTTTCCATTTTTCTCATAATAATGCAATTGAAAGAGTATGGAAAACACTTGGTGAGAAGAGGCGGATTAAGAAAGGGCCTTTACATGTAGCACATACGATCACTGATCAAATTGTAGATGATTATTTCGCACCTGTATATTACATTGAAGACCATTTAAATGCGATTGATGATAATTTAACAGGTGAGACAGCAGGAGCCGTGCTAGAAGAAGTATTTGATATTAGGGCAGATTTATCTAAGTTAAGACGTACAATTATTCCAATGCGTGATTTATTGTATCGTATTTTGAATTCCACTCGTTTTTACGGTATAAGTGATCATGAGATTTATTTTAAAGATATACATGATCATTTACTTAAACTTACGGAAATGATTGAGGCAAGTCGAGAGTTAACGGCGGATATTCGGGATAGTTATTTTTCATTAAACTCACATCATATGAATAACATTATGAAAACATTAACTGTATTCTCGACTATTTTCATGCCATTAACATTTATTGCGGGAGTATATGGAATGAACTTTACGCATATGCCAGAGCTTGGTGGACAATATAGTTATTTTATTTGTCTTCTTCTAATGGCATTAATTGGCGGCGGAATGATGGCCTGGTTTTATAAAAAAGGATGGTTTAAGTAAAAAACACCGAGGATTTCCCCGGTGTTTTTTCTTAACCAATAGCATGTAATACAAACATAGCTAAGAATAAGCATGTAATGATATACATAGATGGTGCGACTTCTTTACGCTTTCCAAGAGCAACTTTTAAGATAGGGTAAGCAATAAATCCGAACGCAATGCCATCAGCGATACTATATGTGAGCGGGATCATGACGATAATTAAGAACGCTGGAAATCCTTCTGAAAAATCGTTCAGAGGAATTTGCTGAATGCTTGTAATCATCAGGCCGCCAATAATAATTAAGATTGGTGCAATGGCACTATCAGGAATTAGTTTGACAAACGGAAGTGCAAACAATGATGCAAAGAATAACAACCCCGTAACGATAGACGTCAGACCTGTCTTTCCGCCTGCAGTAATACCTGCGGCACTCTCTACTGTTGATACGGTAGGGCTTGTGCCAAATAGACCACATGTCATTGCTGAAATTGCATTGGCTTGGTAAGCACGTGGGAATTTACGGTCATCTTCTAATAAACCGTGCAGAAGTCCCATGTTCTCAAAAATAAGCACCATGCTTAAGGAGAATGTTGCAATCCAAAACGGTAAGGAAGAAAGTTTGCCAAATGACATAGCTCCAAAGACATCGCCGTAATTAGCGAATGAGAATGAACTATTTCCGATTTGACTTGTATCAACAAGGCCAAATAGCCATGCAATACCAGTTCCTATTGCAATCGTCCATAAAAAGTTTCCACGTACGTTACGAATAAATAGTACAAGTGCAACGATAAGAGTAAGCACGGTCGCAAGAACGACAGGGTTACTTAATTTACCCATTGCAACAGCAGTATTTGGGTTCGAAACGACTAAACCACCTTTTTGCAATCCGATAAACGCTAAAAATAATCCGATGCCGACAGTAATCGCTTCCTTTAATGACTTTGGAATTGATACTGATAGCACGCGAGCGATTGGTGTAAAAGCGGCAATTGCAAAAATAATACCAGAGATAAAGACAGCAGCCAATGCTTCTTGCCAAGTTAGTCCAAGCGTATGCACAGCTGTGTACGTGAAGAATGCATTTACACCCATACCAGGGACAAGAATAGCAGGTGCATTTGCCCAAAATGCCATGAGTAGACATCCGACAAATGAACTGAAAACAGTTGCTAAAATTCCAGCTTCAAGAGGAATGCCAGCATCGGATAAAATTGACGCATTTACAATCATAATATATACGATCGTGAAAAATGACGTAACTCCAGCTAAAACTTCTTGTTTTGGTGATGTTTCGTGTAAACCTAATTTAAATGTTCTTTCAAGTATTCCTTTCATGTTAAACCTTCTTTTTCATATCCCTCTCCCACCCGTGATATCTCTTTCGTAAGAGCTCACCGTCCTTTATTATATCAGAACATCATGTTTTTACAACAAGGAAAATGATAACGTTTACTTATAAATGAAATTATTTATAAATACGTAAAAATTGCCCGTATTGTTGAAATAATTTCTAATTCTCCCGATTGAATAGGTGGAGCTGCTTGCACATGTAAAGTAGCATAAGACGTAACCTCCCTTGGTAATTGGGCAGATTCTTCAACGAATGAGAGGGGAACAGGATTAATATTTAAATTATATGTACTCGCAATAGCACGAGCTTTTTCTACTGCCTGGTGCAGAGCTTGAATGAGAGCTTGCTCATAATATTTATTTGGATGAGATACTCGGAAACGTAACCCTTTTGCTACATTTGCGCCATTTGAAACGGCTATATCATATACTTCCCCAGCTTTTTGTACATTTAAAACGGTAATTTCATACAAATGCTCTACACGGTATCCTTGTAGCAATGCTTTATCATTTACATATTCGTATTGAGGAGTAATTGTATAAGAAATCGTCTCTATATCTTTATCGGCAATACCAAGCTGTTTAAGTGCATCCAGCAATTGTTTGGATTGCACTGCATTTTCTTCTTGAGCCTGTTTTACATTTTTATCATCTGTTCGAATGCCGAGTGTTAATATAACAACATTCGGTTTTGCTTTTACAACACCTTCTCCTTGTACAGTAATAGTAGCTTCTTTACCAGTATTAGCAGTGCGTACGTTGTGTAAATAAGGATTCATTCCACCCTGCATTTTCCATCACCATCCTTTTTATATGTATATGTGTGAACAAAAAAGAAATTTATATGAAAAAAGTTACATAAATGAGAATGTTGAGGAAAGAAAGCATATACAACATAGGTATTTATAGATTATAATATGTGTAAATATGATAAAAAAGGGACGAGGCTATTGAACGAAAAAAGAGAAACGCTGATTTTAGATTTATCTGCATCATTTCGAAAAATGATACGTTTATTACAAAATGATATTAATACACGTTTTGCAGAACATATGCCATATAATGAATTTTCTGTATTACGTGCGTTATTTTTAAACAGTCCACAGATGGCTTCGCAAATTGCGAGTGAAGTAAACGTAACCTCCAGTCATATTACAGCTGTTACAGATCGTCTCGTACGAAAAGGATTAGTAGAAAGAAAACGTTCTAATTCAGATCGTCGAATCGTGTACTTAGAAATTACAGAGCACGGAAGAGAAGTAACTGAAAAACTTGAAGCTGTGCGTAAAGAATATTATAAAGAGAGATTTAAAGGTTGGAGCGACCAAGAAATAGAAATGGTCTTAGAACTATTTGGCCGCGTATTATAATAAATGAGGATAGGAAGCGAAAGCACTCCTATCCTTTTTCTTTTGAATAAAAATATTTTGAAACTCCGATACTTTAATTAAAAGATCGGAGGAAAGATTATGAAATATATTGCTGCACTTACCATTTTATTTGGTAGTTTTTTCTGTTTTCAAACATTCACGTACGCAGATACGCCTATCCAAGTGGTGCGAAAAGAAGTGAAGTACATCGAAAACGATAATACAGTCTTATATTCGAAATTATGGGTTCGTTCTATGCAAAACGCAGTATTATTCCACCATAGCGATAATATTCGTAATCGGGACACATTACGTAATGTAACAAGTTCATCGCTTGTTAAAGCGAAGCAACTATCTTTTCAGAAAGCAGCACTTTATATACCGAGACTATCGCAATACGTATCAAAAATAGGGAAAGAAAACATTCAAGTGTACTACATTGCGATTCACTATAATGTGAAAAAAGAAAATGCATATCAATTAGATGGCATGAACTATTTTCTACAAGTATTCGTAAAAGAGCGTGGGGAATGGAAAATTGCTGAAAGTATAGTTGCACCGACAGAGCAAATTGTGCAAAATGGTGATGGATTTGGGATGAAAGAAGAGATGGTGTATGGGGATAGGAGAGAGAATGTGAAATAACCTCTTTATTTAGATCGGGATATATAATAAAAAAGCATTGCTCTTGTGCAATGCCTTTTTTATTTAGTTCATATAAGAGTTAAATAATTCATAACATATTTCTTTTGTCATTATATACCTTTTTCGTCAGCTTCTATTTAATGTCATTGTTCCGTGTTTATAGTTTCACATCTAAGATGCTTTTGGAAACATGTATCCACCACCTTAATGCATATTTATTTCCCTACAAAAGCAAACTTCAATTTTAATAGACGTGTAAAAATGAAGTAACTTATGGTAGCGAATAGGAAAAATCCAACATAATAAGACAGAAGTGCATCTCGTCCGCCTAATATTCTACCACCAAGTAGTCCGAAGCATAGAACAGTGCAAATTATGAACCATTTTTGCAAGTTAGGAAACAATAGTATTTTTCCACTTTGTTCGTTCGGTGTACGTGTATATAGAAAGGTTGCTATTGATAAAAAGGTAATGATGTAAGAAAATGGTGTTAATAGTGTCCAAGGAGAAGGTACAGAAATACGCTCCGTAGGATTGTCCTGTGATACACTGGGAAGTTTATTGCCATAGTCATCAAATGTTTCTATCGGGTGGTAATCATAAGTAATAGAAAAATATTCTAATGGTGAAATGATACCTATATGTTGTAAGTACTCATGAGTATGGAGCTCTATTTCTCCGATTGCATCTACAGACCATTGTGCGTGTGAATAAATGAATCCGGAAATTAACCATCCAAAACCGTATGGTAAAAATAATAGAATGATAGTTAAAATACTTTGAGAAAATATATGTCCAGTAAAAGTCCCGATAAATAAGGTGAATGTATAAATAGCGATAAGTACAACGGTAGCATATAGAAAGTAACTATAGAACGGAGCAAAGGTTTGATACTCATTGTGAAACGACATGTTCTTTATTCCGTACATGCTAATCCAGCAAACAATTTGTACTATAATAATATTCAAAACACCAAGCCACCATTTTGTTAAAAAAATATCCTTTCGTTTAAAAGGCATCGAGAATAGAAAATCAGTTGATTGATTATTACGTTCCCATCCAATTAAAAGACAAGCGAGTGCAATTAGAGTAGCTCCTTGAAAGAAGACGGCACCATCAGATGTCTGAAAATAGTAGGAGTAGTAATATGCATAGTCACCAAACTTCATTTTTGATAGTTTTAGTTGCATTTGCGCTTCTTGATAATATTTATAAGGTAGTTGATATAAACTAGTTAACCAGAATAATAGAATTATATATTTTCCTTGCTTCCATTGCCTCATCCATAAAGCTTTATGAAACATGTGAATCCTCCTCAAATGTAGTGATAAAAATATCTTCAAGTGACATTGTTAATTCTTCAATGAGTATAGGTTGCTCTTTATAAAACTTCTCAAGCGTTACAGCTACATTTCCTTCAATTAAAATCGTATATACTTTTCCCGTTTGATTTAATATTTTAATATTGCTTAAGTTTTCTAGTTTTTGAGGTAATGATCGTTCATAAGCAACTTGAATTTTAGCAAATTGTGATTTTGCATCGTCTAGTGATGTAATAGAAGATACGGTATGTCCTTTTAATATGATGATTGTATCTGCAATTTGTTCAACTTCATCTAAATGATGGGTAGATATGAAAATGGTAATCTCTTTTTCTGCAACTTCTCCAACGAGAAACTGTAAAATCTGTCTTTTAACGATAGGATCAAGTCCGTTTGTTGGTTCATCTAAAATAATATATTCTGCCTGTGCAGCAACAGCTAAAATGATGGCAAGCAGTGCCTTCATTCCTTTTGAATAACTACGAATTCGTTTGTTTGGTAAGTTGAAACGTTCTAGTAGTTCGTAGAAATATGGTTCATCAAATGCGGTATAAACTGCTTTATAAAACTTCACGATTTCTTTTACTGTATAACCGTTCAGTATGTTAGTAGAATCCGGGACATATACGATTTTTTGTTTCGTTTCAGGATTCTTATGAATGTCGATATCCTCATATGTAACAGTTCCCTCATCTGGGTCTAAAATGCCGACCATCGTTCGTAATAAAGTTGTTTTCCCCGCACCATTTCTTCCAAGTAATCCGACGATACTACCTTTTTGTAATGTGAAAGAAACATCGTCTAAAATTGTTTGATTATCAATTGTTTTCTTCAAGCTTGTCACTTTCAACATCCGTATTCCCTCCAATCTCTTTATAGTATGAATCTATCCAATCATGAATTTTATCTTTCGTAATACCAAGATAAGAGGCTTCTAATAGTAATTGATGAAATTGCTTTTCAACCATAGCGATTTTCCTTTCGTCTAATGTTGGGGTAATCGATTGGGATACAAATGTTCCTTTTCCTCGTAACGTTTCAATAATTCCTTGTCGCTCTAACTCTTGATACGCTTTACTCACTGTATTTGGATTTATAACGAGTAAAGAAGCGAGTTCGCGTACAGAAGGAAGTTTATCACTTGGAGCCAACATGTTTTTCAATACGAGTTCTTTTATATTTTGAACAATTTGTTCCCATATCGGAGTGTTGCTTCTTGGGTCAAGTTGAATATGCAAGAGCAATGTCTCCTTCCTCATATGTATTAAGTGTACTACTATGCGTAATACACTTAATACAATATAAGGGGCGAATGTATTTGTCAACTGAAAATAATAGAAAAAATTGGTATTAAAAAAAGGAGAATTGGAAAAAATAGGTCTGATATAGAATGGAGGGTTAGTCATGAAGCGAGTTTTTGGAATACTTGTTTGTTTCATGTTATTGCTTTCTGGAACTTCAGTGAGTTTTGCGCAATCTGAAAAAACGAAGCAGGAGAAAACAGAAGAAACAACGCCGAAGTTAGCGGAACAAGCGTCGTCAGCAATCGTAATTGAGCAAGATACAGGTAAAGTTTTATTTGATAAAAACCCAAATGAAAAATTACCACCTGCTAGTATGACAAAGATTATGACAATGCTTTTAATTATGGAACAAGTTGAAAAAGGAAAACTAAAACTGACCGATAAAGTTAGAGCAAGCGAACATGCAGCTTCAATGGGTGGATCGCAAATCTTTTTAGAACCTGGGGAAGAGATGACTGTAAATGAGATGTTAAAGGGTATTGCAATTGCATCTGGAAATGACGCATCTGTTGCAGTAGCCGAGCACATCGCAGGTTCAGAAGAAGGATTTGTAAATATGATGAACAAAAAGGCGAAAGATTTAGGGCTGAAAAATACACATTTTCAAAACCCAACAGGTCTTCCGGCCAAAGACCATTATTCGACAGCAAATGATATGGCTATAATGGCGAGAGAATTGATGAAGTATCCACTTATTCGTAAATACACAGGTAAGTACGAAGATTATTTACGTGAAGATACGGATAAAAAGTTTTGGCTCGTTAATACGAATAAACTAGTACGTTTTTATCCTGGCGTAGATGGAGTAAAAACAGGTTTTACGACAGAAGCGAAATATTGTTTAACAGCATCGGCTGAAAAAAATGGTATGCGTGTCATTTCAGTTGTCATGGGAGCACCAACATCAAAAGAACGGAACAACCAAGTGACAAAGCTTCTTGACTATGCATTTGGACAATATATGACAAAGAAATTGTATACGCGCGGCGAAAAAATTAAGACAGTTCAAGTAGGAAAAGGGAAAAAAGAAAAAGTAGATTTAGTTGCGTCAGATAATGTTTCTCTTCTTATGAAGAAGGGCGAGAATATGGACAAGGTAAAACAAGAAGTAATTGCTGAAAAGAAAGTAAAAGCACCGATTAAAAAAGGTGACGCGCTTGGCACCCTTGTTATAAAAAAAGATAAAGATGTTTTATTAAAACAAACAATTATAGCAAAAGAAGATGTTGCTGCAGCGAGCTGGTGGGAGTTATTTAAAAGAAGTTTTGGGATGTTTTCAACATCAAAATAGCGGCAAATATTTTGCCGCTTTTCTATTCGTATGTAAGTGAATAATGCTGAAAGGTTTCACTTTATGACGAAATAGTTCTTCTTTTGTCAGCAGGAAGGATTCTTATTTTATATCACGAAAATCTTTATGTATGTGAATAAGTAAAGTTTGAGCATAAGGAGGAAATCGTGTGAGTCTTTCCATGCAATTAGAAGTAAAACGTGACGTCCTATGTGTGAGACTAGAGGGTGAATTAGATCATCATACGGCTGAAGAGTTGCGAACGAAAGTAACAGATATGATTGAGACACATGGTGTTCATCATATTGTTTTGAGCCTAGAGAACTTATCGTTTATGGATAGTTCTGGTCTAGGTGTTATATTAGGCCGATATAAACACGTAAAGGGATTAGGTGGAGAAATGGTTGTTTGTGCAATTTCACCGCCTGTTAAGCGTTTATTTGAAATGTCGGGCTTATTCAAAATCGTTCGCTTAGAAGAAAGTGAAGCGCACGCGCTCGCGACGTTGGGGGTGGCATAGATGAGAAATGAAATGAACCTTCAATTTTCAGCATTAAGTCAAAATGAATCATTCGCTCGCGTTACAGTGGCGGCTTTCATTGCACAACTAGATCCAACGATGGAAGAATTAACGGAGATTAAAACAGTTGTGTCAGAAGCGGTTACAAATGCAATTATTCATGGATACGAAGGAAATGCAGAAGGTATTGTTTATATTTCTGTAATTTTGGAAGAAGCAATGGTGAAACTCACGATTCGAGATGAAGGGATTGGAATCTTTAACTTAGATGAAGCGAGACAACCCCTTTTTACAACTAAACCTGAATTAGAGCGTTCCGGAATGGGATTTACTATCATGGAAAATTTTATGGATGAAGTAGAAGTTATTTCAAACGAATCTTTCGGGACAACAATCCATTTGACAAAATACTTATCAAATAGTAACGCTCTATGCAATTAAGGAGAATAGCCTATGGACATAGAGGTCAAAAATGAGAAGAAGAAACCTCAGTTAAAGGACCACGAGCTAAAAGCGTTAATTCAAAAAAGTCAAGATGGAGATCAACAAGCGAGAGATACAATCGTTCAAAGTAATATGCGCCTCGTTTGGTCGGTTGTACAGCGGTTTCTTAATCGAGGATACGAACCAGACGACCTATTTCAAATTGGATGTATTGGGCTCTTGAAATCGGTAGATAAATTTGATTTATCTTTCGACGTGAAATTTTCAACATATGCAGTTCCAATGATTATTGGTGAAATACAACGTTTCTTACGCGATGATGGATCAGTGAAAGTTAGTAGGTCTTTAAAAGAAACAGGAAACAAAATTCGAAAGATGAGAGATGAGCTTTCCAAAGAATTCGGAAGGGCTCCAACGATTAATGAAGTGGCAGAGGCACTAGAACTAACGCCAGAGGAAGTTGTTCTAGCACAAGAAGCGAGCCGGGCCCCTTCATCTATACATGAAACTGTATATGAAAACGATGGAGATCCAATCACTATTTTAGATCAAATTGCAGATCAATCTGAAACGAAATGGTTCGATAAAATTGCTTTAAAAGAAGCGATTAGAGAACTAGATGAACGAGAGCGCTTAATTGTATACTTGCGTTACTATAAAGATCAAACACAGTCAGAAGTAGCCGAGCGCATAGGCATTTCGCAAGTACAAGTTTCAAGACTTGAAAAGAAAATATTAAAACAGATGAAAGATCGAATAGACGAATAATTGTCTATTCGATCTTTTTATGCCGTTAATAGGAGAGAGATGTTAATTTTCGCAAAAATTAACAGAATTTATTTATAATTTAGTCAATTTAAAATATAATCCAAGTATGAACTTGTCATAAAGGGGGAAGGAAACATGGAAACGAGGCAACAATGGGGAACGAGGGCTGGCTTTATTTTCGCAGCGGTCGGATCTGCCGTTGGATTAGGAAACATATGGCGTTTTCCTTATACAGCGTATGAAAATGGAGGAGGAGCATTCTTTTTACCGTATTTATTTGCATTATTAACGACTGGTATTTCATTGTTAGCGTTTGAGTTTGCCCTTGGTCATCGTCATCGTGGCTCAGCACCACTTACATTTTTCCGTATTAGCCCGCGTGCAGAATTTATTGGATGGTGGCAAATGTGCGTAACATTTATCGTTTCAACATATTATGCAGTGATTATTGCTTGGTCTATATCGTATACATACTTTGCAATTACTGGAGCATGGGGAAAAGACACGCAATCATTTTTATTTAAAGAGTACTTACATGTTGCAGATAAGCCAGGACAATTTGGAGGACTTGTACCAGAAGTATTAATTCCGTTAGCTCTCGTTTGGATTATTGTGCTTGGCGTTGCATTTAAAGGAGTTAAAAAAGGAATCGAAGTTGTTAACCGTATATTTATTCCTTTATTAGTTGTTATGTTCCTTATTATCGTTGTTCGTGCAGTGACGATGGAAGGTGCTATGCAAGGACTAGATGCATTCTTTAAACCAGATTGGAGTCGTATTTTTGATGGGAAAGTATGGCTTGCTGCTTACGGTCAAATATTCTTTAGTTTATCTTTAGCATTTGGAATTATGATTACGTATTCTAGTTATTTACCGAAAAACTCGGATACAACAAATAATGCCTTTATTACTGGATTTGCAAACTCAGGATTTGAATTATTAGCAGGTATTGGGGTCTTTGCAGCTCTTGGATTTATGGCAAATAATATGGGAGTACCGGTTGATAAAGTAGCAAGTGCTGGCGTTGGGCTTGCGTTCGTAGTATTTCCCCAAATTATTAATGAATTGCCGATGTCACCGTTGTTTGGTGTTTTATTTTTCTTATCGTTAACGGTTGCTGGAATTACATCACTTATTTCACTCGCGGAAGTATGCTTTGCCGCTGTATCTGAAAAATTCAGTTTAAGTCGGGAAAAAACTATTGGAATTATGGGAACCCTTCTCGTGTTAGTTTCTCTTGTTTTTGCAACACGTGGTGGACTTATGTTCTTAGATGTTGTCGACTATTTCGCTAATAATTTCGGATTAATTACAATTGCACTTGCGGAAGTAGTTACGATAGGGCTCATTTTACGCCGTTTACCAGTTTATCAAAATCATGCAAACTTTGTATCTGATATTAAATTAGGAACGTTTTGGAGAGTGAGTTTACTCGTTATTACTCCGCTTATGTTAGGCTATATGCTAATTGATGGTACAATCCAAAATATTAAAAAGAACTACGGAGATTATCCGACTGAGTTTGTTGTAACGTATGGTTGGTCGATAGCAGCAGCATTCCTCATAGTTGCAATAATCATTGGCCTGAAGAAATGGGATGCACAAATTCATTCGGATTCTGCCAAGCTTGAAAAAGAATGGAAAGATCGAGGTGTTTCATAATGAGTGGATCAGCGATTATGATGATGGTTATTGGAATAGTAGTCATTTGGGGAGGGCTTGCATTAAGTATTGCAAACTTATTTAAGAAAAAGGCATAAGTAAAAAACATCTGTACCAAAATGGTGCAGATGTTTTTTTATGAAAAAATTGTATTAGAAAAAAATTCAATAACCATACTACAACTACGAGGAAGAGTGAAGGGGTGAATGAAAGTTGGAACAAACGATTTATATTAAAATGCGCAATCGTTTAAAAGTTTCTCCTACTTATGAAGTAAAGCTGGGCGATGTTGCTCAACTTGCCGGAGATTCTTCCGTAGTTGAGTTGTTACAAAATGAGATAGTTTACAAAATAACAGCGCATGATAAGACGCATGTTGTAATTGATGTTATGAAAGTAATTGAGATTATTCAACAGAAAGCATCTCACGTACAAATTAATTTACTCGGTTCCGGACAAACTCTTGTTGAAATTATATATGAAAAAAAGAAGGCACACCCAATTTTTTTCGGGCTTGTATGGCTGTTACTGTTCATTGGAGCGGCCCTTGCAATCATTTATTTCCATGAAGATGTAAGTATGCAACAAGTACATCAACGGTTATATTACATGATTACTGGAGAATTCAATGCACAACCACTTTTATTTCAAATTCCTTATTCTTTAGGTCTTGGTTTAGGGATGGTTCTATTCTTTAATCATGTATTTCAAAAACGAATTAATGAAGAGCCGAGTCCGTTAGAAGTTGAGATGTTTCAATACCAACAGTCACTTGATCAGTATGTAATCGTTAATGAAAACAAGGATAATATGAAACAACTTGCCGATGATTGAGTCTGGGTTTGTTATTTTAATTGGTTTAGCTGGAGGGATAGCGGTAGGTAGTGGATATGTCGCATTTTTAGCTGTACTTGGTATAATCCCCCGTTTAGCCCAATTAACGAGAAGTGGAAAGCATATTCAATATTTTGAGTGGGCAGTCATTGCAGGTACTTTAACAGGGGCTTGGTGCAGTTTGAAAAACATTACACTTCAAACGTCGCAATATTGGCTCGTTATATTAGGGCTATTTTGTGGTACGTTCATTGGAATGCTCGCTGCGGCATTAACAGAGGTGTTAAATGTTCTACCTATTTTAGCTAAACGAGTAGGGGTAGAGGGGAAGATTATTGTTTTACTCGTTGCTCTTGTACTTGGGAAAGTAATAGGGTCGTTGTTTCACTGGATTTATTTCGTAAAGTAGGAGGCAATATATAAATGACAAGTCAGAAGTTGAAGGATGATTACATAAATAAAGTGAAGGAGTATCATCCAAAGCCAAACTATTTACTAAATTGTATCAAAGCATTTCTTGTAGGTGGACTCATTTGTACAGTTGGAGAAGTATTGATGAAATTTTATATACATTATTTTCACTTCAGTGAACAAGAGGCAGGAAACCCAACTGTTGCAACGCTTGTTTTATTATCCGCGATTTTAACGGGGTGTGGTGTATATGATAAAATCGGTCAATTTGCTGGAGCAGGATCAGCGGTACCGGTAACAGGATTTGCAAATTCTATGGCAAGCGCTGCTTTAGAACATAAGAGTGAAGGGATTGTTCTAGGGATTGCGACAAATATGTTTAAACTGGCAGGAAGTGTGATTGTATTTGGGGTTGTTGGTGCATATATCATTGGGTTAATAAGGTATACCTTTAAAATTTTTATGTCTTAAAGGAGGGGCTAGTATGAGGTTGACCGGAAAACAAACGTGGGTATTTCAAAACGATATATATGTGAATGCAACGGGTACTGCTGTCGGTCCGAAAGAAGCTGAGGGCCCTCTTGGAAAAGATTTTGATATTTCATATGATGACTTGCATTGTGGAGAGGAAAATTGGGAGCTCGCCGAACGAAGATTAATGTCAGACTCAATTCAACAAGCAGTGCAAAAAGGGAATATAAAAACATCGCAAATTGATTTCTTTTTAGCGGGAGATTTATTAAATCAAACAGTGACAGCAAATTATGTTGCGCGTCAGTGGGGCATTCCTTTTTTAGGAATGTTTAGCGCCTGTGCGACGTCTATGGAGACTTTAGCAGTTGGCTCAGCTTTTATAGACGGTGGATTTGCAAATCGTGTCTTAGCTACAGTAAGTAGTCATAATGCAACGGCTGAAAGACAATTTCGCTATCCAACAGAGTACGGTGGGCAAAAACCAGGGACAGCAAATTCAACTGTGACTGGTGCAGGATCTATATTAATTAGCAATGAAAAAAGTGCAATTAAAATTACGGCGGCTACAATCGGAAAAGTGCAAGATTTAGGAATCACAAATCCTTTGGATATGGGGGCAGCGATGGCTCCAGCAGCAGCTCATACAATTCAACAGCATTTTGAAGATTTAAGAAGAAGTGCCGATGACTATGATTTGATTGTTACGGGTGATTTATCAGCTGTTGGGACACCGATTGCAAAACAACTTTTACTTGAGGAAGGTTACGATCTTGGACATATATACAATGATTGCGGATTAATGATTTATGAATCAAGTCAAGAAGAAGTATTTGCAGGTGGTAGTGGTTGCGCTTGTTCAGCAGTTGTCACATATGGCCATTTATTACACGAGATGCAAAAAGGGAATTTACAACGAATTTTTGTCGTTGCCACTGGCGCATTATTAAGCCCGATAATGATGCAACAGAAAGAAACGATTCCAACAATTGCACATGGTGTCGTATTTGAGAGAGTTAAAGGAGAGTGAATTGTGGATTTTATATATGCATTTCTTGTAGGTGGAGCTATTTGTGTAATTGGGCAACTATTGTTAGATTTCGCAAAGTTAACACCAGCTCATTTAATGGCAACTTTTGTAGTCATCGGAGCAATTTTAGATGGATTTGGATTGTACGATAAACTAATAAAGTTTGCAGGTGCTGGAGCAACAGTCCCTATTACAAGTTTTGGACATTCACTATTGCACGGAGCAATGCATGCAGCAGAAAAACATGGATATTTAGGAATTGGTATTGGCATGTTTAGTTTAACGTCTGCGGGCATTTCCGCAGCGATATTGTTTTCGTTTTTTATAGCACTTATATGTAAACCGAAAGGATAAATCAAATGAGACGAAGGGTTGTTTTGGTCACAGATGGAGATGAATATGCAAAGCGGACAATTGAGCTTTTAACAAAGGAATTTGGGGGAAGGTGTATTTCAGCATCACAAAGTAATCCAACCAAATTGACAGGGAAAAAAGTTGTTGAGCTTATTATGCAAACGCCATATGACCCTGTATTTGTCATGTTTGATGACAGTGGATTTATTGGAGAAGGATCTGGTGAAAAGGCTTTAAAATATGTAGCTACCCATAAACAAATTGATGTGCTCGGTATTTTAGCGGTAGCGTCTAATACGCATCATTGGGAATGGGCACGTGTAGATGTAAGTGTAGATCGGAACGGAAATTTAACCGAATACGGTGTTGATAAATTTGGACTTCCAGATGGTGAAATTGGCAGAATTAGCGGAGATACAATTTATTGTTTAGATGACTTGAATGTTCCTGTCATCGTTGGAGTCGGTGACATTGGTAAGATGTGCGGGAATGATGAATGGGAGAGGGGATCACCTATTACTAGAAAAGCGATTCAATTAATTTTGGAAAGGAGTGGTTTTTATGACGAAGCCTAAAAAAGTGGATATCCCTATATCAACTTTCATAAGTGATAATGAAAATTATTTAAAGCAGACAGTTGGACTAGGCGTTACATACGATGTTGGCATTCGTAAATTTCAAATTTTGAATAAAGAAATCGGTGTGTTATTTGTAAACGGACTTTGTGATACAAATTATATTATCCCTATTTTAGAAGAAGCGGTGGATACAAATGAGATAAGGGATGTAGAAGAAGATACAGTGAAGCTTTTAGAGAATCGCTTAATCCATCAACAAGTAAGCAAAGTGAAAACGATGGATGAGGTAATGCTCCAAGTATTATCAGGGCTCATTGTGATATTTGTGGAAGGTGAAACGGAAGCGTTCGCGATTGATGTTCGTAGTTATCCAGGGCGAACACCGACAGAACCAGATACCGAAAAGGTAGTACGCGGTGCGAGGGATGGATTTGTTGAAAATATCGTTGTAAATACAGCGTTAATTCGTAGGAGAATTCGAGATCCACGACTTCGAAATGAAATGGTTCGAGTAGGAGATAGATCACAAACGGATATTTGTATTACATACGTTCAAGATGTTGCAAATCCAGATTTAGTAAAGATTATAAAACAAGAATTAAATAACATTGATGTAGATGGAATTACGATGGCGGATAAAACAGTAGAAGAATTTGTTGTAAAGCAAAGCTATAACCCATTCCCGCTTATTCGATATACAGAAAGGCCAGATGTAGCAGCAAATCATCTACTAGAAGGACATGTGTTAGTACTTGTTGACACATCGCCAAGTGCCATGATTACACCGACAACATATTTTCACCATTTACAGCATGCAGAAGAGTTTAGACAAAATCCAGCTGTCGGTACATTTTTACGCTGGGTGCGCTTTTTAGGTGTTATATTCTCGTTATTTTTATTACCATTTTGGTTAGTGTTTGTATTTGATCCAACTCTTTTACCAGCAAATCTTGCTTTTATTGGACCGACTAAGATGACGCATTTACCAATCCTATTACAGGTGTTAATGGCAGAGGTCGGACTTGAGTTTTTAAGGATGGCTGCTATTCATACTCCAACCCCATTATCGTCTGCAGCAGGGTTGATTTCCGCCATATTAATTGGTCAAATTGCAATTGATGTAGGTTTGTTTGTGCCAGAAGTAATTTTGTATGTAGCGGTTTCGATGATTGGTGCATATGCAACACCGAGTTATGAATTAGGATTAGGAAATAAGGTTGGGAAATTGTTTGTTATTATTTTAACAGGTCTCTTCCATGAGATGGGATTTGTAATTGGTATGACGATATTAATTTTATTTTTAACGTCTATAAAAAGTTTACAAACACCTTATTTATGGCCGTTTTTACCATTTGATTGGGGCGCGTTAACAAAAATTTTACTCCGCCCAACGATGTCTAGTTTAAAAGTACGACCAAGTATTGTAAGACCTCAAAATGTAAAAAGACAAAAATAAACGGGATTATACACCCGTTTATTTTTTTTAGTAAAAATTTATTGTTTTTTAACAAAAATCAAACATTTTTTGTGTACACTTAGAGTAGATATTGTGTATGGAAGGGGAAGAGGACATGATTAAATTATTTGTAAGTGATTTAGATGACACGCTCGTTTACGATGTGAATCATATGCAAAAAGAAGATGAACGTGCGCTGTGTTGGTTAGCTGAGAAAGGGACAAATATTTGTTTTGCCTCTGGCCGCTTTACACACAGAATTGATGAAGTTGTAAAAAGGTTTTCATTCCCATATTACACAACTGGCTTAAATGGAGCGACAATGTTACTTCCAGATGGGAATTTATTTCATGAATCGAGTTTTGAAAATACGGTTGCCCAGGAAATATATCGATATATACATAAAAAAGGACTAGCGGATATTGTTTGTGCAAATGAGCAACGATATACAAAAAGGAAAAATGAACATCACCATAATTTTGAAGCGTATATGGGCGTGCATATCGCTGAAATTGAAGCGTTAGAAGAAGAGTTTGGTAAGACTGTACACCCTGCAAAATTGTTTGTTTTTGGAGAAGAAGAGAAAATTGTGACGTTAGATCAAGAGCTACGAGATATGTTTCAAGGCGAAGCGGAAGTTTTTATATCAGGTAAACGCTATGTTGATATTATGCCAAGAGGCGTGAGTAAGGGGAGTGCTCTAAAGCGACTAATGGACCATTTGCAAATTGAAGCAAATGAAGTTGCTTGTATTGGAGATTCCTTCAATGATATTTCTATGTTTGAAGTAACCCCGCATTCATTTACTCTTCATCATGCCCATCCATATGTAAAGGAGAAAGCAAATCATATAGTGCGTTCGGTTGAAGAGGCTGTTATGAAATTACCGTTACTTGTATAAAAAAGAAGCCCGTCACTGGCGGGCTTCTTTTTTACTTGAATAAAGATTTAACAAAATCAATGATACTTGAGAAGAAATCTTTCACTTTATCTAGAAAACTTTGTCCTTCTTCAGATCCTAAAAAGGCAGAAACGTGTTCTTTTGCTTTGTTTAATTGACTACCAACTTGATTCCAATCGATATTAAGATTCTTCATTTTATCAAATAACGCTACTAGGTTATCTAATTGTTCATCTGTTAATGTAATGCCGAGTTGATCAGCAATTTTTTTAATTAATGAACGTAAATCTTCTGTTGTTTTTGGCTGTTCTTTTGCAATTTCTTCTTTAATTTTTGCAACAAGTTGAACTGCTTTTTCTTCACCAATTTTATCACCAAGCTGGGCTGTTTGTACCATTTCTTCATTCGCTACTTTTTTAACTTCTTCCGGAATTGGTTTATTGGACGCAGTTTCATATGCTTTCATTAATCCAGTTAAAGCTGCAGTTCCTGAAACTTTAAAAGGTGCAGTAATTTGAATTTCTGCATCTTTTACACCTGCTGTAATCAAAGCGTTAGTGTACATTGCATCTGTTACCCAGTTAATGTTCTTTGATCGCACAATAAGACCAGATCCTGGTTTTGTGTATGTAATCATAGAAGAAGAAATTGCTCTCGTACCAATTTGTGCTTTTGGAACAATGCCTTCTAGAAATTTATGTTCTTCCGCATTAGATACAGTAATAATTGTAGCATCTTTCGGTGCTTTCATTTCTTTTAACAGATCTTGTTTTTGTTGTTCGGATAAGTTCTCTCCTAGTGTAACAATTGATTCTCCCTCGATGATGTCTGCAAATGAAGCTGTTGGCATCATAAATACCGTTACAGCTAATAGCAGAGCTAATAATTTCGTTTTCACGAAAAACCGCTCCCTTTCTCTTTCTAAAATTTTCGGGCAACAAAGTTATTATAGTATATATTTCTTATTTGTCACCTAGCTTTTTCCACATTTTAAAAAAGAAGTATCTAGATTGTCGGATTCTTTTTGTTTCTAGTCATGAATGTGGTAATATAATGCTGAGATAGTTGAAAGGAGACATATACATATGAAAACTTTAGGATACATATTAATGGAAAACGGTGAAAAAATCGAATTGGAATTTTTCCCAGAAGAAGCGCCAAAAACAGTAGAAAACTTTAAAAAATTAGCAGAGCAAGGATTTTATGACGGTGTTACATTCCACCGTGTTATTCCTGGCTTCGTAAGCCAAGGTGGAGACCCAACAGGTACAGGTGCTGGTGGTCCAGGTTACTCTATTCCATGTGAAACTGATGGAAACCCTCATAAACACCTTGTAGGATCACTTTCTATGGCTCACGCTGGCCGTAACACAGGCGGTAGCCAATTCTTTGTTGTTCATGAGCCACAGCCACATTTAGATGGCGTTCATACTGTATTTGGTAAAGCAACAAGCGGTATTGAAACAGTATTAAAAATGCGTCAAGGCGATGTAATGAAAGAAGTTAAAGTTTGGGAAGAATAAGGTAAGGGAAAAGAGAGCTTTTGCTCTCTTTTTTATTTTTAATGAGATTGAGTACTTCTTCTACAGCATCATACAAGTAGTATTGTTGCTAAAATATATTGCTTGTGAGAACAAACCTTTAACAAATTACATAGAATACATTACATTATATGTTTCCACAAATACTTTTTGTTATATTAATTTTGCTAGAATTGTGCTGCTTTAGGGTAACTATGAATGAAGTGATGTTGAATGATATGTTTCTTTTCATTCTATATAAAATTTTCTTTTTTTCACTCTATTTATTAAAGGAATAGTGCTGAAACATAGATTTGACTTTCTTCTTTTCGCTTTGTATGATTATCAAGTTGTTTTAGACTCTTCTCACTCTGTTGAAAATATTGTAAAATGAATGTGATATGAAAAGAGTGATTGAGGGGATTACTAGTTTGTAACTTTTGTGAGAAGGGATAAGGGTTATGTTAATTCGTTTTAAAAAAAGTTATGAAAAAATCGCAATGGGGCTTCTTTCGTTTATGCCAACTGAAAAAGATTTGAAAACATTACAATTGACAATGAAAGAATATGAAGCAAAAGATGATTGGCAATTGTATTTGTGGAAAGAAAATGAAGATTTTGTTGGAATAATGGGGATTGTAAAAAAAGAGAATCAAGTATTAGAAATTCAGCATTTAAGTGTAAATCCGTCTCACCGTCATGTGGGGATTGGAACGAAGATGGTTCAAGAGTTAAAGAGTAAATTTCTTGAGTTTACAATTTGCGGAAATGAGCAAACAGCAAATTTTTGCGAAAAATGTAAAGGGCTAGAACAAAATATACATTCGTGAAAGCAGGGATAAGTAGTTTATTATCTCTGCTTTCTTTTTTGTAATTGTTCGTTTCGTTCAGTAATGACCTCTGTGCGATCACGCAAAGTGTGCTTGTGTATAATATATTCACTTGGAATAGCATTCAAGTCTTTCCAAGAGAGGTTTTGTTTTTTGCATAACTCTATGCACTGCTTCTCTAACAATGGATCTGATAAGGGTAAAAATAAAGGTACAAAACGTTCTTTTTTATGGATAGATTGCAATCTTTCATTGAGCAAGGAAAGAAGTTGTACTTGATTAATTCCTAAACGTTGTAAAGACACACCGCTTTTTTCTAAAATTGTGATTGCGCTTTTCATCATTTTTGTGGAACCATTCCAGTTAGCACGTCTTTGGTGGTATAAAGAAACTGCAATTTGAATGAGACCAACTAAGTAATGATCACGATTTCCTCTTGGTTTTGTCTTCCAGTACTCTTCTAGTATTTCGTGGCATTCAAAATAGTCGTAATCTCCTTGGAAATGAATTAAAAATTGTATGTATTCGGTAGGATACATGTTTTCTCGCCCCTATCTAACGGTTATACATATAAGTGTATCATAGAAATATGAACAATAAACGACTAGGAGATTTCCCCCTAGCCGTTATTGTTCATATTAGCAGAAGCAAGCTGCTCCTACAATAATTAGCAAAATAAACAGTACAACAAGTAATGCGAACCCACCGCTAAAACCACAATCAACGTGACCCATAGTTTTTTGACCTCCTACATTGTTCTTACTACACTGTTATCATATGAAGTGGTGGGCATGATGACATAGGCATCGGTCTATTTTTAATTAAATTTCTTAAAAAGGTTGGATAGAACATGAGTATGCTCTATACTTATGTTGTTATAGAAAAAATGTGGTGGGATGCTTTGTGCAATATAATTTTAAAGTAGAGGCTTTTGAAGGGCCTTTAGATCTATTGTTACATTTAATACATCGTTATGAAATTGATATATATAATATTCCTGTAGCAGATATTACAGAGCAATATTTATCTTATGTGCATACGATGAAAGAACTGCAATTAGATGTTGCAAGTGAGTATTTAGTAATGGCCGCAACGTTATTACAAATTAAAAGTAAAATGTTGTTGCCGAAACATGAAGAAGATGTACTTGATAACGGTGATGATTTTATAGATGATCCTCGTCAAGAATTGATGGAGAGGTTAATTGAATATAAGAAATATAAGCAAGTTGCTACTGAGTTAAAAGAAAGAGAACAAGAAAGAGCACAGCTATATACACGTCCACCAATTGACTTTACATCGTTGCAACAAGAAGAAGAGACAAGCTTGCCTCTTGATGTTACGTTATATGATATGCTAGCGGCATTTCAAAAATTAATGCGCCGTAAAAAGGCAAAAAAACCTGTAACAACACGTATTACTCGTCAAGAAATACCAATTGAACAGCGAATGACTGATATTTTAAAGCAGTTAAAAATAAAGGGTGGTCGCCAAAGTTTTCATGATTTGTTTGTTGATGATGAACGTGAAATAATGGTTGTAACATTTTTAGCAGTTCTGGAACTTATGAAAAATCAACAAATCATAATTGAGCAAGAACATAATTTTGATGAAATTTTCGTATCAAGCTCTAATAAATCTGCATAGAGCAAGTATATGAAATTGGGATAGAAACACTTTATCTCATGCTATGTTTTAATGTATCGTTTGGAACAAGAGAAGAAATATTGAACCGAACGCATTGATTGTGATTCGGTTTTTTGATGTGTATTTTTATGGGAAAATAGAAGGAAGGAGCTCGTGAAATGGATAGGAAAGAACAAAAGTCAATTATTGAAGGCCTTTTATTTGTTTCTGGTGATGAAGGGATTTATCCAGAACAAATAGCGAAAGTTCTTGAAATTGAAATGAATGAAGTAATTAATATTTTAGAAGAAATGCAACAAGAATGTGAAGGTGCAAACCGTGGTTTGCAAATTGTACAGTATGCAAAAGTATATCGTTTTGCTACAAAGAAAGAACATGCTTCATATTATCAAAAATTAATAGATACACCAACAGCAGCTTCACTCTCACAAGCTGCCCTTGAAACGTTAGCGATTGTTGCATATCGTCAACCAATCACAAGGACTGAAATGGAAGAGATTAGAGGAGTTAAAACCGATAAGGCGTTACAAACGTTGGTTTCACATTTACTTATAAAAGAAATGGGAAGAGCAGAAGGACCAGGGCGTCCTATTTTATACGGAACAACAAAAGAATTTTTGGACACATTTGGATTGAAAACATTAGATGATTTACCGCCGCTTTCTGAAGAGAATGAACAAATGAATGAAGCGGATTTATTCTTCGGTTCCTTACAAGAGATATCGAAATAAAAGCTTAGCATTTTGCTAAGCTTTTTTTTGTATATCAATTATTTACAGTGCCATACTAAATGAAAAAAGGAGACGAGTTATGAGAGGTATGCGGATTATTCTATTATTAGTTTCTGTTTTATTATGTTTTTCTTTAAATAGCGCATCAGCTAAAAGGTATATGATGTCTATTCATACTACGTCTCCTTTACATATGCATCGGCAACATCTTAGTAAAATGAAAGTGAGCTTTTTAAAAGTGGGGCAAGGTGATGCAACACTTATCATAATGCCAAACGGACAAACAATGTTAATTGATGGAGGACCTTATGAAGCAGGAGAGGTTATTATTCAGAAATTAATTGAGAAAGGGATTAATCATTTAGATGTAATTGTCAGTACTCATCCTGATATGGATCATATAGGGGGGCTAATTCCAATTGTAGAGCAAATGCCGGTATCGCTTATATTAGATAGCGGAAAAACATATAGTTCTCTTACTTATCATACATATCGGAATAATATTAAAAAAAGAGGGATACCTTTCGTTTCAGTAAAGGAAGGGCAATATATACCGCTGGATCCACATGTTTCTATACAAGTATTAAACAATGGGAAATCAAAAGATGAAAATAATGAATCCTCAATTGTTTTAAAGGTGCGATATGGAAAAGCGGATTTTTTATTAATGGGTGACGCGGATGTACGGACAGAACATGAAATATTAAAACAATTTGATGTACATGCAGATGTTTTAAAAGTGGGGCATCACGGCTCGTATACTTCAACAAGTGAAACGTTTATAAAAAAAGTGGAACCGCAGTTTGCTATTCTGTCTTACGGGAGTAGTAATCCGTATGGACATCCTCATCAAAGTGTAGTAAAACGCTTAAAAAGGCACGGTATAATGGTATATAGAACGAATAAACGTACAGTAGAAATAGAAACAGATGGTGAACATGTTATGTTAGAGTCTAGCGGGTTAATGCCATTGTTGAAGTGATTTCTATATTAGGGGTGGATACTGTCCCTTTTTGGAAAAATGAATAATATATATTATAATTATAAGGGACGTAAGAAATTTCCTTTTTTGTTGAATAAAAAGGAAATTTCATTAGAATGTATAGACAACTACTCGTGCATATATTAAGATGGAACTAGGCGAATAAGGTAATAATAACAAGTAGGTATTTCATGGGAAAGGATCGATGAAAATGAAAACGCAAATTGTCATCAATGCCAAAATTTACACAGGTCAAGAAATAGTGGAAAACGGATTTATCCGTTACGCAGAAACCATTAAAGAAATTGGTTTGATGGCTCAATATGTACCACAAGAAAATGAAACTGTTTTTGATGCTACAGGGAAGATTGTAATTCCAGGTATGATCGATGTTCATATTCATGGTGGATACGATATTGATGCGATGGATGCAAATAGCGATGGGTTAGTAACTCTAGGTAAAGAAATGTTAAAAGAAGGGGTTACAACTTACTTCCCGACAACAATGACACAAGCTCCAGAGGCAATTGAAGCAGCGCTAACTGCTGCGAAAGAAGCAAAAGAAAAAGGAGCGCATTTCGAATATATTCACTTAGAAGGACCTTATGTTTCAAAGAAACGTGCAGGTGCACAACCACTTGAACATATCGTTCCTGCAAATATTGAGCAATTTAAACAATGGCAAGAAGCAAGTGGGAATTTAATTAAATTAGTAACATATGCACCAGAAGAAGAGGGAGCATTAGAGTTTGAACAATATCTTGCTGAAACTGGTGTAGTGGGCACAATGGGGCATACAGATGCAATTGATGCGCAACTAAAAAATAGAAAGATTACACATGCGACACATTTATACAATCAAATGCGTGGATTACATCACCGTGAACCAGGAGTTGTTGGTCATGTGTTATTAAATCCAGATGTAATGGTTGAAGTAATTACAGATGGTATTCATATTCACCCTGATATGGTGAAATTAGCATATAAGTTAAAAGGACCGAAAAAAGTAAGTGTTATTACTGACGCAATGCGCGCAAAAGGTCTTGAAGATGGATTATATGAGCTTGGCGGACAGCCAGTACATGTAAAAGATGGTAGTGCTCGATTAGAAGATGGAACGTTAGCTGGTAGTATTCTAAAAATGGATCAAGCTTTCCGAAATGTAATTGAATTTACGGGTTGTTCAATCGAAGATGCAGTACTGATGACATCAGTTAACCAAGCAGAAGAGTTTGGATTAAATAATAAAGGTGCATTAGCAGTAGGAAAAGATGCAGACTTTGTTGTGATGAATGAAGATTTACATGTATATGATACGGTTCGTTTAGGAATTCATATGAAGGAAGGGAAGTAATTAAATGAATATTCTTGTTGTAAAAACTCCAGAAGAACTAGCCGAAGCAGGTTATAAATTAATTGAAGAAGTTGTAAAAACAAAAGAAAATCCAACATTAGGAATGGCTACAGGAAGCTCTCCATTAGGTATTTATGCAGAAATGCGAAAAAATAAACTTGATACAAGCCGTGTAACCACTGTAAACTTAGATGAGTACGTAAATTTACCACATGAAGATAAAAACAGCTATCACTATTTCATGCAAGAACAGTTGTTTGATCATCTTCCATTTAAACAAACTTATGTACCAAACGGGATGGCAAGTGATTTAGAGGAAGAGTGCAAACGTTACGAGGGCATTCTAACTGCTAACCCAGTTGACCTACAGATTCTTGGAATCGGTGAAAACGGTCACATCGGATTTAATGAGCCAGGAACACCGTTTAATTCTCCAACGAACATTGTTGAATTAACAGAATCTACACGCCAAGCAAACCTTCGCTTCTTCGAAAAAGAAGAAGATGTGCCAACTCATGCGATTACAATGGGAATTGGAAGCATTATGAAAGCGAAACAAGTTCTACTTGTTGCTATGGGTTCTAAAAAGGCAGAAGCTGTTAAAGAATTATTGCAAGGTGAATATAGTGAAGAGTGTCCGGCTACAGTTTTACAACGTCATCCGAATGTAACCGTAATCGCAGATCAAGAAGCTCTATCTTTATGCAGTGAGGCGATTGCTGATGAACATCGACAAGTATTCACCATTTCCGATCTATTATCAGATTCAAGAGTGGGTGAAACAGCTAATTGAGGACGGCGAATGGAAGCCGGGAGATAAAATCCCATCTGAGAATGAACTTTGTGATAAGTTCGAAGTGAGTCGTATGACAATCAGACAGGCGATTAATAATTTAGTGGAACAAGGCTATTTATATCGGAAGCGTGGAATTGGAACATTTGTCCAACTTCCGAAAGTGGAACAAAAATTGCAAGGAATGACGGGCTTCACAGAAGATATGATTTCTCGTGGAATGAACCCAAGTAGTCAATTACTTAGTTTCCGCCTAGTTCCAGCTACTGCTAAAATAGCAGACCGGTTGAGAATACAGGAGGGGGAATCGGTTTATGAAGTGAGGCGTATTCGCTTAGCTGATGATGAACCGATTGCTTTTGAGACGACATATTTGTCGCCAGCTCTTGTAAAAGATATTAACGAAGAGATATTGCAACAATCTTTATATGAACATTTAGAGAAAAAACTGGGCTTTAAACTTGTTAGCGCTACTCAGTCAATTGAAGCTTCTGTTGCGACGGAAAATGAAGCTGAACATCTGCATATTCCTAAAAAGGCGCCTGTACTTGTAATGCGTCAATGGTCATATTCAGAAGGTGAGATACCGCTAGAGTACGTGAAATGTATTTATCGTGGAGATCGTTATAAATTTATTACGAATATCGCACGTAACAAATAGTATATTTCAGTTTGTGAAGTACAGTCGAAATGAAAATGGATAACATGTAAAGAAATAAAAATACGACTCATCCTTATAAGGAATGAGTCGTATTTTTATTATGAGCAATTACGTGGTTAACAGCATCTTTGACGTGATTTACTACATAGTGAGCGTGTTTTTTTACTGCATCATCTGCTTGCGACATAGCAAAACTGTGAGGAGTTAAAGAAAACATAGGAATATCATTGTAAGAATCCCCTATACAAGCAATTTCCTCAGGTTTTATTTGAAACTCATTTAATAAAACAGAAATGGCAGAGCCTTTACTAACATTCGGTGGCATTACATCTAAACATTGTTCTGCTGAGATGAAAGTGCTAACTTTCCCGTGGAATTTTTCATCAATTTTTTTTTGAAGGAGTTGTAAGCTCTCCTTTGTTCCACCGACGGAAATTTTATTTGGGAAAATTGTATCATCAATCTTCTGTAGTAAGTTTGGTTCTTCAACAGAAGTCATTGTTACTTGTTGTTCAAGTTCTTGAATAAAAGGTGTTTTCTCTTCAATGTAATAATTATGCTCATCACTTACATAACGGAAATAAGGATTTTCATTCGTCATAGCTAACAAATCGGGAAGTATGCTGGAATCAAAAGTTGCAGATAATAGTTGTTTATTTTCATGTGTATATACAAAAACACCATTTACACTAATACGATGAAAATTTGTATTTACAGCTTTCATTAAGTCTGCAATTTCATTATCAAGTCTTCCGGAAGCGAAGCAAAGAATAACATTTTGCTCGGCGAGGCTGCGTAGTGCCGCAACATCTTGTTCATCAATAAGACCTCCGTGTTGCATCATTGTACCATCGATATCACTTACAAACATTTTAATCATGCTGTTATCTCCTTTCTGTGTACAGGTGCTCTTACATTATACGCATCATATATAAACATGTCTAAAAAATGAATTTTTATTAAATGGCAGATGTTTTACATTGACGACAAAGAAGAATATTCTGTAACATAAAAGTAGGCTATTTAAGTACGAGGGTGGTGTTATATGAATAATTATCTAGAAATTAAAAAAGTTTTAAATAATAATGTCATCATTGCTAGCCATCCTGAACACGAGGAAGTAGTAGTGATTGGTAAAGGAATTGGATTTGGGAAAAAAGCGAAAGATGTATTGGAGCAAGAACAAATCGAAAAAATGTTTGTCTTAAAAAATGAACGTGATCGTGAACAATATAAATTATTAGTGCCGCATGTTAGTGAAAAATTAATTGAATTGATGAACGATATTATGCTGTACATTCAAGAAAAAGCGAAATCTCCACTAAATGAACATATTCATATTGCGTTAACAGATCATATTTCATTTGCAATTAAAAGGTTAAAACAAGGACTTACAATTGATAATCCTTTTTTAGTTGAAACAAAAATGCTCTATCCAGAGGAATATGAAATTGCGGAAGGTGTTGTAGAACTTTTAAATTCTCGTTTGCAAATTACATTGCCAGAAGGAGAAATTGGTTTTATTGCACTTCACATTTACAGTTCGCTTACAAATTCTGATTTATCTTCAGTTAATCAAAACTCCCGTCTCATTGCACAACTTGTATCTTTAATTGAGACAAACTTAGAAATTACATTAGATCAAGAGAGCATTCATTATTTACGCCTTATTCGTCATCTTCAATATGCTATTGAGAGGGTGAAAAAGGGAGAAAAAGTAGAAGAATCGCAAAGTTTTGCCGATTTATTAAAGGCGGAGTATCCAGTTTGCTATAACGTAGCTTGGAAGCTAGTTAAGGTCATGCAAAAAGAGTTGCAACTACCTGTATATGAAGCTGAAAGTATTTATTTAACGATGCACTTGCAACGCTTAGTCAAGGCAGAGCATGTGTAATAAGTCATATATTTTTGTCTAAAATGAAAACGTTAAAAAAAATGATTGAATCGCTTACAATAGTTATGTATAATAACTATTGCAAAGTTATACAAATTTCGACAAACACATTAAGGTGAGTAACGAAAACGTTTGCCTTAATTATAGTGAACTTATACGTAAACCTATTTTTGACACGTGTTACTGATTCGATCAGGCATGAGTGGAGAAAAGTAAGGAATGTAAGCTAGAGAAAGGGATATACTACCCTTTGTATAGCTATCGTTCTATCTTTTTTTCCTCATGTCTTTTTGGCGTTTGTCGGAAGGTATCAATATAGATAAGAGAGGAAGGGTTTCCATGTTTAAGAAGATCTTTGGTGTTCTTCAAAAAGTCGGAAAAGCGTTAATGCTTCCAGTAGCGATTTTACCGGCAGCAGGTATTTTACTTGGATTTGGTAATGCATTTCAAAATCCACAGTTAACAAATGTTATTCCTGCTTTAAAGGCAGATTGGTTCGTAATGGTTGCAAAAATTATGGAACAATCTGGTGATATTATTTTCGCTAACCTTGCATTATTATTCGCAGTTGGGGTAGCAATTGGTTTAGCTGGTGGAGATGGAGTAGCTGGTTTAGCAGCATTCGTCGGCTACTTAATTATGAACAAAACGATGAGTGTGTTCTTAGAAGTAGATAAGCTAGTGAAAGTAACAAGTTCTGGAGCAGACCCAGTAAAAATTGGATTTGCAGATCCAGCGTATGCAAACGTATTAGGTATTCCAACGCTACAAACAGGGGTATTTGGTGGTATTATCGTCGGTATAGTAGCGGCATATTGCTATAATAAATACTTCAACATTGAATTACCATCATACTTAGGTTTCTTTGCAGGTAAGCGTTTCGTACCGATCGCAACTGCAACATTCTCTTTAATAGTAGGTATTATCATGTGCTTCGTTTGGCCATACATTCAAGGTGGCTTAAACACGTTCTCACATCAAATGATTGATGCAAATAGAACAATCGCAGCATTTATATTCGGTTTAATTGAACGTTCATTAATTCCATTTGGACTACATCACATTTTCTATTCACCGTTCTGGTTCGAATTCGGTCAGTATACAAATGCAGCTGGCGAATTAATCCGTGGTGACCAAAAAATCTTTATGGCACAGTTAAAAGACGGTGTAGAATTAACAGCAGGTACATTTACAACTGGTAAGTATCCGTTCATGATGTTCGGTCTTCCAGCAGCAGCTTTAGCAATGTACCATGAAGCACGTCCAGAAAATAAAAAATTAGCAGCAGGTATTTTAGGTTCTGCAGCATTAACATCTTTCTTAACAGGTATTACAGAGCCACTTGAATTTTCATTCTTATTCGTAGCGCCAGTATTATTCGGAATTCACGCTGTATTTGCTGGTCTATCATTTATGACAATGCAAATTTTAGGTGTTAAAATTGGTATGACATTCTCTGGTGGTTTAATTGACTTCCTATTATTCGGTGTATTACCAGGCCGTACAGCATGGTGGTGGGTAATTATTGTTGGTCTTGTACTAGCAGTTATTTACTACTTCGGATTCCGCTTTGCAATCCGTAAATGGAATCTAAAAACACCTGGTCGTGAAGAGGCAAATGCGAATGACGGTGCAGGAAAAACAGAGGCAGGCGAACTTCCTCGTGAAGTATTAGTAGCACTTGGTGGTAAAGAAAACATTGCTTCTTTAGATGCTTGTATTACTCGTTTACGTGTTCAAGTTAACGAACAAAAGAATGTAAACAAAGACCGCTTAAAAGAACTTGGAGCAGCTGGTGTACTTGAAGTTGGAAATAACATTCAAGCTATTTTCGGACCGAAATCTGACACGTTAAAATCACAAATTCATGATATAATGTCAGGTCGTACACCTCATGTTGAAAAAGAAGAACCTGTAAAAGTGGAAGAAACTCCTCAAAAAGTTGATGAAAATGAAACAATTGTATCACCAATCGAAGGGAAAATCTTACCAATTACAGAAGTGCCTGACCAAGTATTCTCAGGAAAAATGATGGGAGACGGATTTGCAATTGAGCCAACTGAAGGAACAGTAGTTTCTCCAGTTAACGGTGAAATTGTCAATGTATTCCCTACAAAACATGCGATTGGTATTCAATCTGAAGGCGGAAAAGAAATTTTAATCCACTTTGGTATTGATACTGTAAAATTAAATGGTGAAGGATTCGAGGCACTTGTAGCACAAGGTGATAAAGTGAAGCAAGGCCAACCATTATTAAAAGTAGATCTTGCATTTGTAAAAGAAAATGCACCATCTATCATTACACCAATTGTATTTACAAACTTACAACAAGGGCAACAAGTCGAATTGAAAAAAGATGGAAATGTTAAGAAGGGCGAAACCGCTATTATTGACATTCAGTAGGAATTTGACGCAAAATGTTTATAATTATAATAGGCGATGTGGTTGACCGAACATCGCCTATTATATACAATAGATGATGTAGTACTCACGTCTATACAACTAAAAAAAACTGTAATTTAAAGGAGATAAATAATCATGGAAAAAATCTTTAAAGTAACTAGCGACTCAGGAATTCATGCTCGTCCAGCAACTCTACTTGTAAACACTGCAAGCAAATTCGGTTCTGACATTAACTTAGAGTATAACGGAAAGAACGTTAACTTAAAATCAATCATGGGCGTTATGTCTTTAGGCATTCAACAAAACGCAGAAATTAAAATCACTGCAAATGGTGATGATGCAGCTCAAGCACTAGCAGCTATCGAAGAAACTATGAAAAACGAAGGATTAGGAGAATAATGACTCTTAACATTCAAGGGATCGCTGCATCAAGTGGGATTGCTATTGCAAAGGCTTTCAGACTTGAAAATCCTGAATTTAACATCGAAAAGAAATCAATTACAAACGAAGCTGCAGAAATTGCACGCTTAGACGCTGCGCTTGAGAAAGCAAAAACTGAATTAGAAGCTATTAAGGACCACGCATTTGCTGAGCTAGGTGCTGACAAAGCGGCGATCTTTGAAGCACATTTATTAGTGTTAAATGATCCAGAACTAGTAAACCCAGTAAAAGATAAAGTAAATAGCGAAAAAGTAAATGCTGAATTTGCAATGGATGAAGTTGCATCAATGTTTATTTCTATGTTTGAAAACATGGATAATGAATATATGAAAGAACGTGCTGCGGACATTCGTGACGTAACAAAACGCGTTCTTGCACATTTACTAGGAATTAACTTCTCAAATCCTGGTACAATTTCTGAAGAGGTAATCATTATTGCTGAAGATTTAACACCATCTGATACAGCTCAGTTAAACCGTAAGTATGCAAAAGGTTTCACTACTGATATCGGTGGACGTACATCTCACTCTGCAATTATGGCTCGTTCTATGGAAATTCCAGCTGTTGTTGGTACGAAAGTTGTTATGGAGAAAATCCAAAACGGCGATATCGTTATCATTGACGGTTTAGATGGAGAAGTAATTGTAAACCCATCAGAAGAAACTCTTCGTTCGTTTGAAGAAAAGAAAGCGAAATTTGAAGAGCAAAAAACTGAATGGGCAAAATTAAAAGACCAAGCTACTGTAACAAGTGATGGACATCACGTTGAGCTTGTTGCAAATATCGGAACACCAAATGATGTACAAGGTATTATCGATAATGGCGGAGAAGGCGTTGGCTTATACCGTACAGAATTCTTATACATGGGTCGTGACAATCTTCCAACAGAAGAAGAGCAGTTCGAAGCGTATAAAGCAGTTCTTGAAGGTGTAAAAGAAGGTCAACCAGTCGTTGTTCGTACACTTGACATCGGTGGAGATAAAGAGCTTCCATACTTACATTTACCAAAAGAAATGAACCCATTCTTAGGATACCGTGCAATTCGCTTATGTCTTGATGAGCAAGATGTGTTCCGTACACAACTTCGTGCATTACTTCGTGCTAGCGTATACGGTAACTTAAAAATTATGTTCCCAATGATTGCAACTCTTGATGAGTTCCGTCAAGCAAAAGCAATTTTATTAGAAGAGAAAGCGAAACTTGTAGAAGCGGGTACAACTGTTTCTGATTCTATTGAAGTTGGTATGATGGTTGAAATCCCAGCTTCAGCAGTATTAGCAGATCAATTCGCGAAAGAAGTTGACTTCTTCTCTATCGGAACAAATGATTTAATCCAATACACAATGGCTGCAGACCGTATGAACGAACAAGTATCATACTTATACCAACCATATAACCCATCTATTTTACGTCTTGTAAAAATGGTTATCGATGCTGCTCATAAA
The DNA here is from genome assembly GCF_058792475.1 of Bacillus sp. MT94. Lineage (NCBI taxonomy): Bacteria > Bacillati > Bacillota > Bacilli > Caryophanales > Bacillaceae > Bacillus > Bacillus sp. MT94. Next base: position 365,094 of record NZ_JBXAEZ010000002.1, on the reverse strand, counting down.
GAAGGCAAATGGGCTGGTATGTGTGGTGAGATGGCAGGCGATTCACTTGCTATCCCATTATTATTAGGATTAGGTTTAGATGAGTTCAGTATGAGTGCAACATCTATTCTTCCTGCAAGAACACAACTAAGCAAGTTGTCAAAAGCAGAAATGGAAACATTAGCAGAAAAAGCATTAATGATGTCAACTGCTGAAGAAGTTGTTGAACTAGTTAAAAGCATATAACCAATAAAAAAACCTGAGTCGATTTGAAATCGGTCTCAGGTTTTTTCTATGAGAAAAATAAATCTTATTTTCTTACTATAGAGGATAAGGAACGGAATTAGATAGCGATAGCAACGATATCAGTTGGGCATACACGTAAAATACCAGTAAAAGTATTTCGATTTTGATTGTTCTTATCGTCTTTATTGTTATCTTTGTCGTCTTTGTTATTACGAGCTAAAGCAGAGAAAAGAGCAACACCGTTAGCGAAACCTTCAAAAATTACATTGTTGAAAGTGCCATTACCTCTAATGCTTAAAAGAGAAAGTTCTGTTCCAACTGAAATGCTAGCAAGTACGTTACATACAGCTGGTTGTTGTGGTCTAACTACTTCTCTCTCTTTCTCTTTCTCATGATGTCTGCACTCTCTTTCATGATGATGACAGTCTCTAAAGTTATCACAGCATCCAAATGATCCAAACATAATCCTCATCACCCCCTTCACACTTATAATCTATGTAAGTTCGGTAGTGAGTGACTGGACAGAGAGTGGAATTTTTTCTAGGGGATTTTCTCATTTTAAATGACTAGCTGGGTGTTTAGTATGGAATGATGTTTAAAATAGGGGAAATATAACAAAAAAATGTAAAAACCACCGAAATAAATGAAATAGGTAGCCTTTACACTTTTTTACTTTTATATAAAACGATGATATATACAGGAAGAGCTAGGAGTAGTGGTACAATGGATCGTGCAGTATGTTTTTCTGATTCTAATTGGAATGCTTCTTCTTTTGGGAATTGTAAAATGGAGATGTTTGCGGCATCACCAATAAAATATAGAAGCAGTACAGTTACTATGTAACATAAAAGTGCGATAAAGCTTCCGTATGAACTCAATGAAAATCCCTCTCTTGTTATCTATTTGTTATCATTGTATCACAATTGTAACAAAAATACACGGGTATATTTCAACACCTAAACAAAATTCGACACAAAACGTCAAGTTTATTTATGATAAGGGAATAGAATATACTTTTCCCTTATCATAAATGTCGAATGATTTGTAGTAATATTACAAAAGTATGACAGGGAATAAAAAAACGAAGGCAATGTAGTTACCTTCGTTTTTTATTATTTTGCCCACTCACTCACTTGCTCTACGCTCATACGAGGTGCAGGGTGTCCTTTTAAAGTTGATTCACCAATTGTAATAAGCATAATTGGAACGTAACGAGATGAAACGTTAAATTCGTCTGTCAGTGCTTGTGGATTGAAGCCACCAATAGCACAAGTATCCCAACCAGTTGCTTTAGCTGCAAGCATAAGTTGCATTGCTGCTAAAGATGCATTTGAAAAGGCAGCATCTCTTGGGAATTGTTCACGAGCATATGCAGATTCAATATTTTTAGCTAAGCGTTCTTTTGCTTCTTCTTTCATAAATCCTTGTTCTACAATTGGACCATATACTGGCTCAACATTTTTATAAGCTTCTAAATCACCTAAAATAGCGACTACTGCAGAAGCATCAAGAATTTGTTGCTGGTTATAAGCTATTGGGTGTAATCGTTTTTGTACATCTTCACCTTGAAAAACAAGGAATTTCCAGTGTTGCAAGTTCCAAGCGGAAGGTGCTTGTGCTGCGGCTTTTAAAATCTCATGTAATTCTGTAGATGAGATTTCTTTATTTGGGTTGAATGCACGTGTAGATGTGCGTTCATATAGAACGTTAAAAAAGTTGTCGTTTGTCATTGTATATCCTCCAAATTGTATATCGAATTATTTTCAAAAAAATAATATACACTACTTACATTTTGTAAGTTATCGAATTTAAGAATATAATATCTTTATTTTAATTGTCAAGTTTTAAAAATAAGCTAGGGCATTCATACAAACGATACAATTCCTACAATCATACACTAAAAAAGGAATTTATAGAGTGAAAAGCGAAGATAACATTCTCAATTAGCTTGTTAATATGTATCTCTCACAAATTAAAGTTTATTGGAGAACAGTCTTTTAAAAAAGTTTGTGAGGAATTCAGTAGAACAAGATATATGAAGTGAGTGAAGACTAGTGATGAACATACTACATTTTTTATTAGAGAATACGGTTTTCCAAAATGTGTTACAAGATCTGCAGTTAAATGTCCTTTATATAGAAAATGGATGTAAGCATCAACAAACGGTAGAAAATATCCATCCAAAATGTATGTTTATAGCAAATAGTTTTGAAGAGGGCGAACTATTATTTCAAAGAACGAAACCACACATTATCATTACGTATGTAACAGATTATTCTCAAATAAAATATATAAAGAATATGTATACTCCGCACAGTACATTCATTGTCATTTGGGATCAACAAATAACAAAAGAATTCACAGATGTACTTGCATTAGGAATACGTAATATTGTAATAGCTCCTGTAACTCCGCAAGCAGTGTTAGAGGAAGTGAATAAGAGTTTGTATCAACTTTCTTTAGTAAGGCAAGTCGGTTTGCAGCAGGAATTGCTTCAAACGATGTTTGATTTTCAAAATGATCTATTATTTATAGTAGAAGATGATGAGATTGTTGATTGTAATACAAATTTTTTAGCTTTTTTTGGATATGAAAATCTGTTTGCCTATCGTGAGCAACATTTAGTATTTGCTGAACATTTTATTAGAGAAAGTGGATACTATTCGACGACGCATGATATCACATGGTTAGACGATACTTTATCAAGTGGTAGAAGAATTAAGATGCTAAATTATGAAGGGGTAGTATCCACTTTTTTATTACGTGCGACACCATTGCCAGAAGATTTATCAAGATTTATTGTAAAGTGCACGGAAATTACAGAATTAGATGAAATCTATCAAGAGCAAGAAAGACTTGCTATGGTAGATTCATTGACAGAGATTTATAATCGTTTAAAGTTTCAACAAATACTAGAGGTAGAGTGGGAAAAGGTAATACGTAGTGATGAGAAAATAGCTATCATTTTATTTGATATAGATAATTTTAAAACGGTTAATGACACATATGGTCATGATTTTGGTGATTTGGCATTAATACAACTTGCAGAGCTTATGAAATCTAAAGTGGAGCAACAACATGTATTTGCAAGATGGGGAGGAGAAGAATTCATTATATTAGTGACAAATACAGTAGAAAAGGAAGCATTTCAAGTTGCGGAGTCATTACGATTCTTCATTGAAACAAAGCAATTCACTGGAATTTCGAAGCTAACAGCTAGCTTTGGAGTTGCGTTATATGAACAAGGAACTACAAGAGAAGAATTAATGCAACGAGCGGACATTGCATTATATGAAGCGAAAAAAAATGGGAAGAATCAAGTATGTGTGTATAGAAAAGAAAAAATGTAATTTTTCGCAACAAATTGTTGCGATTTTTTTTTATTGTTTGATAATAGAATAGGGGGACAATTTTTAGTGAAGGAATTATGGAGGATCAATATGATAAAAAAAGTAATGGTGATGGCTTCACTGTCTGCTATAGTTGGCGGCGGAGTATACTATTTTCTTGTTAGCCCCAATATAAAGGAAAACACTGTATTAACAACTAAAGTGAATCCTACTATTGAATCAGAAGTACAAGGGAATATAGAAGAAAAAGAAGAGCAACAAATTGATTATGCTAGCATATCTCAAAAATTAGATCAATATTTAGTCGGAAAGCAATTTAATGGAACAGTTTTGGTAACAGATAAAGAGCGTGTTATATTGAATAAAGGATATGGGTATGCTGATGTTCAAAATAAAATAGAAAATACGCCTCAAACAAAATATCGTATTGGTTCTATTACGAAAACAGTTGTTGCCACATCTATTTTACAGTTGCAAGAACAAGGTAAATTGAATATTCAAGATAATGTAAATAAATATATTCCTTCATTTCCGGAGAATAAAAATATTACACTATATCATTTGTTAACCCATACCTCTGGTTTACCTGAACATGCGAAAGGAAATGTGAATGCTGCTTCCCGTTTACAGTTAGTTAATTGGATTGGACGTCAAAATTTAGAATTTCCTGCAGGAACAGGTTGGAGATATACAGATTATAATTATATGGTTCTTGCTTATATAATAGAACATATCTCGAAAAAACCTTTAGGAGATTACATAAAAGAAAACATATTTGTAAAAGCAGATATGCATGAATCCGGTATGGGAAATATGGTACCTGGAGATAAAAATTTTACAAAGGGTTATGTGAAAAAAAATCAAGAGCTTGTACCAGCGCAGAAGTTAGGCATGGATTGGCTATATGGTTGTGGTGAGATGTATACGACAGTTGGAGATATGAAGAAGTTAGACGAAGCAATTATAAATGGAAAACTTCTTTCTGAACAAAGTATACAAGCAATGTTTTCGCCTTCAGCAGAACGGAAATATGCATTTAGTTTTTATATATATCCAGATTATTTTCATAATCATGGTGTATTATCTGGTTGGAACACTTTCAATAATTTTAATAAAGAAAAAGGAATTTTTGTTATGTTATTTTCAAATGTAAAAAATAGTATGGATGATGACTTTAATAAAGAGTTCCGAAAGATGGTAAATGATTTATTAGAACAAAGGGGATGAGAAAATGGAACATAAAACTTTATCAATAGGTTTCATTGGTATTGGCGTAATGGGAAAAAGTATGGTTTATCACTTAATGCAAGATGGTCATAAAGTATATGTATATAATAGAACGAAAGCAAAAACAGATTCTTTAGTGCAAGATGGTGCACAATGGTGTGATACGCCAAAAGAGTTAGTGAAGCAAGTTGATATTGTAATGACAATGGTTGGATATCCACATGATGTAGAAGAAGTGTATTTTGGTATAGAAGGAATTATAGAACATGCAAAAGAAGGTACGATAGCAATTGACTTTACGACATCTACACCTACTTTAGCAAAACGTATTAATGAAGTTGCAAAAAGCAAAAATATATATACATTAGATGCACCTGTCTCAGGAGGAGATGTTGGTGCGAAAGAAGCAAAACTCGCAATTATGGTAGGTGGAGAGAAAGAAATATATGATAGATGCTTACCTTTACTTGAAAAGTTAGGAACAAACATTCAATTACAAGGACCAGCTGGGAGTGGACAACATACAAAAATGTGCAATCAAATTGCGATTGCTTCCAATATGATTGGAGTATGTGAGGCTGTTGCTTACGCGAAGAAGGCTGGATTGAATCCAGATAAAGTGTTAGAGAGTATTTCAACAGGGGCAGCAGGTAGTTGGTCATTAAGTAATTTAGCTCCTCGAATGTTAAAAGGAGACTTTGAGCCAGGATTTTATGTAAAGCATTTTATGAAAGATATGAAGATTGCTTTAGAGGAAGCAGAAAAATTACAATTACCAGTCCCAGGCTTAAGTTTGGCGAAAGAATTGTATGAAGAGTTAATTAAGGATGGCGAAGAAAATAGTGGAACACAAGTATTATATAAAAAATATATAAGGGGGTAAACGAGGTGGACCTTCAAAAGTTTGATGAGATGATTGATACTGTACAGCGAGCTACTTGTATGCAAATTAATGAAAAACAAAAAGAAGCTTTTAAACAAAAATATGATTTTGAACCAGACTTTGAATATGGAAGAGATGAGAAGGGGCATTATGTAATTCGAACCTCTAAAAAGATGTTAGAAGAAATGGAGTTTTATTTGGCATTGAAATATGATCGTGATGGAGTGGATCTTTATATGCAAGCTGAGATTGACGGTATATTTCATGTATCTGTTAGCTATGGTGAAGATGCCCTACATCTACAAGAATTGTTTCAATTTCTAGAAGAAAATAAATAAAAGTCCTCATTTGAGGACTTTTATTTATTTAGTCATTATAAGTTAGAAGCTCGGCGACATCGTTCAACTGGGAATGGGATAATTTGTGCGATGTGATTAGGACCAAATTGTTTTGTACGAGCATGGCGTATTATATAAAAAGCACACAGAATTGAAACAGGAATAGCGCCGAATAAACCAAATAATAAAGCGCTTACACAAGATGCGACAAATCCTAAAACACCAATTTCTAACTCTTCCATAATAGCTCCTAAAATAACAGGAAATGCCCCACATGTAACTCCAAGTATAAGTGCGATAAGTAAGCTCATGATTATCCCCCTCTGTTTGCGATATTATTTTCCTTCTTAGTTAATTGTAGTATATCACATGCAAAACAGAATTTTCAGAAAAATTTCAATAAATGTTCAATAAATGTTCAATAAATGTTCAAAAAATACACTTGAAAAATCAAGGCGTTAAATTTGTGATGAAATGGTACTTTTGAGTAAATAAAAAATCAGGCTTATTTCAAAAGTGAAATAAGCCTGTTCCATAGGAGGATGTATATATGTAGAGTGAATAAAAGTTTGGAAAAGGGGATCCAAGTCCTTTTATTCAACTAACTACCTTAATAGATTGGAACCCAGCCTTCAGTTGTCACAAAAATACGAATAGCTACAACTTGACGATCATCTTGCAAGGTAAAATAATGTCTTGCATTTTCTGGAACAGATATTAGATCGCCTGGCTCAAGTTCAACATCAAAGAATTTCCCATCTTTGCCTTCAATAGCGAAAATGCCATGACCACTGACGATAAAGCGGACTTCGTCGTCTGTATGATGATGTTCTTTTTGGAAATTAATTAATAATTCGTCAAGGTTAGGTGTGCTATTTGAAAGTGAAATTACATCATGTGCTTTATAACCTCGACGTGCTGAAACATCAGCGATTTCTTTTGAAAAAACAGCTAATATTTCAGCTTTGTTTTCATCTGTTAAAGAATAATTTTCATTTAAATGAGTAGGAAGTTTAGAAATATTCCATTTCTCATATAAAACGCATTCCTCTTGTAGAAATTTAGATACTTCCACTTCATTTTCAATACGAGTATTTACTTCATGAATACGAATTTGCGCCATTAGAAACGCCTCCTTGAATTGATAATAGTTTTATATGAAATTGGAATAAAAACTCATAAGCTTCTAATCTCTTCTTTGCATCAAAGCTATCTCGGCCCCATACGGTAATACCGTGGTTACGGATTAATACCGCTCCCGAATCACCTTGTATATGCTTTCGGAAGTTTTCTCCAAGCGTTGGGATATGGGCATGGTTTTCGATAATAGGAATGTGAATTGTTGCCCCTTCTTCCCAAATATCGAGAGCTTTAATAATTTCTTGATTTTGAAGGGTAACTGCATCACTATATAAATTTGTGATGACATTATTATCAGTTGTATGAACATGAAGTACGCACCCGGCATTCGTATTGTTATAAATATGTGTATGCAATATTGTTTCTGCTGAAGGGCGTAATTCAGTCTCTAAAACGGGAACTCCTACATGATCTACTAATAGAAAATCATCTGGAGTGGTTTTTGTTTTATCTTTACCGCTTGCTGTAATGAGAAAAGTAAGTGGCTCATGACTAACTTTTATAGAAATATTACCACTTGTTGCTGGGAACCAATTTCGAGTTGTTAATTCTTTTTTTATCTCGCTTAAGTCATACCATTGACGAAAAAGTTGTTTCATGATTTCACCTCCAACAAATGTTTTAATTCATTTTGAATATCATGGAATGTTTCAAACGGTGTATAAGCAATATAATTCTCTTCACACTTTGTAATAAGGAAGTCACGAGCAAATACTTTATCTGCTTGTTTCGCAGCTTGTAAATCAGTAATTGAATCTCCAATCACAATATGGAAGTCATTCGTATCACTCAATTTACGGATGAGTGATGATTTACATAATCCGCAATGATTTTGACAATGATGATCACAAGGATGAGGCCAATTCACCGTAATGTATTCATTTGAAAAATCTGTTTCATTACAGTAAATTTGCTCTTTTGGAATGAGTCCTTGTAAGAGTGGATAGACGAAGAAATCCATTCCACCTGATATAACGTAAAAAGAAATGTTATTTTCATTTACAAATTGTATAAATTCATGAAAACCATTACGAATTTCAGCAGTTTCTATTAAAAATTGAATAATTTCATCGTGCAGATGAGTAGGTATTAATCGAAATAATTGAGAAACACCTTCTTGAATAGATAGCTCTTGTGATAAAATTCTATTCTTTACTTCTTCAGCTTCTGGTGGTGCGAATTTTTCCATAATGGACATAATGTTATCATTATTTGTAATCGTGCCATCGAAATCACAAAATACTTGAATACTCATAATTTCACCTCATGAGAGGGATTTCCCCATATTTGTAGTGCACTATGCAAATTTATGTCATCTACTTCATGGAGTGGTTTATTTTGCAAAGTAGCATCAATTGCAGTACGGAAAGCTTTACCACCGCCTTGCGCTCCATTTGGATGTCCATGTATCCCGCCGCCAGCATTAATAACAACATCTTTACCGAAATCTCGTACAATAAAGGGAACGAAACCAGGGTGAATACCAGCAGATGGAACAGAAAAGCTCTTCTTGAAAAATGCATCGTCTTCAGTTAAATATTTTGAGATAGCAAGAGCTTCCTCTTTTTCTAGCGCAACACTTCCGTATGGAGATGGGAATAATGAAAAGTCAGCCCCAGCATAGCGTAGTAGCTTTCCGAGTAATAATGGAGATGAAATTCCATATAACTTAGATGCTGAATAAGCACCACTTACAGCAGGGTGTGCCATAATAGGAACTGGGATTTCATCATCTTCTGCAAGTGATTGCAGTACATCTAGTCCGTAAGCAAATACGTTAAATAATAGAATATCAGCTCCAGCTTGCACTGCACGTTTCGCATTTTCTTTTAAATCAAAAGTTCGTCCTGTTAAATTTACGGCATATAACGTTTTATGTCCGTATGTTTCATATACGGATTGTAAAACTTCTTTTCCAGATACAATGCGTTTCGTAAGTGGTGTTAATGCATTTTCAAATAATATTTCATCATCTTTTACTATATCTACACCACCACTTGCTTGATCACGTAATTGCGTTTTTAAATACCCAATATTTCGTCCAATCATTCCTTTAAAAATACTCATTAAAAGGGGACGATCATGCACTTGTAAAAGGTTTCGAATCCCATCTATCCCGAATTTTGGACCAGGAAAATGTTCTTTCAATTCTTCTGAAAAAGTTAAGTCAATTAATTTTACTTCGCCATCAAGGGATAGCTTTCCAAATGTAGTCGTTAAAATTGCTGGTAAATCTGGACTGAAGTTTAATAACGGATATTCGATTTTAATAATTCCGCGTTTTACTTTTTTACGTAAATACGAATTCGTATGTTCATGTTCAGCTAATTCCTCAATATGAATGACGTTGCCTTTATGTTGCTTTAATTGTTCTTGCAGTAATTGTGGCAAATGAGTCCAAGAGCCAATTGTTAAACCAAGTGCAATTTGCTCAGCCTTTTTTTCTAAGTTATGTGAATCATCATGGATTAAATACGTCGCTATAATTCCGCTCATTGTTATAACCTCCTAGTTAAATAAAAAAACCTCTCAGCTAAGGAGAGGTTTTTTTACAACCAGCTCCTTATCTGTCAGCATAATGCTGCGAGAATTAGCACCGTGTCTACGATTGTAGATCGGTTGCCGGGTTTCGTCGGGCTCGTCCCTCCACCTGCTCTTGATAAGAAGTATTTAGAAATGTTTAAATTTTTAAGATAACTGAATTTTGTCAGATATTTTTCATGTTGTCAATTACTTTTTGAAAAAATTTAATTTATCAATTCGATTAATGGCTTCTCGTAATCTATCTTCTGTATGCAAGAGACCAACACGGACATACCCTTCGCCATGTTCACCAAATCCAACACCAGGAGCAACTGCAACGTGTGCTTTTTCTAGTAAAATATCAGAAAATTGCTCGGATGTATAACCTTCTGGTACAGGAAGCCATGCAAAGAATGATCCGGTTGGAATGTCTACATTCCAACCAATTGAGTGACAAGCTGAAATAAGAGCGTTTCTCCGAGATTCGTAACTATTTACAAGATTTACTACACAAGACTGTGAACTTAATAGTGCTTCGCGAGCAGCATCTTGAATTGCACCAAAAATACTAACATACATATGATCTTGCAATAGGTTAATGGTTTCGATGACACTTTCATTTCCAACTGCAAAAGCAATACGCCAGCCAGCCATATTGAAAGTTTTTGATAACGTGTAAATTTCAATTCCTATATCTTTCGAACCATCTGCTTGCAAGAAACTAACAGGTTTTTGACCATCAAATCCGATAGCACCGTAAGCGAAATCGTGAACAACTAATATATTATGTTTATTAGCAAAATGAATGGTTGTATCAAAAAAATCTTTTGATGCAGTAGCACCTGTAGGGTTATTTGGATAGTTTAAAAACATTAACTTTGCCCGTTCAGCGATAGAGTCGTCAATTTTTTTATAATCCGGTAAAAAATGATTTTCTGCAATAAGCGGCATGGTTTCAAAGTGTGCCTTTGCTAAGGCAACCCCAGATAAATAATCTGGATAGCCTGGATCCGGAACGAGAATTGTATCACCAGGATTTGTAAAACAAATTGGTAATTCTACTAGTCCAGCCTTCCCACCAAACAAAATAGCAACTTCAGTTTTTGGGTTTAATTCGACGCCGTATTCACGTTTATAGAATGTAGTCACGGCTTCCTTTAAGCTTTCATGTCCGCGAAATGGCGGATATTTATGATGAATGGTCTTTTCGGCAGCATCTTGTAAAGCTTTTACGATATGCTGCGGTGTTGGTTGATCTGGATTACCTTGACCTAGATTAATAACATCGTGACCAGCTGCAACGACTTTGTTAACTTTTGCAACAAGTGAAGCGAAAAATTGTGTTGGCAATGATGTTACTATCTCAGAAGGTTGAAATAATTTCATACTTTCCACCTCTTTTGAAAGTTGTTACAATTCTAGTGACAAATGATATAATCTTTCCAGTATTTTGTAAAGAAAAAAATAAGAATGGGGCTGAAAAAATGAAAGTCGCATGTATTCAAATGGATATTGTTTTTGGAGATGTAGAAAAAAATATTGAGAATGCTAAAAATAAAATAAGCGAAGCTATGAAGGAAAGGCCAGATGTTATCGTCTTACCAGAACTATGGACAACAGGATATGATTTAACGAGACTTTCTGAAATTGCAGATAGGGATGGAGTGGAAACGAAAGAAAAGTTAATAGAATGGGCGAAGCAATATGATGTACATATTGTTGGTGGTTCTATAGCAAAGCAAACAGAGCAAGGCGTTACAAATACGATGTATGTTGTAAATAATGAAGGACAGCTAGTCAACGAATATAGTAAAGTACATTTATTTCAGCTTATGGATGAACATAAATATTTAATAGCCGGTAATGGTACGGGCGAATTTAAGCTGGATGATGTTGAATGCGCTGGAACAATTTGTTATGATATTCGTTTTCCAGAGTGGATGCGTGTCCATACTGCTAAAGGGGCAAAAGTATTATTTGTTGTAGCTGAATGGCCATTAGTTCGTTTAGCACATTGGCGTTTGCTATTGCAAGCAAGAGCAGTTGAAAATCAGTGTTATGTTGTTGCATGTAATAGAGCAGGAAAGGATCCAAATAATGTATTTGCGGGTCATTCTTTAATTGTGGACCCTTGGGGTGAAGTTGTAGTAGAGGCGAATGAAGAGGAATCAATTTTATTTGGAGAGCTTGAATTCGAGAAAATTAAAGAAGTACGTAAAGGAATTCCAGTTTTTGCGGATCGCCGTCCAGAATTATACAAATAAAATGTTGACAAGTGATTTTTATTCTTGGTATAGTCTTCAACATAAAGTTAAAAATTCAAAAAATTATACAACTCTTATCAAGAGCAGGTGGAGGGATTTGGCCCGATGAAGCCCAGCAACCGACCGTAATACCATTGTGAAATGGGGCGTTTATTACGCCAAAAGGCACGGTGCTAATTCCAGCAGAAAGTAAAACTTTCTGGCAGATAAGAGGGGAGAAGATAAACTTCAAACCTCTTTCTTAGTGGAAAGAGGTTTTTCTATGTTAGAAAAACCTCTGAATTTAAAAAGGGGGAGAAGACGATGGGATATTATTCATTAACAGAAATAACAGCTGTACAATATGCGAAAGATCATGGCTACTTTGAAGCGAAGGCAAATGTCGTTTGTCATGAAATTGGAGACGGAAACTTAAATTACGTGTTCAAATTAGATGATGGAGAGAAATCGATTATAATAAAACAAGCACTGCCTTATGCGAAAGTAGTTGGTGAAAGCTGGCCATTGTCTATAAAAAGAGCAACGATTGAAAGCAAGGCATTACAAATTTTTGCGCAGTATGTACCGGATTATGTTCCAGTAGTGTACAGTCATGATGAAGAGTTAGCGATAACGGTAATAGAAGACTTATCAAGACTAACAATTACAAGAAAAGGATTAATAGACGGAGAAGAATATCCGCTTTTATCCCAGCATATCGGCCGTTTTCTAGCACATGTTTTATTTTACACTTCAGATTTTGGTTTACAGTCAGAAGAGAAGAGGGTACTAGAAGGTACCTTTGTAAATCCGGACCTTTGTAAAATTACAGAGGATTTAGTGTTTACAGATCCGTTTGGACATTATGATACAAATGATTATGAGCCAGATTTACAGCTCGTGGTTGATGAACTTTGGAGTGATAAAACTTTAAAACTAAAAGTAGCACAATATAAATATAAGTTCTTAACAAGAAAAGAAACTCTTATTCATGGTGATTTACATACTGGTAGTATTTTTTCGTCACCTTCTGAAACGAAAGTGATTGATCCAGAATTTGCGACATATGGCCCATTTGGATTTGACATAGGTCAATTTATTGCAAATCTATTATTAAATGCTTTATCTAGAGAAGAAGAGAAAAGAAGTGTACTATTTTTCCATATAGAAAAGACGTGGAGTTATTTTGTAGAAACTTTTACAAAGTTATGGATTGGAGAAGGTGTAGAAGCATATACGAAAGAAAAACAATGGTTACCAATTATTTTGCAAAATATCTTTACTGATGCAGTTGGATTTGCCGGATGTGAACTGATTCGTAGAACAATTGGTTTAGCTCATGTAGCAGATTTAGATGAAATAGAAAATAAAGAAACAAGAATTCAAGCTAAGAAACAAGCGCTATCCTTAGGTAAAGAACTAATAAAATATGAATCTAAAAGTGCTGATATTCAACTGTTTCGAACATTATTTCAACAGACAGTTTCAGGGGGCGTAAAAGCGTGAGTACAATTGTTACTGTTCCGAGATCTGTAAGCTGGAAAGGTGATGCAATTGCGGTATTAAATCAAACGAAATTGCCGCATAGCACAGAATACAAAACATTGACGACTATTGAAGAGGTTTGGAAAAGCATCGTAATGTTAGAAGTACGAGGAGCGCCTGCAATTGGAATTGTAGCTGCATTTGGCTTAGCGCTTGCATCAAAAAAATATAACATTGTACATATTGAAGAATTTCAAAAGAAGTTTAATAGAGATTGTAATTATTTAGGAACGTCACGCCCGACAGCAGTAAATTTATTTTGGGCAATTGATCGTATGAGAGAATCTATTCGAGAGATTACTACAATAAAAGAAGCACAAAAAACATTAGAAGAAGAAGCGCTTCGCATTCAGCAGGAAGATGAAGAGGTGTGCCGAAATATTGGGGAATATGCGTTAACATGTTTTAAAGATGGCGATAATATTTTAACAATCTGTAACGCTGGAAGTATCGCAACTGCCAGATATGGAACTGCATTAGCTCCCTTTTATATTGGAAAAGAGAAAGGTGTGCGTTTACATGCATATGCGTGTGAAACGAGACCAGTTTTACAAGGTGGTCGCTTAACGACCTGGGAATTGAAGCAAGCAAATATTGATGTGACCCTTATTACAGATAATACTGCAGCTCATGCTATTCAAACGAAAGAAATAAATGCAATTATTGTAGGGGCGGATCGAATTGTCGCAAATGGAGATACGGCAAATAAAATAGGGACAATGAATTTAGCTATTTTAGCAAAGCACTTTGATATCCCATTTTATGTTGCTGCGCCACTGTCAACATTTGATGTTACGAAAGAAACTGGAGCCGAAATAATTATTGAAGAAAGAGATGAAACAGAAGTTACGAAAATCTTTGGAAAACAAGTAGCACCAATTGGAACGAATGTTTATAACCCTGCATTTGACGTAACACCGAACGAATTAATTACAGGAATTATTACTGAGAAAGGTATTATAAGCGGGGATTATAAACGAGAAATTGCATCATTATTTGAAAAACAGGCTAATACATAATAGCTTGTTTTTTTATGCCTAAATGCATTGTTTTCTCTTACTTATATAATGAAAGGAGGAGAAGAGGATGGAAGAGTGGATCAAGATGATAGGTAATGTAGGGTTTCCAATTGTTGTAACATTATATTTACTCCACCGTATTGAAAGTAAATTAGAGGGGGTAATTGTTGCAATTGAGAAGCTCCCGCGGCAATTACTAAAGTACGAAGATCCTCGCAATAAAAAATAAAGTTTGCTCTTCTTGAGCAAACTTTATTTTTTATTGAGCAGTATAGCCACCATCGATAACGACAGCTTGACCAGTAATACCTTTAGCTTTTTCACTCGCTAAAAACATAGCATAATCAGCGATTTCTTGTACTTGTAATAAGCGCTTTTGTGGGACGAGTGGATAAATAACATCTTCTAAAACATTTTCAAGTGGTACATTTCGTGTAGTAGCTAAGTCTTGTAGTTGATTACGTACAAGAGGGGTATCGACATAACCAGGGCAAAGGGCATTAACAGTAATACCATGCGTAGCACCTTCTAAAGCGGCAACTTTTGTTAATCCAATTACGCCATGTTTTGCACTATTGTAGGCAGCTTTTCCAGCAAACCCGACAAGGCCGTTAATAGAAGCGACATTAATAATACGACCATATTTTTGTTGTTTCATAATCGGAAAGGCATGCTTAATTGCGATAAACGGAGCAATTTGCATAATTTGAATTAGTAGCTCAAACTTTTCCGTTGGAAAGTCTTCAATGGGTGAAACGTGTTGCATTCCTGCGTTGTTAATTAATATATCTAATGAACCGAAATGACTAACTGTTTGAGAAATTGATGCTGTAATTTCCTCTTCAGATGTAACGTCACATTTTAAACCGATAGCTTGAAAACCTTCACTTTGTAATTGCTCAGCAGCTTCTTTCGCACGTTCTTCAAGACGATCAGTAATCACAACTTTTGCACCTTCTTTTGCAAAAGCACTTCCCATTTCATATCCAATACCACTCGCAGCACCTGTTAAAAAGACAACTCGATTTGTAACCATGATGAAAAACATCCCTTCATAATAAAGTTTTCATAGTGCTCTATTTAGAGAGGTTATAATGAAAATCCTGCAAACATTTGGAAAAAATATCGTTAGCTATCTTGTTTTGCAAAATAGTCTTTGCTATACTATTTTGTAAAGCAAGATACTTACGCTTATCTATCTTGTAAAACAAGATAGTAGGAGGATTTGAATTATGTCGACAAGTCAAATGCTGAAAGGGATCTTAGAAGGATGCTTACTTGCTATTATTTCTGAAGGCGAAATATACGGTTATGAAATGAGTGAGAAGCTAGCAAAGTATGGTTTTACAATGGCGAGTGAGGGAAGTATTTATCCGTTATTAATACGAATGCAAAAAGAAGGATTAATAACAAGCGTAATGAAGGAATCTCCATCTGGTCCAAAGAGAAAATATTACACATTAACAGAAAAAGGCGAGGAAGCACTTGATGAATTTATGGATCGCTGGGAAGCGATGCAAAGTAGTGTAGAACGTCTACTTGAAGGGAAGGGAAGGAGAAAATAATGTTATCAAGTGAAGCACGAAAGTTTTTGTTAGATATGAGATTATTTTTGACGGCAAAGAGTGTGAAAGAAAATGATATTGAAAACTTTTTAGAAGACGCAGAACTTCATTTAATAGAAGGTGAGAGTGAGGGGAAGAGTGTAGAAGATATTTTCGGAAGCTCACCGAAAGAATATGCAAATGAACTTGTAAAAGTGATGGAAAGAGATAGACAGGAAACGTGGAAGCAAATTGGTTTTACAGTAATGAATATCGTATCTTTTTGGATTATTGCTTCTATCTTAATAGTGAGTAATGGAATGTTACAGATTTCACTTATTCAGTGTATTGGTTACAGTTTTTCATTGATTTTAGTTGTTATGGGTCCTAATTTTCTACTTCGCAAAATGACCTTCGTCACAAGCTTTACAAAAACATGGTTTTCCATGTGGTCTTTAGTTATGATTGCTCCATTGTTTTTATTAGGAGCTGTTACGATATTAGATGTGATATATCCTACAAAAATGCTCACATTCACCGAAGTCCAAAGTTATATAGTAGCTGGTGGGATTTTTATCATCACAGTAGCGATAAATATATATTTTGAAGGATGGTTTAAAAACTTATATTTAATCATTCCACTTTCTATTATGTTACTGTTTAAAACATTTACATCTGAAGATCTCATGCCAATGTTATTTCAAATTATATGTTTATACGGAAGTTTGTTTATTTTAATTTTCTTTGAAATTATGATGAAGACGAATAGAAGAGAAATGGTTAAATAAGGGGGTGATAAAAGTGCTATCGAATGAAGGGCAAAAGTTTTTAGATGATACTCAAGGGTATTTACGAACAAAGGGCATTAGAGAAGCTGATATTCTTTTCTTTATAGAAGATGCGGAAGTTCATTTAATAGAAGGAGAAAAGAGAGGGAAGAGTGTAAATGATATATTCGGTCATGCTCCAAAAGAGTATGCAAATCAACTTGCCAAAGAGATGGAAGTTGATAAAAAAGGGAATTATAAATTATTGCTTTATTTCATTATAAATTTATTAGCATTCACGATGATGAAGAGTGTATTTTTTAGTGAAGTCGACCATCGTTTGTCTTATTCTTTAATTGAATTAATCGGATATCCAATTATGATTTTTGTAGGAATTAGTGTATTAATATGGGGCATGAGAACAGCCTCATTTAAGCGTAAAAGAACTGAATTTTTAATTATGTATATAAGTGGTGCGATATGGTTTTTATCAATTTTCAGTATTGCATTATTAAATAATTTTTATGGTACAACATTTATTAAATTTACTGCGACAGAAAGCTTCATTCTTGTTGGAATAGTAGTTCTATTTGCAGCTATTGTAAATATTAAATTTGGTGGTTGGTTTACTTTGGCGTATTTACTAGTTCCAATTGCATTGGAATATGTATTCGTAATGATAGATTTATCAAGTATTATTGGAATGTATGTACAACAAATAATTCTTTTCATTGTTATTTATATGCTTTTGAAAATTCATATAAAATTAGAAAAAGGAAAGTATACGAATAAAAAGAGAGACAGTATTATTTATAGGTAAATTGAGTAGTAGTTTTCTAAGGTTAACCTAACAATAACTCTTTTATAAAAAGGATATATGTTGACTATTTTATTAATATATTAGATTACACATCAGGATATATTCTGTTTTTCGGTTTAATAGGAAAGCGGCTGCTCTGGATATACCAAAAATTATTTCCAAAGAAATATTATATAGGGATTTTTAGAGGGATTACATTTACATTTAGTTGTCTATTTTTATTTCTAGCAGCCGGGATTTGGTTTGTTGATTGGAACAAGTTGTTTTAAACAGTAACATGAGGGTTACTGTTTTTTTCTTTGTAGTAAAGAGCTTTGTAAAGAGAGCGCTTTTTGTTCTGCTGTTAATAAGGAATGAATATGAACGTTTTCTGGACGAGGGACTATTGGATACATAAGATTTGTTGGAGAAGGGTGGTGCTCCGAACCGGTTGGAGAATGAGGATCTGCATGAGTAAGTTTTCCATGAATACGTCTTGTAAATAAAATATGACCGATTTCGTGAGCGAGCGTATATATATTTTTCATAGGGGCAGCCGAATTTGTTAAAACGATATAGCCAGTAAGTTGCTGTTGTTTTGCTAAAGAATAAGCGCAGGCAATTACTGCTGTTTCTTTGAAATAATCACTGCCAATATAACAAATATAAAGGTCGCATTCAGGAGCTTCATTTACACATGTTTGGAAAAAGGATGCCAACTTTTCTTGACTTTGAATGGAATTTTTATAACTGATTTCACGGTCAAAAAAACGGAAAAGTTCATTTAATACAATTACTTCTTGAATTTGAAATGTAATGGGGTGCCAAATTGATTCTGCAACAGCTAAATCTTTTGCGATGCGGTCATCAGAAATATCGGCGCCGGGAGTAATGCAAATACATATATTGACGTATGGATCCATAAGGAACACCTCAAATGAAAAAAGTTCTTCCTATAATATATGTGGGGAAAAGATGTCATGTATGGATAAACGCCTTCTTTATTGAATATATAGATGACAAGTCGAAAAAATTTCATAGTTCTATAACATGGTATGGTCGTCTTTTTGATATAGTAAAGGAGAGGGGGAGAATATATGTATACATTAAAAATCGTTTCAGACAGAGAAGCACTTTATCAATTTGCGAGTTATGTAAGAGTTGTACAAGGGGTTGAAGATGTATATGTAGAGGTGGGAGAACCTTTATATGAACATCCTTTAATGAAGTTTTATGTACATATTAAGCTGAAAGAAACATATGAGCAGCATAAAGCGTTACAGGAAATAGCAAGATTAGTAGAATTGGGTCGTTTTACATATGTCCATTATCGTAATGATGAAATTGAGGAAGCTTTTGAAGCTGTAAAATATGAAAGTTTTAAGAAATAAAGATGAAAAAACGGAGGCGAAAGCTTCCTTTTTTTCTTTAAAATTACATGAACAAAAAGAGAGAAATTTTGTTATGATAAGGGAGGTTAGGGAAAGGGGAATTTACATATGGGGTATATTGAAGAGTTACGAAAAGTCGTTGGTACAAGACCGCTTATTCTCGTAGGATCAGCAATCATTATATTAAATGATAAACAAGAAGTATTGCTTCAATATCGTTCAGATACATATGACTGGGGTGTACCTGGCGGGGCGATGGAACTGGGTGAAACGACAGAAGAAACGGCACGTAGAGAGTTATTTGAGGAAACGGGGTTAACTGCAAAAATAATGCAATTTCTTGGTGTTCTATCAGGAAAAGAAGTATATTTCCGTTATCCGAATGGCGATGAAATTTTCAATGTCATTCATCTGTATCAGGCACATCATGTGAGCGGGGAATTAAAGCTCGATCATGAAGGGTTGAAACTTCAATATTTTCCAGTAGATAAGTTGCCAAAATTGAATGAAACGACAGAGAAAATTTTGCAAAAGTTTTTATATGCACTGACAGAATAGAAGGTTAATTCCTTCTATTTTTATTATATTAAATATTTTGATTTTTTAGTATGTTTATAGTATGATAGTTATAGATATACATCTTATGGAATTTCACCTAAAAACTTACTAGGGTACATAAGAGAGGGGCAAGTACAAAATGCATAATGTTGTTATTACAGCTGCAGTTCGTTCGCCAATTGGAACTTTTGGAGGAGCGCTAAAAAATGTAACGCCAGTAGAATTAGCTGTTCCTGTACTTCAGGAAGCTGTAAAACGAGGCGGGGTAGAACCACATGAAGTTGATGAAGTAATTTTAGGTCATTGTATTCAAAGAACTGATGAAGCAAATACAGCGAGAACAGCTGCATTAGCGGCAGGATTTCCTGACACAGTTACGGGATATACAATCCAACGTCAATGTTCTTCAGGTATGCAAGCAATTATGTCAGCTGCAATGCAAATCCAATTAGGTGTAAGTGATGTTGTTGTTGCAGGTGGAGTAGAAGCGATGAGTTCGAGCCCTTATGCATTGAAACAGCACCGCTGGGGACAACGTCTACAGCACGGAGAAATTCGTGATACGGTGTGGGAAGTGTTAGAAGATCCGATTCACCATATTATGATGGGTGAAACAGCGGAAAATTTAGTTGAACAATATGAAATTACAAGAGAGGAACAAGATGAAGTTGCTCTTCGCAGTCATACATTGGCACTGAAGGCAATCGAGTCTGGACACTTTGACGATCAAATTGTTCCTATTACAATAAAAGAACGTAGAAAAGAAGTAGTATTTTCGAAGGATGAGCATCCACGTGCAGATATTACAGCGGAAAAATTAGCAGGGTTAAAACCAGCATTCCGTAAAGATGGGTCTGTAACTGCAGGTAATGCATCTGGCCTGAATGACGGAAGTGCAGTTCTAGTATTAATGAGCGAAGAAAAAGCGAAAGAAAAAGGCTTACAACCGTTAGCTAGAATTGTTGGATATTCAGTAGCTGGAGTAGACCCGAAAATTATGGGTATTGGACCAGCACCAGCAATTCGTAAAGGTTTAGAAAAAGTGGATTGGTCATTAGAAGATGCAGATTTACTTGAAATTAATGAAGCTTTCGCGGCTCAATATTTAGCTGTAGAGAAAGAGTTAGGTTTAGACCGTGAAAAAGTGAACGTAAACGGTAGTGGCGTAGGACTTGGGCATCCAATTGGTTGTACAGGGGCTCGTATTACGGTAAGTTTAATTCACGAATTAAAAAGACGTGGGTTAGAAAAAGGAATTGCCTCTTTATGCGTCGGTGGCGGTATCGGGGTTGCCTTATTTATAGAAGCACTATAAAAAAGAAGCAGCTATTGCTGCTTCTTTTTTTATGACTCAAATAGATGATGAAATAATCGATCACGATTTTCAAAGAAAAGTTTCGTTGTTTGGTAATGCTCGGTTTCTTCTAATGTGGATTCGTGAATCCCCTCTTGTGTTAAAGAGTATATAGTAGATTCAGGGTAAGCCATTAAAATAGGAGAATGCGTCGCAATAACAAATTGTGAACCTTGTTCCGCTAGTTCATGCATTCGAATGAGCATGGAAAGTTGTCTCATTGGTGATAGAGCGGCCTCAGGCTCATCTAAAATGTATAAACCTTGTCCTGAAAAACGATTCATAAATAAGGAAAAGAATGATTCACCGTGTGATTGTTTGTGAAGTGAGACACCACCATATGAATCAATAACTGGATTTCCGCGTGCTTCTGGATCAGCATCCATTTCATCAATATAAGAAGCAACGTTATAAAAAGATTCAGCGCGAAGAAAGAAACCGTCGTTTGGTGTATTGAAACTTTTTGAAATTCGAAGGTATTCATGTAAAGATGAATGTGAATCGTTTGTGCTAAAGCGGAAATTTTTCGTTCCACCTTCTGCATTAAAACCTAACGCAATTGCAATTCCTTCAAGTAATGTTGATTTACCCGTTCCGTTTTCTCCAATAATGAATGTTACATTTGGATGGAAAGCTAGTGATTGTAATGTTCGGATAGCGGGTAAGCAGTAAGGATATGCGGAAAAACTAGGGATATTTTCTTTTTTTAATGTGACATTTTGTAAAAAGGGTACGTCAATCAATATATAAACCTCAATTCATAACGGATTTTAATTCTAAAAAAGCAGCAAATACAATTGTTAATGGCACATGAATTCCTTCTTATTTTCTGAATATTTTATGTGTATTATATCAGTATAATCGCTCATCATCTATCCTTTTTTCTGCTTATAAAGACATTAAGGATGGGAGGTTTAGGTATTAAATATTAAAACATAAGGTGAATATTTTTAATTGTTTAGAATAATTTTTGTTAAAGGAAAATTAAAGTATCCTGTCTAATGTTGTTGAGGAGGAATTTAACATTCATTTTTGGAGAATATATATTTTGCTTTTAATGAGTGAACCTATATATATAACTAAAAAACCGAAAAAAATATATTCTAATTTTTCTTTGAAAATAGCACGAAACCTTTGTTTTAAGGTGGTTTTAATGAGAATTTTAATTCAGAATAAGTTTTATATTCTGAATTTTCGACAAAAAAACTAGACGTTTATTTGTTTTTTTAGTATAATCGATTTGTAGTTAAAAACGGGATTATCTGTAAAATTTGCACGAATATAGAAGTCCTCTAGAAGTTATTTCACCTAATTAAAAAGTAACTACATTAATGAATGCAGGGAACTAGGTGATTTTTTGTTTGTATGCAAAGAATATGTGTTAAAAGTCATTGAGAATCTTAACGTACCACATGTTTGTAAAACAGACAAAACAGTAAAATGTAAGTATTGTGAACTGTGTTCTAAAAAATGAGAATCGGAGTGAAGAGGAAATGTCGAAATTTACAAATTTGACACGTTATGAAGAAATAGGGTTAAACCAAGATTATAACTTGGCTGATGGTCATGCCCATCAGGGACAATCAGAGACACAAAAAAGTATTATTAGTGAACTATCTACTATCTTTTATGAATCAGAACTTACTAAACAAAAAGTTTTAGAGAAAGAATTTCAATACGAATTTTACAAACTAGCTGGTCAACACTCCGCTATAGATCACCCTAGAACCATGTTATGTTATTCGGCATCACTATCAACTGATTTAATAGCTACATATTTACAAAAAAAGAATATGACTGTCAGTTTATTACAACCTTGCTTTGACAATTTAGCAACTATACTTAAGAGAAGAAATGTTGAATTATCTCCTGTTTCAGAGGATGCTTTTTCATCAATTAATCTAGAAACTACATTAGATAATATAACAACAGATGCTTTATTCTTAACTTTGCCTAATAATCCTACAGGATTCATGTTAACGCAAGGAGAACTTGAAACCGTAATCAAATATTGTAAAAAGAACAATAAATTATTAATAATTGATTGTACATTTAGATTTTATCACCCAGATTCATTTTGGGATCAATATAAAATGTTAGAAGATTTAGGTGTTAGTTACTTTGTGGTTGAAGATACAGGAAAGACCTTCCCTACTCAAGACTTAAAATGTAGTATTCTTGCGGCTAGCGAAGATTTATACGAGGATATCCTTGAATTACATAATGACATCCTTTTAAATGTATCTCCGTTTATCTTAAACTTATTAATTAAGTATATGAAGGATATGAGCAAAGAGGGTTTCCAATCTACATTATGGGATATAATTAATACAAATAGAAAGTATCTTCGCAAAGTCTTAGAAAACTCTATTCTTGTTCCATATAACTCGGACACTATTATCAGTGTGGAGTGGCTACAAATAGTTAATGATGATGTAAATAGTTTGGATTTATTAGAGGAGATGAGGAATTTCGGATTAGGGGTTCTTCCAGGTGATCATTTTTATTGGAATAATCCAGAGATAGGAGAAAGGTATATTCGAATTGCTTTAGCGAGAAACCCTGAAATGTTTAAAGCATCATGTGATGTACTTGCAGAGTTTCTTACAGCTACCAGATCCAAATCTATGATAACAGTTGGTGTCTAATCGTTATGAAAATTACTTATATTGACAAGCCTACATATCTTCCGAGCTGGGTTATTAATAAAATAAATGAATATGGGGATTTTGAAGTGTTTTATGACTTCCCTAATGAAGAGGAAGCAATTAATAGACTGTCTAGTACTGACATTGCAATTGTTGAATGGACATCTATCACAAAAGAAATGATTGAGAAAATATCGAGATTAAAGTACCTTATTACTATTACAACTAGTTATGATTATATCGACGTTAACTCTCTTAAGGATAATGAAATCATGGTATCCAATTGTCCCCAATATTCTAAACAAGCTGTGGCTGAACATGTATTTGCTTTATTATTTGCTGTTAACAGAAAGATTTTACAAGCTGATGAAACTTGTAGAAAGGGATTAAGTCACATATATCCTCCTTTTCTATGTTCTGAAATAAGAGATAAGACCATTGGATTAATTGGTATTGGGCAAATAGGACAGACAGTTGCAGAAATAGCGAATGCTTTCCAAATGAAGGTTATTGGTCTTAATAAATCTAAGAGGAATGTTAAAGGTATTCAGCAAGTAGATATAACAGAATTAATGAAGAAAAGTGATATTATCTCACTTCATATTCCTAGAAATGCAGATACAGAAATAATATTGACTGAGAAATTATTGAGCTTAATGAAACCAGATGCAGTATTAATAAATACGTGTAGAGGTAACTTAATAGATGAACAGGCTTTGTATTCTGTGTTAAAACAGAATAGGATTAGAGGGGCAGGTCTTGATGATTTAACATATTATAAGGATAACCCTATAATAGGATTAAATAATGTTGTTTTGACACCTGGAAGTGCTTGGTATTCCTATGAGGCAAGGGAAAAGAATATGTATGAACTTATAGAAAATATAGAATCCTATTTAGCACAAAAACCAGTAAATGTTATATAGAATTATCTAATTTTTATCCCGATATTAGCTGGAAATAATACTCTCATCCCAGGATCTAGCAAAAGTGAGGAAGTTAGGTGGGGAGAAACTGCCGATAAAATCCTGCGTGGTTTAACTAATAATCAGTGGAGGGTGAAGAAACCTCTACTGATTAAAGTTATACTGTAGTCGGAAACTTCATGTAAAAATCTATCAGAGGTGAAAATAATGAAACACACCTATATTGACGTTTTTAAAAAAGCTGGTTCACCTTCTAAGTTGAAATCATTTGTGAATTTTCAACCAGTTTGGCCAAGTGAAACCCTTGAGAGACATACGGAGATTCTTAAACTATTTTATGATGAACGTGCCCGATATAATCACCTTGATAAATTGCCTCGTGAAATATTGGATGAATGGACTTTAGGTCGACTACAAGCGTTGGTAGATTTCGCTTATGAGCAAATTCCATTTTATAATCATATTTATAAAAATGTTGGTTTTGAGCCTGGAGATTTAAAGACACTTAAAGATTTTGAAAAACTACCTATTATTCAAAAGGGTGATTTACATATTGTTTATCAAGATGCAGTAAATCATCCTTGGGTAAAAGTGAATCACAAATCACGAACTTCAGGATCTACGGGTATCCCGTTATCCTTGATTAATGATACTGATCGACAAAAACATTGGTTTATTCATCGTTTTCAAATGTTTGAAAATATGATGCAAAAAACTTTAAATCCTGGTGACTGGATATACTCAATATATTATGAACCATTTTTACTTTCGAGTATACTGGGGAAATATCCTATTTTTACGGTTGGTTTAGGTGCTGCCTATGGAGATTTAGTTGAACATATTCGTAAGTTGAAGCCTAAAATTGTTACAGGTGTAGCTAGTCATATTATAGAGGTAGCACAACTCCTTCCGGATGCAAAAGATATTGGGATTATGGCATTCACCACTAATAGTGAAACTTCATCAGCACAAACTAGAAGACAACTGTCTATGAAGTTAGGTGTTCCGATATTAGACGAATACTCCTCCGAAGAACTTGGTATTATTGCTTGGGAGGAACGTGATGGTTCTTATTTAGTAGCTGAAGATACAGTATATCTTGAACTAGTTAATAGAGATGAAGAAGATATGGCTTCTGTAATTGGGACTGATTTATGGAACTTTGCTATGCCAAGAATTCGTTATGCTCAAAATGACTATGCTACTTGGAGACATAGGGATCCGGAATATGGATTAAGAAGATTGGAAAGAATTATTGGTCGTCAGGATATGAAAATTGTTAGCCCTGATAATGGTTCAATAGATCCGGGGAGAATCCTTGAAATTTTCGATACAACTTTAGTTTGTGAGGATTCGGGAGTTGAAGAATTTCGTCTTGTACAAAAATCATTACATGACGTAAGGTTACTGATTAAACTTAGGTCTAAGCATAACGACGCTGAATCAGCTATAAAAGAGTTTAGTGAACGTTTTCATGGGATTTTTGGTAATACTGTGCAACTAACAGTGGAAATTCTGGATGAAATCCCCTCCTTGGGAGTTAAGAGGAGGAGTATTGTGAGGGAATTTAATGACTAAGAAGATAGCTATTATTCATGAAGAAATTCATCCCTTGTTGAATAAGATTTATGAGAGATTAGAGGATTTTGGGTGCGAACCACATCTTGTTCACTGGAATACCTTAGGTTTAGAAGCAGGAAGTTTATCTTATAATTTGGAGAAATTTGACACAGTTTATTTAGATCGTATGGGTGAAATTTTTCCTTCTTATTCAACACAACTTTCACTTCTTCAAGGAATAGCGGAACAGTTGTCAAATACACGTATTGTAAATAATCCAAAAGCATACTCAATAGCCAGAAATAAAGCATTAATGGCGGTAAAACTAGCTACAGCGAATTTACCTATACCATTAACTAAAATCGCATACACAAAAAATCAAATTGAAGACTTTTGTAAACAAAGTGGTCATGAATTTTATATTGCAAAGTCGTTTCTTGGTGCTTGTGCAGAAGATATTTTTCCATTTCCTAATGGGAAAATTCCAAATGAGGTTATTAATCTCTTAGATAGAGATGGTATGGTCATAGTTCAGGAGTTTATTTATAATCCAAACAGATTCATATGGAGAATTGATATAGTGGATTCGCAAGTTATTCAGTGTAATCAAAGATTTGCGTATAACGATGACTTTGAAACACCCCTATGTAATGGGACAATTGGAGGAGACATTATTTTTTGGGAGCCTAGTAATTTACCAAGTGATATTTGTAACCTTGCTGTTAAAGCGGTAAGTGAACTAGGCTTGGATATTGCTGGAGTCGATATCTTGGTTTCTGATAGTGGATCCCTTTTTATTGCAGAAGTTAATCCTGAACCGGATATTACTCTCGATAGAATAGGATTTCCATATGCCATTGCGGACTATTTAAGAAATTTAACAAAATAATAATTTTTTGCGGAGGGCTTATGAAGAAAATATTAATTGTAACTACTCATGTAGATATTGAAAGTCGGTTAATAAAAATGATTAAGAACAATATTCTACCAGAAGCGGAATATTCGGTTGTAGCTGAGTTTTTCGGAGAAGTCCCAAAAGTTTCAACTTATTTTAAAAATTTTTTCCCCATTCAAGATTTGCGTAACGAGAATGAAATTAGTGAAGCTATTGAAAAGAGTAAAGAGTGGGGGCCCTTCGATTGTGTACTACAGACCGATGAATATGCAGTACATCTTGCAGCAGTAATACGTGAACATCTTAATGTTAAAGGACTACGTACAAAAGATGTAACGAAGTTTCGTGATAAAGTTGAAATGAAAAAATCACTTAAAGATCAGGTAAGAGCCCCGTATCTCTATGAGATGGAAATGCTATTAAACAACCCTGACTTATTTCCAGTAGTTGTAAAACCGCGTTCGTATGCTGGTAGCAAAGGAATATGTGTTCTTCATTCAATACAAGAGTTAGATAAGTATCTCAAAGAACATAATATAAGTATAGACGATCAAACAGACAGCTTCCGTGAATTTGCGATGGATGAAGTTGAATTCGAAGAGTATATCCAAGGTTTAATTTTTCACATTGATGGCCTTGTTTTTAATAATGAGATTATCTTTTGTAGTGCATCTAAGTACGAAGGGATATGTTTAAATTTTCTTAAAGGAGAACCACTGGGGTCAATTTCAATAGATGATAAGGATGAACAAGACCGTTGGAAAGCATTCACTCAACAAGTTCATGAGGCTATGGAGATCCCTGATGGTGCCTTTCATTTAGAGGCTTTTCTTACAAATGAGGGAGAAAGAATTTTTTTAGAGATAGGTATACGGCCTGGGGGAAGTCTTGTTGTTCCATCTATAGAGGCAGCTGTTGGAATCAACTTGGATGAAGCACATTTACAGTGTCAACTAGACATTACTCCCGAAATAAATCTTAAAAATGCAAAAAATTATGGATGGTTAGTTTATCCAAAAGTATATGACTCAGAAAGTGAACAAAAAATAAAGGAAGTATGTTTACCGCAAGCTTCCTTACCGTCAGTGACATGGTCGGAAATTCCAGGTATCGGACAACCACTTACAGGATCATTTTCTTATGTTAACAACCTAGGTAGTTTTGTTTTTGTATCTGAAGCAACTGAACAAATTAATCAGGATCTAAAAGTATTGATTAACCAATATTCGGTTATATAGGTATGTTTAAATAGATGCTTTTATAGGGGGAAGGTAACAGATTGTGGACCATAAACAAAAAATAATAAACAGGAAAATATGGGTTTTGATTTGTGGTAGTGGCCTTAGTACATTAGGAATATTCATTTCAATTCCAATAATAACCATATATGCAATGGATTATTTTAAACTCTCTGTTGTACAAGTTGGTTTTATCTCGGGTATTTGGCCAGTTACACAATTTAGTATGAGTTTCTTTTGTGGGATAATAGCTGAACGTTGGGGGTATTTGCGTACTCTCCGGTTGGGTATTATTCTCAATAGTATGTCTTTTCTTTTTATGGCTATATCTGTTAATCTAATTCAATTTTCCTTGTCGCTAGTTTTATTTGGATTAGGTAAAGCCTTTTCAGATAATTCAGTTCGTGCTACCATGATTGCACTTGCTGAAGAGGATGAAGTTGAAAGATATTTTCGATTACGTTATCTTTTGCAAAATGTAGGGAACGTATTGGGGCCGTTAATTGGGGTGGCTGCATACGGGCTACTATTTGGTAATACCTTTATCCTTAGCACAGTGGTATTTTTGATGTTTTTATTTGCAACATTTATTTGGTTACGACTTAATGATTTTAGAAATGAAAAACCTAAAAAGAACTCCACTGTTCTTAAGACTTTCTTAGTTCTTAAAGACACAAACTTACAGTTGTGGATATTAAGTTCGATGTTTATTATAATAGCATATGGTGCATACGAAGGACTTATGCCTGCGGTGGTATTAGGATCAGGTGGAGATCGGCCAGCTTATGGTGTTTTAGTTTCACTTAATGCTCTTGTAGTGATAGTCTTTCAACTAATTCAGTTGCGACTTTTTAAAGATGTAGATATAAACAAGTCTATTGTTTGTGGATTTTTTCTCCTTACTTCAGGTTTTTTTCTTTTTGCTTTAGACTGGAATGCTTTTGTGATGACAATTGTTGCAACGATTGTAGTCTCAGTAGGAGAAGCTATTCTGTTTCCGTGCTTTGATGTTATTATGGGAAGAATAGCACCATCTGAACAAAAAGCTGTTTATTATGGTGCAGGAGGGTTGAGCCAAGTTGGTTTTTTCATTGGTCCTTCGATTGGTGGTTTGCTTTTAGAGTATGGTGGATCGGTATTTTTATTCATTGCCTGCTCGACAAGTATTATTTTTTCCGGGATATTCTTTAATAAGATCTCTAAAGAACGGAATAATAAAGTATCTACAAATGTCCAACAAGTTATTGATTAATAAATTGCTACTAAACTCTAAAGATTTAATATTAGTGATTATAGATCGGTAGGATTTAGTCTAGACTTTAATCAGGAAGCAGGACAACAGTTGTGTGGTCTCTCAAACCATTTAATGATTACAGTTATATGCCCCGGATAACCAGTTGGAAAAAGGTTATCCGGTTAAGATTGAGTTCCCTGCTGGCTTGACTTATTACGGATTATTCTAACTAATTAAGTTCAAAGTCTAGACTGAGAAATAGGAGCGTGTAAATGAGTAAGCTCCATGGGAAGTCATCAAAGCTTGCTTAAATAAGATACATACATTTCTGTAAAAGAAGTTCCTTCAATAAGGAGCTTTTTTTCTTGCGTGCCCAGGTAAGTTGGACACTACTTATTGGTGAAATTCTAGCCTCGATAGGGGCCAAATCGTCTAGTAACTGACAGGTGAAGCTTCCATTTGGACACTTATTTTACGTAAGCTAGATTCTTATTTTATTACTTTTTAATTTTTTATTTAAGCAATCGTTGATTTAACTGGTTTTATATTTTAGTGTATAATTCTACTACAAATTCATTTTTTCCACTCTTTTTTACGTAAATAAATAACTTTCTCAAGCACCGATTTGAGGAGGCGATTTTTCTTTTCTATATCACTCGTTGTATAATAAGCCTCTAAAACATTTTTGATTCTCGGAACAAATTCATGTATACCACTCTCTCCTAATCACCGAGTTTGATACTCTTGGAAAAGAGCCTATATCTTAGGGATAAAGGGATTGTCGTTGTTTATTATTATGGACAGTGATTTAGAGAAATAAACGTACTCGGTGATTAGGGATAAGAAAGTATTTAAGACATTTGATATTTCGGTAATTCAGTAAATAAAAAGTACGCTGTTATTTATGGAGGACATTATTTCTTGAAGTGAAAATAATAAAGTTACAGGTAAGTCTTTGCAATAAAATATACTTTAAATTTGGTTACATCCCTGCTAACTAAACCATTTAAACTATCATATTCCAATGTGAAAATAAATATTGCATGAAGATCCATTCTCTCGTTATGATATATGGTATTCTACTGAAAATGTGAGAAGGAGTTAAAGTATGCCGTTTACATTTACACATCCAGCAGCAGTTCTTCCTTTTGCGAAAAAGCATTCTAAATATATGTCAGTAACGGCTCTTATATTAGGTAGTATGGCGCCTGACTTTGAATATTTTTTACACTTTAGACCGTATGGTGTTATTGGGCATACGTGGCTTGGGTTCTTATATTTAAATTTACCACTTGTCTTCTTATTAGCATGTATATATCATTACATTTTAAAAAAGCCTTTTATAACACATTTACCTAAACCATTTGCTGGGTATTATACATATGTAGTAGATAAGGGGTGGAGGATTCATACATGGAAGGATCTTTTTATATTTTGTTATTCAGCATTATTCGGTATGTTAACGCATGTTGTTTGGGATGCATTCACTCATAAGACAGGCTATTTTGTTATGAAAATACCATTATTGCAAAGAGAATGGTACGGTATCCCTGTTTATAAATATATGCAACATGGAAGTACATGTATTGGTTTTCTATTATTAGTATACGTTTTATGGAAATATAGAAATGAAATGGGTAAAGACCTTATTTTAGTTTCGGAAAAAAGAAAGTATTGGATTTCAGTAATTGTTGTGGCAACTATTATATTTATCGTGCATGCGTTCCTAGATCCCTATTTTCATATTTTCCAAATTGGAGGTATAATAGTATCTGGACTGACAAGTTCATTTTGTGGACTTTTCATTGTTTCTATAGTTTACAAGGCAAGGGACTAATTTTATATTCATGAATGATAGTGTTAGGAGAAATGAAATGATGAAAGCATGGAAAAGTATTTTTGTTTTATGTAGTTTTCTTCTTATGTTAAGTGGTTGCTTCCATCAAGAAGAAAAGAAAGCTGAACCGAAGAAAAAAGAATCTATTCCTGAAACGAAAGAATATGGTGGGCGTGAGCTGAAAAAAGTAGGACAAAAAGTGAAAGAAACAGGATGGGGTACTTTCAAGTTAGAGCAGATGCACTCTGTGAATCAAACATTTGAAGTAGCGCCAATGAAAATTCACGTACAAGATGTGAAAGTAATCTCTTTATCACAGATGAGTGAAAAAGCAAAAAATACATTGAAAGTATACACGGCACTAACTCCTGAAGAAGTAAAACGTAGATTAGGGGATAAAGTAAGCCAAGAAGATGCAGAATTATATGCATCGCTAAGTGGAACAGAGATTAGTAATACAATTCGTTACGTTGAGATTACATATAAAGTGGAGAATAGCGGGAATAAAAATATGCAATTTTTCTCTATGAATGATGTTATGATTAATGGTAAGCAACATTTTAAAGTAGCGACTCAAAACTTTTTATATGATGAAGATACGTTAGTTGGTACAAAAAATGTGTCAAGAGAAGACTATAAGCCTGGTGAAACAAGAGATGGTATTATTGGTTTGATACTTGACGATGGAAAAGACAAAGTAAAGGATATTCAGTTTACAACTGATGATTTACTTGCAGGAGATTCAGAAACACAAGATGTTGTAAAAGAGTCACAAACGTTTAATATCTCACTTTCGGAGTAAGGTGTTTTTAAAATAATGTAAGAAAAACAGTCAGCACTCAAATATTATGCTGACTGTTTTTTTATTTCTTTTATGTATGAATCTACATTTTGAAAAGGTACCTTAATTTTAAACGCATCTTTTTGTTCGTTAAATTGCTTTTCATTGTAGGGACCGAAACGTTTATTGTGCTTTACGTCAATAATCCAATAATGTTCACTTTTTTTATTTGCAATTGCTGCGTCAGGGTTATTTGGATCTGATTTTTCCTCAGTTTGTTTTGCAATAATGTATTTATCATCCCAAGCAATGTCTGTAATTTTTGCAGGGATGTATTGTGTGGCATATACAGCATCTTGCGAGGGGAAAAGTTCAAATGCATTTCCAGAAGTACGTATGAGTTCGTATTCATCGTTAACCGTATAAGTTAAGTGACTTGTGTTTCCTGCACAACCAGTTAATAGGAAGGCGACGAATAGGATTATCCATTTTTTCAATATGGGAACCTCCTTTATAATGCTATTGTAACAAATTGTACAAGAAAAGTAAGAGAAACGCTAGTTTACAATGTTTTTTAGAAGTGGTACGATGAGACGGGTAAAGAAGGATATGAAGGAGTCGACATAAAATGAAGTTAAAGATGCATCGTCCAGCGCTTGTAATGAATCGCATAGGTGCTTCCCTAATTGACATGTTTTTAATCTCGGTTATGTATGGTGCAGTAGTAGCTATTATGACCGGAAACTATAGTGCTATGTTTAAGCGCTTTAATATAAGCTTAGGTGATTTTAGATATGATTTCGCAGTAGTTTTCATATTAATGGCGATATATTTTATTGTATTACCCTTTATTTGGAACGGTGTTACACTTGGCAAAAAGGTAACGAGAATAAAATTAATTTCATTGAAGAGTGAAAAGCTAACGTTGCAAACATTAATTATAAGATTTTTTGTAGTGTTATTACCGAACGTATTGCTATTAGGAATTCCATTAATATGTAACGTATATATGATGTTGTTCCGCAAAGACAATTGCGGTTTTCAGGACTTAATTACAAAGACGAAAATAATAAGTCTTGTATAATAAAATAAAATAAAAAAAGACCCTTTTATATATAAAAGGGTCTTTTTTTATTTTATAAGTATATTGTGAATATTTACAGTAAGGAAAAGCTAAAATGTGTCATTTCTATTTATAATAGATTGAAAATTAAGATAATGGTATAATAATTAAAAATAATATCTTTATCTCACCATTTGGGGCTGATTAAAGTTTTACTTTATATAATAAGGGGGAAGTTGAGATGACAGGAGGTAGCATAATTTTTTGGGGCATTCTCATTTTTATCGGTCTAGTTCTTGATCAGCGTAAGAGTAAGAAAAAAGAAGGATAAAAAGTAAACGTTTACAAATTGAATAGCAATTTTTCTTGCTTGCAGAATAATCTCATAAAGGAGTATACTGAATGACGGTAAGACTTATAGAAGGGGTAATGAAAATGAAGCTTGCAGGAAAAGTTGTTATCGTAACTGGCGGTGGCATCGGTATTGGACGTAATACAGCTCTTTTGTTGGCTAAACAAGGCGCAAAAGTAATTGTGACGGACATTGATCAAGAAAGTGGACAAGCAACAGTGGAGGAAATTACGAATCTAGGCGGAGAAGCCCTTTTTGTATTCTATGATATGGAAAAGCAAGGAGATTGGCAACGCGTTATTAGCATTACTTTGAATGCATTCAGTCGCATTGACATGCTTTTTCAAAATGCTGGTTTATATAAAATAGATTCTATTTTTTCTCGTCAACAAGAGAACGATTCCAATGTACTTTGTATTAATGACGTTTGGATAGAGATAAAACAATTAACGTCATCTTTTATGAAACAGCAAGAAGAAGTGGTGCTTAGTGATTTACCGATTTTCGGTATTATTGGCACGAAAGGACAATCATTTCATACAGTAGAAGCCCTAGTATAATAATGAAAACCGCCCTCAATATATGTGGACGGTTTTTTTGTATGTTATATAGAAGGAAATTTTTTTAGCGAATACGTTGTTCTGTTTGGCTGTCAAAGAAATGCGCTTTATTTAAATCAAATGCCAATTTAATTTGGTCTCCAGGTGAGAATATATGTCTTGCATCAACACGTGCTGCAAAATCTTGATTTCCAAGTTTCATATATAAAATAGATTCAGCACCTAACAATTCAGCAACTTCAATTTTTGTTGTGAAAGTAGTAGATTGTGAAGCTTCTAAAAATAGTAGTTCATCATGAATGTCCTCCGGGCGAATACCTAAAACAATTTCTTTATTTACATAGCCTTGTTCACGTAGCATCTTCATTTTTCCTTCAGATACTTTGATTTTTATAGTATTGTCTATAACGAAATCGGTTTCAGTCAATTTACCACGGAAGAAGTTCATCGCTGGTGACCCGATAAATCCACCCACGAAAATGTTTTCTGGTGTTTCATATACTTCTTTTGGTGTTCCAATTTGTTGAATCTTTCCATCCTTCATAACGACAAGACGCGAAGCCATAGTCATTGCTTCTGTTTGGTCATGTGTTACATAAATTGTTGTTGTTCCAAGGCGATGATGTAGCTTAGAAATTTCTGAGCGCATTGCAACACGGAGTTTAGCATCTAAGTTTGATAATGGCTCGTCCATTAAGAAAACTTTTGCATCTCGAACGATTGCTCTACCTAACGCAACACGTTGGCGCTGTCCACCTGATAATGCTTTCGGTTTTCTATCTAAATATTGTTCAAGTCCTAAAATTTTTGCTGCATCTTTTACACGACGATCGATTTCATCTTTTGGTATTTTTCGAAGTTTTAATCCAAATGCCATATTATCATATACACTCATATGTGGATAAAGAGCGTAGTTTTGGAATACCATTGCGATATCTCGATCTTTTGGAGGAACATCATTCATTAGTTTACCATCAATTGAAAACTCGCCTTTTGAAATATCTTCGAGTCCAGCTACCATTCGTAATGTTGTAGATTTTCCGCATCCAGAAGGACCGACAAATACGATAAATTCTTTATCTTGAATGTGTAAATTAAAATCAGTTACAGCTGTTACGTTATTATCATATATCTTATAAATGTTTTCTAATTTAAGTTCTGCCATGGTATTTCCCCCTAGAAATAATTATGCAAACGTTTTCTTTGAGTTCATTATAAACGAATAGATTCAAAAAATAAATAAAAAAATAAAACGTTTTCATATATTGGAGAATTATTAGTGATTTTCGCATGTTTTCTTAGAAAAAGAACAATAAAAATTGTAAGCGCTATTTTAAATTGAGATAGAATCTGTTATCATTCATTAATGAAAACGTTTGCGCCTTAAAAAAGAGAAAAATGAATGATGAATGAAATGGGGTAGCATAATGGAAAAACAATGGTGGAAAGAAAGCGTAGTATATCAAATTTATCCTCGTAGCTTTATGGATAGTAATGGTGATGGTATAGGAGATCTTCAAGGGATTATTTCAAAGCTAGATTACTTAAAAGAGTTAGGGATTGATGTGATTTGGTTATCACCAGTCTATGAATCTCCAAATGATGATAATGGTTACGATATAAGTGATTATTGTAAAATTATGAACGAGTTCGGAACAATGGAAGATTGGGATGAACTATTACATGAAATGCATGAACGTAATATGAAATTGATGATGGATTTAGTTGTTAATCATACATCTGATGAACATAATTGGTTTATTGAATCACGTAAATCAAAAGATAATAAATATAGAGATTACTATATATGGCGTCCTGGAAAAGAAGGGAAAGAACCAAACAACTGGGGAGCTGCTTTTAGTGGATCTGCATGGAAGTATGATGAAATGACGGATGAATATTATTTACATCTGTTTTCTAAAAAACAACCGGATTTAAACTGGGATAATGAAAAGGTAAGACAAGATGTTTATGAGATGATGAAGTTTTGGTTAGAAAAAGGAATTGATGGATTCCGCATGGATGTTATCAATTTTATTTCTAAAGAAGAAGGGTTACCAACAGTTGAAACAGATGAAGATGGTTATGTTTCAGGTCATAAACATTTTATGAACGGTCCAAACATTCATAAATATTTGCATGAAATGAATGAGGAAGTATTATCGAATTATGATATTATGACGGTTGGTGAAATGCCAGGTGTAACGACAGAAGAAGCCAAATTGTATACTGGAGAAGAACGAAAAGAGTTGCAAATGGTATTCCAATTTGAACATATGGATTTAGATTCAGGAGAAGGTGGAAAGTGGGATGTAAAACCATGCTCACTTCTTACTTTAAAAGAGAATTTAACAAAGTGGCAAAAAGCATTAGAGCATACCGGATGGAATAGCCTTTATTGGAATAACCATGATCAGCCTCGCGTTGTATCTCGTTTTGGTAACGATGGAATGTATCGCATTGAATCTGCAAAAATGTTAGCGACAGTTCTTCATATGATGAAGGGGACGCCATATATTTATCAAGGTGAAGAAATCGGAATGACGAACGTTCGATTCCAATCAATTGATGAATATAGAGATATTGAAACGTTAAATATGTATAAAGAAAAAGTGATAGACCATGGTGAAAATATAGAAAAAGTAATGGAATCTATTTATATAAAGGGTCGTGATAATGCTAGAACTCCAATGCAGTGGGATGATCAGAATCACGCTGGATTTACAACGGGTGAGCCTTGGATTACTGTAAATCCTAACTATAAAGAGATTAATGTGAAACAAGCAATCCAAGATGAAGGTTCAATTTTTTATTACTATAAGAAATTAATTGAGCTACGCAAAAATAATGAAATAGTTGTATATGGATCATATGATTTAATATTAGAGAATAATCCTTCTATTTTTGCTTATGTAAGAACATATGGAGACGAAAAACTACTTGTTATTGCAAACTTTACTGCGGATGAAAGTGTATTTGAAATGCCTGAGGATATTAGTTATAGTGAATCAGAATTATTCATACACAATTACGATGTAGAAATCGGATCGATAGATAACATTACATTACGTCCGTATGAAGCGATGGTATTCAAATTGAAATAAGAAAAAGCCTTATGCCACCTTGGCATAAGGCTTTTTTGATTACCATTTTAATATGGAGAATCCATATGGAGGAAGTGTAACTTGTAATACACTTGCTTCTGCTGAAAATTCTTCATTTGTATAAATGTTAATTATTTTCTTACCAGTAACATGAAGAGGGAGTGAAACTGTAACTTCACTATTAGTAGGGTTTAAAACAAAAAAGATAGTTTCATCCTCATATGTTTTCGTATAAGAAATATAATTATGTTCATCATTTGCTTCGATGAATTGAAAAGTACCATGTCCTCCAAAAGCTGCATGTTGTTTTCGTAATGAAATCAATGTTTGTATATGTGTAAATAATGCATGATCTTGTTCTTTAGTATCCCAAATCATACATTTACGGCAATTGGGGTCCATACCACCATCCATGCCGATTTCATCTCCGTAATAAATACATGGAGAGCCGATGAAAGAAAGATGGAATACATAGAGCAATTTCAACTTATTTTTATCTCCATTGCATGTTGTTAAAATTCTTGGAGTATCATGGCTATCTAATAAATGAAAGGCTGCTTCATTTACATTCATAGAGTAGGAATGTAGAGATTCTGTAATTTGCTTCATGAATTCACTTGCTTTAATGGAATCGTTAGCAAAGTAAGAAAGTAGAGCGTTTGTAACAGGATAGCTCATGACAGCATCAAATTGATCACCTTGTAGCCACGGAAGGGCATCGTGCCAAATTTCTCCCAAAATATATACTTCAGGATTTAATGTTTTTATTTCAGTTCGGAATTCTCTCCAAAAGTTGTGATCGACTTCATTTGCGACATCAAGGCGCCAGCCATCTATATTGAATTCTCGTACCCAATAACGTCCTACTTCAAGTAAGTACTCTTTTACATCTGGATGAGCTGTATTTAATTTAGGCATATACGGTGTAAAGGCGAAAGTATCGTAATTGGGAAGTGGATCGGTTATAATTGGAAATTCATGAATGTGGAACCACTCTTTATATGCAGACTTCTCACCGTTCTCTAGAACGTCTTGAAATTTCTCGAAAAAGTATCCACTATGATTAAACACAGCATCGAGCATTACTTTTATACCGTGTTTATGACATTCTTCAATGAGCTCTTTAAAAGTTTCTTTCGTCCCAAATTGTGGATCAATTTCCATATAGTCAATTGTGTCATATTTATGGTTTGAATGAGCTTTGAAAATAGGTGTGAAATATATTCCGGAAATGCCAAGCTTAACAAGGTAATCAAGGTTTTGAATAACACCAGCAAAATCCCCACCGAAAAAATTAGTTGGAGTAGGATTCGCACTTCCCCAAGGAAGGGTGTTTTCTGGATTCAGCGTACTATCGCCATTAGCGAATCGTTCAGGGAAAATCTGATACCAAATGGTGTCTTTAATCCAAGATGGTGCTTTGAATACATCATCTGCATGAATAAATGGAAAACAAAAAAAGTTACCAACATCATCATTTGGAATGTTAGAAAAGAATCCTCGCTCTGTATAAATAAGAGTGTCTGTTTCAGATTTTAATTCAAACCCATAACGTAAGCGCTTAAATTTTGGTTCGATTGCAATGGACCAATAATCAAATAATGCAGTAGAACCCGTTTTTTTCATTGGTGTACTTGCTGATATCCATTTCCCATCTTTCCATTCGTAAGGATCACCGTAAATAAGATCGGCGCTTTGAACATCATCTCTCTTAGTACGTATTCGGATGTGAATTGTTTGTTCATCGTAAGCGTATGCATAATTATCTTTCGGCCTATGATAAATGGCTTCTTTAAACATATAGAAAATCCCCCTTCAATATCTCTATACATAGTATTCCCTTAAGTGTAATAATAAAGCCTATATTGCAAACGATTGCCTTTCTTATAGCTTTAATATTGCTTATAAGAGTAGTATTCATTTAATATAAAGTCAATGTATAAAGAGTATAATGACATAATTTTTAAATTAATATTTGCAAAATGAATAAAAGAATGTATAATGATAGACAAATAGCGCAAACGTTTTCATAGACTTGAGATATTGTTTGTGCTTCAATTAAACTATTAAATGCAAACGTTTTCAGTTGCTAAGGTACATAGACAATTTAGGGAGGTTTTTGGGATGAAGAAAGCATTATCATTATTAACGGTTTCAGCATTATCTATTGGTATGTTATCTGCATGTGGACCGAAAGATTCAGGGAAAAAAGAGGAAAGTAAAGCGAAAAAAGATTATGATCTTCTTGTTTGGGAAGATGAGAAAAAAGGTGTGGGTCTAGAGCCAGCGGTGAAAAGTTTTGAAAAGAAATATAATGTGAAAGTAAAAGTTGAAGAGGTTCAGATGACGAAACAAATAGAAAAACTTCGTCTCGACGGTCCAGCTGGCACAGGGCCAGATGTTGTAACATTGCCACATGATCATATTGGTAATGCGGTAACAGAAGGGCTACTTTCAGAAGTGAAAGTAGATGATACAGTAAAAAGTAAATTTACAGATTTATCAATAGAAGCACAAACATATAACGGAAAAATATATGGTTTACCAAAAGCGATTGAAACACCAATCTTTATTTATAATAAAAAAATGATGCAAAAAGCGCCGGAAACGATGGATGAACTGTTTAACTTCTCAAAAGACTTTACGAAAGATGGAAAATACGGATTTTTAGCACTAGGAGATAACTTCTACTTTGCTAATGCATTTATGGCAGGTATGGGTGGTTATGTATTTGGTGAAAAAGATGGAAAGCCAAATGCAAATGATATTGGATTAAATAATAGCGGTGCGGTACAAGGTGCTGAATATATTCAAAAATGGTATAAAGAAAAGTTATTCCCGAAAGGTATTATCGGTGAATCTGGTGGTTCAGCTGCAGATGGATTATTTAATGAAGGAAAAGCAGCATCTATTATGAATGGTCCATGGGCATTCCAAGCGATGGAAAAGGCTGGAATAGACTATGGTGTTGCTCCAATGCCGAAATTACCAAATGGTCAACCGATGAAAACGTTCGTTGGCGTAAAAGGATGGCATGTAACAAGCTTCTCTAAACAAAATGATTTAGCTACAAAATTTACTGAGTGGGTTACAAATGAAGAAAATGCTAAAATTCGCTTTGAGAAAACGAAAGAAATTCCACCAGTAAAATCAGTAATGGAAGATCCAATCATTAAAGAAAATGAGGCTGCAAAAGCGGTTGCGACACAATCTGAAAATGGAATTCCAATGCCAAACATTCCAGAAATGCAAGAAGTTTGGAAACCAGCTGGAGATGCGCTTCAATTAGTTGTATCAGATAAAGAAGCACCAAAATCCGCACTTGATAGTGCAGTGAAACAAATTAAAGGTAATATTGAGGCAAATCATAGTAAGAAAAAATAAGGTGAAATTCGTGCCTCTAATATGAGGGGCACGAATTCTCTCCCTTCCATGTAGGAAGAAAAAAGGGGGAAGGAACATGCAAACATCTATGGAACCTGCAAAGGGGTTAAATGATTCAAAGCATAGGAAAGTGGCAACCATGTTATCAATCATTCCAGGCGTGGGCCAAATGTATAATAAACAATTTGTAAAAGGTCTTATTTTTCTAGTATTAACAGGTTCATTTATTGTAGCCTTTGCTGATTTATTAAATATGGGATTATGGGGCATTGTAACGCTCGGTACAGAAGTTCCACGTGACCATTCCGTCTTTCTATTAGTAGAAGGGATCTTGGCACTTATCGTTATCGCTTTTGGGCTTGGCATATATGCATTTAACTTATATGATGCATATCAAAATGGGAAGAAACGTGATATTGGAACACCGTTAAATTCTGTAAAAGAGCAATACCGTAATTTGTTAGATCAAGGCTTTCCTTATTTAATGGTTTCACCAGGTTTTCTACTACTTATCTTTGTTGTCGTATTTCCAATCATCTTCGTAATTTTAATTGGATTTACAAACTATGATTTATATCATTCTCCTCCAGCTAAATTAGTAGATTGGGTGGGCTTTAAAAACTTTATTGATATTTTCACATTACCGATGTGGAGAGATACATTTTTAAGTGTATTTTCTTGGACTGTCATTTGGACATTCGTTGCAACAACATTACAAGTTGCACTTGGTATTTTTTTAGCGATTATCGTAAATCAGCCTGGTATTAAAGGTAAGGCAATTATTCGAACAATCTTTATTTTACCGTGGGCTGTTCCAGCATTCGTATCTATTCTTGTATTTGCTGGTATGTTTAATGAAACATTTGGAGCAATTAATAACCAAGTATTAGCTTTATTCGGGATTGAAAAGATTGCTTGGATGACAGACCCGTTTTGGTCAAAGATTGCTTTAATTATGATTCAAACGTGGCTTGGTTTCCCGTTCGTCTTTGCGATGACAACAGGTATACTGCAATCGATTCCAGGAGAATTATATGAAGCGGCTACAGTAGACGGAGCAACTGCTTGGCAACAGTTCCGCAAAATTACATTGCCACTTGTGTTATATGCAACAGCGCCAATATTAATTACGCAATATACGTTTAACTTTAATAATTTTAGTATTATTTATCTATTTAATAACGGGGGACCTGCTGTGTCTGGACAAAATGCAGGTGGAACGGATATTTTAATTTCATGGATCTATAAGTTAACGATGACTTCGGCTCAATACGGCAAAGCAGCAGCTCTTACAATGATTTTATCGTTAATCGTTATTACAGTTGCGTTATGGCAATTTAAGAGAACAAAATCATTCCAAGAAGAGGATATGATGTAAATGAATATTAAACGACAAAAGATGCTACGTCTTTCATTAAGTTATTTAGTTATCTTCATAATGTGTGCGATTGTTTTCTATCCATTACTATGGATAATTGGCTCATCGTTTAATCCAGGTGATAGTTTATCTGGATCAAGTATTATTCCGAAAAATGCCACATTAGATCATTATCGCAAGCTACTTGATCTCGATTCAAGTAATTACTTACTTTGGTATAAAAATACTTTGAAAGTTAGCGTAATGACGATGATTTTCTCTGTACTAGCCATTAGTTTTACTGCTTATGCATTTTCGAGATATCGTTTTGTTGGAAGAAAGAATGGTTTATTAACATTTTTAATTCTGCAAATGATCCCGAATTTTGCAGCGTTAATCGCACTATATATATTAGCTCAGTTAACAGGATTACTTGATACACACCTTGCATTAATTTTAATTTATGTGGGCGGAGCAATTCCGATGAATACATGGCTTATGAAAGGGTATTTTGATACGATTCCGAAAGAGTTGGATGAATCAGCTCGAATGGATGGAGCAGGGCATTTCCGTATTTTCTGGCAAATCATTATGCCACTTGCAAAGCCAATCGTAGCGGTTGTAGCATTATTTACTTTCATTGGTCCATTTACAGATTTCATTTTAGCGAGTATTATTTTGCGAACACCAGAAAATTATACTTTAGCAGTTGGATTATATGAAATGGTTGCGAAAAAATTCGGTAATGAATTTACAACGTTTGCAGCGGGTTCAGTGTTAATTGCGATTCCGATTTCAATTTTATTCCTATCACTACAAAAATATTTTGTTTCCGGTTTAACAGCTGGAGGTACAAAAGGATGAAAAATGGGACATTATGTCCCATTTTTCTTTTCATCTCCCTATAAATAACTTTATAGGGAGATGAAAAGAGATTTGACATCACATGTGAAAAGAAGTGAAATAAATAGTATATTATAGTATAGGAAAAAATAGCTATATCCCTTACAATACATGAAGAGGGAGAATAGGATTAGTTTTGCAAGATATAAGAAATGAAAGTTTATGACTTGCAATGAATGCGAGATAAAATATATGAAAAATGACAGAGAAATGAGAGGAGGGGGATTTTTATGACAGTTACAATTAAAGATGTGGCGAAGCAAGCGAATGTTGCACCATCAACAGTTTCTCGTGTAATTGCTGATAATCCAAGTATAAGTGAAAAGACAAAGCGCCGTGTTAGGAAAGTGATGAGTGAATTAGGGTATCATCCCAATTTAAATGCGAGAAATCTTGCGAACCAAACGACGAAAACACTTGGTCTTGTTATGCCAAGTTCTGCAAGTAAAGCTTTTCAAAATCCATTTTTCCCAGAAGTTATAAGAGGGATTAGTTCATTTGCACACGTAGAAGGTTATGCGCTTTACATGTCGACAGGTGAAACGGAAGAAGAAATTTTTAATGGTGTCGTAAAGATGGTACAGGGACGTCAAATTGGTGGTATTATTCTTTTATATTCAAGGGAGAATGATCGGATTATTCAATATTTACATGAACAAAATTTCCCGTTTGTTTTAATAGGAAAACCATATGATCGAAAAGATGAAATTACATATGTAGATAATGACAATTATACAGCTGCAAGAGAAGTGGCAGAATATTTAATTTCATTAGGGCATAAGCAAATCGCGTTCATTGGTGGTGGATCAGATTTACTTGTAACGAGAGATCGTTTAGCTGGTATGAGTGATGCCTTGAAATTAGCAGACATTGTATTACCAAAAGAATATATTTTACATTTTGATTTTTCGAGGGAAAGTGGTCAACAAGCCGTTGAGGAATTAATGGGACTGCAGCAACCGCCAACGGCAATTATGGCAACGGATGACTTAATTGGACTTGGTGTGTTAAGTGCTCTTTCTAAAAAAGGATTCGTTGTACCGAAGGATGTTTCTATTGTAAGCTTTAATAATGCTTTATTATCAGAAATTGCGAGCCCTCCACTTTCGACAGTTGATGTGAATATTTATCAGCTAGGATATGAGGCAGCAAAAGCTTTAGTTGATAAAGTAGAGAATGCAGAATCCACTGCAAAGTGTATCATTATTCCTCATAAATTACTAAAACGTCAAACTTGTGATCATTATGCAGAAAAAAGCTAAGAGTTTAACTCTTAGCTTTTTTTATTAGAAAGGCTTCTAATCGGTCGCAGCCTTCTTTTAAAGTTTCGATACTATACGCATAGGACAAGCGAAGGTAGCCTTCACCGTATTCAGAGAATGCTGTTCCAGGAACTACAGCTAGTCCAGCTTCTTTGACAAGATCAAGTGCAAAATCAAATGATGAAGATGTCAAATGACCGACATATGGGAATAAGTAAAATGCACCTGTTGGCTTTTCAACTGCTAATCCCATTTGAGTGAGTCTATTATATACGTAATCACGGCGTTTTTTATATTGGTGGCGCATCATTTTGGGTGCGTCTTTAGCAGCTGTTAATGCTTCAATCGCAGCGTATTGA
This sequence comes from Bacillus sp. MT94, assembly GCF_058792475.1. Classification (NCBI taxonomy): domain Bacteria; kingdom Bacillati; phylum Bacillota; class Bacilli; order Caryophanales; family Bacillaceae; genus Bacillus; species Bacillus sp. MT94. The sequence goes on along the minus strand of NZ_JBXAEZ010000002.1, from coordinate 320,725 downwards.
GCGATTGAAGTAGCACACGTTACATTGTATTGATGAACTTTTAATATGTGTCCTGCTAAATAGCTTGGTGCGAATAAAAGTCCAACACGCCAGCCAGTCATAGAATGTGATTTAGATAAACCGTTAATGACAATTGTCTTTTCACGCATTTCTGGGAAATGAGCGATAGATGTATGCTTTTGTTCATACACAAGCTCGCTATAAATTTCATCTGAAAGGACGAAAATATTTTTATCTTTTAAAACATCTACAATATCTTTTAATTCTTCTATGGATAAAGTTACACCAGTTGGGTTAGAAGGATATGGTAGTACGATACATCTTGTTTTTTCTGTAATAGCATTTTTTAGCGCGTCAGCTGTTAAACGGAATCCAGTTTCACGAACATCTACAAAAATGGGCGTTGCACCGCATAATCGAATAATAGGTTCGTAACCTGGATAAATAGGAGCAGGTAAAATTACTTCTGTTCCTGGCTCTAAAATCGTTCGGAATGCAACATCAATTGCTTCGCTAGCACCAATTGTAACGATGGTTTCGTTTTCAGGTGAGTAATGTAAATCGTAGTTATCTTTTACGAAGTTACAAGCTGCCTTACGTAATTCTAGTAAACCAGCGTTATGTGTATAGCTGGTATAGTTTTCTGTAATAGCCCGTTTTGCCGCTTCTTTTACGAGAGAAGGTGTAGGGAAATCGGGTTGTCCGATTGTTAAAGAAATCAAATTATCATAGTTTTGAATCATGTTAGAGAATTGACGGATTCCAGAAATTTGGATATCCTTCACTCTAGGGTTAATGAATTGTTCCATTGTATCTCCCTTTCTTCCGTTTGAAAATTAAGTTCATTTTATCATATTTTCTATGATTGCGCTTTGTATATGTAATTTAGAAAGAGAGAGAAAAGAAAAAAAGCCGCTATAAGCGACTTTTTAATATCCGTATTCCCAATCTATTTCATCTTCATTCCAGAGTACAGAGGATACCTTGCCAAGGTGAACAACTGATTCGTTCACAGCACATGTGCAATCTTCATCTCCTGCTTTATGCTGTAACTCTTCATATACTGATTTTTCAACATTTTCTAGAACAACCAAATTTTCTTCTTTTAAAACAAGCGTAGTACCCGCCATATTTATCTTCCTCCTACTAAAGTAATGATCACTTATTTGTAAACATAGATAGTATGGATTATATGCTGTATTTTGCTATAGTTGTCCGTCTAAAAAAGTATTTTTACATTTTCTTTGTAATCCGTATTCATTGTATACTGCACGAAGGAAATTTGGTACAGGGTTTACAATCATTTCGAAAATCTGTAACAATTATTATGAGTTGTTAACAAAGAATTAACAAATATGTTAAGAAAAATCAAAATTTTAAAACAAATAAACCTATAAAATGATATAATCATATCAAAATACATATAGGGGATGAGAGGTTATGGAGCTTATCCGTGATTTGTTGATTCAAATTGCCATCATAATTTTACCACTATTTTTATATGAAGCGATTCGTTTAAATCGCTATCAAGAAATGCCTCCGAAGCCAAATCGTTACTTTATTATGTTTTTATCTAGCGTTACGCTCGTTCTCTCCATGACATACTCTATTTGTTTTGGCAATGTGTGTGGGTATAACTTTCACCCAATTCCAATTGTCAGTGGTTTTTTATATGGTGGGATTGTTGGTTTAATCCCAGCGGTTATTTTTGTTGCATATGAATGGTTACTAAAGGGAATGAGCTTTCTTCCAGTTTTAGAAGTAATATTTCTATTGATAGTTCCGCTATTTTTATCAAAGAAATGGTCTCTTTTTTCAAGAGATAAGAAATTAATTTTAGCATTTATGATTTCATCATTTTATGTGCTTGTTTCTTTAGTATTAGGCATGATTAATGTTCTTTTGGAAACAGGATTTACACCGTATATTTCGCAAATATATAGCGGATTTATATTTGCCTCGCTTATCATGGTCATGACAATGGTATTTCAGGTATATTTAACTGAATATTTAAATGAAAATGCATTGCTACGTACAGAGATGCAAAAATCAGAAAAGCTTAATATTGTAAGTGAGTTAGCAGCAAGTGTGGCACATGAAGTTCGAAATCCACTTACTGTTGTTCGTGGATTTATCCAATTGCTAGAAAGTACGGAAGATGTGAAGAATAAGGATTATATGCGTCTCGTATTAGCTGAATTGGATCGGGCGGAACAAATTATTTCAGATTATTTGAATTTAGCAAGGCCGCAAATTGAGAAAAAAGAACACATTTGTTTATCAGCCCAATTAATAGAAATGACCACTCTTATGTCGTCATTTGCAGCAATGCAAGGTGTATATTTACAAGTTGAAATTTCAGAAAGTCTTTATACGATTGGTGATAAGACAAAATTGAAGCAAGCTATTATGAATGTTGTTAAAAATGGTATTGAAGCAATTCAAGGAAATAAAGGATATTTAAAAGTAACAGCTATTCAAAAAGACGAAACAATCATAATAAGAGTTAAAGATAGTGGTGTTGGTATGACGAAAGAACAGTTAGCAAGGCTGGGGCAACCATATTATTCTTTAAAAGAAAAAGGGACAGGATTAGGGCTTATGGTAACATTTAGTATTTTACAAGCGCATAATGGTACATTGGAATATAAGAGTGAAAGTGGAAAAGGCACTGAAGCAATTATTATATTACCAGCTGTACAAAATAAGGAATAAAAGTTACCGATGGAAGGTAACTTTTTATTTTATATTGTTTATTCATTTGTTTTTTCTTGTTTTGCTCGGCTAAATAAACTTTTAAATGATTGAAAGAAGCTTTGCTCTTTTGAGGCAGCGACCATTCTTTTTGTTTCTTGAATTTCTCGAATAACTTGCATAAGCTGTGCATCACGATTACTGTCCTTGTTATAAATTTGACTAACAAGTTTATTCATTTTTTCTTCTTGTTTGGATTCTCGTTTATACATATGATTCATTAATAAGTCCATTTTTTCTTTTTGCAATGCATCTGTTTGAGCGGCGTGCTCGACTAATTCTTGAAGCATTTTTTCTTGAGAGCCTTCTTTTACATACACTTGTTGCATCAATTCATCTAGTTTTTCATCCTTTAAACGATTTTGTGTAATTAGAGTAGAATTTTGATGAATAATTGCTTCATTTAATTGAGCTAGCATTTCAAGTTTCAACATGAACTCCTCAAAGTTACGCCCATCTTCTTTTTCTTTCGGTTGTATCTCTTGCTTATCTTGTATAACTGGTACAGGTGGGGCCTCTTTTTCTTTTAAAATAATCGGTATCGTTTCTGAAATATCTTCTTGTAATGTGGCAGCTCTTTCATGTATAGATTTCAATAGTTTTAAATCATCAAGTTTATAAATACGAGCATCAGCTGTTTTAGAAATCATATAACCATGTTCCTCTAACAGTTGACTATATTTGCGGACTATATGTTTTGGGATGCCTGTTTTATTCGTGACATCTTTCGTTTTATAGGTAGCTTCCATGATATTTCCTCCCCAAAAAGTATCGTATATATCATTTCAATCTTTTATGAGGACTTCCTTTGAAAAAGAATGTCGGAAGGCTATTAGTTTTCTACAGCATTAGTGAAAAAATGAAATTTTTTGGCGGAATGGCAAGGAATAACTAAAATAATGTCTGAAAACATATACAGGAGAAGTTTGTTATAATAACTGAGGAAAAGAAACTGGTAGAAACATGGAGGTATACATGAAGCAATTAAAAGGTATTATCATTTCAATTATCGCAATTCTGTCTATTTTAGTAGCAGTTTATGAAGTACTTGTGCCAGAGGAAACAAGTGTAAAGAAAACGAATACGTATGATCAAGTGTTAGAATTTCCGAAAGAACGTTATCCAGAGACAGGAAAACATATTACGGATGCTATAAAAGAAGGGCATTCAGAAGTTTGTACAATCGATCGTGGTGGTGCTGCAGATAGAAGGAAATTGTCGTTAGCACCGTATCCATCAAAAAAAGGGTATGATCGTGATGAATGGCCAATGGCGATGTGCAAGGAAGGCGGAAAAGGAGCACATATTGAATATATAAGTCCGGCGGATAACCGGGGAGCAGGCTCTTGGGTAGGGAATAAGTTAGATAAATATCCAGATGGTACGCGTGTGAAGTTTGAAGTGAAGTAGTATTTGTACATTTCATGATGAAGGAGAAGGGGAACTATGGAGTTAACAATTTCTTATTCGCAATTAATGTTGATGAACTATGACGGTGAGCAGCCTTATGTAGACTGGACGGATGAAGATTTTGAAAGAGGTTATGCTGAGGCAGAGGGAACTGTTATTTTTGAAGCACTTTCTGATTATACTTGTGAAGTGAAAGTGACCCCAGGGAAACATATTGAAAAAGAAGAAGTGGTTAGAACGATTACGGTTCCTTTTACGGTTGAAAATGAAAGTATCATTATAACGAGTATTCTTTCAAACAAATTTCAAATATCTATTCCAAATGGTGAGTATACAGTTGTCTTACAAGCAATTCCTCTTGAAGAGCCAACGGATGATGAATTATATAAAATACAATACGAATTCTTCTTTGAAAGTAAAGAATAAAAAATGGGTTATCCTGAGAAAAGGATAACCCATTTTTGTTATGCGTTTGTTTTTAAAAGGGAACGAGCATCTTTCGCTGCTTGCACCATATGTTCTAAAGCTGGAATAACTTCTTCTGTTCTTCTCGTTTTTAAACCACAATCAGGATTAATCCAGAAATATTTAGGATCGCATACTTCTAAAGATTGTTCTACGATTTTATACATTTCATCTTTACTCGGTACACGTGGGCTATGAATATCATATACACCTAGGCCGATGCCTTTTTCATATGTTGTATGTTTTAATGTATCAATAAATTCTCCGTGACTTCTTGATGTTTCGATAGAAATTACATCTGCATCTAATGCGCGAATCGCGTCAACAATATCTTCGAAGTTACTGTAACACATATGAGTATGAATTTGTGTTTCATTTGCTACAGAAGAAGTTGCTAAAAGGAAGGATTGTACTGCCCATGTAATATAAGCATCCCAATCTTTTTCTTTTAGTGGCATTCCTTCACGAAGTGCTGGTTCATCGACTTGGATTACTCTAATTCCGGAAGATTCAAGTAGTTCAATTTCGTGACGAAGAGCTAGTGCAATTTGATACGAAACTTCTTTTCTTGGAATGTCATTTCGAACGAAGGACCAATTTAAAATCGTAACAGGTCCAGTTAACATTCCTTTTACAACTTTCTCCGTTAAGCTTTGTGCATAAACTGTTTCCTTAATAGTCATGCCGTTAATAAAGGCTACATCACCATAAATAACAGGTGGTTTTACGCAGCGGGAACCGTATGATTGTACCCAACCGTTTTTAGTGAATGAGAAACCAGCAAGGCGCTCACCAAAATATTCGACCATGTCAGTTCTTTCAAATTCACCATGTACAAGGACATCAAGCCCAATTTCTTCTTGGTAACGAATCCATTTTTCTGTCTCTTTTTCAATAAATTGTTCATATTGTTCATTTGAAATAACACCGTTACGCCATTCTTTTCGCGTTTGACGAACTTCAGTTGTTTGCGGGAAGCTACCAATAGTCGTTGTTGGTAATAGCGGTAACTCCAGGGCAACTTGTTGTAATTCGTATCGTTTTTCAAATGGAAGAGGGCGTGAAAAATCTTCTTCTTTTAGTGCTGTTCGTGCTGCTTTAACATCTTCTCGGTTACGTGCAGCAGATGAGCGAATTGTATGATGTACGTTTCGATATGTTTCCAGCTCATTACTAATGCTTTCTGTACCTTGAGTGAGAGCGGAATGAATAAGAACTAACTCTTCTAATTTTTGATTTGCAAATGCTAATGCATCAAATAGCTCAGTCGATAAGTGAGTTTCTTCTGTTTTATCGATCGGTGTATGCAATAAGCTACAAGAAGGCTGAACGATGAAATCTTTCGTTTGGACTTGTTTTTGTAACGTTGTAAATAACTCAAGAACTTCATCAAGGTCAGCTCTCCAAATGTTACGGCCATCTATACAACCGACAGCTAAAGTTTTATCAGCTGGGAATCCATATTTTGAAATAGCATTTAAATTACCTTCTTTACCATGAATGAAATCTAATCCAATACCGGATACCGGGAATGTAATAATTTCTTCATAGTTTTCTTCCACGCTATCAAAATACGTTTGTAAAAGAAGAGTCGCATTTGGAACTTCTTTACGAATAGCTTCATAAATTTCTTTTGCTTGTTGAACTTCTTCTTTCGTTAAAGAAGCGAAAATTGGTTCATCAACTTGAATGGCTTGTGCACCAGCTGCATGTAGTTCTGAAAGCAGTTGTACGTAAGGTGCAACTAACTGTTTTAAAATGGAAGGGAATTGTTCTTGTGTATAGCCTTTAGCTAATTTTAAGAAAGTATATGGACCTAAAATAACAGGCTTTCCATCTACTCCTAATTCTTGTTTTGCCTCTTCGTATAAGCGAAGTGGACGATTATCTTTTAAAGAGATTTGTAATCCCTCTTCATATTCAGGAACGATATAGTGATAGTTTGTGTTAAACCATTTTGTCATTTCGGAAGCTACGTGATTTTTAGAGCCACGCGCCATTGCGAAATATACATCAAGGTAAGATGTAAACTCAGAAAAACGTGATGGGATAAATCCTAGCATATAGGCAGTATCCAAAACGTGATCATAATATGTAAAGTCGCCAATTGGAATGAGTTCAATCCCTTTTTCTTGCTGTACTTTTACGTGTTGAAGGCGAATTTCTTTCATTGTTGTTAAAAATTGTTCTTCATCAATTTTATTGGACCAAAAAGCTTCCAATGTTTTTTTCCACTCTCGTTGTAGTCCGATACGTGGATAACCTAAGTTACTTGTTTGAATTGCCATTTTAAATTCCTCCCTAATTGAAAGTAAGCATTTCCGTTTACTAGGAAATACTTATAACAAAAAGTGCAAAGACATAGAAAATAAGCCTTCCTTTTTGTTTTAACACCTCATCATCATCCGTGAATCTATCAGTGTTGTTAAAACAGGCAGGTCTCCTGACTTATGCTTCATATAATTTCTTTCACCTTCCCGTTTTCACAGTGGCACCAAAAAGAAATCTCAGCATTTACAGTGGCGGGACCGTGTTGGAGTTTCACCAAGCTTCCCTTTTAAACACGAAACGAAATGTTCGTGTACCTATTTTCCTTTTGAAAGGAATTTAACAAGCGATATGATATTGAAACAAATTCTAACACAATTTTTGGAATTTTGTCTACTGTTTTAAAATAAGAAAATTCCAAAGTTTTTATTTCTTATTATTCTGACTTTTTATTCTGAAGTAACTAATAATATTACAGTATAAAAAGAGAAATTGAGCTATGAAAGAAGTAGGGATGTCTTCTTTCATAGCTCAATTTTCATCTATAGCAACTTCTGAAAGTCGGCCTGCTATAGCATCTTTAAGGAGGGTGTTTAGCCATTGTAATTCAACTGTAATATGCTCAATTACACTTTGCAAGATATATAGTTGTGCACGTGGAACCTTTCCTTTATTACAATCATATATCGTTTGCATAGTATGTAAATATTGAAGAGTATCATTTTTCTTTTTTTCTAAAATAGGAACTAATTCATGATCATTGCTAAAGTGAGCGAAAGATAGGGCTGAATAAATAGGTTTATATATTTGGTTTTTTGCTTCGAATTGTTTTAATAGTAAAGTGTGGAATAGTTTTTTGCCTTCTTCTGTTATATGAAAAATCGTTTTGTCAGGTCGGTTTGTGTCTCTAATTACATTTGTAATGTGAATTGCGCCTTGCTTTTCTAATTGCTCGAAAGCGTAATAAAGTGATCCTTTAGCATATTTAATATAACAATCCATTTGTCGTTCTTTCATAATATGCTGCACTTCATATGGATGTTTATCTCCTTCGAGTAGCAAGCCGAGAATGACTAATTTCATGCTCATGCTGTCTCAACTCCTGTATATAAAAACTTTATACATATTATAAACGGCATATCCTTTTTCATAAAGGGATATGCCGCTTCTTTTTTATATTAACTGACTTGCTTTTGTTTTTCTTTCTTTTTAGGGCCTGTAAAAAGGCGTTCATTTCCCATTAGTAAAATACAAATAACACTTAGTACAGCCGGGATGAGTGCCCAGAAGAATGTGTTCGCAATAGATGTAGCGAGAGCTTCTTTAATACCCGCTAATATTTCAGCAGGAATTTTTGCGGTAGCGCCTGGTGATAATAAGAAACTTGTGTCTCCGCCTTTTGGAGCTAATTTTGCTAGTTCAGGGGGGAACACAGAGTTTAGTTTATCTGTAAAAATATGATTTTGAATTGTACCGAAAATCGTTACACCAAGAGTCATACCGAGTGATCGGAAGAATGAGTTTGTTGATGTCGCCGAACCGCGGTCTCGCATTTCTAACTTGTGAATAGAAGACATACTTAATACTGAGAATGAGAAGCCAACACCAAGCCCAGCGAGAATCATAAATAGTGTTACGAGTAAACGAGGTGTGTCCATTGTTAAAGTACTTAATGAATAAATACCAAGAACGAAGAAGACACCAGATACCATCATAATGTTACGATAGCTTGTTCGAGAAGCTAATTGTCCTCCTGTTTGACTTCCAATTACAGAACCAACCATCATTGGTGTTAAAATTAATCCAGCATTAGAGGCCGAACCTCCAAGAACGCCTTGAATGAAGATTGGAATATAAACTGTACAGATAATAAAAGCAGCACCATAGAAAAAGGCAACTCCTTGACTAGCTGCGAATAAAGGTTTTTTAAATAGATGGAACGAAATAATAGGCTCGGTTGCTTTTCTTTCTACAAAGAAGAAAATAATAAGCGTAATAACTACTGTTGTAAATAAGCCAATAATTACAGTGGAATTCCAGGCATATTCCTTACCACCAAGTTCTAATGCGAACATTAAGCAAACGATACTTATGACAAGTGTAATAGCACCAGCCCAATCAATTTTTTGTTTTCTAAATTCTAGAGACTCACTGTAGTATTTAGTAATGAAGAAAAAGGAGATAAGTCCTAATGGAATATTGATATAGAAGACCCAATGCCAACTTATATAGTCTGTAATATAAGCACCTAATAAAGGACCGAATACACTAGATGTCCCGAAAACAGCACCGAATAGTCCTGTCATCTTCCCGCGTTTTTCTGGTGGGAAGATATCATACATAATTGTAAAGGCGATAGGCATAAGGGCACCACCACCGATACCTTGAATAGCTCTATAAATACTTAATTGCTCAATACTTGAAGCTGTTCCGCAAAGCGCAGAACCGAATAAGAAAAGAATGAGGCCCCCAATATAAAAACGTTTCCGCCCGTACATATCAGAAAGTTTCCCAAAGATAGGCATCCCTGCCATTGTTGCTACCATATAAGCTGATGTGACCCAAACAAACTTATCAAAGCCTCCTAGGTCTCCAACGATTGTTGCCATTGCGGTTGCAACGATTGTATTATCCATTGCGGCCATTAATATACCAAGTAGCAAACCAGCAACAACAAATTTTGTCTTGTTGGTGTCTTTTTTTAATGGTTGAGTTTCCAAATATAACCCTCCTTTAGAAATAAGTAAACTATATTAAGTTTTGAGTGCAGTGGATAAAAAATTTAAATGTATAGTTGATTTTAATTTCTTTTCCATAAGTGCACTAATATGCCATAAAGAATATTATAGTCAAATTTGACTATAAGGCAAATTTTTTCTTCCGTCAAAATATTCTTTCATATAAGTAGAGAACGAGTGAGCGATACGAATATTGCTATAAAGGAAATGAAGTAAATTGTAAAAAAATTTCATAAAGAACACCTTCTGTTAATAGATGAAAAATGGTTTTTTCTTCATATTGTCGAATAGGATAAAAGGAAGAGAAATATTAAACATTACTTGTAGCAAGCTTTAGTAAGTTGGGGAATTCATTGTGTGTATGGTACATCTGAAATGAGGTGAATATATATTATGAAAATATGGGGACGAATTTCGGATACAGGAAAGTATTCAATACCGCTACAACCAGTATTGTGGATTGACGGATCGAAAAAGGAAAATGAATTTCCTCAAGTAGCCGTTACATTGCAAATTGGTAGTATGTATACAGAACAATTTTCGTATGAATTGACCTACGATGTAAACGACATACTTATTATGCGAATTGAAGTGGAAAATAAAGGGGTAGAAATGATTTCGAGAGTTGTTGTAAGTCATATGATTCGAGATTACTTTGCTTATATTCCTAATTCTTTAAAAGTTGATAAGGGGATAAGTGAGTTTTTATTCCAGCTTGTAAGGTGGCGAATTGATGATTTGTTACCAAATGAAAAGGTGGAACTACGTTGCAAAATAAAAGCTAATAAAGATAAAGCTCTTAAACAAGCATTCTTTCAGGCTACATATACATTTCAAGATAAAGAGATATCATATGGTCCACTGCAAACAAATGAAGTTGTTGTGCGGCAATGATAAAAAGGAACCTGTACAAAAGGTTCCTTTTTTAGTGAAGGTTGTGTTTTTTGAGTATTTTCTTTTGCTCTATTCCTTTTTTTCCTACATAGTTATTTTTGTAGCCAAAGTATAGAATAAATAAAAATGAAACAACATTTACAATTGCGTCGATTTGATCGTTTGTAATAAAGTGTATGCCGAAAGAGGTAAATAATAATTTTAATGATAATAGAAAACCAGCTAGTAAACGCATAGCATCTGATAGATTCTCTTTGTGTAGCATATAGATTACTCCTTTCTATAAAAGTTATATATTATATATATGAAATAGAGTAGGAAAGGTATACAAGCTTAAGCAGAAATGTACATTGCATATGTACATTTTTTATTTTGTAGAAAAACATTATTGATATAGAAACATATATTGGTATAAAAGGGGGAGAAGTATGAAACATAAAGGGAAAATTAGTGGATTATTACTTGGAAATACAGTGGCAGTTACAGAATGGATTGCACTTCAGGATGTAATTGCAAAACTGGATTCACGATCATTTTATACCGTCTTTATTATTTATATACTGCAAATGATACTAAGTTATTATTTTGGACATTGGTACGATAAAAGAGCGAACAAGCATATGAATGTGGAAGTAGGAGGAATGGCAAGCAACGATTTTGTTGTTGATTTTTTTGGGAAAGTAGCCGCTTTATCTGAAAGAGATTCCCGTAATATTACAGTTTACATTCTTTCTGTAAAAGAATGGGAAGGATTAAAAGACACGTTGCAAGAAAAAAAATTGGGAGTGTTAGTACAAAAATTAGAGAGTACCATTGTAAAGACAATTCGGAAGGGAGATGTTGTTACAAAGTGGGATGAAAATAAGTATGTTATTGTAGCAATTGATAATGGTCATGAAACATCAACAATAACAAACAGATTAATGAAAAATATTGAAAGTGAAATAGAAGGTGATTTACTCAGTGTCACTCTTTTATTTGGAGCAGCTAGCTATCCAGTAGAAGGAAAAACGTTTGAAGAACTGTTGAGAAAGTCGCAAAATCAATTGTATCAGTATAGAAATTTGCAAGAAAATGAGTGAAGCTTCGATTTGAAGATATATGATAGGAAGAAGTTTTATTTGTAACATTTTTTTGACTTTTATTACAAAAAACGTTGCGTTTGTAATAAAAGTCTTTAAAAATATATGAAATAAGCATATAATTATGATGGTAGTGCCAATGCAATTTGCACAATGTGTTTTATTTTAAAAGTGTAGAGGAAAGCAAGCTCTACACTTTTCCTTTTTAGGAAATGAAAAGAATATTTGTAAGTTGTTGCGAGATATCGATTGTACTGTGTAAAATGAACAAAGAGATTATTTGATAGCAAGCTGGAAAGGGAATGATAGACGTGAGAGCGGAACGATCACCTTTTATCAGGTGAACTATTATAGTCTTATTAAGACTGAGGTGAAATTCTGTGGCCATTAAGGTAATACATAGTGTGAACAGGTTTTAAAAAACACGAAGAACTATACTTAAAGATGGATATGGAACTGCTAAATACTTCAAAAAGAATAATGTAATATTAAGTAATAATTCGTACAAACAATATTAATGATCTTCGTAAAAAAGATGCGAGTGTATAGAACAATTACATATTTTATAACTTTTTTATATTACACGATGGTCGTTTATAAATAGGAGGAAGAGATGTTGAAATATAGTAAATTAGCAATTATAACTGCATTATCAATGACTTTATTAGCCGGTTGTTTTGGACCGAAACCAGAAGAAGAATTATATGTAGCGTTTGAAAACGCTGCTAAACAAGAAAAAACAATGTTTGAAGATGCAAAAAAACTTGAGGCTTTAGAGAAAGAAGGACAAGAATTATATAACCAGATTGTGCAAGAAGGAAAAGATAATAATCAAACTGTTAAAGAAAAATTGAATCAAGCAGCAAAGAATACAACTGAACGAGAAAAAGTACTTACAAAAGAAAAAGAGGCTTTAAATAAAGCTCAAGAAGAAGTGAAGTCAGCTGATAAGTATGTGAAGAAAATTGAAGATAATAAGTTGAAAGATCAAGCTGATAAAGTGAAAAGTACCTATGAGAAACGACACGATTCATTTAATAAAATGTATGACAGCTATAATAAATCTTTAAAACAAGAAAAAGAGTTATACACAATGTTACAAGATAAAGGTACTAAATTAAAAGATATTAGTGAAAAAGTAAAAGTAGTAAATCAATCTTATAAGGATATTGAGTCAGAAAAAGATAAATTTAATGAATTCACAAAGTCTTATAATACAGAAAAAGTAGCTTTTTATAAACAAGCAAATATTAAAATTAAAGAAGAGAAAAAATAAAACAGTTTGGCCTACACTTGGCCAAACTGTTTTATTTTTTTGTATAAGTACGACTATACCATGGAACAGGTTCACTTAATTTTTTTTCTTGTTTCAATGCTTCAGGACCAATATAATCTTGAAGTGTTTTTTTTGCTACTGTTAAAGATAAGGTTGTTTTCGGATTTCGATAGGAGGATTCAAGATGACCAAGATGCGGTAGAATTCGAAAATCTTCTTTCGTAGGAGGGATGTGGAAAAAATAATCGCCTAAACGTATAAGGACATCAGATTGTTGTTGGCTAAAACGTGGGTTTCTAGAAAAATGTAATCCTTCTTTAATTGCTTTTTTTTCAGCAATCAAACGTTCTAAAGCTGTCTTTTTTAACCAGTATAAATATTTAGGATTAGTAGCTGCTTTAGCATGACGATTCACAACGAAAATAGATTGAGCTAGTCGATTAATAGAATGTTGGTTTTGTAATTGAGATTGTGGTTGTGAAGGTTTCATATTGAATCTCCTTTCAATTTTTCATTATTATACCATAAATAAAAGAGGTTTTTATTATATGCAAAAAGTGATTGTATATATTTTCAATATTAAAGCAATATTGTTACAAAAAACAACTATTTTGTATAATAGTAATAGAATATGTTTTTGAAATTTGATAATGAAAGAGTGAGAAGTTTGAAAGAAATATTAAAACAACAGTATGCCATTATAGATATTGGATCTAATACAATGCGTTTAGTTATTTATGAAAAGAAAAATGGAGGTTTTTATAAAGAGATTGAAAATACAAAAGTGGTTGCTAGGTTAAGGAATTACTTAATTGATGGTGTGTTGAATGAAGAGGGAATAGAAGTATTATTACAGACATTATTTCAATTTCAAGAAAGTACAAGGTTCCATCAGTTGCATCATGTACTTTGTGTTGCAACAGCAACAATTAGACAGTCTGAGAATCAAGAGGAAATTAAAAAGCTTATTGAAGGACAAACGGACTTTACTCTTAGAGTATTATCAGAGTATGAGGAAGCGCGTTACGGATACTTGGCGGTTATGAATTCTACATCGTTTTCAGAAGGAATAACGGTAGATATTGGTGGGGGAAGTACGGAAGTTACATACTTTAGAAATAGAGAGATTTTAGAGTACCATAGTTTTCCTTTTGGGGCACTTTCTTTAAAGCAACAATTTATTAAAGGTGATATTCCTACTAAAGATGAGTTAGAAGGAATGCAACGGTATTTAGAGTTTCAATTTCGAACGTTACCATGGTTAAGCAATAAGAAATTGCCTCTTATTGCAATTGGTGGTAGTGCGAGGAACTTAGTAAAAATCCATCAAAATTTAATATGTTATCCTATAGCAGGATTACATTTATACAAGATGAAAGAAGAAGATATTGAAAATGTAAAAGATGAATTAGGAAAATTGTCGTTCATAGAACTTCAGAAATTGGAAGGATTGGCAAAAGATCGAGCGGATACGATTATTCCAGCGGTTGAAGTATTTCATACACTTGTTCATGTTATAGAGGCACCGGCATTTGTATTAAGTAGAAAAGGGTTAAGAGAAGGTGTTTTCTATGAAGAGTTGACAAAAGATTTGGGGATTTCATATTATCCGAACGTAGTTGAAGAAAGTTTGCATTTACTATCACATGAATACGAAATGGATATGGAATTTGTAATTCAACTTATTAAACATGGAAGACTAATTTGCAAACAACTTGAGGAAATAGGGCTTATTTCTATGTCAATAAAAGACTGGGAAGTGTTCCATCAAGCAGCGAAAGTATTTAATATAGGCAAATATATAGACGAAGAAGCGAGCCGTTTACATACGTTTTATTTATTAGCGAATAAGACAATTGATGGCATGATGCATAAAGATCGAGTAAGGCTAGCACTTATTGCATCGTATAAATCAAAAATGTTATTTAAACAACATTTATCACCATTTGAAGGTTGGTTTGATAAAAGCGAACAAAAAAAAATCCGCCTGTTAGGAGCTGTTTTACAATTTTCAGCTACTTTAAATGTAAGGCAACGATCGCTTGTTGATACCATATCTATAACAGAAAACGAAGAAGGGTTAACGTTTAAAGTTTTATGCGAACAATCAGCATTAGCGGAAAAAGTGCAAGCTGAAAAACAAAAAAAACAGTTAGAAAGAGTATTAAAAACGAATATTAACTTGTTATTTGAACTAAAACATTAGGTTGTACGGATGTCTTTACAAAAAATTTACACTTTATAATATTGTAATTTGCTAAAATAAAAGTAACTAAATTATAGTAAAAAAGTTTCAAGGGGAAGTGTGAAGAGAATGGAATTATTGAAGGGGAATGCAGTAAATTTAAATGATACAGCTTATTACAATAATCGAGAGTTAAGTTGGTTAGCATTTAATGAACGTGTCTTACAAGAAGCGCAAGATGCAAATAATCCACTTTTGGAAAGATTGAAATTTATTAGTATTTTTAGTTCGAATTTAGATGAATTTTTTATGGTACGTGTAGCGGGATTAAAGGATCAAGTGAGTGCTGGATTTAATCAACCAGAAAATAAAGCTGGCTTAACACCAAAAAAGCAATTAAATAAAATTGCGATAAAAGCCCATGCACTAATGACAGTACAATATGATACATTTAAAAATTATGTATTACCAGCGCTTGAGTTAGAGGGAATTGAACGTTTAACATTCAATGATTTGACGAAAGAGCAGCGAGAATTTATAGAAGAGTATTTTGATGAGCAAATTTTTCCGGTGTTAACTCCTGTAGCTATTGATGCATATCGCCCATTTCCAATGTTATTAAACAAAAGTTTGAATTTGGCTACTCTTTTATATGATGAGAAGCAAGCGGAAGAAGAAAACAGGACGAAATTAGGAATTGTGCAAGTTCCTTCATTACTTGAGCGCTTCATAATTTTACCGAGCGAAGGGCAAAAGCATAAATTTATTTTATTAGAAGACGTAATTAGTAGCTTTACTCATAAATTATTTACGGGATATACAGTATCATCTGTTACTCGTTTCCGTATTACACGCAATGCAGATTTAACGATTCATGAAGAAGGTGCGAGAGATTTATTAAAGGTAATTGAAAAAGAATTAAAAAAGCGTAAGTGGGGGGCTGCTGTTCGTTTAGAGGTTGGGAAAGAACACATTGATGAAAGAGTATTAGCATTATTATATGAGGTTCTGGAAGTAAAAGATGAAGATGTATATATAATGGATGGTCCATTAGATTTAACATGTTTGTTTTCTTTATATAAAAAACTAGCTCCTTTATATGAACATCTTGTATATCCAGCTCTTATTCCGCAACCGCCTCAAGATTTAGGTGATGAAGAAGATGTATTTGAAAAAGCAATTGAGCATGATATTTTATTACATCATCCTTTTGAATCCTTTCAGCCGGTAGTTGATTTTGTTCGTGATGCGGCAGACGATCCGAATGTACTTGCGATTAAACAAACGTTATATCGTGTAAGTGGTGATTCACCGATTATTCAGGCGTTAAAGATAGCGGCTGAAAAGGGAAAACAAGTGACGGTATTGGTTGAATTAAAGGCAAGGTTTGATGAAGAAAACAATGTTCATTGGGCTAAAGAATTAGAACAGGCAGGCTGTCATGTTATTTACGGTGTAAGTCACTTGAAAACACATAGTAAAATTACGTTAGTTGTAAGAAGAAAAAACGGAAAAATTGAAAGGTTCGTACATCTTGGAACTGGAAACTATAATGATGCAACAGCGAAGTTATATACTGATTTTGGATATATTACATCAAGAAAAGACTTTGGGGTTGATGCAACCAATTTCTTTAATTATTTAAGTGGTTATACAACAAAGCCACATTTTCATCATTTATCGGTTGCTCCATTTGATATAAGAGAGCAATTTATAGATTTAATAGATGAAGAAATCCGTTATCATAGGCAATATGGAAATGGATATATTATCGCTAAGATGAATTCATTAACAGATAAACCATTAATTAAAAAAATGTACGAAGCATCACAAGCTGGAGTAAAGGTAGAGCTCATTGTTCGAGGGACATGTTGCCTACGACCTGGTATTCCAAATGTAAGTGAAAATATTCGTGTAGTTAGTGTTGTTGGAAGATACTTAGAGCATAGCCGTATTTATTATTTCCATCATAATGGGGAGGAGAAAATATATTTATCTTCAGCTGATTTGATGACGCGAAATATGGAGAAGCGAGTGGAAATATCTTTCCCGATATTAGATATTGAAATGAAGGCACGAATTAAGGCGATTTTACAGCTTACATTAGCTGATAATGTGAAAACACGTGAACAAAATAAAGATGGTGATTACTATTATGTTATTAATAGTAGTACAGAAGAAATTGATAGCCAAGTGAAGTTGTTTAAGATGGCATATCAAAATACAGACGCTGAATAATGAAAAAAGTAAAAACCTCTTATGTCAATAAGAGGTTTTTACTTTTTTCTACTCATATGCTCCAAAAATGGAAGGATGAGTAGAAACAATAGTTTTATTATAAGCGTGTAATGAGATGGCTCGTTGAGAGAATAATATTTGAAAGAATCGTTATTTTAACTTAGTAATAGTATGGTTGCTGACATGGTCCACCGTAACAAGGATAAGGTGCTGGCGGCGGGAAAGGTGGTGAATAAGGTGGATAAAATGGTCGAGGGCCGAAAGCTAATGCTCCGCCGAGCAATCCACCAGCAATTCCAGCTAGAAAGGGAACGCCAAAAAACGGGAAGAAGCGTGAGTCGCCTACTGGACCAATAGGTGCTGAACGGACTGGAATTGGTTGATAATATGGATACATGAACATACCTCCTTTATTGGACTCACTTTTATCATATGGTAAACAAAACGTGGATGAGCGCGTACAAGAAAGGATATGTAAGAAAATAGGCGAATTATTACGAATGTTGGAGTGTGAAAATTGTGATTTCAGGTTTTGACATAAAACGAAATGGGACACGTGTTCTTCCCAGGCCTCGATTGACATAGAGAGTTAAATCCTGAATTGTATAGAAGCCTTCAATATAGTCTTTGGCGAGTGAAGGTGTAATAATAGCTCCTAAAAAAGGAATTTGTACTTGTCCGCCGTGACTATGACCAGAAAGTTGCAAGTTGATTGGATATCTAGAAACTTTGGGCGCGATATCTGGTTCGTGAACAAGAACAATGTTATAAGTACTTTGCCGTGCATGCTCTAATGTTTTCTCTATTTTTGGTTTGCCTAATAGTATATCATCGAGACCGAAAATAGAAATTTCACTATTATCCATTAAGCGAATTCTTTTTTCACTATTGAGCAATAGCTCAAATCCTGATTCACGCATGATGTGCTCATAGTATTCAGTTCCATATCCACCGTGATCATGGTTACCATAAATAGCGAATTTACCAAAGGGGGCTTGTATATTTTTTAAAATGGATGCAACGAAAGGAGTGTCAGTATACGTTTGATAATTATCAATGAGATCTCCGGTAAAAAGGACAATATCTGGATTTACAGCATTAATTTTAGAAACAACTTTAGATAAATGTTGAAGCGAGAAATAGTATCCGAGATGTAAATCGCTGAATTGAAGAATTTTCATACCATGAAAACTTTTTGGGATGAGTTGTGATTTTAATGTGTGCTGTGTAAAAGAAATGAAATGGGGCTCTATATATTTAGCATAGTAGTATCCGATGCTACTGGTTATAAATGAATAGAGACAAGTACGCATACCAATTTTTAAAAAATTTCTTCTTGTAATGTGCTTCATAAAAATATGAGTATACCTCAATGTTTTTATTCCATTTATAGGCTACTCAAATCTCCTTTCAGTTTATTTAAAATATACTTTACATAATAAAAAAGTAGTATAGATTACGAAAAAAAATGAATAAAAAGAAAGTTCTTTACGCTAAAATATCAGAAAAGTTTAAAAATATAAAGATTTCTATTAAATAAAGTGATAAAATGAATGTGTATTCATTTTTTGGAGGGGATGTATGTGAAAGAAAAGGTAGTTATTATAACAGGTGGATCGAGTGGAATGGGAAAAGGAATGGCGACTCGTTTTGCAAAAGAAGGGGCACGAGTTGTTATTACAGGACGTACAAAGGAAAAACTAGAGGAAACAAAGTTGGAAATTGAACAATTTCCAGGGCAAGTATTACCTGTACAAATGGATGTAAGAAATACGGATGACATTCAGAAAATGATTGAACAGATTGATGAGAAGTTTGGTAGAATTGATGTTTTAATAAATAATGCAGCTGGAAACTTTATTTGTCCAGCAGAAGATTTATCTGTGAATGGCTGGAATTCAGTCATTAATATTGTGTTAAACGGTACGTTTTACTGTAGTCATGCTGTCGGAAAATATTGGATTGAAAAAGGTATAAAAGGGAATATCATTAACATGGTAGCAACGTATGCATGGGATGCAGGTCCAGGAGTGATTCATTCGGCTGCAGCGAAGGCAGGGGTATTAGCGATGACGAAGACGCTCGCTGTTGAGTGGGGGCGTAAATATGGAATACGAGTTAACGCTATCGCGCCAGGACCAATTGAACGTACGGGCGGTGCTGATAAATTATGGATTTCAGAAGAAATGGCTAAGCGTACGATACAAAGTGTTCCGCTTGGAAGGCTGGGTACGCCAGAAGAAATCGCTGGTCTAGCTTATTATTTATGCTCAGATGAAGCGGCGTACATAAATGGAACTTGCATGACAATGGATGGAGGACAACATTTACATCAATATCCATTTTAAAAGGGATAAAAAATGAATGTTTGATTCATTTTTTTATGGTTAAATGTGACGGAATTGTGACATATGAAAGAAAAGTGTTTACAAGAGGTCATATATACGTTATATTTAAGACCTCTTTTTTCTTCATAGTAGAATTGCTAATTCCCCTTAGCATTTTACCCCTCTAATCCCTTCAGGAAAACTGAAGGGATTTTTTATTATTTTTCCGTAAATATCATGTTATAATTTTTGAAAAGTAAAGGGAGGGAAGCACGTTGATAGATGCATTAGATGTAATGAGTAACTTGGATAAAGTCCTTCCTTATTATCAAGCTATTTTTAGTGCTGATGAGCATACTGTAATTGGATATGAAGTAGTAGGACGTATTCAAACAGAAGAGGGCATACAAAGTTTAGCTTCTTTCTTTCACGATGATTCGATTCCAAGTGAATTTCAACTGGAAGCGGATAATATTATAGTAGAAAAAGCTTTAAATCGTTATTTAGAAAGCGATCAAAAATTATTATTATTTATACATCGGAATGCTAATGTATTAATGAATGATGATGATGAAAGCTTGCTTCAACTTTTATTGAGGTATGAAGAACAAGGTTTAAATTTAAAACAAATTGTTTTAGAGATTACAGAGCATGAATGTAAAGAAGATATAGAGCAATTTAATCATTTGCTTATGTATTATCGTACATATGGTATTCAAATTTCGATTAATAAGGTCGGAACGGGCACAAGTAATTTAGAGCGTATTAGCGTGTTAGCACCTGATATTTTAAAAGTAGATTTAACGAACTTAAGGCAAACAGCACTTTTACAATCTTATCAAGATATTTTATATTCTTTATCATTACTTGCTAGAAGAATTGGTGCAACCTTGTTATATGAAGAAATAGATGCTTTTTATCAATTGCAATATGCTTGGAAAAACGGTGGAAGATATTATCAAGGTAATTATTTGAAAGAATGTTTACCTGATTTTATTGAAACGAATGTTTTGAAAGAGCGACTTGGTAATGAATGTCATCAGTTTATTCAGCATGAAAAGAAGAAGTTACAAAAAATTTATAATTTAACAGAGATGTTACGCGATCGAATTGGCGATGTTTTATCAAAACAAAAAAAGAATGAAGATATCAATGATTGGTTATTACAATTTAGTCAAAGTGTATCACAGTATAGTTTTCGCATATTTATTTGTAATGAAGATGGTTTCCAACAATCAGGAAATGTTATGAAAAAAGATGGAGAATGGATTGTGATGCCGGATTATTATATGAAGAACTGGAGTTGGCGCCCGTATTTTCTCGAGAATATCATGAAAATGCGTTTTGAGAATAAGGCAAGGCTTTCAGATTTATATGCAGATATCGAAACGGGCGAAATGGTACGAACATTTTCTTTTCCAATAGATGATGACAACTTTTTATTTATAGATTTATCATATGAGTATTTATATGAAGAAGATGTTTTATTTTAATGCACGAAGAGATTCGTGCATTTTTTGTTTGTTTTTATCATAAATTGGTAATAGTGAAAATGGTGATGAAAATGCTGTCTATCGTTGTAAAGATTTTACGAACGAAATCTGTCCTTTCTTTGCATAATCATTGTTACAATGAATACTACAAAGACAAGTTCTTTTAAAAGGAAGGTGAAAAAATGAGGAAATATGGAATATGGCTTGTTCTATTTGTATGTGTTGCCTTTCTAGTTGGTTATAGTGTTACGACTGTTTTAGGGAAAGAGGAAGTGGAAGTTGATCGGAAAGAAGTATTTACAACGATACAAAAAGGCTATGAAACCCAGTTTTCAATTCGTGGGAAGCATTTGCCGATGAATAAGATGATAGAGACGTTATCACCGTATTTTACAGATAATTTCCTTCAAGTATTTACAGATGAAAATAGCAGAAGTGATAAACAAAGTGGTGAATATTTACTTCCGGCAAAAGAAGCACCGTTTTCTTTTAATTCAGAAACGAAAATGTCGTATGATCAAGAGCATAAAAATTTATATGTATATGAGCGGACAAAAAGTGGACAATATCAAATTGTAACATTGAAAAGGGATCAAGATAAATGGAAGTTAGCAGGATATCATGAAAGTCAGGAACTTTTAACTGAAATAAAAAGGTTGCAACAATTATAAAGTGAAACTTTTAATTAGTGGGAGTTTTACTATCTACAAACAGCGGGATAAGAATAGGAATAGGTATTTACCTATTCCTATTCTATATTGAGTAGTTGTTGTAACTTTTCAATTTGAAAACCTGCAACTACTTCGCCATCAATTACGACTGTTGGAGTTGAATAGGAATCATAGTCGCTTAAAAGACGGTTGCGAGCAGCAGCGTCTTTTTTTACGTCAAATTCTTCATATGCAACGTTATTATGCTTCAAAAATTCTTTCACAATAACACATGGCGGACAATCAGGTTGTGTATAAACCTCAATTTTTTTCATTGTAATTCCTCCCTTTTTCTGTTTTTTATTATATTCTTCCAGTATAAAAACCGCAATAAAGAAGGGGAAATATGTTCTTTCTGTTTTTTCCTTCGCATTTCGACAAATTTTAGTTGAGTTTCTGGCTAATAACCTTTATCCTAGAGTGTGGAACATTTTTTCTGTTATGACGGATAGAATGAGTATAGCTGTAAAACCTATTGGTAGGAAGATCAGAGAAAGGAGAGATTTCATGTCTCTACTCCAAGGAATTTTAACTCGACTTGTTAGTCTACAAGAACAAGCTGAAAGCGGTGAAGTAGCACAACGCTATTTTGAAGTGAACGGTGAGCGCAAATGTAGCGTGAAATTTTTCGATAAAAGTGAAATGTATGAGTTAGAAGTGTATCAACAAGGTGAAAAACCTCAAGTGTACCAATTCGATAATATCGACATGGTTGCAATTGAGATTTACGATATCATTTCTTGATACATATAAAAAAGGTACTGCCATATGGCAGTACCTTTTTTAGTTCTATTACTTTCCAGCGTAATGTATAGAAGTTTTTTATTTTTCCTACAATGGTATTAAAATGAAAATTTAATCCGTGCAAGTTTGCTTATCCATGTGGATAAGTAGTCCCGTCAACCGGGTGAATATGTGAAGCTAAACTTCTCACAATTGCTGGGTTCTGCAAATAGCGGGAGAAATATAACTAGGAGGTTATCGTATGGAACGTTTACCAGTTGTGATTTGTCCTAATTGTCAAAGTTCTGCTGAGATTATTCATGTATTAACGGCTCAATCTAATCAAAATGTAATTTATACGTGTCAAGTTTGTCACTTTGTAATTCGAAATATTGAAACGAATAAAGGATAGGAAGTTATAATTTTAGTTTTTGTCCCATACAATGAGAATACGAAAAGTCTGTCTAATTGAAAGGACGTGACTCTGTGGACGGTGCACATAAATTTTACAATGTTTCAGAGAGACATTTAAATTTTGATATGGTCTTTAACCGTATTTGTAGTTTCATTGAAAAGGATCCGCGAAATTTGTATCGATTATCCATTGGGACAGACTCGCAAGCGCATCAAAAGGATACGAGGTTTATTACAGCAATCCATATTCATCGTGTTGGAAAAGGTGCCTGGGGTTGTTTACACCATAGATCAGTAAAAGATAAGCCAGCGACCTTACGTGAGAAAATATATTTAGAAACGCAGTTTAGTCAAGAAATCGCATGTCTATTTACGCCTACTCATATACAAACAATATGGGAGTTATTGCATCCTTATGCTCAAGATGGGGCTGGATTCATAATGGAAATTCATTTAGACATTGGGAATGATGGTTTAACAAGAGAATTTATTTTAGATATGACAGAAAAAATTCGAGCGATGGGATTAACTGCAAAAATTAAGCCGGATGCTTATGCGGCGTTTAGTTATGCAAATCGATATACGAAATGATTTTTTGTATGTTTATAATTGCTACATATCTTTTGGCAAAAACTGAATATTACATCTATTAAATAGGTTAAATTTTTTATATAATAAGAGTGAGTAACGATGCGAGTGTAAGGAGAGGGGTATATGCAAAGGGAAGTTGTTTTAACGAAGGAAGAAGAAAGTTTACTACTAGATATTTTATTTCAGCAAAATTATGCAAGTGAAATTTTAGCTGTGGAACTTACGGACATTGAGAATGGTTTGAAACAGACAGATGTGATGCAATATAAAAAAATCACAAGGTTATTTTACAGATTAAAAAATAAAGGGTATTAAGCGCTACCGGAATGGTAGTCTTTTTTTTGTGCTGTATGCTAAAATAGCTGTGTGATTGTATTTTTATTGAAATAAATTTAGGACAAAATAATAATATGAAAACGCTGTCATAAAATGTGAATAGAGTTATGAACATAAGCAGGAAAAAGGGAAAATGGGGGATGTAATATGATTAGTATTCCGAAAGACGAATTTCAACAAATTCTTGTGAAGGATTTAATGATTTCATCGGAAAAAGTAGCTCATGTCCAAATTGGAAATGGTTTAGAACATGCTTTACTCGTTCTTGTGAAATCTGGATATTCGGCGATACCTGTCTTAGATCCAATGTATAAATTACATGGTTTGATTAGTACGGCCATGATATTAGATGGTATGTTAGGATTAGAGCGTATTGAGTTTGAAAGACTTGATGATATGAAAGTAGAGCAGGTGATGAAGGAAGATATACCTTTTCTTAAATTAGAAGATTCATTTGCAAAAGCTTTAGAAATGACAATTGATCATCCTTTTATTTGCGCTGTTAATGAAGAAGGCTATTTTGAGGGGATTTTAACACGTCGGGCTATTTTAAAATTGTTGAATAAGAAAGTAAGGCAACATAATCGATAACGTGAGAAAAGTGACTTCATAGAAACGAAGAAGTCACTTTTTTTTCGTGCATATCACTTGTGTATGTATTATATTAAAAAAGACATAAAACATAAGGGAAGTTTGCGCTGAAAAATTGTATTTTCTGAATGAAAGCTTAATGGAATAAGGTGTATGGAAGCTAAGGAAAGAGGGAGAAAGTTGCAAATTGATGATTTTCAAATGATGGTTGTGTTAGCTCAGGAATCAAATATGAGAAAAGCGGCGGAACGTTTATTTGTTTCACAACCTGCGCTGAGTCAACGATTACAATCTATGGAGAAACAATGGGGAATGAAGTTTTTTATTCGCTCACAAAAAGGATTGACAATTACACCTGAAGGGGAAAAAGTTGCAAATTATGCCAAAGAAATGTTGCAAAAGGAAGAGGATATAAAAAGTGAGCTAGCTGTTTTTAGAACGGAAACTCATGGAACTTTAAAAATAGCTGTTGCATCAGTTATTGGTCAATATTGGCTCCCTCCTGTTTTGAAAAAGTTTGTGCATAAATATCCTTCTGTAAAGATATCGCTGTTTACTGGATGGAGTAGTGAAGTGCAAAAGCAGTTTTATGAAGGAGACGTTCATGTTGCTATACTGAGGGGAACACAAGAATATAAAGGTCAAAAGCAACAATTATTTGAAGATGAACTGTATTTAGTTGATAAAGAAATAAAAGATATTTCGATGCTAAAAGAAACAAATAGACCGTTCATTCAATTTAAAAGTGACTCAACTTATTATGGACAAATACAAAATTGGTGGTATGGTTTATTTTCTAATCCGCCTAAGCGAACGATTGTAGTTGACCAAATTGAAACATGCAAACAACTTGTTTTAAATGGTATAGGTTACGCCCTTTTACCTTCTACTGTTTTAAAGGAAGTACAGGAAAATATGTATAAAACACCTGTTCAACTGACGAGAGAAACATGGTTGTTAACAAGTGACTCGGCAAGGCAGTTGAAGCAAGTACAAGCATTTTTAGAAATTATAGAAGAAATTCAAAGGGAAAAATAAGATTATTATCTTGCTACTCGCTCTTTCGTTTGGTAGAGTAACATTATAAATGGATTTAGGAGGCAACAAGAATGAAAATGATGGACGCTAACGAAATTATTTCGTTTATTCAAAAAAGTGAAAAGAAAACTCCTGTAAAGGTATACATAAAAGGGGATTTAAAAGAAGTAACATTCCCTGAAACAGTACAAGCATTTGTGAATAAAAAATCAGGTGTATTATTCGGAGAATGGTCTGAAATTAAGACAATTCTTGATGAGAATAATAAGCACATCGTTGACTATGTTGTAGAAAACGATCGTCGTAATTCTGCAATTCCAATGCTTGATTTAAAAGGTATTAAAGCTCGCATCGAGCCAGGTGCTATTATTCGTGACCATGTTGAAATTGGTGACAACGCTGTAATTATGATGAATGCAACAATTAACATTGGTGCTGTAATTGGTGAAGGTTCTATGATCGACATGAACGCAGTACTTGGTGGACGTGCAACAGTCGGTAAAAACTGTCACGTAGGTGCAGGTGCTGTACTTGCAGGTGTTATTGAGCCACCTTCTGCAAAACCAGTTATCGTTGAAGATGATGTAGTAATCGGTGCAAACGTAGTTGTTTTAGAGGGTGTTACAGTAGGTAAAGGTGCAGTTGTAGCAGCAGGAGCTGTTGTAACAGAAGATGTGCCTCCATACACAGTTGTTGCAGGTACTCCAGCACGTGTAATTAAAGAAATTGATGAGAAGACAAAAGCAAAAACAGAAATTAAACAAGAGCTTCGTCAATTAAACCCAGAGAAATAAAAAGTAAAAAAAGCGTAAGAGCGTAAATGGGCTCTTACGCTTTTTATAGATAGAGGTGCAAAAATGACAGTAAGCAAATTTGTCCAAATTCGTAGAGATCTACATAGAATTCCGGAAATTGGATTTAAGGAATGGAAAACACAACAGTATATTTTAGATTATATAGGAACACTTTCTCTTGAATTTGTGGAAGTGAAGACATGGAAAACGGGTGTAATCGTTAAAGTAAATGGAAAAAATCCAGAAAAAATAATAGGTTATCGTGCAGATATAGATGGTCTGCCAATTACAGAGGAAACTGGATATGAGTTTGCTTCTATTCATGAAGGAATGATGCATGCATGTGGCCACGATGTACATACAACAATCGGTTTAGGCCTTCTAACGAAAGCTGTGAGCGAAAGAATAGATGATGACCTTGTATTTCTATTCCAGCCAGCAGAAGAAGGACCAGGCGGTGCTCTTCCTATGTTAGAAAGTGAAGAGTTAAAAGAATGGAAACCAAATATAATTCTTGGTCTTCATATTGCACCAGAATACGCTGTAGGGACAATTGCAACGAAAGAAGGACTGTTATTTGCTAATACTTCAGAATTATATATTGATTTAAAAGGGAAAGGTGGCCATGCTGCCTATCCGCATACTGCAAATGATATGATTGTTGCAGCAAGTCATCTTGTTACACAGCTTCAATCCGTTATTAGTCGCAATGTAAATCCTCTTGATAGTGCAGTAATTACAATCGGGAAAATTACAGGTGGTACGGTTCAAAATATTATTGCAGAAAAATCTCGTTTAGAAGGAACGATTCGAACATTATCAGTGGAATCAATGAAGCGTGTGAAAAGCAGAATTGAGGCAATTGTTGCAGGTATCGAAGCTTCTTTCCAGTGTGAGGCGATTATAGATTACGGAGCAATGTATCATCAAGTATATAACCATGAAGAGTTAACAAGAGAGTTTATGCAATTTGTACATAAACAAACAGATATGAATGTTATTACATGTACTGAGGCAATGACAGGTGAAGATTTTGGTTATATGCTTCGAGAAATCCCTGGATTTATGTTTTGGCTTGGAGTAAATTCAGAATATGGTTTACATCATGCAAAATTAAAACCAGACGAAGAAGTGATTGAAAAGGCAATTACATTTTTAAGCCAATATGTAAAGTGGAAAGGGAATAGAAAATAAAACTTCCGCTTTATTGAAGGTTCCAAAAAACTTTTTGTTATGAGGTGTAAGTAACGCTCGTATAGAGTGATTTTAGACATTTACATACAAATGAAAGAATAAAGTTAATTGGACTGTTTTAATAATGAGCAGGGGGTTTTTAGCCACTGCTCATTATTAATTATTTGACTAACTTATATATGTTTACTTTTAGTATGAAAAGTGTGTAAAATCAATGTGAAACATAGAAAAAAGGGTGGGGAATTACGTGCAAATTAGCAGTGCGATTTTATGTTTCGTCTTATATGCGTATGTTATTATTGCGGCGGTTTATTTTGGGATAAGTTTTTATGCCTATCGTTTAGTAGATAATAATGAATATGACGAAACATACAAATGGGTGAAGAGATATTTATCACCTGTACTAGAAATTATGAATGGGTTTGTGCTCTTTTTATTTATTGGATTAATTGCTTTCTCAACGAGTTTAGTAGGGAATAAAACTACGTTATTTGTATTGGGTATCATTATTTTTATGTTGTTAGGAATAAGGATTGGTAATACGGTCTTTTGGAATGAAAGAAAAGTAGATGGTTGGACGGGAATGTTAATTCCATGCATGTTAGCTGCAATCGTGACAAATATAGAACATGAATATTATCAATTACATTTTTGGCTTATTATCGTTTTAACAATTCTTTCTGTTTTGTATATAAGCACAGTAGTACTAACATATATTGCACATGAAAAAGGTGATGTTAAAGGCACTCGTTTCTTTAGAGGACGGGCATTATTTTGGAGTGTGCCGACGATGGCAGTTATCGCGCTTATTGCGATATTAGTAAATGGATATCAATTTTCTAGTTGGCAACTATTTTTAGAAAATTGGTGGATCTTTATCTTTTCGTTTATTGCTTTTTTAGGTGCAACGCATTATTTATTCCATCAACATCATTACATATGGGCGTTGTTATTTGCATTCATACAGCTTCTATTTGCCTTTTTTGGTCAAGAAACATTATTATTCGTTTTTGAAACATTTAGTTCGTTTGGAAATATATTTGTATTTGCTATGTTACTTGTTGGTATCGCTTTTTACTTGCAACAATATTTTTATATACAAAAACAAAAATAAGAGCTAATTACAGTTTTTGTGACGCATATAAAGTGTGTTACACTGAAAATAAATAGTACTTGAAGTTATTGGAGGAATTCCTGTGGGTGAGAAAGAAAAAGAATTTGCTGTCATTGGACTTGGTCGCTTTGGTGGAAGTATTTGCCGAGAACTAGCTCAATTAGGTATGGAAGTAATGGCAATCGACTCAGATGAGGATAAAATTAATGAATTTGCAAATATAGCTTCGCATGCTGTAATTGCAGATTCAACAGATGAGATGGTATTAAAAAGCCTTGGTATTCGAAATTTTGATCACGTAGTCGTTGCTATTGGAGATAATTTAAATTCAAGTATTCTAACTACTTTGATTTTGAAAGAATTGGGTGTAAAAAATATTACTGTAAAAGCTCAAAATGATTATCATGAAAAAGTGTTAAGTAAAATAGGTGCAGATCATATTGTGCATCCAGAACGTGATATGGGAAAAAGGATTGCTAATAATATTGCATCAAGCAATGTGTTAGACTACCTTGAGCTTTCAGATGAGCATAGTATTGTAGAGATTATTGCGAATAAAAAAATTGATGGGCACTCTTTAATTGAATTAGATATTCGTGCGAAGTTTGGATTGAATATTGTAGCAATTAAACGAGGTAAAGAAGTTATCGTATCCCCTCGGGCTACGGAGAATATTCAAGCAGGAGATATA
The DNA here is from genome assembly GCF_058792475.1 of Bacillus sp. MT94. Classification (NCBI taxonomy): domain Bacteria; kingdom Bacillati; phylum Bacillota; class Bacilli; order Caryophanales; family Bacillaceae; genus Bacillus; species Bacillus sp. MT94. Next base: position 291,399 of record NZ_JBXAEZ010000002.1, on the reverse strand, counting down.
TTAATTGTCATTGGTCATGACGATGAAGTGGATCGATTTAAACACTTTTTAAGATAAGAGAAAAGAAAAGGACAATGCCTTCATAGCATTGTCCTTTTTCTTATATTTCCATAATGATTGGTAAAATCATTGGACGGCGTTTCGTTTTCTCATATAGGAATGGAGCTAATGTGTCTGTAATTTCATTTTTAATTTCAGACCATTGTGTTGTTTTACGCTCCATTACTTTTTCTAAATGAGTTGTAATTAATGTTTGTGCATCATTGATTAAATCGCTGCTTTCACGCATGTAAACGAAACCGCGTGAGATGATATCAGGTCCTGCTGCAACTTTAAATTCTTTCATATCAATGCTTACAACTACAATTACAAGTCCTTCTTCAGAAAGGATACGACGATCTCGTAATACGATATTGCCGATATCCCCAATACCGTTTCCATCAATGTAGACCGAACCAGATGGGATTTTTCCAGCTACGCTAGCTTCATCAGAACGTAAAGCAAGAACATCGCCATTATCCATAATGAAGCAATTTTCTTCAGGGATACCACAATCATTTGCTATGTTCATGTGCATACGCTGCATACGATATTCACCATGAATTGGCATGAAGTACTTCGGTTTAATTAGACGTAACATTAACTTTTGTTCTTCTTGTCCACCGTGTCCACTTGTATGGATATTTGAAAGTTTCCCGTGAATTACATCAGCGCCAGCGCGGTACAACATGTTAATTGTACGACTTACGCTAATTGTATTTCCTGGAATTGGTGAAGAAGAGAAAACAACTGTATCTCCAGGAATAATTTGAATTTGGCGGTGTGTACCGTTTGCAATACGTGAAAGTGCTGCCATCGGTTCACCTTGACTACCTGTACATAAAATAACAACTTTATTAGCTGGTAAACGGTTTAGTTGAGATGCATCTATGAATGTATCTTTCGGGCAACGAATATAACCAAGGTTTTGTCCGATTTCAATCGCTGCTTCCATACTTCGACCAAACACAGCTACTTTACGGTTGTTTTCAACAGCAGCTTCAATAACTTGTTGTAAGCGGTGAATATTTGATGCAAAGGTTGCGAATATAATCCGTCCGTCTACTTTACGGAAAATGTCTTGAATGCTATCACCAACGCGACGCTCAGACATAGTAAAGTTTGGAACTTCACTGTTCGTACTATCAGATAATAGACATAGCACGCCATCTTTACCGATTTCAGCCATTTTTGTTAAATCAGCTGGTTCACCAACTGGTGTGAAATCAAATTTGAAATCACCTGTATGAACAACTTGACCTTGAGGTGTTTTCACAACAACGCCGTACGAATCTGGAATACTGTGAGTTGTACGGAAGAAGGATACAGACGTTTTTTTGAATTTAATAACGTCATCTTCTTGAATTTCGTAAAGTTTTGCTTTACGAAGTAAGCCGTGTTCTTCCAATTTGTTTTTGATGAGTGCAATTGCTAATTTTCCGCCGTAAATCGGGATGTTCACTTGACGTAATAGGTAAGGGATTCCGCCGATATGATCTTCGTGACCATGTGTAATGAATAACCCTTTAATTTTATCTTCGTTTCGCACAAAATAAGTGTAGTCTGGTATTACATAATCGATTCCGAGAAGTTCGTCCTCTGGAAATTTAATTCCAGCATCAATTATAATAATTTCATCTTGAAATTGAACAGCGTATGTATTTTTACCGATTTCACCAAGCCCACCGAGAGCAAATACAGCAACTTGGTCGTTTTTTAGAAATTTCATATCGCTATACGATTTCCGCTAATGTTAAATCAGCGTTTTCTTTTTCATATTCAAGATGAGCGCCAGTAACAGACTGAACAAACTCGATATTATATGCGAACTTATTTAATTTTGTACGAACATCCTTTTCAGACGTAGCCTCTAAATATAAAACTTTTGTATTTTCACGTACTGGAACCTCAGTTAATTTTTCTTGATAAAATACTTTAAAAATCATTTGGAAAACCTCTCCTTGTCTATGTTTTGCATTATCTGTTACTTATTATAAAGCAAACAGTCACGATTTTCATGTTTTTTCGAATGAGAATGAAGAAAAAGCCCGAAATGGGCACAATTTAAGCGATTGTCTTTTTACGGACTAGACCGTTTAAATAACGCTTGAGCTTTTTCTTCAGCTTCTTCAGCATGATTACTCCTTCCTTTCCTTATTTTAAACATGCATATTACTAGTGAAAATTCTATCTCTGATATAAGAGATAGGACAAAAGTGAATGGTGAGTCTTGTCCTTTCCCATACAGTGAAAGTTATTCTATAGTAACGATTAGTAGCCGTTAGTTATAGGTATAGTATGAGGAAGAATGGAAAAGAAAATTCATCCGAACAAGTATCCACATGTTTTACTAATATATATATGCAAAGTTTACAAATAAGGTCAGAAAGGGAACGCTTTCTTCACAGATGTTTAATATGTTATACTTTTTTTTAGAATTTGAAAAGTGATATTCAAAATAGGAATATAGAGTGCCAGAAAGGATTTTGACAAATGAATGATAAAATTGTCTTTTTTGATATTGATGGAACATTATTAGATCATGATAAAAAAATTCCACAATCTACACGAGATGCAGTAAAACAGTTACAAGAAAAAGGTGTACATGTAGCAATTGCGACAGGGCGCGCGCCATTTATGTTCGAAGATATTCGTAAGGAACTTGATATACATAATTATGTTAGTTTTAATGGACAATACGTTGTCTTTGAAGATGAGGTAATATTTAATAATCCGTTACATCCAGATGCTTTACATAAGTTTACTCAGTTTGCAAAACAAGAAGGATATCCACTTGTATATCTTGACCATCAAGATATGAGAGCATCAGTGGAATATCATGATTATGTGAAAGAAGGCTTTGGAAGCTTAAACTTTGAGCATCCAGCATATGAGCCTAATTTTTATGAGGAACGTAATATTTATCAAACACTACTTTTTTGTGAAGTAAATGAAGAGGAAAAGTTTATTAATCATTATCCAGATTTTCATTTTATTCGTTGGCATGCATATTCAATGGATATCATTCCGAATGGTGGTTCTAAGGCAAAAGGAATTGAGAAATACATTGAAAAGTTAGGTTTTAATCGTGATCAAGTGTATGCATTTGGAGATGGTTTAAATGATTTAGAAATGATTGAAGCCGTTGGCACAGGTATTGTGATGGGAAATGGCCATGAAGACTTGAAAAAACTTGCAAATCATGTGACAAAGGATGTTAGTGAAGACGGTATATATCATGGACTAAAGTGGGCTGGATTGCTATAAGTGAATATGGAACCCATTTCATAATAAAGAGGCGGAAGTTAATCTTCCGCCTCTTTATTATTATCGCTCTAGAGGTTTGGAATCATCAGGAGCGGCAAAAGGATTTTCTTTATTGATATGGTCATAGAACATAACGCCATTTAAATGGTCAATCTCGTGTTGGAATACGATTGCTGGTAAACCTTTTAAACGCAATTTTACTTCTTCGCCGTTAATAGAAGTTGCTTTTACTGTAATTCTTGTATAACGAGGAACATAACCAGGTACTTCGCGGTCTACAGATAGACAGCCTTCACCACCCTGTAAATATGTACGTTCAACAGAATGGCTAATGATTTTTGGATTGAATAATGCATGGCTATATAATGTACCATCCGCATCGGTTACATGAACTGCAATCATTTTTTTGGAAACACCGATTTGCGGAGCCGCTAATCCGATTCCAGGGCGTAAACTATATTTTTCAGCCATTTCAGGATCTTGGCTATTTATTACGAATTCAATCATTTCTTTTAAGGTAGTTGTATCTTCTTCGCTTGCCGGTAATGACACCTCTTCTGCAACGTCGCGCAAAATAGGATCTCCTTCGCGAATAACATCTTTCATTGTAAGCATATGTAATCTCTCCTTTCCTCTTTAGTCTACCAAAGGAGAGGGAAAAAGTCATCGGCAAGAAAGGGTAGGCATTTTGGAAATCGTTCTATTATAGAGTAGTTATGTATGTGATAAACAGAAAAAGACGGCAAAGCCGTCTTTTTCTTTCCATAGTTGTTTCGTTTTACATTAGCGAATGCAAGCAGCACCAACGATAATTAAAAGAATAAACAACACAACGATTAAGGCGAAGCCGCGTCCAGACCCGCCACAAGAACCGCCATAACCGTAGGAAGGATATGAACAAGTTGGATAGCAATATGAGTATCCGTACATGAGATGACCTCCTTTATCATTTCCCGCTAATACTGCGGTTACTATAATGTATGGAAGAGGGGGTGGAAATGTATAGGTATTTACCTAAAAAAGGAAGAGTAGTTTGTATATTTTTGTTACGAAGAGAGAAAAACTAAAGAGAATTAAATCGTTTACATATTATTCTAAGAGAAAAAATAAGTGAAAAAGGGAATAATATAACAGTAGGTCAATGCTTACTAATACAGATGTAAAAAATAAAAACACGTTTGTGTAGTAGAAACCTGCATATTATTTATAAAAAAACGTATTCAAAGTAATTGACATCGTAATTAGAATAGTTGTAAACTAAAAAACGTGATCAAGATTGTATTAATATGTTTCTGAAAAAACATTAGTACAGATTGTTAGGTACACAAAATTATTCTCAACCGACAGACAAACATGTTGGTTTACATCGTTGCGCTTTTTAAACTGGAAAATAGCCAGTGAAAGCGTTTCAGAATATGGTTCAAGAGAGGAAGAGGTGAACGGAATGGGTACTAAAACAAAAAAGACCCTATTTAATGTTGATGAGCAAATGAAAGCTATCGCAGCTCAATTTGAAACATTACAAATTTTAAATGAAAACGGTGAAGTTGTGAATGAAGCAGCTATGCCTGAATTATCTGATGATCAATTAAAAGAATTAATGCGTCGTATGGTGTATACACGCGTATTAGATCAACGTTCTATTTCTTTAAACCGTCAAGGACGTTTAGGTTTCTACGCACCTACAGCTGGACAAGAAGCTTCTCAATTAGCGAGTCATTTCGCACTTGAAGCAGAAGACTTCATCTTACCAGGGTACCGTGATGTACCACAATTAGTATGGCACGGATTACCATTATACCAAGCATTCTTATTCTCTCGTGGACACTTTATGGGTAACCAAATGCCTGAGAATGTAAATGCATTAGCTCCACAAATCATTATCGGTGCGCAAATCATCCAAACTGCTGGTGTTGCGTTAGGTATGAAACTACGTGGTAAAAAATCTGTTGCAATTACTTACACTGGTGACGGTGGTGCTTCACAAGGTGACTTCTACGAAGGTATGAACTTTGCAGGTGCATTCAAAGCTCCAGCAATCTTCGTTGTTCAAAACAACCGTTATGCAATTTCTACTCCAGTAGAAAAGCAATCTGCAGCTAAAACTGTAGCACAAAAAGCAGTAGCAGCAGGTATTTACGGAATTCAAGTAGACGGTATGGATCCATTAGCTGTATACGCAGCAACTGCTTTCGCTCGTGAGCGCGCAGTAAATGGCGAAGGCCCTACTTTAATCGAGACTTTAACATTCCGTTACGGTCCACATACAATGGCTGGTGATGACCCAACTCGTTACCGTACAAAAGATATCGAAAACGAATGGGAACAAAAAGACCCAATCGTACGCTTCCGTAAGTTCTTAGAAGCTAAAGGCCTATGGTCTCAAGAAGTTGAAGAGACAGTAATCGAAGAAGCAAAAGAAGATATCAAACAAGCAATTGCTAAGGCTGACCAAGCTCCAAAACAAAAAGTAACTGATTTAATGGAAATCATGTACGAAAAAATGCCTTACAACTTAGCTGAACAATATGAAATTTACAAAGAAAAGGAGTCGAAGTAAGCCATGGCTCAAATGACAATGATTCAAGCAATCACTGATGCTTTACGCGTTGAAATGAAAAATGATCCTAACGTACTTGTATTTGGTGAAGACGTTGGTGTAAACGGTGGTGTATTCCGTGCTACTGAAGGTTTACAAGCTGAATTTGGTGAAGATCGTGTAATGGATACTCCACTTGCAGAGTCTGGTATTGGTGGACTTGCAGTTGGTCTTGCACTTGAAGGATTCCGTCCAGTTCCAGAAATCCAATTCTTCGGTTTCGTTTTTGAAGTAATGGATTCAATTTCTGGTCAATTGGCTCGTATGCGTTACCGTTCTGGTGGACGTTGGACTGCTCCAGTAACAGTTCGTTCTCCATTCGGTGGTGGTGTTCATACTCCTGAACTACATGCTGATAGCTTAGAAGGATTAGTGGCTCAACAACCTGGTCTAAAAGTTGTTATTCCATCTACTCCATACGATGCTAAAGGTCTTTTAATCTCTGCGATTCGTGACAACGATCCAGTTATCTACTTAGAGCATATGAAATTGTACCGTTCATTCCGTCAAGATGTACCAGAAGGCGAATACACAATTGATTTAGGTAAAGCTGATATCAAACGTGAAGGTACAGATGTATCTGTTATCGCTTACGGTGCTATGGTTCACGCTGCATTAAAAGCTGCTGAAGAACTTGAAAAAGAAGGTATCTCTTTAGAGGTTGTTGACTTACGTACAGTTCAACCATTAGATATCGAAACAATCATCGCTTCTGTTGAAAAAACAGGTCGCGTAGTTGTAGTTCAAGAAGCTCAAAAACAAGCTGGTATTGCAGCTAACGTTGTAGCGGAAATTAACGACCGTGCAATCTTAAACTTAGAAGCTCCAGTTGTACGTGTTGCAGCTGCTGATACAGTATTCCCATTCTCTCAAGCAGAGAGCGTATGGTTACCAAACCACAAGGATATTGTTGAAGCTGTAAACAAAGTAATGAACTTCTAATTTTTAGTTTTTCATGTGCAAAAGAAATCAGCACATGCTGGTTTCTTTTGTACATATTCCATAATAATGAAATGAATCAGGGGGCTGAATTCCGTGGCATTTGAATTTAAACTACCAGATATCGGTGAAGGTATCCACGAAGGTGAAATCGTAAAATGGTTTATTAAACCAGGCGATGAAGTAAATGAAGACGATGTACTTCTTGAAGTACAAAATGATAAAGCAGTAGTAGAAATCCCTTCTCCTGTTAAAGGTAAAGTACTTGAAGTACTTGTAGAAGAAGGAACAGTTGCAATCGTAGGAGATACATTAATTAAATTTGATGCTCCTGGATACGAAAACCTTAAATTTAAAGGTGACGATCATGATGAAGCTCCAAAAGCTGAAGAAGCAGCAGTAGAAGCTCCAGCAGCGGAAGCTACTCCAGCAGCAACTGCAGAAGTAGTAAATGAGCGCGTAATCGCTATGCCATCTGTTCGTAAATACGCTCGTGAAAAAGGTGTAGACATTCATAAAGTAGCTGGTACTGGTAAGAACGGCCGTATCGTAAAAGCTGACATCGATGCATTTGCAAATGGTGGACAAACTGTAGCAGCAACTGAGGCTCCAGCAGCAGTAGAAGCTACTCCAGCAGCAGCGAAAGAAGAAGCACCAAAAGCACAACCAATTCCAGCTGGTGAATATCCAGAAACTCGTGAGAAAATGAGTGGTATCCGTAAAGCGATTGCGAAAGCAATGGTTAACTCTAAACACACAGCTCCTCACGTAACATTAATGGATGAAGTTGATGTAACTGAGCTTGTTGCTCACCGTAAGAAGTTCAAAGCAGTAGCAGCTGACAAAGGTATTAAATTAACTTACCTTCCATACGTTGTTAAAGCTTTAACATCTGCATTACGTGAATACCCAATGTTAAACACTTCTTTAGACGATGCATCTCAAGAAGTAGTTCATAAACATTACTTCAACATCGGTATCGCAGCTGATACAGACAAAGGTCTATTAGTACCAGTTGTTAAAGATACAGATCGTAAGTCTATCTTCACTATTTCTAACGAGATCAATGATCTTGCTGGTAAAGCACGTGAAGGTCGTCTAGCTCCAACTGAAATGAAAGGTGCTTCTTGCACAATTACAAACATTGGTTCTGCAGGTGGACAATGGTTCACTCCAGTTATCAATCACCCAGAAGTAGCAATCCTTGGTATCGGCCGTATCGCTGAAAAACCAGTTGTGAAAAATGGTGAGATCGTTGCAGCTCCAGTATTAGCATTATCTCTAAGCTTTGACCATCGTTTAATTGACGGCGCAACTGCTCAAAAAGCGTTAAACCAAATTAAACGTCTATTGAATGACCCACAATTATTAGTAATGGAGGCGTAATAACAATGGTAGTAGGAGATTTCCCAATTGAATTAGATACAGTCGTTGTTGGTGCAGGTCCTGGTGGATACGTTGCGGCAATTCGTGCAGCACAATTAGGTCAAAAGGTAGCAATCATTGAAAAAGCTAACCTTGGTGGCGTATGCTTAAACGTTGGATGTATTCCTTCAAAAGCGTTAATCAATGCAGGTCATCGTTATGAGAATGCAATGCATTCTGATGACATGGGTATCACTGCAGAGAACGTAAAAGTTGACTTTACAAAAGTTCAAGAATGGAAAAACGGCGTAGTTAAGAAATTAACTGGCGGTGTTGAAGGCCTTCTTAAAGGTAACAAAGTTGAAATCATTCGCGGTGAAGCTTACTTCGTAGATGCTAATACATTACGCGTTATGACTGAAGATGCAGCTCAAACTTATACGTTTAAAAATGCTGTTCTTGCAACTGGTTCTACACCAATCGAAATTCCAGGATTCAAATACTCTAAACGTGTTATCAACTCTACAGGTGCTTTAAGCTTACCTGAAATTCCTAAAAAACTTGTTGTAATCGGCGGCGGTTACATCGGTATGGAATTAGGTACTGCATATGCTAACTTCGGTACAGAAGTTACTGTAGTAGAAGCTGGCGACGAAATCTTAGCTGGTTTCGAAAAAGCTATGAGCTCTGTTGTTAAACGTGCTCTACAGAAAAAAGGTAACGTAAATATCCATACAAAAGCTATGGCTAAAGGCGTTGAAGAAACAGAAACTGGCGTAAAAGTTAGCTTTGAAGTTAAAGGTGAAATCCAAACTGTAGAAGCAGATTACGTATTAGTAACTGTAGGTCGTCGTCCAAACACTCAAGAAATCGGTCTTGAGCAAGTTGGAGTTAAAATGACTGACCGCGGCATCATCGAAATCGATGAGCAATGTCGTACAAATGTACCAAACATCTATGCAATCGGTGATATCGTTCCTGGACCACCATTAGCTCACAAAGCTTCTTACGAAGGTAAAGTAGCTGTAGAAGCAATTAGTGGCCATGCATCAGCTATCGATTACATCGGAATTCCTGCAGTATGCTTCACTGATCCAGAATTAGCATCTGTTGGTTACACTAAAAAACAAGCTGAAGAAGCTGGAATGACTGTAACTGTATCTAAGTTCCCATTCGCTGCTAACGGTCGTGCATTATCATTAAACAGCACTGACGGTTTCCTACAACTTGTAACACGTAAAGAAGATGGTCTTCTTGTAGGTGCTCAAGTTGCAGGTGCAGGTGCTTCTGATATTATCTCTGAGATTGGTTTAGCTATCGAAGCTGGAATGACAGCTGAAGATATCGCTCAAACAATCCATGCTCACCCAACATTAGGTGAAATCACAATGGAAGCAGCTGAAGTTGCTCTTGGAATGCCAATTCACATTGTAAAATAATTTAAGTAATGTAAATAGCCCCTCTCTTATTGTAAGAGAGGGGCTATTTTTATTTTCATCAAATGACTTGCAAGGTCTTTAAACGTACTTGTCGAATGAATATATAATACTTTAACAAATGATTTAGGCGTAACTTACTTCAAAGGTAATATATATCATCCTATAATATGTAATTGATTCAAACTTAACCCCATATATTAATAAAATAGAGCATGTCAAAGGAGAAGGTTCCATGAAAATATTACATGTTATATTTTATCATTTACTACTATGGAGTGGCTTTTCCACTGTATTAACATTATCGAATGGTGATAAGTTTCATTATAAAGTTATTCTTTTTTTCGTATTCCTGTATTTAGCCTATGTAATAGCGTATTTTGTATTACACGTAAGAAAGCAAGCGTTATTTCTTACATGTTCGAATTGTATACTATTTTTAATCGTATTATTTATTTTTTAAATTAACGTTTATAAAAATACATTGTTCTTCCATTAAATAATTGTAACTCTCCTTCTAATTTCTTCGCTAAAAAACGGCAAAATTCATTTGCTTTCCCTTTGTCACCATATGTTGCATTAGGTGGTAAAGAAACTTGGATGAAAAATTGTTCATTTTCTATACCAACACCAATATAAATTGAGTCATACCGGTCGTGATTGGATTGAAGTTTTAATGTTGTTGTAGATGTATCTAAAATTTCATAAGGAAAAGCTGTATTTGTATACGTGTAATTAATTTGGGCACCAGTTTTAGAAGTAACTGTTTTATAATAATGAAAAAGTTGTTTTATATCATCTATTGAAACAGATTGTTGTTTGGATTTTGGTACAAGCGTAATAAAGGCGTGTTGCATATAAGTTCCCCCTAACTTAGTAGAATACTATCATTCTACATCCTACTGAATTTTTTGACAATTAAAAGGAGTATTACATGTTTTGTTTAATATACTATTAATGAAACGTGATGTAGAAAGGTGGAAACCAATGTTTGAAAAATTGTATGATGAGCATGAAAGTGTGAAGGTACGATTTTTAGGGTTTATGACACATGATACACGTTATGATTTTGGTGTTATTTATACAAATATGTTTTTTGGAAAACCGCTCATTGTTTGTATGCAAACAGGAAGGTCTACTTTACTCGGAAGAGATGATGTAGAGAATGTTCAATATATACAGGAGATTTTTAAATTAGGATCAGAAGAGGAAGCGAAGGAGTTAGCTCAGTTTTTCAAATTTCTAGTTCCGTCAACTTCTTTACATGCGGAATATGAAGAATAATTAATGTGAAACAGTCGTACTTATAAATATGGCTGTTTTTTATTTTAATATCGCATACTAATTAAAATTTAAAATATTTAATGTGTTATACTAAAAACCTATTGACGTAAAAAGTATAACATATTAAAATAAAGACAGAAAGTTAAGCGGTTACAAAAAAGTTTTTGGGATTATAAACTTAGGGGGAAATGAAAAATGGGAACAATCGTATGTCAAGATTGTGAAGGTACAATTGCACACTTCGAAGATGAGAAAGTAACGGTACTTTACGGGAAATGTGGATCTTGCGGATGTGATCACACAGAGCATACAAAAGCCCAATAATTGATAGGAAATGGACAGCTAAAAGTTTTTAGGACCATAAACTTAGGGGGAAATGAAAAATGGGAACAATCGTATGCCAAGTATGTGAAGGAACAATCGGACATTTTGAAGATGAGAAAACGACAGTACTTTACGGAAAATGTGGAACAAATTGTGACTGTGCTAGAAAAGATAATGCGAAAGCTTAATGATAGATAAATAGATTACTATTAAAACTCAGGAGGAAATGAAAATGGGAACAATCGTATGCCAAGTATGTGAAGGAACAATTGGACATTTTGAAGATGAAAAATCAACAGTACTATACGGGAAATGTGGATCTCATTGCGAATGTGACCATAAAGAACATACAAAAGCTTAATAATAAGAAAAAGCGCCTACATGTGTAGGCGCTTTTTTAATAAATTGTAGTTGTATGGCCAACTGTTGCAACGATTGCATCATCTCTAATTGGAATAAAGCTTATGGATGTCTGTGGTGTACTAGAAGAAGCGTATTGGCTCATTATACGGCTATCTATACGGGTAATAGTATCGGTCAAGAAAGCTGAAATAAAAGCGTAAGGGACTCGTCGTTCATTTAATGAATAAATAATTTCTTCTTTTGTTTTTACACCTACGCCATGTCCGTAAAAAAAGAAATTTCCTAAATAGATTGTGTTTTCTCCTTGCCACTCAATCGTAGCTGGATTCACTTGTGGATTTTTAAAGTAAACGAGGTCACCTGGAACAAGATCGCCACCGTTTTTTGTTATGAGTCTTAGATCTTGATCGTAGTCCCATGTATAAAGTAAAAGGTTTGCAAATAGACGATTGAAAGTTTCTTCCTCATACAATGATAATAAAGCTTTATAAAAAATAATGATCATAGCGGTTGCGCATTCAGTTCCATATAGTTTTCCGTTTTTGAAAATATCTTGTATGGCAATAGAAGGTGGTATGTTTGGAAGAAGCTCGAATCCTCCAAGGGATGTTCTTTTCCAATACTGGGGGTTGCAAAAGGATTGTTGAAATGTGCGAAACTGAAATCCACTTTGAAAAAGTTCTAGTGCAGAGATAATAATATTAACTCGTAAATTGAGATCAAAGCTGAGTTCATCAGCTGTTCGGAAGGAATAAACTTCTTGATTTCCTGCCATTATTGATAAAATTTGTTGTTTCTCTGCTGCAAATGGCTCATATTCATTTGTAATATAAGGATGTACAATAGAACGGCCTATTACAATCATAATAGTATCCCCACCTATACGTTACATTCTTTAGTATCGTATGAAGAAAAGGAAAAAAGGTGAAAAAAAAGCCTATCAACTGATAGGCTTGTACTCTTTAATAACACGTAATGTTTGTAATGTCATATCTTCAGGACCTTGTACAGGTAAACCTGCTTCTAAGTTTTTACGAATATACTCTAAGTTTTCTTGTGTAATAATTTCCCCCGGAGTAAAGATTGGAATCCCTGGCGGATAAACCATAACAAAATCAGCTATAATACGACCCGCTGCATTTTCAAATGGAATGACTTCTGTTTCCGAATAAAAAGCATCTCGAGGAGAAAGTGCTAGCACTGGAATTTCTGGAATCTCTACTTGTACTTGAACACCTTTATCTGCCCTATTTCTAAATGTTGCTGCTAAATCTTGTAATGCTGCAATAAGTGTATTTGTATCACTTTCTGTGTCTCCTAAAGTGATAAGACATAGTATGTTGTATAGATCTGAGAGTTCTACTTCAATGTTATATTGCTCTCTAAGCCATACTTCAGCTTGGTGGCCGGTAATACCTAAATCTTTTACAGATACAATTATCTTTGTAGGATCATAGTTAAAGGTAGCATCTGTACCTAACATTTCTTTTCCAGGACAGTAAAGATGCTCAATAGAATTTATAGCATCACGAACATGTTCAGCTAATTGTATTGTTTGTTCTATGAGTGCTGTTCCTTCTGTAGCAAGACGTTTTCTCGCAACATCAAGTGATGCTAACAAGATGTAAGAAGTTGATGTAGTTGTAAGCATGCTAATAATAGATTGGACATGTTTTACATTCACCAAGCCTTCTTTCACATTAAGAATAGAACTTTGAGTTAAAGAGCCTCCTAATTTGTGAACACTTGTTGCTGCCATGTCTGCACCAGCTTGCATCGCTGACATCGGCAATTCATCGTGAAAATGAATATGAACACCATGAGCCTCGTCGACTAGTACAGGGATGTCATAAGAATGTGCTAATTGTACAATCTGTTCTAAGTCTGCAGCAAATCCAAAGTACGTTGGGTTAATAACAAGTAAGCCCTTTGCATCTGAGTGCTCTTCAAGTGCTTTTTTGACAGATTGAATTGTGATTCCATGAGAAATACCGAGTTTCGGATCGATTTCAGGATGCATGAAAATCGGTTTTGCACCTGAGAAAATAATAGCTGACATTACTGATTTATGCACGTTTCGTGGTACTAGGATTTTGTCACCAGGACCGCAAACGCTCATCACCATTGTCATAATAGCGCCACTTGTACCTTGAATAGAAAAGAAAGTATGATCTGCACCGAATGCAGCGGCTGCTAAATCCTGTGCTTCTTTAATCATACCTTTTGGATGATGTAAATCATCGAGTGGCGCAATATTAATTAAATCAATTGCTAATGCATTATGCCCAATAAATTCGCGAAATGTAGGATCCATGCCCTGTCCTTTTTTATGACCAGGAATATGGAATTGAATTGGATTTCGCTTACTGTGCTCAACTAAAGCGGTAAACAATGGTGTTTCGTATTGGGACAATCTATACACCCCTTCTTCTTCATAATATTTAGTATAATTTGTTTTATATAATCCTGCTCTAAAAAAGGTAAGTTCTTTTTTTAGAATGAGGCTTGTTTTTCTGCCATTCAAAAAATCGGTTTTGAGATGGTAGCTTCACTTTATTTTCTATAAAACAAAAGCATTATATCACCAATAATTATAGATGTATAGAAAAAAATATTTTTAAGGTGAGTATGTTTAATAGTTAGCCTCAACTAATGAATAGAGGAAGACAATTCCATTAAAATGAATAAATAGTGTATAATGCAGAGTGGCTATAATGAAGAATAAAATATTCTCTTTAAGATAGCATAATGAAACAAGAAGAAATGATAAATGAGGTGCGAAATGGAATATCAATATCCGTTAGATTATGATTGGTCAAATGAGGAAATGGTTATTATTGTGAAGTTTTATGAAGCAATTGAGAAAGCTTATGAAAAAGGAATTATAAGAGAAGAATTAATGGGTTTATATCGTCGTTTTAAAGAGATTGTTCCATCGAAAGCAGAAGAAAAGAAAATTGATAAAGAGTTTCAAGAAGTAAGTGGATACTCTATATATCGTGCTATTCAAAGAGCAAAGGAAGTCGAAGAACAAAAGCTTGTAAAAATGTAAAAAATATTTTGAAAAATAAAAACTGAAGTGATATAATGTGATAACAACTAAAAACGGACAATATAAATTGTCCGTTTTCTACTATCGATTACAAAGTGCATATAAAGGAAGGAGTGATTGCATCGTAGATTCAATCTTAGCAAGGAATTGTTCGTTGGTCATTGCTGAAAACTCCTCTGGTGATATATGAATACCAACTAATAATTCTGCTTTTTTTACAGTAGCTAGTCGTTCAATCATCTTTTGTAAGTCTTCGGTTTCAAGTGTTTTATGTAATTTCACACTTGGTTTAGTATGGTCAATGGACCAAACGAAGTCATTTGGAATATTTGTTTTTAAATCATTTAAATGTTCTAAGAAGGCATGAGCCGTCTCAACTTTTTGTGGACACTCATAGATTAAACCAAAGTATATGAAGGCATGAGTACCCCATAAGCCGATTTGGAAATGCGGTAGCATTTTATATCCTCGTTTATTTGTTGAAAAAGCAACCCAAGTATCGTTTGGTGGATTGACTTTGCGACGTGCGTGTTTTGCAACATGATAAAAAAAGTTCTCATCAGTGTGTTGGGATAAGTATTCTGCAAATTGTTCCCCTAAAGCTTCTAGCTTAGGATGAATGTTCGTTTTAATTGCACTCATTCGTTCTTCGAGACCATCAACTGTAAAGACATCAAAATCAGTTGACTTGAATGTTTGTATTGTCATGATTGTTCCTCCAACTCCTATTTTGCTTTTATTTTAGCATAGCTTGTACTATTCATAAAAAAAACAGCACAAAAAAATTTAAATAAAAAAATATAATTTTGTTGCATAGATGATTTATCCAACATAGTATAGTATAAAACAAAAAATCAGAAAATTAAATTAATTCTAGTCCGAGGGCAGACGAATATTGGGAGGAGGCAAATAATATGAGACAGGTGATTAATGCGTTAAAGAGAACAGATGCCGAAAAGAGAATACCGGTGCTACGTTTGGAGCTAGATTATGAATTAGCAACTTTATATGATGCGATGATGGAAGATGATAAACAGAAAAAAGAAGAGTGTGTACAAAAGTTAGAAGTGTTAAGACTTGAAATGATTCGTTTAGAAGCGTAATAATAGTATATGTATAAAAAATTAGTTGGTGCGAACCTTATAAAGGGTTCGTTTTTTCTGTGAACAGTAAAGATCGGAGTGTTTAAACATGCAAGAAGTATGGAAAGACATCGATGCACACGCCAAACGGTGGATTCGGGATGCAGGAGAGCATTTAATAGCATCCATGAAAAAAGCACTTATTATAGAAACAAAATCCAATGCAGCTGACTTAGTTACAAATATGGACCGAGAGATAGAACAGTTTTTAATTGGGAAAATTAAAGAAACATTCCCGAATCATAATATTTTAGGAGAAGAAGGTTATGGAGACGAGATAACGTCTTCTGACGGGGTTGTTTGGTTAATTGATCCAATTGACGGCACGATGAACTTTGTTCATCAAAAAAGAAATTTTGCAATTTCAATTGGGATTTATGAGAACGGTATCGGAAAGATTGGACTTATTTATGATCCAGTACATGATGAACTATATCATGCAGTCAAGGGATCTGGAGCTTTTTGTAATGATATATCAATTCCTCCATTGGAAAAAGGAACTGTAGAGCAAGGTATTGTAGCTTTAAATGCGATATGGCTTACAGATAATCCATTGCTTAATATGGAAAGTATGATGGCACTTGTTAAGAAAGCAAGGGGCACGAGATCGTATGGCTGTGCAGCGTTAGAGATGGTGTACGTTGCAACAGGAAGAATAGATGCATATGTAACGCCGAGATTATCACCATGGGATTTTGGCGGAGGACAGATAATTGTAGAAGAAGTTGGAGGGAAGGTAACGACATTCTCTGGAGCGTCACTTTCTATCATAGAGAAGAGCAGTGTGCTAGTTGCAAAACCAGGAGTGTATGAAGAAGTGTTATCTTTTATATCAGAGCCACAAAAAAAGTAAGAGGCTATGTATAAGCTTCTTACTTTTTAGCGTTATTGTGATTTGCGCATTTTTCTTTTTGTTACAAAACCGTATCCAACTGCAACAAATGTACCGATAATGCAAATAATAATACCGATTGGACTATTTTCAGCAATCATAATGCCGATACCGATTAAGAAAATAACACCGATAATTGCGGTTAATAAAAAGCGATATTGAATGTGTTCCATTTCTTCACCCTCCAATCTCATTTTACTTTCACAAAAGTAAGAATACAACTATATTTTCATTCTTGCTTTTATTTTAATTGCTATTGTATCCCCTTCGCTCTTATAATAGAGAAGGATTAAAAAGACATTAGGAGTTGGACATGTTGAAAAAACGACAAGATTTACGTAATATAGCAATTATTGCCCACGTTGACCATGGTAAAACAACACTTGTTGACCAGTTATTACGTCAAGCGGGGACATTCCGTGCGAATGAACATATTGAAGAACGCGCAATGGATTCAAATGATCTAGAAAGAGAACGCGGTATTACAATTTTAGCGAAGAATACAGCGATTCACTATGAAGATAAAAGAATTAACATTTTAGATACACCAGGTCACGCTGACTTCGGTGGAGAAGTAGAACGTATCATGAAAATGGTTGATGGTGTTCTACTTGTTGTTGATGCATATGAAGGTTGTATGCCACAAACACGATTTGTTTTAAAGAAAGCTCTTGAGCAAAACTTAACTCCAATCGTTGTTGTAAACAAAATTGACCGTGACTTCGCTCGTCCTGATGAAGTAGTTGATGAAGTAGTTGACTTATTCATCGAACTTGGTGCAAACGAAGATCAATTAGAGTTCCCAGTTGTATTTGCATCAGCAATGAACGGAACAGCAAGCTTGGATTCAAATCCGGCAAATCAAGAAGAGAATATGAAATCATTATTCGATACAATTATCGAACATATTCCAGCACCAGTTGATAACAGCGAAGAGCCACTTCAATTCCAAGTAGCACTTCTTGATTACAACGACTACGTTGGACGTATTGGAGTTGGACGCGTATTCCGCGGTACAATGAAGGTTGGACAACAAGTTGCTTTAATGAAAGTTGACGGAAGTGTAAAACAATTCCGCGTAACGAAATTATTCGGTTACATTGGATTAAAACGTCAAGAAATTGAAGAAGCAAAAGCTGGAGATTTAGTAGCTGTTTCAGGTATGGAAGACATCAACGTAGGTGAAACGGTATGTCCGGTTGAGCATGAAGAGGCTTTACCATTATTACGTATTGATGAGCCAACGCTACAAATGACATTCCTTGTAAATAACAGCCCATTTGCAGGTCGTGAAGGTAAATTTATTACATCTCGTAAAATTGAAGAGCGTCTTCGTTCACAATTAGAAACAGATGTAAGTTTACGTGTAGATAATACAGATTCTCCTGATGCATGGATCGTATCTGGACGCGGGGAATTGCATTTATCTATCTTAATTGAAAACATGCGTCGTGAAGGTTATGAACTACAAGTATCTAAGCCTGAAGTAATTATTAAAGATATCGATGGCGTAAGATGTGAACCTGTAGAGCGCGTACAAATCGATGTTCCTGAAGAATACACTGGTTCTATTATGGAATCAATGGGTGCACGTAAAGGTGAAATGTTAGATATGGTGAATAACGGAAACGGTCAAGTTCGCCTTACTTTCATGGTTCCGGCACGTGGTTTAATTGGTTACACAACAGAATTCCTAACATTAACTCGTGGTTACGGTATTTTAAACCATACATTCGATTGCTACCAACCAGTACATGCTGGACAAGTGGGTGGACGTCGCCAAGGTGTTCTAGTTTCACTTGAAACAGGAAAAGCATCACAATACGGTATTATGCAAGTTGAAGACCGTGGTGTAATCTTCGTTGAACCAGGTACAGAAGTATATGCTGGTATGATCGTAGGAGAACATACTCGTGAGAACGACTTAACAGTTAACGTTGTGAAAATGAAACAACAAACTAACATTCGTTCTGCAACGAAAGATCAAACTTCAACAATGAAAAAACCACGCTTAATGACTCTAGAAGAGTCATTAGAGTACTTAAACGATGACGAGTTCTGTGAAGTAACTCCAGAATCAATTCGTTTACGTAAAAAGATTCTTGATAAGAGCGAACGTGAAAGAGCTGCTAAGAAAAAGAAATCTGTAGAAGCATAAAAAAAACAGCTACCTTTAAGGTAGCTGTTTTTTTATGTTTATTTTTTAGAATATTTACTCTTTTTAGTGGACAGTATTTTTTTCGCAGGTTACTCTTGTATTAAGTACATAAAGAAATTTTGTTTTTTATGAGAAGGGGGGATAAATAGTGTTAGAAAGAATGTCTTTTTTTGCGAAATTATGTAAAGTTGATGAAAATCCAGAGTTAGGAATGTGGTTACTTTATGGGACGATTATTATATTAAGTGCTCTCGTCTATAATTTAGGATTTGCTAGAAAGTTGTCTGTACTAAAAAATATAGTAATATACATATCATTAGCAATTGGATGTACAGTATTAACCTTTTTTGCTGTATTTTTACCTGTTGGAGAAGGACTTGTTGTAGCGGCAATTGTACTTGGAATTTATAGATTGCGTTTGCGTCAAGCGAAACAACAAAAAGCAGGGTGAGGGGGCGAAGTTTTATGCGTTCAGTACAAGATGCACTATATAATTGGTTAACAATTAAAACAGTTGCGGAAGCACGTCCGGATGATAGTGCTGCAAAAGAAACGTATTTGTTATTTCAAAATATGATATATGAAGAACATAAATTAAAAGATGTGGAAGTTAAAAAGAACGAGGAAATGTATTTAATTACATATGAAATGAATGGGGAAAGGAAATCTGCAAGGTTTCCGCTAGAAGCCATTGATTGTTTCTTGGATCAAATGAATCTTGAGCCTGAAAAATATAAATAAGTCCTTATCTATATGAGTAAGGACTTATTTACATTTTACCAATCGTCTTCGACTTTTTTATCACGATATAATCGGAAATTACCACTTGCATGACGTTCCATTGTACGCTCTGCAATTCGTTCCGAACATTCCATGCACATATATGTATGAATAGGGCGATTACGCAGTTTTTTTGCCGTAGGATTTTCATCATCTAACATATCTTTTTTATCACAAATCATACATTTGACTCTCATTTCGTCACCTCAATACGAATTCTATCAGTATAAGTATATCATGGAAGTATAATGTTTTTGAATAATAGTGGGAAAAAATAATATTTTCGCAATTCGAAAAATAAGTTATGATAAGGATATACCAAGTATGTTTGGAGGTGAAAATATGGCGAATGTAGTAGAGCCTACTTTAACAGAGGGTTTAGTACAAACGTTGCGTAAAGAGTGTATTGTGATGATAGCAACGACAGATTTCGAAAAACAAGTTCCTAACGTAAGTGCTATTTCTTGGGTGTATGCAGTGAGCAAAACTAGTATTCGATTTGCAGTAGATCAACGTTCACGTATTGTGGAAAATATAAGGCATAATACAGGTGTAGTATTGACTATAATGGCGAATGAATCCGTATTTTCCATAAGTGGTGCAGGTGAAATTTTGACAGATAGAATGGAAGGTATTTCTTTGAAATTAACTGTAATAGAAGTTAATGTGCAAGAAGTACGTGATGTTATGTTTTATGGAGCGAAACTTGCAATTGAACCAACATATGAAAAAACATACGATCTTCGGGCGGCCAAAAAGCTGGATAACGAAGTGCTAGTAGGAATAAGAGAATTATAAATGTGCTAAATAAGAAATTCGTTTATTCACTTTTGTAATCGGTTATTGTGATTTAACGTTAATAATTATAATAAAAAGTAATATATTGAATAGAAATGAATAAAGAATAAATAAAAGGTTTAATGACTATGATTTTCGATTCTACCTCGTTTACACGGTACATATAATTATAACAATGGTTCGTCCATATTTTATGGATGAAACCCTTGTTCTACAAATTTAAAAGTGGAGTCAGGGGGTAACAGGTTGGATAAAATTTATGTGTTAGATACGAATGTACTTTTGCAGGATCCTTTATCTATTTTTTCATTTGAAACCAATGAAGTAGTGATTCCAGCAGTTGTATTAGAAGAGGTTGATTCGAAAAAACGTTATATGGATGAAGTAGGACGAAATGCTCGTTATGTATCTAAGTTAATAGATAAATTTCGTGAAATAGGAAAGCTGCATGAAAGTATCCCGCTAGAAAATGGCGGAACATTTCGTATTGAATTAAACCATCGTTCATTTGTGCAACTACAAGATATTTTTGTAGAAAAAACAAATGATAATCGAATTTTAGCTGTAGCAAAAAATCTATCTTTAGAAGAACAGGAAAAAGAGGACGGGAAGTCTGTTATTTTAGTAAGTAAAGATGTACTCGTAAGGGTAAAAGCTGATGCAATTGGTTTGAAGGCTGAAGATTATTTAAGTGATCGCGTAATTGAAGTAGAAAATATATATTCTGGCTTTTTAGAAGGATATATATCAAAAGAACAATTGGATTATTTTTATGAGAAAGGTGAATTGCCTCTATCTGAAATTGCGAATCACCCTTTTTACCCAAATCAATTTGTAGTAATGAAAGATGCATTAGGGGGCTCTAGTTCTGCGCTTGGCATTGTGGATCACTTAGGTAAGAAGGTAAAGAAACTTAT
Organism: Bacillus sp. MT94; assembly: GCF_058792475.1. Taxonomy (NCBI): domain Bacteria; kingdom Bacillati; phylum Bacillota; class Bacilli; order Caryophanales; family Bacillaceae; genus Bacillus; species Bacillus sp. MT94. The sequence continues at coordinate 270,044 of NZ_JBXAEZ010000002.1, read as the reverse complement.
TTTTCACAATGAACAAGTGTGGGGGATACGACCACGAAACGTGCAGCAAATTATGGGGTTAGAATTGTTGCTTCGTGAAGATATTCCGCTTGTAACATTAACGGGGAAAGCCGGCACAGGAAAAACGTTACTTGCGTTAGCTTCGGGACTTATGCAAACAGAAGACTTAGGGTTATATAAAAAATTACTCGTTGCAAGACCAATTGTCCCAGTCGGAAAAGATATCGGTTATTTACCAGGAGAAAAAGAAGAAAAGTTAAGACCATGGATGCAACCAATTTTTGATAACCTAGAGTATTTATTTAATACGAAAAAGCCAGGAGAGTTAGATGCTATTTTAGCTGGAATGGGTTCGATTGAAGTAGAAGCCCTTACTTATATACGCGGGAGAAGTATTCCAGATCAGTTCATTATCATTGACGAAGCACAAAATTTAACAAAGCATGAAGTGAAAACGATACTAACTAGGGTAGGGGAAAAGAGTAAGATTGTATTGATGGGAGATCCTCAGCAAATTGATCACCCATATTTAGATGAATATAATAATGGCTTAACGTATGTTGTAGAGAAGTTTAAAGAACAGCGCATTAGTGGTCATGTGAAGTTTGTTAAAGGGGAGCGATCTAATTTAGCTCAACTAGCAGCAGATTTATTGTAAAAAGGAGTGAGCTTAAGCTCACTCCTTTTCTTTAAATAATTGTAAATTTACGGATGTTCCGGATTGGATTTTGTCGATTAGATCCATCATTGAAATAGAGATGAACAGGTCCGTCTTCTTTTAATGGCTTTCCTTCTTTTGAAAAACCTAGTATAGCATTTTTGACAGTTTCTAATGGAAGTGTCATTGTATGATCTACAGTTTCAATTTCAACTTGCGTAGCGTCCTCTAAAATTTCAGCGTTAGCAAGGAATGGATGAAATGGTATACCAAATGTTCCAGTAATTAGCTGTTCTTTTTTATATTTCTTTACACTTTGTTGTATCGGCGGGAAGGCAGCACCATCACGAATTTCACGATCCCAATGTTCTGAAGTGTTTTTTAAATAAGTTTCTAGTTCAGACGTGTTTTCTCTAGTTTCATCAAAGTAAGTTGTCAAATCTACTTTTCGATCATCAAAGATCCAAACAGTTGGATCAATAGTGATTGGAAAACGTACTTTTCCGTTAATAAATAAAATTTCGCTCATTGTTGTTCCCCCATTTGTGTTATACTCCCACTTTTCAGTATAATAGCATTAGACACTGTTGTCACAAAAAATGTTTCTATTGCAATTTATTAAAACTATCGCTAATATTAATAGATAGGATAGAGGAGAGTAGGACGGAAACGGAGGGAATCAATTTGGCGTCTGAGACAGTAGCAAATCATCAGGAAAAGGCACTAGCCCTTCTACAAGCGGATGCAGAGAAGATTTTAAGACTTATTAAGGTGCAAATGGACCATCTTACAATGCCGCAATGTCCATTATATGAAGAAGTGTTAGACACACAAATGTTTGGACTATCCCGCGAGGTCGATTTTGCAGTTCGCCTTGGTCTTATTGCAGAAGAACAAGGGAAAGCAATGTTAGGTGAGCTCGAACGTGAGTTATCTGCACTTCATGAAGCGTTTACAAACAAACAACAATAACGGGTTCAAATAAGGGGGCTCAAACTAAATTAGTTTGGGCTTTTTATTTGTATAATAAAGCAGGAAGAATCAATGTACATATGGAATACAACAATAATTAAATTGAAACAGAAAGAGGAAATGAAATGAAAAAAGTATGGAAATCAATGGATTATTCATTGTTACTTCCTCTTGTTATCTTATGTGTGCTGGGAGTAATAATGGTATATAGTTCTAGTTCCATTGTTGCGATTTCGAGATTTGATAAACCAGCAAATTTCTTTTTTAAAAGACAATTAATTACTTTAGTTGTTGGGACAATAGTATTAATAATTATTGCTACTATCCCATATAAAGTTTGGAGAAAACGAATTTTTTTGTTGGGGAGTTACGGTGCTAGTGTTGCCTTATTAGCTGCAGCTGCCTTTTTCACTAAGAAAGTAAACGGTGCAAACGGCTGGATATTTGGAATACAGCCTGCAGAATTTGTTAAGATAACAGTTATTCTTGTCTTAGCTCATTTCTTTGCCAAAAGACAAGAAACGAATACACCTGTTTCCAAAGGGTCAGGTCCAGTACTTATTGGTGTTGGTATAATCATGTTTTTAATATTAAAGCAAAATGATTTAGGTACTGATTTGTTAATTGCAGGAACAGTAGGAATTATGTTTCTTTGTTCGGGAGTACAGGTTAACTTATGGATTAAACGAATTGCTTTAACTTCTATAGTATGGATTCCGGCACTATATCTTCTTGGTAATTATGCATTAAATCCATATCAAAAGGCACGTTTTTCTGTTTTCCTTGATCCGTTTAATGATCCTCAAAAGGATGGATTTCAATTAGTGAATTCATTTATTGGAATTGCTTCTGGAGGACTTAATGGTAGAGGTTTAGGGAATAGTGTACAAAAATATGGTTATTTACCAGAACCGCAAACGGATTTTATAATGGCAATTATATCTGAAGAACTTGGTTTTATAGGTGTAGCTATCATTTTAATCTGTTTATTACTTATTATTATTCGGTCATTTAGAGTTGCACAAAAGTGTACAGATCCATTTGGAAGTTTAATAGCTATCGGAATTGCAAGCTTGTTTGGAGTTCAAACGTTTATCAATGTCGGTGGTATGTCTGGAGTAATACCGCTAACAGGGGTACCATTACCGTTTGTTAGTTACGGCGGAAGTTCTTTATTAGCTAATCTACTTGCAATGGGAATACTACTCAATATTGCTAGTCACGTGAAACGACAAGAGAAACAACAGAATGGTCTAATGAAAGAAAGAGAACAAAATGGACCACATCTTGTAGTTGTAAAATAAAAAACACATCGTGCTTTAGAGCAGGATGTGTTTTTTATTTTCAAGTAGTTTTAAATATGATGTATTAATTTCTCTTTCAGTTAAAAGATGTATCACATTTGTTTAAATGTGATATACAATTAAGTTGTTAGAAAAGGAAGAGGTATGCTATACTATTTTTGTGAAACAAATTGCACAGAAAACTTATCATTTGTTAAAAAATAAGGTATGATGGATAAAAATAAAGTGAAGCTTTCTAAGTATAATATAATGTGGAAAGTGAAGAACTTCACGCTTTTTAAAGTGTGTATATATTTTATCTCTAGAGTGGTAGGAAAGTAGAGGGGGAAAATCATGACAAAGCTGCAACGTATTCAAAAAGTATTGGTAGCTAACCGTGGAGAGATTGCAATTCGTGTGTTTCGAGCTTGTTCGGAACTTGGATTAAAAACAGTTGCAATCTATTCGAAAGAGGATAGTGGTTCTTATCATCGCTATAAAGCCGATGAGTCCTATTTAGTTGGGGAAGGAAAAAAACCAATTGATGCTTATCTAGATATTGAAGGCATTATTGAGATTGCAAAAAGTAATCATGTAGATGCAATCCACCCTGGATATGGTTTCTTGTCAGAAAATATTCAATTCGCGAAACGTTGCGAAGAAGAAGGAATTATCTTTATCGGTCCGAAAAGTAAGCATTTAGATATGTTTGGAGATAAAGTGAAAGCAAGAACACAAGCGCAGCTAGCACAAATTCCAGTTATACCTGGTAGTGATGGTCCAGTAGATTCATTAGAAGAAGTCGAAAAATTTGCTGAAAAGTATGATTACCCGATTATTATTAAAGCGTCCCTTGGTGGTGGCGGTCGTGGTATGCGTATTGTGCGTACTAGTGAGGAATTAGGAGAATCATATAATCGAGCAAAATCAGAAGCGAAAGCAGCCTTTGGTAATGATGAAGTTTACGTCGAAAAATTCGTTGAAAAACCTAAACATATAGAAGTACAAATTTTAGCAGATGAAGAAGGCAATGTTGTTCATTTATACGAGCGTGACTGTTCTGTACAACGTCGCCATCAAAAAGTTGTAGAAATAGCACCGAGTGTATCACTTTCAGATGATCTGCGTCAGCGTATTTGTGATGCTGCTGTGAAGTTAACGAAAAATGTAAACTATTTAAATGCAGGGACAGTAGAATTCCTTGTAAAAGATGATGAGTTTTACTTTATTGAAGTAAATCCACGTGTTCAAGTAGAACATACGATTACAGAGATGATCACAGGAGTGGATATCGTTCAATCACAAATTTTAATAGCTGATGGACATGCATTACATAGTAAAATAGTAGGTGTTCCGAAGCAAGAGGAAGTGGTTGTACACGGATTTGCAATCCAATCTCGGGTAACAACTGAAGACCCACTAAATAATTTTATGCCGGATACAGGAAAAATTATGGCGTATCGATCAGGCGGTGGTTTTGGTGTGCGTCTTGATACAGGAAATAGCTTCCAAGGTGCAGTTATTACACCATACTACGATTCTTTACTTGTAAAAGTTACAACTTGGGCACTTACTTTTGAGCAAGCTGCTGCAAAAATGGAACGTAACTTAAAAGAATTCCGTATTCGTGGTATTAAAACAAATATTCCATTCCTAGAGAATGTAGTAAAACATAAAAACTTCTTATCAGGAGAATATGATACTTCGTTTATTGATGTGTCACCTGAACTATTCTTGTTCCCAAAACGTAAAGACCGCGGAACGAAAATGTTAAATTATATTGGTTCAGTAACAGTAAATGGCTTCCCAGGAGTAGGGAAAAAAGAAAAGCCAATATTCCCAGATGCTCGTATTCCATGTTTAAAACATTCAGAGCCAATCCAAAATGGAACGAAACAAATTTTGGACGAGCGTGGAGCAGATGGATTAGTAAAATGGGTACAGGATCAAAACCGTGTACTTTTAACGGATACAACATTCCGTGATGCACATCAGTCATTACTTGCAACTCGTATTCGTACAAAAGATTTACATCAAATTGCAGAGCCAACAGCGAGAATGTTACCAAACCTATTCTCAGCTGAAATGTGGGGAGGTGCAACGTTTGATGTCGCGTATCGTTTCTTAAAAGAAGATCCATGGGAACGATTACTAGATCTTCGTGAAAAAATGCCGAACGTTTTATTCCAAATGTTACTACGTTCGTCAAACGCAGTTGGCTACAAAAACTATCCAGATAATTTAATTCAAAAATTTGTGGAGTGTTCTGCTCAAGCAGGCATTGATGTGTTCCGTATTTTTGATAGTTTAAACTGGGTAGAAGGTATGAGAGTTGCAATTGATGCTGTACGAGATACTGGTAAAATTGCAGAAGCAACAATGTGCTACACAGGAGATATTCATGATCCATTACGTAGTAAATATGATTTGAATTATTATAAAAACTTAGCAAAAGAGTTGGAAGCATCGGGAGCTCACATTTTAGGTATTAAAGATATGGCTGGCTTACTAAAACCAAACGCAGCATATGATTTAGTTTCAGCATTAAAAGAGACGGTATCGATTCCGATTCACCTGCATACGCACGATACGAGTGGAAATGGTATATTAACGTATACGAAGGCAATTGAAGCAGGTGTTGATATTGTCGATGTAGCAGTGAGTTCTATGGCTGGTCAAACGTCACAACCGAGTGCGAACACATTATTCTATGCACTAGGTGGAAATGAAAGACAACCAGATGTTAATATCGATTCTTTAGAAAAGCTATCTCATTATTGGGAAGATGTACGCAAATACTATGCACCGTTTGAAAGTGGTATGAATGCACCTCACACAGAGGTATATATGCATGAAATGCCAGGTGGACAGTATAGTAATCTTCAGCAACAAGCGAAGGCGGTTGGTTTAGGAGATCGCTTTGATGAAGTGAAAGTAATGTACCGTCGTGTGAATGACATGTTTGGAGATATTGTAAAAGTAACACCATCATCAAAAGTTGTTGGCGATATGGCGTTATTTATGGTTCAAAACCACCTGACAGAACAAGATGTTTTAGAGCGTGGACATGCTTTGGACTTCCCTGGATCTGTTGTTGAAATGTTCTCTGGTGATTTAGGTCAACCGTACGGTGGTTTCCCGAAAGAATTGCAAAAGATTATTTTAAAAGGGAAAGAGCCGTTAACAGTAAGACCAGGTGAACTACTAGAGCCAGTAGATTTCGACGCGTTAAAAGAAGAATTATTCCATAAACTTGGACGCGAAGTAACAATTTTTGATGTAGTTGCATATGCATTATATCCAAAAGTATTTATGGACTATGAAAAAGTTGCTGAGCTTTATGGAAATGTATCTGTACTTGATACACCGACATTCTTCTATGGTATGAGACTAGGTGAAGAAATTGATGTGGAAATTGAACAAGGTAAGACATTGATGGTTAAACTTGTATCAATTGGAGAACCACAGCCGGATGGAAATCGTGTCCTTTACTTGGAATTTAATGGTCAACCACGTGAAATTGTCGTGAAAGACGAGAGTGTGAAAGCAACAGTTGCACAACGTGTGAAAGGAAACCGTGAAAATCCAAATCACATTAGTGCAACAATGCCAGGAACGGTAATTAAAGTAGTTGTAAAAGAAGGCGATGAAGTGAAAAAAGGCGATTCTATGGCAATTACAGAAGCGATGAAAATGGAAACGACAGTTCAAGCGCCGTTCAATGGTAAAGTGAAAAAAGTATATGTTAACGATGGTGATGCAATTCAAACGGGTGATTTACTTATTGAATTAGATCACTAAAATAAAAAAAGAGCTGTGTAAATATACAGCTCTTTTCTTTATTGCAAAAAATCCCTTGCCGAATTGGCAAGGGATTTTAGTTTTAAATTATTTTGTTTGTTTAGAAGTTGATCCGGCTTCTTTTGCATTCACTTTACTTCTTGTTCCTAACATAACTAAATAGCATAGTACGGCAAACAAGCAAGAAATGAATAGAGAATGTAACAATGCCATTGCTAAACTAGCGTTTGTAAATACAACTAAAATTCCTACTACAGCTTGAAGTGTAACAAGGATAAATGAAATGATCCATCCCCAATATACTACAGGTTGCTGTTTGTAATGACGAATAGCGAGAATCATCGCGTAAAGTATCCAAGCAAAAATTAACATTGCTGCAACTCTATGGCCCATTTGAACCCATTCATGTAGTTGAGTTGGCATAGGTCTGTTTTTGCTACATAAAGGAAAGTCTGGACAGGCTAAGCTAGCTCTTTCGTGACGTACTAAAGCACCTGTGTAGACGACGATATAACTGTAAATTGTTACACCATAAATATGAAATTTCATTTTTTTGTCCATAATAAGAGAACGTGCATCAAATTTTTGGTCAATTTCAAAGATAAGACACGTTAATAAAATGACAGAAGCAAATGAAATTAAGGAAATACCGAAATGGATAGCAAGTACAGCTGGCATTTGTCCCCAAACAACTGCTGCTGCTCCCATTAATGCTTGTGCAACTAAAAATACGAAGGATAAAATTGCTAACGTTTTTGTTTCACGCACATGTTTATAATATTTCCAGGACAAAATACAAAGGAGAGTGACAAGAATTCCAGCTGATCCTGATGTTAATCGGTGGCTAAGTTCAATAATAGTTTCCATTGATAAATTAGATGGAACAAATTCACCGTTACAAAGTGGCCATGATTTACCACAACCTTGACCAGAACCTGTTTTTGTAACTAAAGCGCCTCCTAATAAAACTATTAATAAATCAAGGCTTGTAATGACTGCTAACCATTTAATAAAGCGTTGCAATCTCTTTCACCATCTTTCTGCTATGAAGTTATTGCGAAATATTTTCATTCCATTATGTATAGAATAAAACGCGCTAGTTCCTATGATATATAAAAAATAATAAAATAGCAAAGAAATGGAGGGGAAAGGAAAGGGGGAGAAAATAGGTGTAAAAACAGGGTTCCTAAGGAAAAAATTAGGTGAAAAATAGGCTATTTTGAAAAGAAATGGGGAGAATACGTGTTAAATAGGATAAAATAGTTTATTATAGAAGGTAACATCATGTTATGATAAGGACAAGTCAGAATGAAGTTTTTTATATTCGACACAAAAAGTTCATGTTTTCTTCACAAAATGTTCGGGAAATATGATTTAATATATTGGAGTATGGGCGTAGATTAGTAGTAGAATGGGTTAACAATGTTTCTACTGTAATAATATTGTTATATAGAAGCGAATTATTTCATTTGAAATAGGCGCAAAAAGAAAGATGAAAGTTTTAAGAGGGGGTTAGAGTGATGAACCATGCAACAAGTGAGCTGCATGATGAGTCCGCTGTTACAAGTGTACCGGAAACAACTCGGATACAAGATTTAAAAGCACTCGTTAAAATGGGGATTGTAAACTCAAATACACTTACTGTATTTACAGGATTTTGGTTGGCATTACACTTTAATGGATTAAGTGTAATGGACAATCTGGATAAGTTATTCTTTACAATCGTTGGTTCTGGATTAGTTATGGCAGGGGTATGTTGCTTAAACAACTACATTGATCGAGACATCGATCCATTAATGGAAAGAACAAAGACCCGTCCAACGGTTACTGGAAAATATAAACCAGGATTTGCACTTACATTTGGACTAGTCATATTACTTCTTGGTTTTGTATTTTTATTATTAACAACACCAATGGCAGTCTTAATGGGATTTATTGGTGCTTTCACATATGTTGTTCTATATAGTTTATGGACAAAGAGAAAGTATACACTAAATACTGTTGTAGGTAGTATATCTGGTGCAGTTCCACCTTTAATTGGATGGGCAGCAATCGATCCATCTTTAGGTCATCCAATTGCTTGGATGTTATTTTTAATTATGTTTATTTGGCAAATCCCACATTTCCTTGCATTAGCGATGAAACGTGTTGATGAATATCGAAATGCAGGAATTCCAATGCTTCCTGTAGTTCATGGATTTGAAATTACGAAACGCCAAATTATGATTTGGACAGTATGTTTATTACCACTACCATTTTATATGAGTGGACTAGGGATAACATTTATGGTAATTGCAACACTGCTTAACATCGGATGGATCGCTTTAGGATTTTATGGATTCCGTAAGAAAGATGACATAAAATGGTCTGTGCAAATGTTTGTTTATTCCCTAAATTATTTAACAATCTTATTTGTATCAATGATTGTAGTTACATTCTTCTAAGACAACGACATAATTGGATTTCTTTACGTTGAGATTTACTTTACTTAACTATAAAGTACAATCTAATTCACAAGGAAAGTGGGGGTTGTTTGTATGAAGAAACAGTGGCGACTGCTTTCGTTCGTTTCACTGCTGGCTTTACTGTTAGGGGGATGCGGTAAAGCCTTTCAATCTACTTTAATTCCGCAAGGAGAAGTAGCAAAAATGCAATATGATTTACTTCTACTGGCAAGTGCAATCATGGTAGGAGTAGTACTAGTAGTTACTATTATTTTCTTGTATGTAATTGTGCGTTTCCGACAAAAGAAAGGTCAGGAAGATTATATTCCAGAGCAAGTTGAAGGAAATCACAAGCTAGAAATTATATGGACAGTTATTCCGATTATTCTTTTACTAATCTTAGCTGTTCCAACGGTTACATATACATTCAAACTTGCTGATGTAAGTGCGATGGAGAAAAAGAATATTGATAAAGATACTATCGTTGTTGATGTAACAGCGAATCTTTATTGGTGGGAATTTTCTTATAAATCAGAAAAGATAGTAACTTCGCAAGATTTAGTCATCCCCACAGGTAAGAAAGTGTATTTAAATTTGAAGGGTGCCGATATTAAACACTCATTTTGGGTTCCATCTTTAGCTGGGAAAATGGATACAAATACAGACAATGTGAACAAAATGTGGTTAAAGGCAGATAAATCGGGCACTTATAATGGTTTTTGTACAGAATTTTGCGGCCCATCACATTCTTTAATGCAATTTAAAGTGAAAGCTTTAGATGAAAGCGAGTACAAAAATTGGCTTGCTGATATGAAGAAGATTGATGGGAAGAAAGAAGTAGCTTCAACAAAGGCGCAAGAGGGCCAAGAAATATTTAATAAAAGCTGTATTGGTTGTCACGCAGTTGGATCTAATGATAGTAGACCACCTTCCGCTCGTATCGCACCAAACTTAGCAAACTTTGCGGATCGCGATATGGTTGCCGGTATTGCCGAAAACAATGAAGAAAACTTAAAAAAATGGCTGAAAGATCCTGAAAATATGAAGCCAGGAAACAAAATGACTGGCAAATATGGCAACTTAACGGATGATCAAATTGATGCATTAAATGCATACTTACAAACGTTAAAAGTTGAAAAGTAAAGAGGGATTATTCGCGAAGGGGAGGTTGAAAACGTGAGTTCTGTAGCAAAAAAACAGGGGATGGGTGCTGTCATATGGGATTATTTAACGACAGTAGACCATAAAAAGATTGCCATTCTCTATTTAATTGCAGGTGGATTGTTTTTTGTAATAGGCGGAATAGAAGCTCTATTTATTCGCCTTCAATTAGCGATTCCTAACAACGCTTTTCTTGTTGGGGATGCTTATAATCAAGTATTGACGATGCACGGTACAACAATGATTTTCCTCGCAGCTATGCCACTCGTGTTTGCATTTATGAACGCCGCTGTACCACTTCAAATTGGTGCACGTGATGTAGCGTTCCCGTTTTTGAATTCACTCGGATTTTGGTTATTTTTCTTTGGTGGAGTATTTTTAAATTTAAGTTGGTTTTTAGGTGGAGCACCTGATGCAGGATGGACATCTTATGCATCTTTAGCTTTAGCCTCTAAAGGTCATGGTGTTGATTTCTATGTACTCGGTTTGCAAATCTCAGGTATTGGTACATTAATTGGAGGGATTAACTTCCTTGTCACCATTATTAATATGCGTGCGCCAGGAATGACGTATATGCGTATGCCGATGTTTACATGGACGACATTTGTAACATCTTCGCTTATATTATTCGCTTTTCCACCGTTAACTGTAGGATTAGGACTTTTAATGTTAGATCGTTTATTTGGAACAAGTTTCTTTAATCCAGCATTGGGTGGGAATACAATTATATGGGAGCATTTATTCTGGATTTTCGGTCATCCAGAAGTATACATTCTTATACTCCCAGCTTTCGGAATATTCTCAGAAATCTTCGCGACATTTTCGAAAAAACGATTGTTTGGTTATTCATCGATGGTGTTTGCGACTGTATTAATTGGATTTTTAGGATTTATGGTATGGGCGCATCATATGTTTACTGTTGGACTTGGTCCAGTTGCTAATGCTATTTTCTCAGTTGCAACAATGGCGATTGCGGTTCCGACTGGTATCAAAATATTCAACTGGCTCTTTACAATGTGGGGCGGAAATATTCGTTTTACGACACCGATGATGTGGGCAGTAGCTTTCATTCCATCATTCGTCATGGGTGGAGTTACAGGGGTTATGCTAGCATCTGCACCAGCTGATTATCAATTTCATGATAATTATTTCGTAGTAGCACATTTTCATTATGTAATCGTTGGCGGTGTTGTATTTGGTTTACTTGCAGGAGCTCATTATTATTGGCCACTGATGTTTAATAAAGTATTAAATGAAACATTAGGAAAGATAACGTTTTGGCTATTCTTTATCGGTTTCCATTTAACGTTCTTTATTCAGCATTTCCTTGGCTTGATTGGTATGCCGCGCCGTTACTACACATATCTTGAAGGGCAAGGGTTGGAAATGGGGAATATGATTAGTTCTATCGGAGCGGTGTTTATGGCTCTTGGGACGATTGTTCTTCTATTCAATGTAATTAAAACGACAGTATCAAAAGAAAAAGCTGGTCGTGATCCGTGGGATGCACGTACATTAGAATGGACGATGCCAGCACCGACACCAGAATATAACTTTAAACAACTACCATTTGTTCGCGGATTAGATCCGTTTTGGATTGAAAAACGTGAAGGTAATAAAGAGATGACAGCAGCGGAACCAATTGGTGATATTCATATGCCAAATCCTTCGTTTTCACCATTTGTCATTTCTTTCGGATTGTTTATAGCGGCATTTGGTGCAATGTATATGCAGGGCGGAAAAGATAAGTTCTGGTTATTAGTAGCAATTATTGGTTTAATCATTACATTTGGCGCAATGTTCCTACGTTCAGTAATCGATGATCATGGATACCATATTCATAAGGAAGATTTAGATGATAAGGGGGGCAAGGCATAATGCATGTAGATGAAAAATTAACGAATGAAACATTTCCAGCAGAGCCTGAAAAAGCAACCCTTGAAGGGAAAAATAAGTTTGTCGGTTTTTGGTTATTTCTTGGAGGCGAAACAGTGTTGTTCGCTTCCTTATTCGGAACATATTTAGCATTAAAGAATTCTACAAATGGTGGACCAACATCTCAAGAAATGTTCCAAATGCCACTCGTTTTCATTATGACGATGCTTTTATTAACGAGTAGCTTAACAAGTGTATATGCGATGTATCACATGAAAAACTTTAACTTTAAGAAAATGCAACTTTGGTTACTAGTAACTGTATTGCTAGGTTTAGGATTTTTAGGGTTTGAGATATATGAGTTTTATCATTATACACATGAATTTAAGCATACTATGAGAAGTAGTGCGTTTGGCTCTGCATTTTATGCTCTTGTTGGTACACATGGACTCCACGTATTGTTTGGGTTGTGTTGGATTTTAACATTAATCTTTAGAAATGCGAAGAGAGGTCTAAATTTATACAATGCACCGAAGTTTTATGTTGCATCAATTTATTGGCACTTTATTGACGTAGTTTGGGTGTTTATTTTCACTGTAGTATATTTAATGGGAATGGTGGGATAAACAATGGCGATAAAGCAAACAAATAATCCTAAAGTTGATCTTGTTTATCGGAAGAGAAAAAGTGCGGAGGAAATGAAGCATCAAGTTATTACGTTTGCATTAATGATTTTTTTAACATTAGTTGCATTTGTAGCAGTGGCGTATCCAAAAACTTTTAGTCCGACTTTCTCTGTGCCATTTATTTTACTATTAGCAGTGGTACAAGTAATTTTTCAATTGTATTATTTTATGCATATGAGCCATAAAGGACATGAAGCAGCAAGTTTCTTTCTTTACTCTGGCCTGCTAATAGGGTTAATTACAATTTTAGCTTTTATGACAATTGTGTGGATTTGAAAAGTGAAATATAAGGGAGCTTGTGTTGTCACAGCTCCCTCTTCATATTATGGGATAACCTTACGAAGGTAGGTGTGAAAATGAGTAACTTGTGGATATTTGGTTTTCAGGCTTTATGGAGTCCAATTTTTTTATTATTTATGCTTTCGATTCTTATTGGGTACTTCTTAATTATTGGACCTTATAGAATGCGATTTGAAAATGCGACGAAGGTAAGTAAGAAGCAAATTTTTTATTTTACGACTGGTATTGTTCTTTTGTATTTTGTAAAGGGAGGGCCTATTGATTTAATTGGCCATATTATATTTAGTGCTCATATGTTTGAAATGGCAGTCATGTATATTGCAGTTCCACCGTTACTGTTGCTTGGTATACCAACTTGGTTATATCGTTACATTACTTCTTTTAAGTTCGTTCAAATTATATTAAAGGTATTTGCTAAACCACTTATTGCGTTGTTTGTATTTAACGGCCTGTTTTCTTTTTATCATTTACCAGTTGTTTTTGATACGGTAAAACAAAGTCAAATTGCTCATCCTATTTGTCTCGCTATATTGTTTTTTACAGCAATCATGATGTGGTGGCCGATGTTAAATCCATTACCAGAATATCAAACGTTAAGTGATATAAAGAAACTTGGTTACATGTTTGCTAATGGTATATTATTAACGCCAGCTTGTGCGTTAATAATTTTTGCGACAGCCCCGTTATTTGCAACGTATACGGATCCGGCTGCTTGGATGAAAGCGATGGAACTATGTGTACCAGCGGGCACTTTATCAGATTTAAATATAACGGGACCGGAATTTTTGCACTGGATGCCAGTAGTACAAGACCAGCAAACTGGTGGTATCATAATGAAAATTGTCCAGGAAATAGTGTACGGTACAATTATAGGCTATGTATTCTTTAGATGGGCACGTAGAGAACGTGAAAAGGATAAGGAGCAGTTGCAACAATTGCCGCCGTATTTACAAACTAAGTAAAAAAGGTGTATGGGATTCCATACACTTTTTTTACTTAGTTTTAGCTTCTTATTAAAGATTGAATTTTCTAATTATTTATGTTAAGTTAGTGTAGGCGTGTACTAAAAGTGGATATAAAATTTACTACTAGCTTTCATGTGTAATAATTCCATATGTAGTGCAAGTTTTTTAGAGAGTTACAAATATATATTGTTATCTTTAATAAACACGAACTATTTTAAGGGGGAATTTAAATGGGTAGTAGTGGAAGTATGGTAAAGCCGATTAGTGGTTTTTTGACAGCGCTAATTCAATATCCAGTACCAGTAGTAGAGTCACGTGCAGACATTGATAAACAAATTCAACAAATCATAAAAACAATTCATTCGACCAAATCAGGTTACCCTGGATTAGAATTGATAGTATTTCCTGAATATAGTACACAAGGGCTCAATACAAAAAAATGGACTACAGAAGAATTTTTATGTACAGTGCCTGGGCCAGAAACAGACTTATTTGCTGAGGCATGTAAGGAATCTAAAGTATATGGTGTTTTTTCAATAATGGAAAAAAAACCTGATGGTGGAGAGCCATATAATACAGCAGTTATTATTGATCCACAAGGTGAAATGATTTTGAAGTATCGTAAGCTAAATCCTTGGGTGCCAGTCGAGCCTTGGAAAGCTGGAGATTTAGGCTTACCTGTTTGTGATGGACCTGGAGGAAGTAAATTAGCTGTTTGTATTTGTCATGATGGCATGTTCCCTGAAGTAGCTCGTGAAGCGGCCTATAAAGGTGCAAATGTCTTGATTCGTATTTCTGGGTATAGCACACAAGTTAGTGAACAATGGATGCTAACCAATCGTTCAAATGCATGGCAGAATTTAATGTATACATTGTCGGTAAACTTAGCGGGTTATGATGGTGTATTTTATTACTTTGGTGAAGGACAAGTATGTAATTTTGATGGGACTACTTTAGTACAGGGGCATCGAAATCCTTGGGAGATTGTTACTGCTGAAGTATATCCAGAACTAGCAGACCAGGCTAGATTAGGATGGGGATTAGAAAATAATATATATAATCTAGGTTCAAGAGGATATGTAGCAACTCCTGGTGGGGTGAAAGAAAATCCATATACGTTTGTAAAAGATTTAGCTGAAGGTAAATATAAGGTTCCTTGGGAAGATGAGATTAAAGTAAAAGATGGATCTATTTATGGATATCCAGTAAAAAAAACGATTCATTCTTAGGGAGGGAAAAAACAAGCGCATCATATTGATGCGCTTGTTTTTGTTAATCAATAATTTGAAGTTCTTTTAACTCTTTTTCGACATTTTGTAGGAGTTGTTCACTTTTTTGAAGTACATTCGTTGGGAAAGTCTCATCATCGCCATATTCAACGCCGTGAGGATAATAATGTTTTCCTAATAAGGGAGGGAGTAGTTTTACTTCAGCGTGTCTACTGCCAATGTCACCTTCAACAGCGACGCCTTGCACTCGCAAATAATAAACATCCTTTAATATTTCAAATTTATAATCGTATGTAACCCGTTCATAATCCCACTGTCCAGCAAGTACGAAGTGGTTGTTTTCCATGATTTCAGTTAAAAGAGTTAATTCAACGACGGCTCCATTAAATTTCGTATTTGTAAATTGCATATAATACCTCCTTTTTTTATGTTACACCATTATTTTTATAATAGTATGAATAATAAGAAAGTGCAATTCAAATTGAGAGAAAAGGGATAATCCAGACTTTTTTCACAAAAATATGATATAGTGAAAAGAGTACGGTACACACAAAAAGAAAGAAAAGGATTTGTGTATATCTCAATTTTATGTTTTGTTCAGGAGGTATATCGTTTGAAGAAATTATTGCGTATCGTAATGATTACAATTTTAATTTTAGCTGTTGATTTATACGGGAAATTACTCGTTTCACAATATATATTAACCCCATCTCAATCAAAGCAAGAAAATAAAATTGTGAAAAAGAAAAAGCAAATTAAGGAAGACTCCTCAGACACTGTTTTAAATATGATTGGTGAAGACTCTGAAAATTTATTAGCGAAGTGGGGAGAACCCTCTCGAATAGAGCCATCTGCATACGGATATGAATGGTGGGTATACAATCAGGATTTAACTCAGTATGTTCAATTCGGAGTTTCTGAACGTAAAGTTATAACGGCGTACGCTGCTGGTGAACAAGTTAAGGTTCCACCTTATTATATAAATGAAAAATATGAAGAAGTATATAAAAAAAGTCCGCTTTCGCATGAAATTTCATTAAAAAGAGGGAAAAATAGTTATCAATTTGAACTATCTGATACCGAAGTCATGGAACAACCGTTAATACCTGTAGAAGATGGATGGGCGCAATTGTATTTTGATCAATTTACACATGAGCTTGTGGGTGTTCGTTATATGGATGATGAAACTTTATTACGCCAAAGACCATATCAGCTCGTTTATTCAGGTGAATTAATAGCAGAACAACCATTGACTCCAGAAAAGATAAAACAAGTAGAAAATGGGAATATGCAACAAATTTTTGATTTAACAAATATCATTCGAAGTCGTCATAAATTACCATTATTAACATGGGATCAGGAAACGGCAGATGTTGCTGTTGGTCACAGTAAAGATATGAAAGACAATAATTATTTTTCTCATGACTCACCTACATTAGGTACGCTAGGAGATCGTTTGCAGCGCGGGAAAGTAGGATTTCAACTTGCTGGTGAGAACATAGCGGCGCAACATAGTGATGGAATTGCGGCAGTGCAAGGTTGGTTAAATAGTGAGGGGCATAGAAAGAATTTATTAAATGAACAATTTACAGGATTAGGTGTTGGTGTATACGATAAATTTTATACACAAAACTTTATTCGAAAATAAAGCGAAACTGTAAGCGGTGGGGTGTTACATCACCTAATTAGTTACTTCGTATTCACTGAATTGTAGGTGGGAATCTGACCGTATGCAAATAGCAGAAAAAAAGGTGCATGAATCGTCTAAAAATAGGCGAACCATGCGCCTTTTTTTTCTTACTATATAGTAGATATACATGGAGAGGTGAGGATTATGCCAACAACAAAAGGGCCGTTACATCCATCGGTTCAACAGTTTAAAGAATTTGTAAACCATCACCCTAAAATGGTTCATGAGGTTAGAAGTGGTCACAAAACTTGGCAACAATTTTATGAAGAATGGTACTTACTGGGTGAAGAAGATCCAATATGGGCAACTTATAGACCGGATGGAGCGCCTGCGTTTTCTTCGGTAAAAGAAAATGAAAAAGAAAAAGAAAAAGATAATCGAACTGAAGAGGAAAAAACTGCTGATGTGATGGGGCAAATGCTTTCTTTTTTTAAAAAGTTGGACGTGGAACAAATGCAGAACCATTTAGCTAATGTGACGAGTGCTATTGGGAGCGTGCAACAAGTTATTCAGCAATTTCAAGGTAACCGTACGCAGCAAGAACAAAGTACTTCAGAAAATAACCCGTTTTTCTTTCAAAAGGATTAGGGGGAAAGATGATGAGAGCAGAAATTATGGAGTTTATAAAGGCTGATGAGGATTTATCTCGCTATATTAGAGAGCAACCGTACTGGTATAGAAAATTAACACGAAATCCTGAAGAAAAAGAGGCTTTTGAGTTAGCGGCGATGCAACATTTCAAAAAAACAATACCAGATAAAGTGGAAAAATTTCAAAATCAATTGGCTGTTGCTTCGATCATGATTGATATGTTTCAGTATATGAAGCAACAAAATGCAACCTAATTACAAGTGAAAAATATGTCCGTCATGCAGAACTTTTGTTACAATAGAGATTGATTATTTAAAAAGGAGTTGCAGCATGACGGAAATTTGTTTAGTACGACATGGACAAACTGATTGGAATTTTCAAGAAATTATTCAGGGGCGAGAAGATATTCCGCTTAATGAAGTTGGTAAGAAGCAAGCGAGTCAAAGTGCAGCTGCTTTACAAGAAGAAACGTGGGATATCATTATAAGTAGCCCGTTAATTAGAGCGCAAGAAACGGCTAATGAAATCGCAAAGGCGGCTGGATTACAATCGATTTTATTAGATGATCGATTTGTTGAACGGAATTTTGGAGAAGCTTCAGGGAAGCCAGTTGCGACTGTTAGAGAGTTGATTGCTGAGGGTAAAGTAGAAGGTATGGAGCAAGATGAAGAGATTGTAGCTCGTTGCTTTGCTGCTTTAGAAGATGTTGCAACAACTCATTTTGGCAAACGTATTATTATTGTTGCTCACTCACACGCGATAAAAGCAATTTTACATGCCATTGAACCAGATGAAATTACATTTAAGACACCATTAAAAAATGCGTGTATTAGTTATGTGAAACAAAATAGTGGGAAATGGGATGTTCTTAAATATAATATAGCGGAACATATTACTGTATAAGTGTGTACGGATATAGTGTGAAAATAGTTTCATTATATCTTTCTTTTGAGTAAGTCACTTCAATTAGTAGTTCTAATCTAAATGTGGTATGATGGATACTCGGAGGTGTCTCTCATGATTGTAGCGACGCTAGAAAGCGTATTAATATTAGATAAGGCAGAGCAGCTTGCAAAAGCGATTATCTGTTCAGATATAGCAGAAGATTATCGTAAGTATTATAGAGAATTACATGAAGATATGGAACTTCAGACGTTAATTCAGCAATTTACAGCGATGAAAGAACGGTATGAGGAAGTACAGCGTTTTGGAAAATACCATCCTGACTACACTACCGTATCAATGAAAATGAGAGAATTAAAGCGTTCTGTGGACTTACATGATAAGGTTGCAGCTTTTAAAAGAGCAGAAACTGCTTTGCAGAAGTTATTAGATGAAGTTAGTGTAGCAATCGGTTCGGAAGTGTCTTCTTCCATTAAAGTGCCAACAGGGAATCCATTCTTTGATGCTGGTGGCTGTGGTGGAGGTTGTGGTACTGGCGGAGGTTGTGGTTGTAAAAAAACGGGGTGATGTACCCCGTTTTTTAGAAGTTGGAAGGAAACGTATACAGAGTTTGTCCTGTAATGTTATAAATTTCTGATTGGTTTTCATAGAATATAAAATATATGTTTTTAAAAGGAGAAGATGGAGAAGATTATGTTCGGGCAACGACAAAGTATGATTGTTTATTTACATTCATTGAAACATGCCAAGATTTTAAGGAAATATGGTAACATACATTACATATCAAAACGATTAAAATATGCTGTAGTATATTGTGACATGGAACAAATTGAGCATATGATGCATAAATTGAACAAACTTCCTTTTGTGAAAAAGATAGAACAGTCGTATCGCCCGTATTTAAAAACGGAATTTGAAAATTCCCGTCCTGATCGAGCAAAAGAATACGATTATAGCTAATAGAAAAAATCCCCTGCTAAATTTAGCGGGGGATTTTTTAATTGAAATAAAGTGTTATTTCATCGGAGGAATGAAATTGTTCATTCGTAAAATACCAATTAAATGATTAAAAAATAGTTCTTTTTCTGGGAAAGTTGTAGATGGCTTTACAGTAAAAGTAGCCACTTTTTTTCCGAGTTGCTCTGCCGTTTCTTCAAATAAAATGACACGTTTACTTTTTTTATTTTCAAATACAGGAATGCCTTCACGACATATGTATAATGGTTGGAAATCACCAGTAGTAGTTGGTTTTAATATTACAACAAGCGAACACACTTTTTTATCGTTTTTTATCGTTTCAAATTGTAACATATGTGCTATACGTTCTTGATTTGTTTTGGCAATTTCAAGTAATTCATATAAATCAGAGTAGCCTTCTCCGAGTTCTATAAAGCGTTGAATCATATTTTTTCCTCCTCTTTCTTTTACTGTACCATTTCACTTTTTAAATGAAAAGCACACAAAGAAAAAAAACCCTGCATAGCAGGGCCCTTCTTATACTAGCATGTACTAGTAAGAAGGCAAAGGGAGAGGAGAAACCGGAGGAAGAACTTATGGGGAAACGTAAGTCTTCTCCGCGGTTGGCAACAACATCGAAGGTGATGTTGTTATAATTATTTATGTCCAATCTAAATGAAGATATACATAATGAAATTAAATTTTATGTCAGGCTTTTTATTTTTCTTTTTTTTATTTTGTGATAGGATAAAAAAGATAAAGTGGAACTAATATACATATTGGATTCATATTAGTGAATGATGAGATGAATACATAAAAATAATGAGTGGTTATTTGATGCTGAGTTTTCTAATATTTTGGTGAATGTAATTTGTTAACGGTTACCGAAGTGGGAATGGCTTTCTATAATCGCTCGATAGATTGAAATAAAGGTAGTGACAACAGATGAGAGTAGTTTCAGGAAAATGTAAAGGACACCCACTTAAAGCGGTTCCTGGTAATACAACACGTCCAACGACAGATAAAGTAAAAGAATCTATTTTTAATATGATAGGTCCTTATTTTGATGGTGGTATCGCCCTTGATTTATTTGGTGGTAGTGGTGGCCTTGGAATTGAGGCTTTGAGCAGAGGGATCGATAAAGCGATTTTTGTTGATAGGGATAGTAAAGCGATAAAAGTAATTCATCAAAATTTAGAAAGTTGTAGAATACAGGAACAAGCTGAAGTATATCGAAATGATGCGGAACGTGCAGTAAAGGCGCTTATAAAACGTGAAATGTCATTCGATCTTATATTAATAGACCCACCATATAAAGAGCAAAAAATTGTATCTTTAATTAGTGTAATGGATCAACATGGATTGCTACATAGTGATGGATTAATTATGGCAGAGCATGGTAATGATGTGGTTTTACCTGATTCAATAGGAAAGCTTGTAAAAGTACGAGCTGAGAATTATGGGATTACTGCAATATCGATTTATAAGTATGAAGGTGAGGGGACAGAATGACAAGTATAGCTATTTCTTCAGGAAGTTTTGATCCAATTACCCTTGGGCATCTGGATATTATTAAAAGGGGAGCAAAAGTATTTGATGAGGTGTACGTAGTCGTTTTAAACAATTCATCTAAAAAACCATTCTTTTCAGTTGAAGAGCGATTAGAACTAATTCGAGAAGCGACAAAGGATATCCCGAATGTAAAAGTAGATTCGCATAGTGGGCTGTTAGTAGAGTATGCAAAAATGCGTAATGCAAATGCAATATTACGTGGTTTACGAGCAGTTTCTGATTTTGAATATGAGATGCAAATTACTTCTATGAATCGAAAATTAGATGAAAATATTGAAACATTTTTTATTATGACAAACAACCAATATTCATTTTTAAGCTCGAGTATTGTGAAAGAAGTTGCGAGGTATGGAGGAAGTGTAGTAGATCTTGTGCCTCCTATTGTAGAGCGTGCTTTAAAAGAAAAGTTTCAAACCCCGTTAAAGTGAACGGGGTTTTTCTTTATACGTGCGAAAAAATAATAAAATAACATATAAATATAGACAAAATAATGTAAAAATTGGTCCGTAATGTATAAAAGATGTCCAAATTTCATGTAGTATAGAAGGATGCTTGGATAAAAATACAGGAATATCTTTTTGCATAGGTGAGAAAGAACTTACTTTCTCATAAAATGGTGTCCAAAATATAAATGTAAAAATAGGGGCAAGAATACTTTGAATAATTCGTGCGAAAAAATAGGGTTTAAATCGGATGTCTGTTTCAGCTAATATGCTAGCAACTTGTGCCTGAATAGAAAGACCGCTAAATGCTAAAATGAAGCTTGTTACCATAGCTTGTTGTAAGAGGGGTGTTTCATTTATTTGACTAATCATTTGGCTTCCGAGTGTCATTTCGAAAACACCTGATAATATAGGTATACTAAAATCTGTACTTAGTTGGAAGAATGATAAAATATGTTGCATAATAAAAGAAAGAGCTGCTGTAATGTGGAATACAGTAATCATTTTATTTAACACAGAGAATAAAATAATAAATCCGCCAATCATAAGTAATGTTTGAATAGAAGAAACGATAGCATCCCCAAGTAATTTACCGATTGGTCTTTTTTCTTGTAAGCGTGTCTCGTGAAGAATTAAAAAAGGGTTTTGAAAGCGGCGTTTTTTTGTAGTGTGTGTATTATTTTTGTAAGCGGTATTATGGCCGTAAAAACGCATAATTAATCCGACAGCAAAGTTACTTAAATAATGGGCAGCCGCTAATATAATCCCTAATTTTGGATTATTAAAAAAACCGATAGACACAGCACCGAAAATAAAAAGTGGATTAGAAGAATTTGTGAAAGAAACGAGGCGCTCCGCTTCAATCTGAGTTAAAAGGTTGCTTTTTCGTAGTCTAGCGCTTAGTTTGGCGCCTGCAGGGAAACCTGAAGCCATTCCCATTGCCCAAACGAATCCACCTATCCCTGGAACGCGAAAAAGTGGGCGCATGAGTGGTTCTAATATAACGCCAATAAATTTTACAACACCGATACTAATTAGAAGTTCCGCAATGATGAAAAACGGTAGTAGTGAAGGGAATACAACTTCCCACCATATATTTAACCCGCGAATAGAAGCTTGTAAAGCGGCTTGGGGGTGGAGTACAAGAGAAAAGGTTAAAAAAAGCGTTGATATGGTAAGGAAAGCGGTTTTCCATTTTTCATACATGTAAGTAAATCCCCCTTTGTCCCAAAAAACGTTCATTTCAGTATACGTGGATACGTAGTGAATTTAGACCATAAGTATGAAAAAGGAATGAAAAAAATTAAAGGGTGAGAAAAATGAAAGAACCAAAGATTGGTTTAGCACTTGGGTCTGGAGGAGCGAAAGGGTTTGCTCATATTGGTGTAATAAAGGTTTTAAGGGAAGCTGGTATCCCTATTCATATGATTGCAGGAAGTAGTATGGGGGCGCTAATAGGTACGTTTTATGCGGCAAGTAGTAACGTTGAAAGATTGTATAAATTGGCATCTGTTTTCAAGCGGAAGTATTATTTAGATTTCACGGTACCGAAAATGGGATTTATTGCTGGAAAACGTGTCAAAGATATGATTAAAATGTTTACATATAATAAAAATTTAGAAGAGTTAGATATCCCGACGGCTGTTGTGGCTACTGACATATTGAAGGGGGAAAAAGTGGTTTTTACAAGTGGACCAGTTGCAGATGCGGTGAGGGCTAGCATATCTGTTCCTGGAGTGTTTGTACCAGAAAAAATAGATGGACGATTATTAGTGGATGGTGGGGTTATTGATCGTATCCCAGTATCGGTTGTGAAAGAATTAGGGGCCGATATTGTTATCGCTGTGGATGTGTCTCCAATTAAGGTGAATGGCGATGTTACGTCCATTTATGACGTAATCATGCAAAGTATAGAAATTATGCAGCATGAGCTTGTAATGAATCGGCAAATTGCATCGGATTTAATGATGCGACCAGCTGTAGAGCAATTTAGTTCACGTGCTTTTACAAACATTGAAGACATTATTCGAGTTGGAGAAGTAGAAGCGGAAAAACATGTTTCAAATATTTATTTATTAATTGAGCAGTGGAAGGAGAAACATAATGTTTAAGCGTTTTCGGTTTATATATGCAATCTTAATAGGGGTTATATTGGCGATGTTACTTGTTTACGTGCGTTTACCGTATTATGTAACAAAACCAGGAATGGCTGCCAAATTAGAGCCTTACGTTCAAGTTGAGGGTGGAACGAAAGAATCTGGTGATTTTATGCTTGTTACGGTTTCAATGGGACCAGCAAATGTGGTGAATTTAATAGCGGCACAGTTTAATAAATATACACATATTTCAAAAGCGGAAGAAATATTGCAAAAAGGTGAGAGTAATGAAGAATATCAATTTCGCCAAAATTATGCGATGAAAGATTCACAAAATGCAGCAATTTATAATGCATATAAACGTGCAAATCGCTCCGTTTCTTTTGAAAATAAAGGTGTATTAGTTGCTGGTGTGGCAAAAGGAATGCCGTCAGAAGGAAAGCTTAAGCTTGGTGATGTTATTATAGCTGTTGATGGAAAAACATTTGAAAAGACGGAGCAATTTATTGAATATATGACTGGGAAAAAAGAAAGCGATGCTGTAAGTATTGAGTACATGAGAAATGGAAAACAATTGAAAGAAAATTTAAATGTAAAGAAGATTCCTAATGGGAATGGACGTGTCGGTATAGGTGTTTCTATCGTTACGGAAAGAGAATTAGTGGTCGATCCGAAAGTGAAAATTAATTCTCATGAAATTGGTGGACCATCCGCAGGTTTAATGTTCACATTAGAAATATATAATCAACTTGTGGAAGAAGACTTAACAAAAGGACATGAAATAGCTGGAACAGGTACAATTAATGAAAAAGGAGAAGTTGGCCCGATTGGTGGTATAAATCAAAAAGTGGTGGCTGCTAGCGATGCTGGGGCTGAGGTGTTCTTTGCGCCAAATGAAAAAGGAGCGGAGAAATCGAACTATAAAGATGCACTTGAGACTGCAAAGGACATTAAAACAAAAATGAAAATTGTACCAGTGGATACGCTGGATGATGCGTTAATATATTTAGAAAAGATGGATAAGGAAAAAACCTCTCTGAAATAGAGAGGTTTTTTTATAGGAATTTTGTAGTTGTTTCATCATAGCGAATAGGATGGTGTGTTATATCCTGTTTTAATAGTTGCGTGCGTAACGGTTCGTGCATGATGGAGAAATATACAGAGTTTGCTTTTTTCTCTATATCTAAAGCAGCATGGTCAAATGTTTTTGTATGAGTAAGGATTGGAAGTTCGATTTTTTTCTTGTTTTTTGAAAGATAAGTTTGTCCTTTTTGTGACATGCCTAGCAGGCGGATATATGGTGCATGTTGTTCTATATTTGCACTACGTATTTCCTCTTTTGTTGTGTTTGTTAAAATGTGTGTACAAGCTCTTTGTAGTCTAGTCCATGTATAACGTTTTGTTTTTAATGCTTCCATGAATGAATAGAAGGAGGAACTGTTTTGTATTTTTGATAAAATACGATGCTCTAAACCTTCTTCTATTTCATATATATGTCGTAAGTCTCCTGAAGACATTGTCATGAGTTTATATTTAAAAAATGAAAAGTATTGTTCCCAATTATGTAATATCCCGTAGTTTTGTTTGTAATTTGCTAAAAGCGAAGTGGTTGCCTGTGGGAGAAAAGGTTCAATTGTTGTAAATGATCCTTCTTCGCTAAAGAGTTGTTTCCGAATGCTTGTCGCGCTTGCAATATGTTGGTCATTAAATGTTTCATCATGATAATGAGAGGCGAATCTTTTTATAGTTTGAGCTTGTATAGAGCTATTTTGTGACAGAATTGCTTTAATGTATTGGAAGCCTAAAATATTATTTGGTTGTGACATATCTATGTTTTTTTCGGATGTTAAAATGTGTGAAAAAGCATCCGATGTTGCTTTTGCATAACTATTGCCAGCGTCCATGAATTGTTTTACAAGGTAGTTAAAAGTCTCTTCTTCGTTTTTTTGTACGGAGATGGTATTATAAAAATTTTCGATTTGTCCATCCTCACTACCGAAACAAATTTCAGAAACATGTAGGGCATTTAAAATGGAAATAGCACCATTTGCGAAGGTTTCAGCCTTTTGTGTTGCAAAGACGTATGGAAGCTCTACAACAAGGTCTACGCCGTTTGCTAAGGCCATTTTAGTGCGATACCATTTGGAAAT
Source organism: Bacillus sp. MT94 (assembly GCF_058792475.1). Lineage (NCBI taxonomy): Bacteria > Bacillati > Bacillota > Bacilli > Caryophanales > Bacillaceae > Bacillus > Bacillus sp. MT94. The sequence continues at coordinate 244,268 of NZ_JBXAEZ010000002.1, read as the reverse complement.
GAGTGCGGGCTCACCACGCTGTAAAAAAGGACCACTCATAACGGCAATTATTATATCGGATTGTGTTAACTTTTTTGTCTGTTGCACATGATAAAGGTGACCGTTATGAAAAGGGTTATATTCAACAACAATACCACCAGCTTTTATGGTAATCTCTCCTTTCGATGTAGCATCTTTTTGAAAAACGTGATACTCTATATATTATTTACTATGATGACTTCATTATAGTGTAAAGAAAAAACATTGACAAATATAAAATGGCTAGCTATAATTTTGTTTGTTGCCTTGAGGTGATATGATATGAAATGGTCCATCCATCAATTGAATAAATTGAGAAATAAAGGATTGACATTGGATGAGATGGTAGATGTAAGTGAGCTAAAAGAGGTCGAGAAAGATATTCGTGAAATTAATCCTGTTCATGTAACGGGAAGAGTTGATTTTGGCTCCGGTAAGTTTACGTTTCATCTACATATAACTGGAAGCATGGTTTTACCATGTTCTCGTTCTTTAGTAGATGTGACATTACCATTTGACATTAAAACAACTGAGGTGTTCCAAACTTCACAAGAAGAATTTGAAACTGAAGCTGAAATTCATTGTTTAGAAGGAGAAGTACTTGACTTACTGCCCGTAATCAAGGAAAATATACTTTTGGAGATTCCAATGCAAATTTTCAGTGATGATGTTTCTGGTGGAGCACCGACGCAAGGTCAAGACTGGCAAGTGATTTCGGAAGAAGACAAAGAAAAGACTGTTGATCCAAGATTGGCAGGACTTGCAAAGTTTTTTGACAAATAATCGGAAGACTGGTTCAGGCCTTCATATGAAAATAACTATTTCTTTTAAGGAGGTGGGAAGAATGGCTGTACCTTTTAGAAGAACTTCTAAAACAGTAAAAAGAAAGCGTCGTACGCATTTCAAATTATCAGTACCTGGTATGGTAGAGTGCCCAAGCTGTGGTGAAGCGAAATTAGCTCACCGTGTATGTAAAGCATGCGGTACTTACAAAGGTAAAGAAGTAATCAGCAAGTAATTGCAGGAAAATAAACGCAGAAGATATCTTCTGCGTTTATTTTTTTTTGTCTTAATCTTTAGTTGTTGTATTCTATCTTTTCTAGTAACTGCATATGCTTAATAAAAAATGCATAGGGAGGACTAGAGAAATGGCGACAACAAGACAAGATGCTTGGACTGATGATGAAGATTTGCTTCTGGCAGAAGTAGTACTCCGGCATATTCGAGAAGGTGGAACACAACTTTCTGCCTTTAAGGAAGTGGGGAAAAATTTATCTCGTACACCAGCAGCATGTGGATTTAGATGGAATTCTTACGTAAGAAAGCAATATAAAGAACGTATTGAGGAAGCGAAGCAACTTCGTAAAGTAGAAAATTATGAAGTGAAAGAGACAAAAGTGTTAGAACCTACGTCAATTACGTTGAATGATGTTATTGATTTCTTGCAAAATTATAAAGATGAAAACTCTTTAACGGTGTTGCAACAACAAGTTGAATCATTACAAACAGAAAGAGAGCGTCTTCTGGAGCGATTATCAGTATATGAGGAAGAGTATAGAACATTGCTTGATTATATCGATCAAAAAAGAAGTGTAATGGTAGCGGAAAGAAACAATGCTCGCTCGACTGAGAAGTTAGAGAAGCTTAAGAAATAAAAAAACAGCTGTTATACAGCTGTTTTTTTTATTTCTTAAGCCGATTCTTCATTTGTAACCGCATTCAAATTTGTTTCTGGATGCCAAATATAAAAATCTCCATCAGTTACTGATACGGGGCTGAAATTTAATTTATCCCAAAAACCAGCTGAATGAATACGCGCTATCGTTTTAATAGGAAATTGCAGTTGTTTCGCATGATTTACAAGCATTTGTCCGAATCCTTGTTTTTGAAAAGTTGGTAATACTTCAAGTTTATAAAGTTCTAGGTAAGGACCTGTAATTTCGAATGGTTCTCCGCCGTTTCTTTTCATATATAGACTCATACGTGCGATTAGTGATCCGCCATAATAAATACCGTAAAATGGAGATTCACTGTCGTTTTCAATAATGTTTGCTTGCAATTCTTCCAGCATAGATAGTTCCTGGGCTCCGCACCCTTTAAATTTTTTGAATTCATCTAACGTTTTATAATTGATGAGCAAGCGCTCAACTTTTGGGAATCCCATTACATCACATCCTTTTCTTATCTCGTTGAATGCAGAAAAGTAAAAATATTTATAATAATAGTATAACTCATTTTTTTATTTTTATGAAGAAGATAGTATATTTCTTTTATTATTTTTTTGAGGATTTGCTAAACTAAGAGTATAAGTGTATTAATAGGCAGTATATACATAGTGAAAAATGAGAGTGTATTTGTTTGGCAGAGGACAACGAAATTATAGGGCGTGCTCATGTACTTTAAAAAGATATGAAAAAGGGGGGAGGCAAGGGCACTTAATGTGAATCCCTTGTGTGAAAATGAAAATTGGAATTGTCGGACCAGGTGCTATTGGTCTATTGTATACATTTTATTTACAAAAAAGTAACCAAGATGTTACGTTGTTTACAAGAACAGCTAAGCAGGCTGAAGAATTAAATGAAACAGGTGTAACTTGTATTAGAGATGGAAGATGGGAAACAGTATATCCGCCTGTTTTACCGATAGAAAGTATGGTAGCGCAAAATTTAGATTATATATTTATTGCTGTGAAGCAATATCATATAGATGACATACTACCGTTTGTGGAAGGTGCATCATCATTAATCTTTTTGCAAAACGGAATGTCGCATCTCCCAAAGATGCTGCAAATAGGGAGTGAAAATATAGCTGTTGGTATTGTAGAACATGGTGCGAAAAAAGAGGGAGGGCACATCGTTCATCATACTGGAGTAGGTGTAACGAGATTTGGAGTGGTTTGTGGCCAATCTATACATTTTAAAAAAATATTTCATTCTTTTCCTGTTGCTTATTTTCCAGTTCAAATAGAAACAGATTGGGAAGAGATTATGCGCAAAAAATTAGTAGTAAATGTATGTATCAATCCGTTGACAGCGTTATTGGGAGTAAAGAATGGTGAATTAATCAAGAATCGTTTTTTTTATCAAATGATGGAGCAAGTGTTTCAGGAGGTCGCATTTCTTATTAGAGGAGAAAAAGAAATGGTATGGCAAATGGTACGAAATGTGTGTGAAGGAACGTCTCGTAATACATCCTCTATGTTAGCGGATGTAAGAGCGAATAGACAGACGGAAATTAATGCGATTGTTGGGTATGTATTAGAAGAGGCTAAGAAACAGCAACGACCAGTTCCGACACTTCAATTTTTGTTCGATGCAATAAAGGGGTTAGAAACAAGAGTATAAGTGTTATTCTTTGCTTTTAAGTGAAACATTGACTACAATGTGGATTGGTGAGAGAACTGGATACGAAAGGAAGAATTATATGGAGATAAAAGAAATCTCTGTTCCGCAACAAGGTGTTGTAGCGGACTATATGAACGGTAAAAAAGAGATACAGTCATGTTTTGATTATATGTTAACAGAAGATGCTTTTAAACAACGTTTACATGATTTGCGTGAAAGGGAGTTTTTCCGCCAAGATTTAGTAGCGCATTTATTAGAATATAATACAAAATTACAAGCGGGAGAATCTACACTTCAAAATGTAAAAGCGCTTGGAGATGAAAATACATATGTTGTTATAGCTGGACAACAAGCGGGGTTATTAACTGGACCGCTTTATACAATTCATAAAGTTATTTCAATTTTACAGCTTGCAAAGGAAAAGGAAGAAAGTTTAGGAGTTAAAGTTGTCCCTGTCTTCTGGATTGCGGGTGAAGATCATGATATGGATGAGATTAACCATACTTTTGTAGCAAAAAATAAAAAGATGAAAAAAACTATTTTTTATGATCGTAATCCGAAAAAGGCGAGTGCTTCTGAGTCTGAACTTTCTGTTGAAGATTGTAGAAGTTGGATTGAAGAGATTTTTAAAACATACCCAGAAACAAATTTTACAAAGGATGTATTAAAATTTGTTGATGATGCTTTGAAAAAATCGAATACGTATGTAGATTTCTTTGCTCATCTTATTACGAAAATCTTTGCTAATTCTGGTTTAATCCTTGTTGATTCACATCATCCTGAATTAAGAAAGTTAGAAATTCCATTTTTTAAGCGAATTATAGGTAAGTATAAAGAGGTGCAAGAGGGGCTTCGTAATCAGCAGGAAGTAATTAAAGAACTAGGATACAAACCGATTATTGAAACGAAGTCTCATGCAGTGCATATATTCATGGAAATAGATAATGAACGAGTATTGCTTGAAGAGCATCAAGGTAAGTTTGTTGGAAAGGATGGGGCGCATTCCTTTTCATATGAAGAGTTGATTGAAGAAATGGAGAGAAATCCGGCACGTTTTAGTAATAATGTTGTAACGCGTCCTCTTATGCAAGAGTATGTATTTCCTACGCTCGCATTTATTGGAGGGCCAGGGGAATTAGCTTATTGGAGTGAATTACAACAAGTATTCCATACTGTCGGTTTTCAAATGCCACCTGTCGTTCCTCGTCTTACAATTACTTATGTGGAGAGAGATATAGCGACAGATTTATTCGATCTGCAATTGAGAGAAAGTGATCCGTTTTTAAATGATGTCGATAAACTGCGTGAAAACTGGTTGTCTAATCGAGTAGAGGAACCGATTGATGATCATTTTGAAAAGGCGAAAAAAGAAATTGCTGATATTCATATATCTTTACAGCAATTTGTAAAGAAAATAGAGCCAGGATTAGGTGCGTTTGCAGGGAAAAACGAATTGAAAATTAATGAACAAATTGAACTGCTGGAAAGAATGTTGAAAAGAAATGTTGAGAAAAAGTATGAGGTTCAGCTAAATAAATTCCGCCGTATACAATTCGCACTTCGTCCATTAGGTGCGCCGCAAGAACGTGTGTGGAATGTATGTTATTATTTAAATCAGTTTGGTTTGGATTTCGTTGATCGTGTAATGGAAAACCCTTTTTCTTGGGACGGAAAACATCATGTTATAAAACTATAAAATCTTGCTCTTTGGAGCAGGATTTTATTTTTATTCCGTTGAATTTACTGTGAAGTGATTTTTTTCTGAATTATCAATCAAAAAAATGTTGGATATGGTAATTGTGTTGGATACTTAAATATATGACAAAATAGCACAAAATGTAAACGTATTATTCGCTTTTTCGACAGTTTTTTATTTAAATTCCCGCAAAAGATGATAAAATTTAGTATATAATAAAAGAAAATAGCGATTTGTATAGTATGTTGCCTTTGTTGGTAAGTTAAATGAGTCGTTCTTTCGTATTATTTCATTCTCTAAGCGTGAAATATGTGCTTAGAGGAAGGGATACATTCAACATAATTAATTGGAAAAAGAGTAGGTGCAACAATGTTTAAACACGTAACAGTGCTTTTAAAGGAAACAGTAGACGGCTTAGATATAAAGCCAGATGGTACATATGTAGATTGTACACTGGGGGGAGGAGGACATAGTTCTTATTTATTATCCCAATTAACTGAAGGTGGAAAATTAATAGCGTTTGATCAAGATGAGATAGCGATTCAAAACGCGAAAGAAAAGTTCTCTTCATACGGTGAACAGTTTATAACAGTAAAGAGTAACTTCCGTTATTTAGCTGAAAAACTGCAAGAAATAGGTATAACAGAAGTAGACGGTATTTTATTTGATTTAGGTGTTTCATCCCCACAATTAGATACACCAGAACGAGGCTTTAGTTATCATCATGATGCACCGCTAGATATGCGGATGGATCAAGATGCCCCATTAACAGCGTATGATGTTGTAAATAGCTGGTCATATGAACAACTTGTAAGGATTTTCTTCCAATACGGTGAAGAGAAATTTTCAAAACAAATTGCAAGAAAAATTGAAGCTTATCGTGAGAATAAAGCTATTGAAACGACAGGAGAATTAGTAGAGCTAATTAAAGAAGGTATTCCGGCTCCTGCTCGTAGAACGGGTGGGCATCCTGCTAAGCGAGTGTTTCAGGCAATTCGTATAGCTGTAAATGATGAATTAAAAGTATTTGAAGAAGCATTGGAATCTGCTATTGAGGTGGTTAAGCCAGGTGGAAGGGTTAGTGTTATAACATTCCATTCATTAGAAGATCGTATTTGTAAAACAACGTTTAAGCGAAATAGTACAACGCCACAATTGCCGCCAGGATTACCGATTATTCCTGAAGAATTTAAGCCGAAATTAAAGCTTATTACAAGAAAACCGATTTTACCTTCTGATATAGAGTTAGAAGAAAATAATCGTGCGCGTTCTGCGAAGTTGAGAATCGCTGAAAAACGATAAAAGGGAGAGAGAGGTATGACTAATTTAGCTGTAAAGTACAAACAACAAGCGCAAGAAGAGGTGCAAATTCAAACGCCCCCACAGCAGATGGCTAAGCCGAAGGTTAAAGCGAAAATTACAAGAATCGAAAAACTGTTGTATGTAGCGTTTATTGGCTTTTTATTGTATGCCTGTGTCGCGTTTATTGGAAATAAAGCAGGCCTTTATCAAGTTAATGTAGAAGCAGCGACGATAGAAGAAAAAATTGTACAGCAGCAAAAAGAAAATCAAGAATTACAAGCTGAAGTAGAGAAGTTAAGTCGCTATGAACGAATCGCTGAAGTTGCAAAAAAACATGGGCTAGAAATTAATGCGAATAATGTGAAAGGCCTCAAATAAGGCAATAGGTGTGAAGGAACGATGAAGAATATGACTAAATTTCATACCAATAAGGGAGCAGGTTATTTTATGATATTTTTCCTCCTGCTCTTTTTGCTGTTATTAGCCCGATTTTTTTACATACAATCAACAGGAACAGTTCATAATCAGGATTTAGATGCACTTGCTAAACAAAAGCATAGTAAAACAGGAGTTCTTGAAGCGAACCGAGGAACCATTTATGATCAAAACGGTCATGTGTTAGCGCAAGACGCAAACTCTTACAAAATGGTAGCTGCACTAAAAGGTGCTAACTCAGTTGAGAATAAAGAAGATACTGCAAAGAAAATTGCAGGAGTACTTGGAAAAGGCGAAGAGGATATTTTAGCCACGTTAAATAAAGATAAAAGTCAAGTGGAATTTGGGAAGATAGGTAAGGGCTTGACGAAAGAAAAGAAAGAACAAATAGAAGCATTGAAATTGCCAGGGGTTTCTTTTATTACCGAAAATGCGAGAGTTTATCCAAATGGTGATTTCGCATCTTATGTTATAGGGCATGCGAAACCGAATGAAGATGGAATTGCAGTAGGTCAATTTGGATTAGAAAAAAGTTTGGATAAATATTTAGGAGCTTCAAATGGAGAGGTAGCTTATACAGGTGATCGTAGGGGGGTATCTCTTGACGGTGGGAAAGTGAATGTGAAGGCACCTAAAAATGGAGATAATGTATATTTGACAATGGATCAACGTATTCAAAGTTATTTAGAAGACGCGATGAAATCGGCGAGTCAACATTATGAGCCGGAAAGTTTAATTGGAATTGTGGCGGATCCGAAAACGGGGAAAATATTAGCAATGTCTAGTAAACCTAGTTATGATCCGAACATAGAGAATAATAAATATTTTTATAATGACGCAATTGCCAATGCATTTGAACCGGGATCAACAATGAAAATTTTCACGTTAGCGGCAGCTATTAATGAAGGTGTGTACAAAGGGCAAGATTATTATCAGTCCGGGACATATCAAGTCGGAAATAGGAAAATAAAAGATCATAACGGTGGTGCTGGTTGGGGCTCTATCACGTTTGATGAAGGGGTAGAGCGTTCTTCAAACGTAGCGTTTGCAATTTTAGGAGATCAAAAACTTGGTCCAGAACGTTTCCGAAAATATATTCATAGTTTTGGATTAGATGAAAAAACGAACATTGATTTATCAGGTGAAGGATCGAATACAATTTTATTTGATCAGCAAATACAACAAGTGACAACAGCTTTTGGACAAGGTTCCACTGTAACACCAATTCAGCTTGTACAAGCTGCAACGGCCATTGCAAATGATGGGAAAATGATGAAACCTTATGCAATTGATAAAATTGTAGATCCAATAACAGACAAAGTAAAATTAGAACATAAGCCAGAAGAAGTAGGAAAACCTGTTACAAAGGAAACAGCAGCGCAAGTAAGACAGTTATTAGAACGTGTTGTTACATCTCCGAAAGGTACAGGGACAGCTTATAAAATTGATGGATATTCAGTTGGTGGTAAAACAGGTACAGCGCAAATTCCGGATGGAAAAGGCGGCTATATGACAGGAAGACAGAATTATATATTCTCATTCTTAGGTATGGCACCAATGGACGATCCACAACTTGTTGTGTATGTAGCTGTTAAACAGCCGAAATTAAAAGATGATGAGAACGGCGCACAACCTTTAGCTGATATTTTTAAATATGTAACAAAAAATAGTTTAGAGTATTTAAAGATTAAGCCAAATGAAGTGAAAGATCCGAAAAAACATCTGAAAGAACAACAAACTACTGTTCCAGATGTAACTGGTAAAACGATGGCTGAAGCGGGGAAAGCGATTGATAAAGCAAAACTTCGTCCAATCGTACTAGGTGAAGGGAAAGTACAGCAACAAGTACCAAAAGCGACTGAACAAACATTAAAAGGCGACCGAGTCTTCTTGGTAGGAGATAAGCCTACAATGCCAAATATACAAGGATGGGCACTGCGTGATGTTATGAATTTAGCGAAGACATTACAGCTTAACTTGAAACCTTCTGGTACAGGATACGTAACAGAACAAAGTGTGGCGGAAGGAACATTATTACAACCTGGTACAGAATTAGGTGTCACACTCGTACCGCCACTCGAACCACAACAAGAAGCAGAAAAGCCGTAATGGTAAAAGAGAAGAAGTTCTAATTAAATAAGTACAAGCATATATTGGAACAAGCTAGGCGTAAGGGAGGCTTGTTCCGATATGCGTGTATCAAATGTAACAGTTAGAAAACGACTTATTTTTATACTTATATCAGGTATACTTATTTTCACTATTATCGATATTCGTCTTGGATATGTGCAATTTTTTCTTGGGAATATGTTAACGGATCGTGCGAAAGATTCATGGAGTCGTAATATTACTTTTGAACCCGAACGTGGGAAAATTTTAGACCGAAATGGTGTGGAACTTGCCACGAATAAAAGTGCTCCAACTGTCTTTGTTGTACCAAGGCAAATTGAAAAACCAGCAGAGACTGCAGAGAAGTTAGCTGCAGTATTAGGTGTGGAAAAAGATGAGATTTATAAAAGAATTACAAAAAAAGAATCGATTGTAAGGTTAGATAAAGGCGGAAGGAAAATATCACATGACAAAGCGAAAGAAGTACGAGGATTAAGTTTGAAGGGCGTGTATATCGCAGAGGATTCTATCCGGTACTATCCATTTGGAAACTTTTTATCACATGTATTAGGTTTTGCTGGTAGCGATAACCAAGGTCTTATGGGACTAGAAAAATATTATGATAAAGAGCTAAATGGAGACAAAGGTCATGTGCGTTTTTTTGCAGATGCGAAAGGGCAAAGGATGCCTAATGTTGGTGATGATTTCAAAAAACCAGAAGCCGGTTTAAATTTAGGATTAACAATCGATGCGCGTATTACAAGGATTATGGAAAGAGAAATGAATATTGCGGAGTCAACTTATAATCCAGACGGTATGATTGCAATTGCAATGAACCCTAAAAATGGTGAAATTTTAGGGATGTCTAGTCGGCCGAGTTTTGATCCAGCGGATTTTCAAAGTGTCTCTCCAGAAGTGTATAACAGAAATCTACCTGTGTGGAGTACGTATGAGCCTGGTTCAACATTTAAGATCATTACCCTAGCTGCAGCATTGAATGAAAATTTAGTAGACTTAGAGAAGGATACGTTTTATGATGATGGAGCAGCTGAAGTCGGTGGAGCTAGATTGAAATGCTGGAAAGCAGGAGGTCATGGCAGTCAAACGTTTTTAGAAGTCGTTCAAAACTCATGTAACCCGGGATTTATTGAACTTGGTGATCGCCTTGGTAAAGACCGATTATTTAAATACATTCGTAATTTTGGTTTTGGGCAGAAGACTGGGATTGACTTGCAAGGTGAAGGCAGTGGGATTTTATTTAATTTAGATAAAGTTGGTCCAGTAGAGCAAGCGACAACTTCATTCGGCCAAGGGGTTTCTGTTACACCAATTCAACAAGTAGCAGCTGTAGCGGCGGCTGTAAATGGTGGAACATTGTATCAGCCGTATATAGCTAAGGAGTTTATTGATCCGAAAAATAATCAAGTTGTTAGTAAAAAGACACCTGTTGAGAAAAGAAAAGTTATTTCCAAGGAAACTTCAGAAAAAGTTCGTTATGCATTAGAGAATGTTGTAGCGAAAGGTTCTGGTAAAGGTGCTTATATTGATGGATATCGTGTAGGTGGAAAAACGGGTACTGCTCAAAAGGTGAAAGATGGTAAATATTTAGAGAATAATTATATTGTATCTTTTATCGGATTTGCTCCAGCGGATGATCCAGAGATTGTTGTGTATGTTGCTGTTGATAATCCAAAAGGGGTTACACAGTTTGGTGGAGTGGTAGCAGCTCCAATTGTCGGGAATATCCTTCGAGATGCGCTTCCTGTTATGGGAGTGAAACCGAGAAAAGAACAAGTTGAAAAAGAATATAAATGGGGCGATACACCAACTGTGGAAGTTCCGAATTTAATTGGAATGAAAAAGAAAGATTTACAAACACAACTCGTCGATTTGCAGCTTGATATAAGTGGAGATGGAGAGAAAGTAATTAAGCAATCACCAGAAGCGGGAGCTAAAGTAAAAGAAGGCTCAAAAATTAGAATTTACTTCGGGAATTAAAGGTAACATAGTACGTTTTATGGTACAATTGGTGGAAGTGAGTTCTTTATAGAACAGTTACTTAACTTGAGACAATAAGTGTCTCAGTCATAAATAGGCCAGTAGCACTTACCTCCTTATATAGGAGGTAATGTGTTGCTTACTGAAAAAAAGATAAATAAACAATGTAGAGAGGGTTTAGTGAAATGAAGTTGCATACACTTTTATCATGTTTGCATGATTTTCCAGTTGTTCCAAAAGAAAATCCAGAAATCACATCTATAGAAGCTGATTCACGTAAAGTGAAAGAAGGAAGCTTATTTGTATGTATGAAAGGATATACGGTTGATAGCCATGATTTTGCTAAGCAAGCAGCGGCACAAGGAGCGGCTGCTATTGTTGCGGAAAGACCAATTGATGTTGACGTTCCAGTTGTACTTGTGAAAAATACTTTTCGTTCGTTAGCGGTTTTAGCTGATTATTTTTATGGTCAACCGACACACAAGTTACATTTAATCGGAATTACAGGTACAAATGGAAAGACAACAACATCGCATATTATGGATGAGATTATGCGAGCACATGGTCATAAAACAGGGCTAATTGGAACGATTAATATGAAAATCGGTGATGAAACATTTGAGGTGAAAAATACAACACCAGATGCACTAACACTTCAACAGACGTTTTCAAAAATGGTTGAACAAGGTGTGGACAGCACGGTAATGGAAGTTTCGTCACATGCGTTAGATCTTGGTCGTGTATACGGATGTGATTACGATGTAGCGGTGTTTACGAACTTAACACAAGATCATTTAGACTATCATAAAACGATGGAAGAATATAAACATGCAAAAGGGTTACTATTTGCACAGCTTGGCAATAGTTATAATCATAATCGTGAAAAGTACGCTGTGCTGAATAGCGATGATAATGTAACAGAAGAGTATATGAGAAGTACTGCAGCAACTGTTGTAACATATGGTATTGATACAACAAGTGACATTATGGCAAAAAATATCGTTATGACGAGTGGCGGAACTACATTTACCCTTGTCACACCGTATGAAAGTGTAAATGTTACGATGAAATTAATAGGTAAATTTAATGTATATAACGTACTTGCAGCAACAGCAGCAGGACTTGTTTCGGGTGTGAAATTAGAAACAATCATTGCTGTTATAAAGGAACTAGCTGGGGTTCCAGGGCGTTTTGAAGTTGTTGATGGAGGACAAAATTATACAGTTATTGTTGATTACGCACATACGCCGGATAGTTTAGAAAATGTATTAAAAACTGCAAAACAATTCGCAAAAGGTGATGTGTATTGTATCGTTGGTTGTGGTGGCGATAGGGACCGAACGAAGAGACCGATAATGGCAAGTGTTGCAACAAAATATGCAACTCATGCAATTTACACATCAGATAATCCAAGAAGTGAAGATCCAGCGGCTATTTTAGATGATATGGTACATGGTGCAAGTGGAAATAATTATGAAGTGATTATTGATAGAAAAGAAGCGATACACCATGCAATCACTAAAGTAAAAGCAGATGATATCATTATTATTGCTGGTAAGGGTCATGAAACGTATCAAATTATTGGTAAAGAAGTTCATCATTTTGATGATCGAGAAGTTGCGAAAGAAGCAATTACAGGGCGTTTAAACAACGAAGAGTAACAACGTGAGAGGAGGACTACATGTGCTTGAGCAAGGTTTATTAGTAACGGCTGGGGTAGCATTCTTAATTTCTGTTGCCCTTTCGCCATTGTTTATTCCATTTTTAAGAAAATTAAAGTTCGGACAGAGTATTCGTGATGAGGGACCAAAGTCACATCAAAAAAAATCAGGGACACCGACAATGGGTGGTATCGTCATATACGTATCTATGATGGTAACTTCACTTATTATGGCGATTAAGTTTAATTATTTAGGTGCAGAGGTTTCGTTATTACTATTAGTGACGTTTGGTTACGGATTAATCGGATTTTTAGATGACTACATAAAGGTAGTTAAGAAGAGAAATCTTGGTTTAACATCAAAACAAAAATTAGTAGGGCAGCTTGTTATTGCTATTGCATTCTTTTTAATTGGAAAAGGGCAAGCGTTCCACACATACATCATGATTCCGGGAACGGATGTTAAGTTTGAATTAGGTTGGGCGTATTTTGTACTTGTACTATTTATGCTTATTGGTGGATCAAATGCAGTTAACTTAACTGACGGTTTAGATGGTTTATTATCAGGAACAGCTGCTATTGCATTTGGAGCATTTAGTATTATTGCTGTGGCACAAGAGCAATTTGGAGTAGCGATATTCTGTATGGCAGTGGTAGGAGCTGTACTTGGATTTTTAGTATTCAATGCGAATCCAGCAAAAGTGTTTATGGGAGATACAGGTTCATTAGCTTTAGGTGGAGCCATTGCAGCTGTAGCGATTTTATTAAAACAAGAATTGCTACTTGTAATTATTGGCGGAGTATTCGTCATGGAAACTTTATCGGTTATTATTCAGGTCATTTCATTTAAAACAACAGGAAAACGTGTCTTTAAAATGAGTCCATTACACCATCATTATGAATTATGTGGTTGGTCAGAGTGGCGTGTTGTTGTGACGTTTTGGTCTGCAGGATTTTTATTAGCTGTGTTAGGAATTTATATCGGGGTGTGGATGTAATTGAAAACTGTAACTGAATTTCAAAATAAGAATATTCTTGTATTAGGCATTGCAAAAAGTGGTTATGCAGCAGCTACATTGTTACAAAAGTTAGGGGCGAATGTCATTGTAAATGACGGAAAGCCTTTAGCTGACAATGTACTTGCTGCAGAATTACAAGCAAAAGGAATGGACGTTGTATGCGGTGGCCATCCTTTAGAATTATTAGAGAGAAATATTTCTCTTGTCGTTAAAAATCCAGGAATCCCGTATTCTAATCCAATATTAGTTGCTGCGAAAGAAAAGCAAATTCCAATTGTTACGGAAGTTGAATTAGCATATCGTATTTCAAAAGCGCCATTTGTTGGAATTACAGGATCTAATGGTAAAACGACGACAACAATGCTGACATTTGAAATGTTAAAAGAAGGACAAAAGCATCCTGTTATTGCAGGGAATATAGGAACTGTAGCTTGTGAAGTAGCACAGGATGCAAAAGAAAATGAAGTTGTAGTTACAGAACTTTCATCGTTCCAATTGATGGGAGTAGAATCGTTCCAGCCTAAAATTGCAGCGTTCTTAAACTTATTTGAAGCCCACTTAGATTATCATGGGACGAAGAAGGAATATGGTTTAGCAAAAGCAAATGTTTTTAAAAACCAAACAGAAAACGATTATAGTGTAATAAACGCGGATGATGCAGATGTGATGGCTTTATCTGCGGATACTAAAGGTCAAAAAATCTTGTTTTCGACAACGAAAGAAATTGAAGATGGCGCGTGTATAAAAGATAACGCTCTTTATTTCAAAGGTGAAAAAGTTGTTGAAGTAAGCGATATCGTTTTACCTGGTCAACATAATCTAGAAAATATTTTAGCTGCGATGAGTATTGCGAAATTATTAGGTACTTCTAATGAAGCAATTACGGTCGTGTTAAAACGTTTTACGGGTGTAAAACATCGTTTAGAATATGTAACAACGATTAACAACCGTAAGTTTTATAATGACTCAAAAGCAACGAATATGTTAGCGACTGAGAAAGCACTATCTGCGTTTACACAACCGATTGTGTTACTAGCAGGTGGGCTTGACCGCGGAAATGAATTCGATGATTTAATTCCGTATTTCAAAAATGTAAAAGCGATTGTAACATTTGGACAAACAGCTCCCAAACTAGTAAGAGCGGCAGAAAAAGCGGGATTAGATATAATTGAAAGTGTCGATACTTTAGATGAAGCAGTGGTGAAAGCTTATGCTCATTCTAAAGAAGGTGATGTTGTTCTTCTTTCTCCAGCGTGTGCAAGCTGGGATCAATTTAAAACATTTGAAGAAAGAGGAGACATTTTTATACAAGCTGTGCATAAACTTATATAAAGTAAATCAAAACATCAGTAGGCTAACACCTACTGATGTTTTGTTACATAGGGCAAAAGGTTCTGCCTAAAGAGGTGGTGTTTGTGGGTAATGAAGAAAACGCCTGATTTTATGCTCATCATCGTAACACTTTCATTGTTGACAATCGGAATGATTATGGTTTATAGTGCGAGTGCAGTTTGGGCCTCTTATAAAATGGGGGACTCATTCTTTTTTGCAAAAAGACAATTACTGTTTGCGGGTCTTGGTGTAGTAGCTATGTTTTTTATTATGAAAATTGATTATTGGGTGTGGCGTACGTATTCAAAAGTAATTTTGCTAGTTTGCTTCATTCTTCTTATTCTCGTTCTTATTCCTGGAGTAGGTCTTGTTCGAGGAGGAGCACGAAGTTGGATTGGGATCGGAGCATTTTCGATTCAACCATCAGAATTTATGAAGTTTGCGATGATTATTTTCTTGGCGAAGTTTTTAGCGGAACGGCAAAAATTGATCACATCTTTTAAACGTGGTTTATTACCGGCTCTTAGTTTTGTGTTTCTTGCTTTTGGGATGATTATGTTACAGCCAGACCTTGGGACAGGAACGGTAATGGTTGGGACATGTATCATTATGATATTTATTTCGGGAGCGAGGGTCTTTCACTTTGCAATGTTTGGTTTGATTGGTGTAGCGGGATTTGTAGGATTAATTGCATCAGCACCGTATCGAATGAAACGCATTACATCATATTTAGATCCGTGGTCAGATCCGCTTGGAAGTGGATTTCAAATTATCCAATCATTACTCGCAATTGGACCTGGTGGATTATTTGGGCTTGGACTTGGACAAAGTAGACAAAAATTTCTTTATTTACCTGAACCACAAACTGACTTTATATTTGCGATCTTATCCGAGGAATTAGGTTTTATTGGTGGTTCATTTGTGTTATTATTATTTAGTCTATTATTATGGCGCGGGATTCGTATCGCATTAGGAGCGCCAGATTTATATGGTACGTTTTTAGCAGTAGGTATTGTGGCGATGATTGCGATTCAAGTAATGATTAATGTTGGTGTTGTAACAGGACTGATGCCTGTTACGGGTATTACCTTGCCGTTTTTAAGTTATGGTGGATCAAGTTTGACATTAATGTTAATGGCAGTAGGTGTATTATTAAATATAAGTCGCCATTCTCGCTACTAAACCCTGTTTATAAGACAGGGTTTTTCGTATGTGTGTAAAAATGCAATATGTATATAGAAATAAATATAATGGAAATAAGAAAAGAGAAGCGGAGGAGTTAGTAGTGCGTGTATTAGTTAGTGGTGGGGGTACTGGTGGTCATATTTATCCAGCTCTTGCTTTAATTAGAGAAATAAAAAAGTTAAATCCAGAAGCAAGATTTTTATATATTGGTACGGAAAATGGACTAGAGAGTACAATCGTTCCAAAAGCAGGTATACCATTTCAGTCTATTGTTATAAGTGGATTTAAACGAAAAATATCATTAGATAATGTGAAAACAGTAATGCGTTTTCTAAAAGGTGTACAGGATAGTAAACGATATATTCGTCGTTTTAATCCGGATATCGTAATTGGAACGGGTGGATATGTATGTGGACCAGTTGTATACGCTGCAGCCAAATTAGGTATTCCAACTATTGTACATGAACAAAATAGTGTACCAGGTGTAACGAACAAATTTTTAAGTCGTTATGTTGATAAAGTTGCTGTTTGTTTTGAAGCAGCTACAGAGCATTTTCCAGAGTCAAAAGTGGTAATGACAGGTAATCCGCGAGCATCAGAGGTAATGGATCAAAATGGAATGAAAGGGAAACGTTCAGTTGGGCTTTCTCTTCCTAAAAAGTCTGTACTTATATTTGGTGGAAGTCGTGGAGCTAGACCGATTAACGATGCCTTCGTTGAAGCAATTGAACAGTTGGGGAACAAAAGCTACGAAATACTATATGTAACAGGTGAAGTACATTATGACAAAGTGATGGAAGCCGTGAAGCAAAAAGGGAACCCGAACAATGTTATTATTAAGCCGTTCATTCATAATATGCCAGAGGTACTAACTGGTGTAGACCTTGTTGTTTCAAGGGCTGGGGCAACAACACTTGCAGAATTAACAGCGTTAGGAAAACCAAGTGTGTTAATACCGAGTCCGTACGTAACAAATAATCATCAGGAAAAGAATGCACGTTCAGTTGTTGATAAAGGAGCGGCAAAAATGTTACTTGAAAAAGATTTAACAGCTGAAACGCTTATTCGTGATATTGATGAGATTTTATTGGATGCACAAACATTACAAAATATGAAGCTAGCTGCTAAGCAACTAGGTATTCCAGATGCAGCAAATAAGCTGTATGAAGTAATGAATAAGCTTGTAAAAAAATAAAGTGAGGCTTTAATCGGTGGGGAGTGATTCTTTCTCGTTGATTATTACCTTTCACTAATCGGATGTTTACTGGCATCCCGATTCTCGCCTAACTTCTTTGTTACCGCCGAATTTTGATTTAGGAGCTGTACTGCCCGTAAATAGAGGGATAACGTTAGGTGAACGCCCTGCATATTATTGTCATAAGGAGACTTAATATGGGGGAGATTGTCTATGGAACAATTAGTAAATGAGCTTATAGAAGCAGACGTTGGTCATGTTTTAGTTAACGAGTCGTTAGCACGTTATACAACTATGAAAATAGGTGGACCAGCGGATATTTTAATTGTGCCAAAGCATGTAGCCGGTATTGAAAAAACATTACAGTTAGTAAAGCAATACAAAACGAAGTGGACTGTAATTGGGCGCGGTTCAAACCTTCTTGTATCTGATCAAGGCATAGAAGGTGTTGTTATTCGTTTAGGAGAAGGATTAGATCACTTAGAGGTCGAAAAACATAAGGTAAGAGTTGGTAGTGGATATCCTCTTATTAAATTGTCAACTTTACTTAGTCGTCAAGGGTTAGCTGGATTGGAGTTTGCAAGCGGTATTCCAGGAAGTGTCGGTGGTGCAGTATATATGAATGCAGGTGCACATAAATCGGATATATCGAGTGTATTATCGAAGGCTCTCATTCTGTTTGAAGACGGTACAATTGACTGGTTAATGAATAAAGAACTGGAGTTTTCTTATCGGGCATCTGTATTGCAAACGAAACGTCCTGGTATTGTTTTAGAGGCGGAGTTTCAATTACAGGCGGGAAAACGTGAAGAAATTGTACGTAGCATGCAAAATAATAAAGATTACCGCCGTGAAACGCAACCATGGAATCACCCGTGTGCAGGAAGTGTATTTCGGAATCCAATCCCACATTTTGCAGGAGATTTAGTAGAAAAAGCAGGGCTTCGTGGTTATAGGATTGGTGGAGCTCAAATTTCTGAAATGCATGGCAATTTTATTGTTAATACCGGGGGAGCTTCAGCGCAAGATGTATTGTCCTTAATTGAATTAATAAAACATACAATTAAGGATAAATTTGATGTAGATATGCATACAGAAGTAGAAATCATTGGAAGATAACGGTTATTCGTTCCGCTCATTATCATTTATGTTATAATAAGAAGATAAGAACGGCATGAGGAACATGCCGTTCTTTATGTTACATAGGGGGATCGTACATGAATAATAGTAAAGTGATTAAACTACAAGATCGTGTACCAAAATTGAAAAATCAAAAGAAAAAAAACAAAAAAAATGTTAATCATCGATTGATTTTATACATATCAATTTTATTTTTATTAGTGCTCTTTTTAATTTATTTTCGGTCTCCGCTTAGTAATATAAAAAAGATTAGTGTGTTTGGAAATCACTATATGACGGATGAGCAAGTAATGAAGGATTCAGGCGTGACATATGATACAAGTTATTTCCGAGTGACAGCACATAAAGCTGAAGAAAACTTAACGAAGCGAAAAGAAATTAAAGCAGTAAATGTAAAAAAACGTTTTCCAAACAAGATTGATATTCATATCGAAGAATATTTAACGATTGGTTATATAAATAAAGAGGGAAAATTACAACCGTTATTAGAAAATGGAAAAACGCTTGATGTACTACCTAATGGAAAACTTCCTGTTGCAGCACCGATTTTCGAACCTTTTAAAGAAGAGAAAATGAAGGAGTTAATCGCTGAACTAGAAAAATTAACACCAGCTATTTTAAAATCTATTTCGGAGATTCGCTATTCACCAACGAATGCGAATGAAGATCATCTTACTTTATATATGAATGAAGGTTATGAAGTGAGCACTACGATTCAAAATTTTGCAAAACGTATGGAAGCCTATCCGCTTATTTTAAAAACAATTGAGCCAGGTAAGAAGGTATTAATTGACTTAGAAGTAGGTGCATATACGAAAGAATTAGGTGCGGAAGAAAAAAAAGAATAGAATGGTAGTTTTCGTTGATTATAGCAGAAAAAACAAAACGAATGTTCTATTATATGTATACGAATTTAGAAGAATGGTTCATTTGATGAAAAATATGTAAAAATTCTTAGATTCATACTAGTATTGGTACAAGTTTCACTTTTCTATGAGTACATCTTAGTGTAGACTTATACTTGGCGGTAAACTTTACACTCGAAATAGAATTATTTCAAGATAAGCAGTTATTCATAGTTTACTGCGATATTCTTAATTGAATGCTAAATAAAAATAAGAAAAATATAGGGTTAAAAAAGGGAAACGTATAAAGACGTTGAATATTTTTCTTATAAATAGTAAAGTTGCGATTGTTGTTCCATATATTGAGTTGTATGGTATAAATAAAGAAGGAGGTGCCAAAGAATGAACAGCAATGAAATATATGTTAGTCTTGACATCGGTACATCCAATGTTAAAGTCATCATTGGTGAAATGGTTAATGACAGCTTAAACATTATTGGTGTTGGAAATGTAAAATCAAATGGTTTAAAGAAGGGATCGATAGTTGATATAGACGAGACTGTTCGATCAATTAAAAAAGCAATTGAACAAGCTGAGCGCATGGTGGGAATCCACATTGAGCAAGTTGTAGTAGGTGTCAATGCAAACCAGGTACAGCTACTTCCTTGTCACGGAGTAGTCGCTGTTTCAAATGAAGATCGTGAAATCGGGAATGAAGATGTCTTACGCGTTCTAGATGCAGCACAAGTTGTGTCAATTGCTCCAGAACGTGAGTTTATTGATGTGGTACCTCGACAGTTCATCGTAGACGGTCTTGACGAGATTAACGATCCACGCGGGATGATCGGTGTAAGATTAGAAATGGAAGGTACACTTATTACAGGCTCGAGAACTTTACTACATAACCTACTTCGTTGTGTAGAAAAAGCAGGTCTTGAAATTGTTGATATTTGTCTTCAACCTTTAGCGGCTGCAACAGTTGCTATATCTTCAGATGAAAAAAATAGAGGAGTAGCCCTTGTTGATATGGGGGGAGGATCTACAACTTTATCTATTTTTAAAGATGGAGAGTTACAAGCGACGAGCGTATTACCATTAGGTGGAGACCATATAACGAAGGATATTGCGATTGGGTTGAAAACTTCAACAGAAAATGCAGATCAAATTAAGTTGAAATATGGACATGCTTTTTATGATACAGCATCTGAAGAAGAGATGTTTACGGTTCCTATTATGGGAAGTGATCAAACAGAACAATATTCTCAGTTGGAATTATCGGATATAATAGAGGCTCGTGTAGAGGAAATTTTAATGTTTGTTCAAGATGAAGTGCGTAAGTTAGGAGTAAAGCAAGTGGCTTCTGGTTATGTACTAACTGGTGGAATTGCTTCTATGCCAGGTGTTCTTGACCTTGCATATGATATTTTACATGAAAATGTTCGTGTAGCAACTCCTGATTATATTGGTGTGCGTGAGCCCCAATATACAAGTGGAGTTGGATTAATTAAACATTCTTATCAAAAAGCTAAATTACGTGGGAAAAATGTGCAGGAAAAGCAAGAGCATTTTGAACCAGTACCAGCACCAGCACCAACGCCGGTACAACAGCAACCTGCAAAACAAAAAACTCGTAATCAAAACAATAATAATCAAAATGATGACCGCATGATGTCAAAAGTAAAACGTGTATTCCGTTATTTATGGGATTAAAATTGGACACGAAAAATGAGGTTCTAGGGGGATTTCGACATGTTAGAGTTTGATACTACTCAAGATCAATTAGCGAATATAAAAGTTATCGGTGTCGGCGGTGGCGGAAACAATGCTGTAAACCGTATGATTGAACACGGTGTACAAGGTGTAGACTTTATCGCTGTGAACACTGATGCACAAGCATTAAATCTATCAAAAGCTGAAACGAAAATGCAAATTGGTGGAAAATTAACGCGTGGACTTGGTGCAGGCGCAAACCCTGAAGTAGGGAAAAAAGCTGCAGAAGAAAGTAAAGAACAGATCCAAGAAGCACTTCGTGGTGCGGATATGGTCTTCGTAACTGCCGGTATGGGCGGTGGAACTGGAACTGGTGCAGCTCCAGTTGTTGCTCAAGTTGCAAAAGAATTAGGTGCTTTAACAGTTGGTGTTGTAACACGTCCATTTACTTTTGAAGGACGTAAGCGTGCGACGCAAGCAGCATCTGGTATTGCAGCATTTAAAGAAAATGTAGATACTCTTATTGTAATTCCAAACGATCGCTTATTAGAGATTGTTGATAAAAATACGCCAATGTTAGAAGCATTCCGTGAAGCTGATAACGTATTACGTCAAGGTGTTCAAGGTATTTCGGATTTAATTGCAACGCCAGGTTTAATTAACTTAGACTTTGCAGACGTAAAGACAATTATGTCTAATAGAGGTTCTGCTTTAATGGGTATTGGTTCTGGTAACGGGGAAAATCGTGCTGCAGAAGCTGCGAAAAAAGCGATTTCTAGTCCATTACTAGAAACATCTATTGATGGAGCTCAAGGTGTTATCATGAACATTACGGGTGGCGCTAACTTAAGCTTATATGAAGTACAAGAAGCGGCAGATATCGTAGCTTCAGCTTCAGATCCAGAAGTAAATATGATCTTCGGTTCTGTTATTAACGAAGGATTAAAAGATGATATCGTTGTAACTGTAATTGCAACTGGTTTTGATGATAGCATTGCAACTCAACCACCAAAACCAATTATTCGTCCGAATGCGAACCACACGCAACAACAGCAACAACCAGTAGCTCAACCTTCAAAACAACGTGAAGTAAAACGTGAAATGAAGCGTGAAGAGCCAGTTGTACATGAGCGTCATTCAGATTCAGATGATATCGATATTCCAGCATTTTTACGTAACCGTCGTAGACGATAAAAAAAGGAGCTTTCATGCTCCTTTTTTGTTTTTTAAATGGAAAAGACCTGCTAAGCAGGTCTTTTTTTATTTCGTATATTTCAATATATTTTGTTGGTGAAAATAAGAGTATATCATTCTATGAATTTGTACTTTTATTTTTTACCGACAGATTATGTCTAGAAATCACAAAATAACAAAAAAACACCTCCGCAAATTGACACACTTTCCTATTGGATATGCATTATACTAGTCTCAACTTGAAAAAAGAGGTGAATTGTTTGGTTGTTTACGCCGACGTTGTTTGGTTGTTAAACGCCTGCATTGATTTTCTTTTGCTTTTATTAACAGCTACCGTGTTAAAAAAGAAGATCAAAAGATGGAGGCTTGTGTTAGGGGCATTTATAGGTTCAACTATTGTTATTTTTGCCTTTACTCCTTTTGCTTCTATGATGACACATCCAATTATGAAACTACTGTACTCGTTACTTATTGTGTATACAGCATTTGGGTTTACAACATTTAGAAATTATGCACAAACTGTTTTTACTTTTTACTTTGTAACCTTTATGGTTGGCGGAGGATTAATTGGAACTCATTTCTTTTTGCAAACGAATGAAATGGTAAATGGATTGGTTCAATCTCAGTCAATTTCTTACGGCGATCCAATTAGTTGGTTATTTGTTATTTTTGGTTTTCCGGTAATTTATTATTTTTCTAAAAAGCGTATTGAAAGCGTAGAGGTCACGAAAATACACTATGACCAAATTGTGAAAGTAAAAATTCAATTAGCGGAAGAAGAACTAGAACTGGCAGGTCTTATTGACAGTGGGAACCAACTTTACGACCCATTAACAAAAACACCCGTTATGATTATGCATGTTTCATCATTAGAACATTGCTTACCATCTTGGTTAACAGAACAAATTTATTCCAAAACAGAAATTCCTCAAATACCAGAAAATGATTCTGGTTGGGCGACAAAATTACGTTTAATTCCTTTCCGTGCAGTAGGAGTAGAAAGTCAATTTTTGTGGGCAATTAAGCCTGACAGTGTGCAAGTTGATCATGAAGGTAGTTCTATTGTTGTAAACAAAGTATTAATTGGATTAAATACACAACAACTGTCTACTAATGGGGAGTATCAATGTATTGTGCATCCAAAAATGTTGATTTCACAAAAAATGGTGATCGCTTAATAATGAGAGGCGGGATAATATGATGAAATTAAAATTTTATTTAGTATACCTTTGGTATAAAGTATTGCTGAAATTAGGAATTAAGACCGATGAAATTTATTATATTGGTGGAAGTGAAGCGTTGCCACCACCGTTAACGAAAGAAGAAGAGGAAGTTCTTTTGAATAAATTGCCAAAAGGAGATCAGGCAGCAAGGTCATTACTTATTGAACGCAACTTAAGGCTCGTTGTATATATAGCAAGAAAGTTTGAAAATACAGGGATAAATATTGAAGATTTAATTAGTATAGGAACAATCGGCCTTATTAAAGCGGTAAATACATTTAATCCAGAAAAGAAAATAAAATTAGCAACATATGCATCGCGTTGTATAGAAAATGAAATTTTAATGCATTTACGTCGGAATAACAAAAATCGTTCGGAAGTTTCTTTTGATGAACCGCTAAACATTGATTGGGATGGGAATGAACTATTGTTGTCTGACGTGTTAGGTACAGATGATGATATTATTACAAAAGATTTAGAAGCTACTGTAGATCGTCACCTTTTAATGAAAGCATTACACCAATTAAATGATCGTGAAAAACAAATTATGGAACTTCGGTTTGGGCTTGCTGGAGGAGAGGAAAAGACGCAAAAAGATGTGGCGGATATGCTTGGGATTTCACAGTCATACATTTCGCGTTTAGAAAAAAGAATTATAAAAAGATTACGAAAAGAATTTAATAAAATGGTGTGAAGAATAGGACCAGCCGTTATGTAGGCTGGTCTTATTCTATTTAGTTGTATTAGGAAAGATAATTTAAATGAAAAATCGTGAAAAAACCATATGCATAAAATCCCCTTCAAAGGAAATACTTTACACTGTACAGCAACTCCCGATAGGAGGGAACACTTTGACGAGAAACAAAGTAGAAATTTGCGGTGTTGATACAGCTAAACTTCCAGTATTAAAAAATGAAGAGATGCGTAAATTATTTCGTGAAATGCAAAGTGGAGAGATAAGCGCAAGAGAAAAATTAGTGAATGGAAACTTACGTCTTGTACTGAGCGTCATCCAAAGATTTAATAACAGAGGAGAATATGTTGACGATTTATTCCAAGTTGGTTGCATCGGACTTATGAAATCAATTGATAATTTTGATTTAGGCCAAAATGTAAAATTTTCAACGTATGCTGTGCCGATGATTATTGGGGAAATACGCAGATATTTGCGTGATAATAATCCGATTCGCGTATCGCGCTCATTGCGAGATATTGCGTATAAAGCTTTGCAAGTAAGAGAGAAGTTAATTGCAGAAAATTCAAAAGAACCAACAGCAATGGATATTGCAAAAGTGCTAGAAGTAACTCATGAAGAGATAGTATTTGCTTTAGATGCAATTCAAGATCCAGTTTCATTATTTGAACCGATTTATAATGATGGAGGAGATCCTATCTTTGTTATGGATCAGTTAAGTGATGAAAAACAAAAGGACGAGCAGTGGGTTGAAGAACTAGCATTGAAAGAAGGAATGAAGCGTTTAAATGATCGAGAGAAAATGATTATTAGAAAACGTTTCTTCCAAGGAAAGACACAGATGGAAGTTGCAGAAGAAATTGGGATTTCCCAAGCTCAAGTATCACGTTTAGAGAAGTCAGCCATTAAACAAATGAATAAAACGATTCAAGGATAAGGTCTCACCAATTATGGTGAGACCTTTTTATATGTAATATGGTTTGTGCTCATAGTAGGGGATTAGTGTTCATATAATGAAACTAGCATGGTGTTTCGTATAGGTGGCTTCCTGTAAATATGAGAAACAGCTTCCAATTCGTCATATAAGGGAGAGGGTAAAAATGGTGATACGAATTTCAGAGTTACAGATGAAGGATGTTATAAATATTTCAGATGGAAAAAGGATTGGGAATATTGGAGATATTGAAATTGATATGAACACAGGGCAAGTTTGTTCTGTTATTATTTCCAAACAGACACGTATGCTAGGTATTTTTGGAAAAGATGTTGAGATTGTAATTCCTTGGAAGGAAATTGTGAAAATTGGGGAGGATGTCATACTTGTAAGAGTAGATCCTGTTAATACTGTAACAGAATCAATACAAACACCGACAATTTCATAAAGAATATTACAAATTCCTCTTTTTTTTCTGTTAGGATTATGAAAAAATAAAAGTATGGTAAAATAGACAGGAAGTACCATGCTTTTTTCTGTTATTTTAATTAAAAGGAGCCGCTTTATTATGAGAGAACCATTTAAATATGTGGACGGTATACTGTATTTACAAGCGTGGAAAGAACTTGGAAACATTACTGCTGGATTTACGACAAAAGATGGTGGGATAAGTACGGGCTCCTTTCATGCGATGAATTTAGGATTACATGTGAATGATATCGTGGAGAACGTTCATGAAAACAGACGCATTTTAGCAAATAAGTTACAAAAACCATTAGAAAACTGGATTTGCTCTGAACAAGTTCATGATCATCATGTTGAAAAAGTAGGGCAACAGGAAAAAGGAAGTGGCGTTTATTTATATGAGGACGGCATTTCAAAAACAGATGGCATTTATACGAGTAATGAAGATGTTCTGTTAACGTCTTGTTACGCGGATTGTGTTCCGCTCTATTTTTATGCACCATCACATGGTATGATAGGACTTGCGCATGCTGGATGGAAAGGCACTGTACAAGAGATTGCAAAGGAAATGATTCAAAAGTGGAATGCAGAAGGTATTTCAAGTGATGAAATTCATGTTGCAATTGGACCGTCGATTGGATCTTGTTGTTATGTTGTGGATGATCGTGTATTAACAGCAGCACAGAAAGTAATTAACGGTGCTGTTCCTCATCAAAAAATTTCTGACGGGCAGTACGCAATTAATTTAAAAGAAATTAATCGTATATTATGTGTACAAGCAGGCATAAAAGAAGAGCATATTGTAATGTCATCTCTTTGTACAAGCTGTGAAGAGCAACTATTTTTCTCTCATCGTCGTGATCAAGGTAAGACAGGAAGAATGTTGAGTTTCATAGGTTTTAAGGAGGAAGGAAGCAAGTGACAGTACAAGAAAATTTAGTAATTGTAAACGAAGCTATTAAAGAATCTTGCGTTCGAGCTGGACGTTCGTTGCAAGATATTAAACTTGTTGCAGTGACAAAAACTGTAGGGATTGAAAAAACAAACGAAGTAATTGAAACTGGAATTATCGATTTAGGTGAAAATAGAAATGAAGGTTTCTTACAGAAATATGAGCATTTCGGTTCAAAAGTTAATTGGCACTTTATTGGCTCATTACAAACGAGAAAAGTAAAAGAAATCATTAATGAAATTGATTATTTACATTCGTTAGATCGTCTTTCCCTGGCGAAAGAAATTCAGAAACGTGCTGATAAGAAAGTGAAATGCTTTATTCAAGTGAAAACCTCATCTGAAGAATCGAAGCAAGGATTAGCAATAGAAGAGGTTGTTTCTTTTATTCAAAGTTTGCAAGAATTCGATAAAATTGAAGTGGTTGGACTAATGACGATGGCTCCATTTACAGAAGAAGAGGAAGAAATCAGACGCTGTTTTAAGGAATTACGTATGTTGCAAACAAAGGTGCAGGAGCTAGAGTTATTACATGCGCCATGTAAAGAATTATCAATGGGAATGTCCAACGATTACACGATTGCAATTGAAGAAGGGGCTACATATATTCGTTTGGGAACGATTTTAGTAGGAAAAGCGTAAAAGGAAGGAGAATCTTATTATGAGTTGGTCAAAAGTAAAATACTTCTTTTTTGATACACCGGAAGAAAAAGAAGCAGCTCAATATGGTTATGAAAAGGAGCAAACAGACATGAAAAAGCAGCAAGATCCACCAGAACAACAAGATGTTACGTTTCCAAAAGCGCAACCGAAGCAAAATGTTGTGAGTATTGAAACAGCAAAACAATCTTCAAAAGTTGTTTTATTAGAACCACGCACATATTCGGAAGCACAAGGGATTGCGGACCACTTAAAAGGTAGACGAGCTGTTGTAATTAATTTGCAGAGAATGTCTACTGATCAAGCGGTACGTATCGTTGACTTTTTAAGTGGTACTGTATACGCTATAGGCGGGGACATTCAAAAAATAGGACCAAAAACATTTATGTGTACACCTGAAAATGTTGATATTGTTGGTGCAATTTCAGAGTTATTCGGTGAAGAAGAAGAAACAAATATAAAGAGGTGGTAATACGCCATGACAACAGTTTTAATGGTGTTAAGTTCTGCTATCGAGATTTACTCGTGGGCACTGATTATTTACATTCTCCTATCATGGTTTCCTGGTGCAAAGGAATCATCTTTTGGAGAGTTCTTGGCGCGAATTTGTGAACCGTATTTAGAACCATTCCGCAGATTTATTCCGCCGCTTGGTATGATTGATATTTCTCCACTCGTTGCGATTTTTGCGTTAAAACTTGCTAAAAGTGGTTTGTTCAGTTTGTTCAGCTATTTCTTATAGTAAGAGGTTAAATACATGAGCATTTACGAACATTTTAGGCCTGATGAAGAGGTCTTTGTAGATAAAGTGCTGGAGTGGAAGCGAACAGCGGAGTACCATCAAGTGAAATTAACAGATTTCCTTGATCCAAGACAGCAACAAATTGTTTCTATGGTAATTGGACAAGGAGATGTCGCTGTGCAATTTGGTGGTGCAACGCCTAATGCAGAGCGTAAAAGAGCACTCATTTATCCAGACTATCTAGAATTAAATGAAGAAGAATTTCAAGTAGAAGTATTAGAAATTGACTATCCTTCCAAGTTTTATACGCTAGAACATAGGCAAATATTAGGTACATTTATGTCTCTTGGTTTAACGAGAGAAAAATGTGGTGATATTTTGCTGCAAGAAAATCGTGCCCAAATTGTAGTTGCGAAAGAAATCGTATCGTACATTGAGATGAACTTACAAGCAATAGGAAAAGTAAAAGTCTCCTTATCAGCAGTGCAAGGAGAACAAATTCTACAAATACATGAAACGTGGGGGGAGAAATCTGGAACGGTTTCTTCACTTCGTTTAGATGTTATGTTAGCTGAAATGTTACATTTATCTAGACAGAAAGTACAACCTTTCATAAAAAATGGTTTAGTAAAAGTCAATTGGAAAACAGTGGAGCAAACTTCTTATGAATGTTATCCAGGAGACGTTTTTTCTGTTAGAGGATATGGCCGAAGTAAATTATTTTCTGTAGAAGGTAGAACAAAACGCGACAAATGGAGAATTTTGTATGGTATACTAAAATGATTGGTTTTTTAGAAGGAAATCCTCCTATTTTGTCGAAGAAAAGATATAATTGAAAGAGGAAATTTAGATAACTACTTGGAGGTGGCGTTGTGCCGTTAACACCATTAGATATTCATAACAAAGAATTTGGTCGCGGATTCCGTGGCTATGATGAAGATCAAGTAAATGAGTTTCTTGATCAAATTATCAAAGATTATGAATTGGTCATTCGTGAGAAAAAAGCTTTAGAAGAAAAAGTTGCGCAGTTAGAAGGGAAGTTAGATCATTTCTCTAATATTGAAGATACGTTAAACAAATCTATCGTTGTTGCGCAAGAAGCAGCGGAAGAAGTAAAACGTAATGCGCAAAAAGAAGCGAAATTAATTGTGCGTGAAGCTGAAAAGAATGCTGATCGTATTATTAACGAAGCATTAGTAAAATCAAGAAAAGTTGCTTTTGATATTGAAGAGCTAAAGAAACAAGCGAAAGTATTCCGAACTCGTTTCCGTATGTTATTAGAAACACAGCTTGAAATGTTAAACAACGATGATTGGGATAAACTAATTGAGTTAGAAGACGAAGTAGATGAACTGTTGAAAAAAGAAGAAACAGTGTAAGCTTGACGTTTTTCTCATTATTACATATAATTTTAAACAACATATTTATTAAGAAAAACGAAGATAGGGATAAGTACCTTTTCAAACCTTATATAGCGAACTGAGGATGGTGTAAGCTCAGGATAAGGAGATAGTGGGAATATCACCCTGGAGTTCCGCGCTGAATAAATAGAGTAAGCGTAGGCGTGTATTCGCGTTAAGAATATAAAGAGGATTCTATACATATGTATATGATCTACTAGGGTGGTACCGCGGGAGACTTTCTCGTCCCTTTTTGGGATGAGAAAGTCTCTTTTTTATTCCGTTTTTTAAGTATTTCTTTTATACATGTAAGGAGGAATTGAGCATGGAGTACAAAAATACATTACTGATGCCGAAAACAGAGTTCCCAATGCGTGGGAACTTACCAAAACGTGAGCCTGCAATGCAAGAAAAATGGGCTGAAATGAATATTTACGAAAAAGTACAAGAACATACAAAAGGTCGTCCTTTATTTGTATTGCATGATGGACCTCCATATGCGAATGGTGACATTCATATGGGACATGCATTAAATAAAGTATTAAAAGACTTTATTGTTCGTTATAAATCAATGACTGGTTTTAGTGCGCCATATGTTCCAGGATGGGATACGCACGGTTTACCAATTGAACAAGCTTTAACAAATAAAGGCGTAAAGCGTAAAGAAATGACAGTTGCTGAGTTCCGTAAGTTATGTGCAGAGTATGCATATGAACAAGTAGAACGTCAACGTGAACAATTTAAGCGTTTAGGTGTACGTGCAGATTGGGATAATCCATATATTACTTTAGAGCCAGCTTATGAAGCACAACAAATTAAAGTGTTTGGTGACATGGCGAAAAAAGGTTATATCTATAAAGGTCAAAAACCAGTTTACTGGTCTCCAACGAGTGAATCTGCTTTAGCAGAAGCTGAAATTGAATATCAAGATAAAAAATCAGCATCTATTTACGTAGCATTCCCTGTAAAAGATGGAAAGAATGTATTAGAAGGTGATGAAAAGTACATCATTTGGACAACAACACCTTGGACATTACCTGCAAACTTAGGTATTTCTGTTCACCCAGAGCTTGAATATAGTATTGTAAAAGTAAATGATGAGAAATATATCATTGCTTCTGAGCTGTTTGAGACAGTTGCAAAAACGTTAGAGTGGGAAAATGCTGAAGTTGTGAAAACAGTAAAAGGTAGCGAACTTGAGTACACAGTTGCAAAACATCCATTCTACGATCGTGATTCATTAGTTATGCTAGGAGATCACGTAACAACAGATGCAGGTACAGGTTGTGTTCATACAGCACCAGGACACGGGGAAGATGACTTCGTTGTTGGTAAAAAGTATGGATTAGAAGTACTTTGCCCAGTCGATGATAAAGGTGTATTAACAAATGAAGCACCTGGATTTGAAGGCTTATTCTATGATAAAGCTAACAAGCCAATTACAGAAAAATTAGAAGAAGTAGGCGCGTTACTGAAACTAACATTCATTACACATTCATACCCACATGATTGGAGAACGAAAAAACCAATTATTTTCCGTGCGACAGCACAGTGGTTTGCATCTATTGAAGCATTCCGTAAAGAATTAATAGAAGCTGTAGCGGAAACGAAATGGGTACCAGCATGGGGAGAAACTCGTCTTCATAATATGGTTCGTGACCGTGGTGACTGGTGTATTTCTCGTCAGCGTGCATGGGGTGTGCCAATTCCGGTATTCTATGCTGAGAATGGTGATCCAATTATTACGGATGAAACAATTAACCATGTAGCAGATTTATTCCGTGAACACGGTTCTAACGTATGGTTCGAGCGTGAAGCGAAAGATCTATTACCAGAAGGATTTACACATCCGGGTAGCCCAAATGGCGAATTCCGTAAAGAAACAGACATCATGGATGTATGGTTCGATTCAGGTTCTTCTCACCAAGCGGTATTAGAAGAGCGCGAAGATTTACAGCGTCCAGCTGATTTATATTTAGAAGGATCTGACCAGTATCGTGGTTGGTTTAACTCTTCATTATCAACAGCAGTTGCTGTAACAGGTAAAGCTCCATATAAAGGCGTATTAAGTCACGGTTTCGTACTAGATGGTGAAGGACGTAAAATGAGTAAGTCGATTGGAAACATCGTCGTACCGAAGAAAATTATGGATCAATTAGGCGGAGACATTTTACGCTTATGGGTATCTTCTGTTGACTATCAATCTGACGTACGTATTTCAGATGATATTTTAAAACAAGTAGCAGAAGTGTATCGTAAAATCCGTAACACATTCCGTTTCTTATTAGGAAACTTAGACGACTTTAAGCCAAGTGAAAATGCAGTAGCTGTAGCTGAACTTCGTGAAGTAGATCGTTACATGTTAGTGAAATTAAATGACTTAATTACAAAAGTTAAAGAAGCATATGAGACATACGACTTCGCTGCTGTGTATCATGCAATTCATAACTTCTGTACAATTGATTTAAGTTCATTCTACTTAGACTTTGCAAAAGACATTTTATACATTGAAGGTGCAAATCACGAAGATCGTCGTGCAATTCAAACTGTATTATATGATGTTCTTGTTGCGTTAACAAAACTTGTAACACCAATCTTACCGCATACAGCTGATGAAGTATGGCCATACATTCCAGGCGTAACAGAAGAAAGTGTACAATTAACTGATATGCCAGAAGCTGTACAATTAGATGACGCGGAAGCGTTAAAAACAAAATGGGATGCATTTATGACATTACGTGATGACGTGTTAAAAGCACTAGAAGTAGCTCGTAATGAAAAAGTAATCGGTAAGTCATTAAATGCAAGCATTACGCTATATCCAACTGCAGAAATGAAAGCTATGTTAGAGTCTATTAGCGAAGACTTAAAGCAATTATTCATCGTTTCTGAGTATAAACTTGGTGGTATGATGGATGAAGCGCCAGCAGATGCACCGAAGTATGAACATACAGCGGTTGTTGTTGCTCAAGCAACTGGTGAAACATGTGAACGTTGTTGGGTAGTTTCAGAAACAATTGGTAAAGATGCTGAACATGAAACATTATGTGAGCGTTGTGCAACAGTTGTTAAAGAAAACTATGTAAAATAATAAAAAACTGACTGCTATTCATGCAGTCAGTTTTTTTGTTGATGGCATATCAAAAAAACTTTTCAGACTCTTTCCTGTGAAGGAAAAATGTGTGTGAGGTAAGCAAATAAATTTCGGACACACTAACTGTACATTACAGCTAGGAGGAATGTACACGTGAATGAAATTTACATGGAAATAAAAGAAGAATTGCAATTGATGAGAAAAGAGTTGCAAGAGAGACTAGCTAAAGAAGTAATGCACAAATATGATGTCGAGTTCAGCCAAGAGCTTGGATATGAAATTAAGGAAGAGATAAAGAAAAAATTGCTATTACATGATATAAAAGAGGATTTAAAGGATGTAGAACGCGCATTATTTAAAATGGAAATAGACATGTACGGTATTTGTGAAGAGACGGGGAGATTAATTTCGACAAAGCAAATGAAGACAATGCCGACTGCTCGTACGATTCATGAATTCTTCTATGAAAAGGTAAATGTATGAATACGCACAACGATATTATATTACCTTTTTTTAATTTATTTTATTCTTCTATAAAGGTTCATTGTGAAAAGGTAGCAGCTATGCTAAAATTTTGAGGTACACTGTCTTTGTGGGGGAAATGAAAATGATATATTATGTAATAGCGTTATTTGTCATTGCTATCGATCAAATATCGAAGTGGTTAATTGTAAAGAACATGGAATTGGGTACGAGTATTCCGATTATCGACAATGTATTATACATAACATCACATCGAAATAGAGGCGCTGCTTGGGGTATTTTAGAAAATAAAATGTGGTTCTTCTACATTATTACAGTTGTTTTTGTAGTGTTTATCGTATTTTATATGAAAAAGTATGCGAAAACAGACAAGCTTCTAGGTATTTCGTTAGGTCTAATTTTGGGCGGGGCAATTGGTAACTTTATTGATCGTGTATTTAGACAAGAAGTAGTGGATTTCATTCACGTGTATATTTTCTCGTACAACTATCCAGTATTCAATATAGCTGATTCAGCATTATGTATTGGTGTTGTATTAATTATTATTCAAACATTATTAGAAGGCAAGAAAGCGAAGGAGTAATTGAATGAGTGAAGTAGTACAAGTAACAGTTGCAGCAGAGCAAAAAAACGAGCGAATTGATAAATTCGTTACAGGGATAAATAACGAATGGTCACGTTCACAAGTACAGCAATGGATTAAAGATGATGTTGTGACAGTGAACGGGAAAGCAGTAAAAGTGAATTATAAAGTAAAAGAAGAAGATGAAATTACAGTAACGATTCCTGAGCCAGAAGCGCTAGATATTCAACCAGAGGATTTAAATTTAGAAATTTATTATGAAGATGCAGATGTGCTTGTTGTAAATAAGCCACGTGGCATGGTTGTACATCCAGCACCAGGGCATACAAGTGGTACACTTGTAAACGGCCTTATGCACCATTGTACAGACTTATCAGGCATTAACGGTGTAATGCGTCCAGGTATCGTGCATCGTATTGATAAAGATACATCTGGACTATTAATGGTTGCTAAAAATGATATGGCACATGAATCGCTTGTAAATCAGCTTGTAGCCAAAACAGTAACGAGACGTTACAAAGCGATTGTACACGGTGTGATTCCGCATGATAAGGGAACTATCGATGCACCAATTGGTCGTGATAAGAAAGAGCGTCAAAGTATGACAGTTGATGAAAATGGTAAGAACGCTGTTACACACTTCCAAGTGTTAGAACGTTTTAAAGACTTTACACTTGTAGAATGTCGCTTAGAAACGGGACGTACGCACCAAATTCGTGTTCATATGAAATATATTGGCTATCCACTTGCAGGAGATCCGAAGTATGGTCCGAAGAAAACGTTAGATATGAATGGACAAGCACTTCATGCGGGTATTTTAGGCTTTGATCATCCTCGTACTGGTGAATATATTCAGTTTGAGGCACCGATTCCAGAAGTGTTTGAAGACGCATTAAATATTTTACGAAAATAGTATTGACAAATCATAAGAAAACTGAGATACTGACAACAGTTAAATAATGATCCTTTAACACAGCCCCGTGAGGTTGAGAAGGTAACGGTTTGAAATACTTAGGGTATGTTGTACCCTTTTTTCAAAAGTCCTCTCGCACACGCTGAGAGGACTTTTTTTATACCATTACTCTCACGCAAGAAAAAAAGCTTGGAGGTGTAGAGCATGCAAGAGAAAGCTGTCGTTTTAGATGACCAAATGATTCGCCGCGCTTTAACACGAATTAGTCATGAAATCGTGGAACGAAATAAAGGTGTCGATAATTGTGTTCTTGTCGGAATTAAAACTCGTGGAATTTTTATTGCACAACGTTTGGCAGAACGAATTGGTCAAATTGAAGGAAAAGAAATGGAAGTTGGAGAGTTAGACATTACGTTATATCGTGATGATTTAACACTACAATCCAAAAATAAAGAACCACTTGTAAAAGGTTCTGATATCCCTGTAGATATTACGAAGAAAAAAGTTATCCTCGTTGATGACGTATTATATACAGGAAGAACAGTTCGAGCAGCAATGGATGCTCTTATGGATTTAGGTAGACCATCTCAAATTCAATTGGCGGTTCTTGTTGATAGAGGTCATCGTGAATTACCAATTCGCGCTGATTATGTAGGAAAGAACATTCCAACATCAAGTGAAGAGCGTATCGAAGTTGATTTGCAAGAGACAGATCAACAAGATCGAGTAAGCATATACGATAAGTAAAGCCCTTTTAAATGTAGTCCTGTGAGGCTGCCAAAGGGTCTTGGCTTTCATATGTCAAATTTGGCATACGAAAGTATAGGACTCTTTGTGCACAGGCACAAAGAGTTTTTTTATTGCAAAGATTTAAACTGAAGGAGGATGTAACAATGGAACAAAAGCCAGTGTTAGACGTTAATGAAGTACCGAAACCGGGAAAATGGTTATTTTTAAGTATACAACATTTGTTCGCGATGTTTGGATCAACAGTGCTTGTTCCGTTTTTAACAGGATTGAATCCATCAGTAGCATTAATATCAAGTGGATTAGGAACGCTAGCGTTTCTTCTTATAACGAAAGGTCAAGTACCAGCATATTTAGGATCATCATTCGCCTTTATCGCACCGATTATAACAGCGAAAACGGCAGGTGGGCCGGGAGCAGCAATGCTTGGTGGTTTGCTAGCAGGGCTTGTGTACATCTTAATCTCACTCGGAATTAAGAAATCAGGATCAGAGTGGATTATGAAACTACTACCACCAATCGTAGTTGGTCCAGTAGTAATGGTAATCGGTCTAGCTTTAGCACATACAGCAGTTAACATGGCGATGAACGGTGCGGATGGCAAATACAGCTTTACACATTTTTCAGTAGCATTAGTAACATTAGCAATTACAATCATTTGCTCGATATTCGGAAGAGGATTTTTCAGTATCATACCAGTGTTACTTGGCATTATCGGCGGATATATCTTCGCTTACTTCCAAGGGCTAGTAGACTTAAAGCCGGTAGCTGAGGCAAAATGGTTTGTTGTACCAGATTTCACAGTACCATTTGTAACATACACACCAGAGTTTTCATGGAAGATTGTACTCTTGATGGTACCAGTTGCACTAGTAACGATATCAGAACATATCGGACATCAAATTGTACTTGGAAATGTTATTAAAAGAGATTTAATTGAAAAACCAGGTTTACACCGTTCGATCTTCGGTGACGGAGTAGCAACATTAATTGCATCACTAATCGGTGGGCCACCGAATACAACGTATGGTGAAAACATCGGTGTGCTAGCAATTACGAGAGCATACAGTGTATACTTATTCATCGGTTCAGCAGTATTCGCAATCATGTTCGGATTTATCGGTAAGATTTCTGCACTGATTCATTCGATCCCAACACCAGTTATGGGCGGGGTATCAATCTTACTATTCGGTGTAATCGCATCAAGCGGATTACGCATGATGGTAGATGATAAAACAGATTTAAGTGACAAACGAAACTTAATGATTGCATCAGTAATACTAGTAATCGGTATTGGTGGAGCGGTACTTCACGTAGGGGATTCATTCCAAGTCGAAGGAATGGCGCTTGCAGCAATTGTAGGTGTACTGTTAAATCTACTACTACCAGAATCAAAACAAGAAAAACATACAAAACAATCTAAGCAGATTGCTTCATAAAAATAACCTTTTAATTCAGTCCTGTGAGACGGAAAAGGGTGGCTTCTTCCTTGCACCCTAGTCTTACATGACTAGGGTATTTTTATGCAAAGGTTGTTATAAAAATACAAAAGTGGTAACATAAAAATCAGAAAGATGAGGGATGACGATGAGCCATTTGTTAACGATGAGTGAATTATCGGAAGTAGAAATTTCAGAAATCCTAAAAGACGCAGAAGATTTTGCGAATGGAAAAGAGAGCAAAACGACAGAGCAAACTTTTGTTGCAAACTTGTTCTTTGAGAATAGTACGAGAACGAGATTTAGCTTTGAAGTTGCTGAGAAGAGATTAGGACTAGATGTTTTAAACTTTTCAGCTGATGCATCTAGCGTACAAAAAGGAGAAACTTTATACGATACGATAAGAACACTAGAATCAATCGGAACAAAAGCAGTGGTCATCCGCCATGAGCAAGATCGCTACTTCGATGAACTAAAAGATCAGGTGAATATCCCGATCTTAAACGCTGGAGATGGATGTGGAAACCACCCAACGCAGTGCCTACTCGACCTTCTTACAATTAAACAAGAGTTTGGAAGATTTGAAGGTTTGAAGATTGCAATAGTAGGAGATGTTCGTCATAGCCGAGTAGCACGTTCTAATGCAGAAGCATTAACGAAGCTTGGTGCAACAATTTACTTTGCAAGTCCAGAAGAGTGGAAAGGTGAAGACAACACATTTGGAACATACAAACCATTAGATGAACTTGTTCCAGAAGTGGATGTAATGATGTTACTCCGTGTACAACATGAGCGTCATGATCATTATGAAACAGACATTATGAAAGAATATCATGAGAAACACGGATTAACAGTAGAAAGAGAAAAGCGTATGAAAGAAGGAAGCATTATTATGCATCCAGCTCCCGTAAACCGTGATGTTGAAATTGCAAGTGAACTTGTTGAGTGTGAGCGTTCACGCATATTTAAACAAATGGAAAATGGAGTTTACGTAAGAATGGCTGTACTAAAACGCGCCTTACCAAATGTATTAGGAGGAATGAAACATGAATTACTTGTTTAAAAATGGTCGTTATATGAATGAAGAAGGAAAAATTGTAGCAACAGATCTTCTCGTACAAGACGGTAAAATCGCTAAGGTAGCAGAAAATATTACGGCAGATAATGCTGAAGTAATCGATGTGAACGGAAAGTTAATCGCACCTGGATTAGTAGATGTACACGTACATCTTCGTGAACCAGGTGGTGAACATAAAGAAACAATTGAAACAGGTACACTAGCAGCGGCAAAAGGTGGATTCACTACAATTTGTGCAATGCCAAATACACGTCCGGTACCAGATTGCAGAGAACATATGGAAGACTTGCAAAATCGTATTAAAGAAAAAGCACATGTCAACGTACTACCATACGGAGCAATTACAGTACGTCAAGCTGGTTCTGAAATGACAGATTTCGAAACATTAAAAGAACTTGGAGCATTTGCTTTCACAGATGACGGCGTAGGCGTACAAGATGCGAGCATGATGTTAGCGGCTATGAAACGTGCAGCAAAATTAGATATGGCAGTAGTTGCGCACTGTGAAGAGAATACGCTTATTAATAAAGGTTGTGTACATGAAGGGAAGTTTTCTGAGAAACACGGATTAAACGGTATCCCATCAGTATGTGAATCTGTACATATTGCAAGGGATATATTGCTTGCGGAAGCAGCAGATTGTCACTATCACGTATGTCACGTAAGTACGAAAGGTTCAGTACGTGTAATCCGTGATGCGAAACGCGCTGGAATTAAAGTAACAGCAGAAGTAACACCACATCACCTAGTGTTATGTGAAGATGATATCCCATCAGCTGATCCTAATTTTAAAATGAACCCACCGCTTCGTGGAAAAGAAGACCATGCAGCATTAATTGAAGGTTTATTAGATGGAACGATCGATATGATCGCAACTGACCATGCACCGCATACAGCGGAAGAGAAAGCACAAGGAATTGAAAGAGCACCATTCGGAATTACTGGTTTTGAAACAGCATTCCCGCTTCTATACACAAACCTTGTGAAAAAAGGAGTCATTACGCTAGAACAGTTAATTCAATATTTAACAGAAAAGCCAGCTGATACATTTGGCTTAGAAGCAGGTCGCCTGAAAGAAGGTAGAACAGCTGATATTACAATCATTGATTTAGAACAAGAAGAAGAGATTGATCCAACAACATTCTTATCAAAAGGAAAAAATACACCATTCGCAGGTTGGAAATGCCAAGGATGGCCGGTAATGACAATCGTTGGTGGTAAGATCGCATGGCAAAAGGAGAGTGCATTAGTATGAAAAGACAACTTATCTTAGAAGATGGAACAGTATTAATTGGAAAAGGTTTCGGAGGAGAAATCGAAAAGTCAGGTGAGGTTGTATTTACAACAGGAATGACTGGATATCAAGAAACATTATCTGATCCATCATATTGCGGTCAAATCGTAACATTCACGTACCCATTAATCGGAAACTACGGCATTAACCGTGACGATTTCGAATCGATTCACCCATCTGTAAATGGTTTAATCGTAAACGAAATTTGTGATCATCCATCAAACTTCCGTAATGAAATTTCGTTAAATGATTACTTAAAAGAAAGAAACATCCCGGGATTAGCAGGAATTGATACGAGAAAATTAACGAGAAAAATTCGTCAATACGGTACATTACGCGGACGCCTTTGTAACATGGATGCAGATGTAGAATACATCGTGAGCCAATTAAAAGCGACAGTATTTACAGATCACGTGAAACGCGTATCGACGAAAGATCCATACCCAAGTCCAGGACGCGGACACCGAGTTGTACTTGTAGACTTCGGAATGAAACATGGTATTTTACGAGAATTAAATAAGCGTGACTGTGATGTAATTGTAGTTCCTTACAACACAACAGCAGAAGAAATTTTACGCCTTAGCCCAGATGGAATTATGTTAAGTAACGGACCTGGGGATCCAAAAGATGTACCAGAAGCAATTGAAATGTTAAAAGACATTATCGGTAAAGTTCCTTTATTCGGAATTTGCCTAGGACATCAATTGTTCGCTCTAGCATCTGGTGCAAATACAAGTAAGTTGAAATTCGGTCACCGTGGTTTAAACCACCCAGTAAAAAATCTTGCAACTGGAAAAGTAGCAATTACATCTCAAAACCATGGTTACGCAGTAGAAGAAGAATCAGTTGAAAATACAGAGCTTGAAATTACACATGTTGCTTTAAATGATGGAACAGTAGAAGGTCTTCGTCATAAGAAGTTCCCAGCATTTACAGTACAATACCATCCAGAAGCTTCAGCAGGACCTGAAGATGCAAATGATTTATTCGAAGATTTCTTAGCAATGATTGAAAACTTCAAGAAAGAAGGGGAAGAGTTATGCCAAAACGCCTAGACATTAACACAATTTTAGTAATCGGATCAGGACCAATTGTAATTGGGCAAGCAGCGGAGTTTGACTACTCTGGTACACAAGCTTGTCAATCTCTAAGAGAAGAAGGTTACAAAGTAATCCTTGTTAACTCTAACCCAGCAACAATTATGACAGATACTGCAACAGCAGATAAAGTATATATCGAACCATTAACATTAGAATTCGTAAGCCGTATTATTCGTAAAGAACGTCCAGATGCAATCTTACCAACATTAGGTGGTCAAACAGGGTTAAATATGGCTGTTGAACTTGCGAAATCAGGCATACTTGAAGAATGCGGAGTTGAAATTTTAGGAACGAAATTATCAGCTATCGAGCAAGCGGAGGATCGCGATTTATTCCGTACATTAATGCAGGATTTAAATGAACCAATTCCATCTAGTACGATCATTCATACGCTGGAAGAAGCACATGAATTTGTAAAAGAAATTGGTTATCCAGTTATTGTTCGCCCAGCATTTACAATGGGAGGAACAGGTGGCGGAATTTGTAGTAATGAAGAAGAACTAATTGAAATCGTATCCGGTGGATTAAAACATAGTCCAGTAACACAATGTTTATTAGAAAAGAGCATTGCTGGTTGTAAGGAAATTGAATATGAAGTAATGCGTGATTCGAATGATAACGCGATTGTAGTATGTAACATGGAAAACATCGATCCAGTTGGGGTTCACACAGGTGATTCTATCGTAGTAGCACCAAGCCAAACATTAAGCGACCGTGAATATCAAATGTTACGAAACACTTCATTACGAATTATTCGTGCATTAGGAATTGAAGGTGGATGTAACGTTCAGCTTGCACTAGATCCACATAGCTTCCAATACTATGTAATCGAAGTAAACCCACGTGTAAGTCGTTCATCTGCACTAGCATCTAAAGCGACTGGATATCCAATTGCAAAATTAGCAGCGAAAATTGCAGTCGGCTTAACATTAGATGAAATCATAAACCCAGTAACACAAAAAACTTACGCTTGCTTCGAGCCAGCATTAGACTATGTTGTT
The DNA here is from genome assembly GCF_058792475.1 of Bacillus sp. MT94. NCBI lineage: Bacteria > Bacillati > Bacillota > Bacilli > Caryophanales > Bacillaceae > Bacillus > Bacillus sp. MT94. The sequence goes on along the minus strand of NZ_JBXAEZ010000002.1, from coordinate 203,285 downwards.
TCAAAAATTCCACGCTGGCCATTTGATAAGTTTGAATCAGCAAACAGAACACTTGGTACACAAATGAAGGCAACTGGTGAAGTTATGTCAATCGGACGTAACTTAGAGCAATCATTATTAAAAGCGGTTCGTTCTTTAGAGCTTGGCATTTATCACTTAGAATTAGACCACTTAAAAGAACTTGATAAAGAAACAATGAAAAAACGCATTATTAAAGCAGACGATGAGCGACTGTTTATTGTAGCAGAAGCAATTCGTCAAGGTGTAACGAAAGAAGAAATCAACGAATGGTGTGAAATGGACTTCTTCTTCTTACAAAAAATTGAAAACATCGTAAATATGGAACGCGAAGTAAAAGCGAATGTAGGAAATATGGAAGTACTACAAGCTGCGAAAGAAATGGGCTTCAGTGATCACTACATTGCAGCTGCTTGGAACAAAACGGAGCGTGAAATTTACGATATGCGTAAAGAAAGCAATATAACTCCTGTTTATAAAATGGTAGATACTTGTGCGGCAGAGTTTGAATCTGCAACACCATACTACTACAGCACATATGGTGATGAGAATGAATCGGTGATAACAGATCGTAAGAGTGTTGTTGTACTAGGGTCTGGTCCAATCCGTATCGGTCAAGGGGTTGAGTTTGACTATGCAACAGTTCACTCTGTATGGGCAATTAAAGAAGCTGGATATGAGGCAATCATTGTTAATAACAATCCAGAAACAGTTTCAACAGACTTCAGTATTTCTGACAAATTATACTTTGAACCATTAACAATCGAAGATGTAATGCACATCATTGATTTAGAAAAACCAGAAGGCGTTATTGTTCAGTTCGGTGGACAAACGGCAATTAACTTAGCGGCGAAATTAGAGGCTCACGGTGTGAAAATCTTAGGAACATCACTTGAAGACTTAGACCGTGCAGAAGATCGTGATAAATTTGAAGCTGCTTTAACAAAACTTGGTATCCCGCAACCAGTTGGTAAAACAGCAACGACTGTAGAACAAGCGGTAGCAATCGCAGAAGAAATTGGTTATCCAGTATTAGTAAGACCATCTTACGTACTAGGTGGACGTGCGATGGAAATCGTATATCGTCAAGAAGAACTGCTGCACTACATGAAAAATGCAGTTAAAGTTCATGCAGATCACCCAGTATTAATCGACCGTTACATGGTTGGTAAAGAAATTGAAGTAGATGCAATTTCAGATGGTGAGAATGTATTCATTCCAGGTATTATGGAACATATTGAACGCGCTGGAGTTCACTCTGGTGACTCAATTGGAGTATATCCACCACAAAGTTTATCTGAAAAACTAAAAGAACAAATCATTGAACATACAATTGCACTTGGAAAAGGATTAAACATTGTTGGATTACTAAATATCCAGTTTGTAGTATTCAAAGATCAAGTGTACGTAATTGAAGTAAACCCACGTGCAAGCCGTACAGTACCGTTCTTAAGTAAAATTACAGGCGTACCGATGGCGAATGTTGCAACGAAAGTTATTTTAGGGCAAGACCTAGTAGAGCAAGGATACGGAACGGGCTATCACCCAGAAGAGAAAGAAGTATATGTAAAAGCTCCGGTATTCTCATTCGCGAAACTACGTTCAGTTGATACAACATTAGGACCTGAAATGAAATCAACAGGGGAAGTAATGGGTAAAGACTTAACGCTTGAAAAAGCATTATATAAAGGATTAGTTGCTTCAGGAATTAACATCCCAACGCACGGATCAGTAATCATTACTGTAGCGGATAAAGATAAAGAAGAGGCGATGGAAATTGCAAAACGTTTCCACGAAATCGGCTATAACTTATTAGCAACAGCTGGAACAGCACAATCATTAGAAGAGCAAAATATCCCAGTACAAGTTGTAAACAAAATTGATTCTGAAGACTACAACTTACTAGATATTATCCGTCAAGGAAAAGCACAGTTTGTAATTAACACATTAACAAAAGGTAAACAACCAGCGCGTGATGGTTTCCGCATTCGCCGTGAATCAGTAGAAAATGGCGTGGCTTGCTTAACATCACTTGATACAACAAGAGCAATCTTACGAGTATTAGAATCTATGACATTCTCAGCTCATTCAATGAAAGAAATTACGCAAACAAAGCGTCACGAGGTGGTACATGCATGATGCAAAAGCAAAATATGATCGTCGTTAATCAAAAAGAAATCGCAAAAAACATTTACGAGTTAGTGCTTCAAGGAACTTTAGTACAGCAAATGAACGAACCAGGGCAGTTTGTACACATTAAGGTAGCAGAGGGCATTGCGCCCCTTCTGCGCCGCCCGATTAGTATTTGTAATGTAGATCAAGAGAAGAACGAATTTACAATGCTATATCGTGCGGAAGGACAAGGGACAAAAACATTAGCAACTAGAAAACAAGGTGAAATGGTAGACGTACTAGGACCACTAGGACACGGTTTTCCTGTAGAAGAAGCAGAAGCTGGTCAAACAGCTTTACTAGTAGGCGGGGGGATTGGTGTACCACCACTTTATGAACTATCACAGCGCCTCGTTGCAAAAGGTGTACGTGTAATTCACATCTTAGGTTTTCAAACGAAAGATGTAGTTTTCTATGAAGAAAAATTTGCAGAACTTGGTGATACGTACGTTGCGACAGTAGATGGTACACACGGTACAAAAGGATTTGTCACAGATGTAATTGATAATTACGGAATTGACTTTGATATTCTTTATTCATGTGGTCCGTTAGCGATGCTTCGTGCATTAGAAGGACGTTACAAAGAGAAAAAAGCCTATATTTCATTAGAAGAACGTATGGGCTGCGGTATTGGAGCTTGTTTCGCATGTGTATGCCACTTACAAGAAGATCCAAGTGGACATTCTTACAAGAAGGTGTGTAGCGACGGACCAGTATTTCCAATCGGGGAGGTTGTACTATGAACAGATTGCAAGTTGAATTACCAGGATTATCATTAAAAAATCCAATTATACCGGCATCTGGATGCTTTGGATTTGGTCGTGAATATGCACAGTTTTACGATTTAAGTGTACTAGGATCAATCATGATTAAAGCGACGACAGAACAACCACGCTATGGAAATCCAACACCTCGTGTTGCTGAAACACCGGGCGGCATGTTAAATGCGATCGGACTTCAAAACCCAGGGTTAGAAAAAGTAATGAATTCTGAATTACCATGGTTAGAACAATTTGACCTTCCAATCATTGCTAACGTTGCAGGCTCACAAGCTGAGGATTATGTAGCGGTTGCAAAGGAAATTTCTAAAGCGCCTAATGTCCATGCACTAGAATTAAATATTTCTTGTCCGAACGTAAAAACAGGTGGTATCGCCTTTGGTACAAATCCTGAAATTGCTGCTGATTTAACGAAGCGAGTAAAAGAGGTTTCTGAAGTACCTGTATACGTGAAGTTGTCACCAAACGTGGCAAACATAGTGGAAATTGCAAAAGCGATTGAAAATGCAGGTGCAGATGGTTTAACGATGATTAATACATTGCTTGGTATGCGTTTAGATTTAAAAACAGCTAAACCAATTTTAGCAAACCGTACAGGCGGATTATCAGGTCCTGCGATTAAGCCAGTAGCAATTCGTATGGTACATGAAGTAAGCCAAGCGGTTAACATTCCAATTATCGGAATGGGTGGTATTGAAACAGCGGAAGATGTAATTGAATTCTTCTACGCTGGCGCAAGCGCAGTTGCAGTAGGTACAGCGAACTTTATCGATCCGTTCGTATGTCCGACAATTATTGAAGAGTTACCAGCATTACTAGATGAATTAGGATTTGATCACATTTCGGAATGTCAAGGAAGGAGCTGGAAGCAAACATGTCACAGTCGTTAATCGTTGCACTAGATTTTCCAGGGAAACAAGATGTAGAACAATTCTTGCGCCACTTTGAAGGGGAAGAGTTATTTGTCAAAGTTGGTATGGAGTTATTTTACAAAGAAGGCCCTGCAATTATTACGTACTTAAAAGAAAAAGGACATAAGATTTTTCTAGATTTAAAACTTCATGATATTCCGAATACAGTAAAAAGCGCTATGCGTAGCCTAGCTAGTCTAGATGTTGATATGGTAAATGTTCATGCTGCTGGGGGAAGCAGCATGATGAAAGCTGCGATTGAGGGATTAGAGGAAGGTAAGCAAGAAGGAAAAGAGAGACCGATTTGTATTGCAGTTACACAACTAACAAGCACTTCGGAAGCTATGATGAAAAAAGAGATTGGCATTGAGAAGACGTTAGAAGAAGCGGTTGCTCATTATGCAAAACTAACGAAAGAAAGTGGACTTGATGGCGTTGTTTGCTCAACGCTTGAAGTTCCAAAATTACGTGAAGTATGCGGGAATGAATTTGTAACAGTAACACCGGGGATTCGTCTTGCAAGCGATGATGTAAATGACCAGGTGCGCGTAGCAACACCGAAACGTGCGAGGGAACTTGGCTCAAGCTACATCGTAGTTGGACGTAGTATTACAAAAGCAGAAAATCCGCTTGAAGCGTATAAAACAGTAAAACAACAGTGGGAAGGTGTAACAGTATGAAAAAAGAAATCGCATCGCATTTATTAGAAATTGGAGCAGTATTTTTACAACCGAATGATCCATTCACATGGTCTTCAGGTATGAAATCACCAATTTATTGTGATAACCGTTTAACTTTATCTTATCCAAAAGTACGTCAAGCGATTGCAGCTGGATTAGAAGAGTTAATTAAAGAGAACTTCCCAACTGTAGAAGTTATTGCAGGAACAGCAACTGCTGGTATTGCGCACGCTGCATGGGTAAGCGATCGTATGGATTTACCAATGTGCTACGTACGTAGTAAAGCAAAAGGCCACGGTAAAGGGAATCAAATTGAAGGAAAAGCTGAAAAAGGTCAAAAAGTTGTAGTAGTAGAAGACTTAATTTCAACTGGCGGAAGTGCAATTACATGTGTAGAAGCACTTCGCGAAGCTGGCTGTGAAGTATTAGGAATCGTATCAATCTTCACATACGAGCTAGAAGCAGGAAAAGAAAAGCTAGAAGCAGCTAACGTAGCATCATATTCTTTAAGTGATTACAGTGCATTAACTGAAGTTGCAGCAGAAAAAGGTATGATCGGACAAGCTGAAACGAAAAAATTACAAGAGTGGCGTAAAAATCCAGCTAACGAAGCTTGGATCACAGCGTAACATGAAAAAAACGACCGCGGGGGAACGCGGTCGTTTTTTATATTATTGTTAAAACTTCAAGTAAAGTTCCATCAATATCAAAGAAAATCATATTACAATCTCCTTAACTACTTAGCGCTTTCTGCAAGCTCATATCCTCTTACAAACAATAAAGTCATATAAGAAACAATAAATGAGAAGATGCTGTACATGCCAACCCAAAAGAAAAATTTTGGAGTAAAGGCGATAACACCTATTATTAAAAAACTAGCAAACGTTACAATCGGCATTACGTAATACGTTTTCGTCTTGCGCGTTCCAATAACAGAAACGATAAAGATAAGTAATGGACAAATTAATAAGACGAAAATCAATTCATTCATAGGTATGTCCCCTTTTCTAATTGCAGTAATCTGTTTCTCGTAAACGTTTTGAAATAATTACTCTCCTAATATAATTTCGCTAAGTAATAACGAATCCCTCTTGAAAACTGATAATTCATGATGAATTTTACAAGCAAAAAACGTAAGCAAGAGAACACTTGCTTACGTTATAGAATAAACATCGCAACGATCGTGGTGACAATTAAACCGATAACAACCGGTAAAAAGTTTCGGCGTGCAAGTTCAAATGGATCGACTTTACAAATCGCAGCAGCAGGAATAAGTGCCCAAGGAATTAACGTCCCGCCCCCGGTCCATATAGCTGCAATTTGCCCGAGTGCTGTTAATGTAGCTGTTCCATGGCCAAGTGCTGTTCCAAAAAGATTGGCAATGGAACCAGCAAGTGATATACCTGAAAAACCTGATCCATCTAAGCCGGTAATGACACCAACGATGGTTAATGTCCCTGCCGATACATATTGATTTAAAGGAACAGTTTGAGATAAAGCGATGCCTAAGTCGTTAATGATTCCGTGTGAACCTTTCGGTAAATAGTCCCCGATAATTTTTACAAATCCACTATCTCCTAAATAAAAGAGTGCAGCGATAGGAATAACTGGTCCGAAAATTTTAAAGCCAAATTGGAGCCCTTCTATGAAATAATCGGTCGTTTTATTCAGTCCATTTCCTTTGTAGGCGATGAGGGAAATGATGATAATCATAATAACAGTCGTTCCGCCGATAAGTGCAGTTGCGTCGCTTCCTTGTAGTTGAAATTGAATCATGCAAAGGATATCAATGATATATACGATAGGGATACAAATAGCGAGCCATTTCTTTGTGCGAGGAGATAATGAAGTGAGCGTTTTAGAAGACTCAGTTGATAGAATAGATTCTTGTATAGCTAAGCCTGTATGAAACTCTTTTCGTAAGAAGAAAAAAGCGACGGAAGTTGTCACAACGCCCATAACGATAACGAGTGGAACACTTGCAGATACGACGCTGGAAACAGGGAGACCAGCAGCGTCTGCGGTTAATTTTGGTGCGCCTTGTATAACGAAGTCGCCGGATAAAGCAATCCCATGACCGAATAAGTTCATAGCAATTGCTACTCCAATTGGGGGGAGACCTACGCGTACAGCAACCGGTAATAAAATAGCTCCCATTAATGCGACAGCGGGAGAAGGCCAAAAGAAGAAAGAAATTGTCATCATCAAAAGGCCAATAATCCAGTAGGCGAGGGTAGGGGTACGGATCATCTTTGTAAATGGTGAAATCATTGTATCATTTATACCGGTATGAACGAGTAAATTGCTCATGGATACAATAATAGAAATGATTAATATAGTTGGTAATAGCTCAGTAATGGCGTAAATAAAACTTTGAAAAATGCCGCTAACGGCAAGAGGGATAGAACTTGTAGCAGTTAATGCTAATAAAAAGATAAAAACGATACAAATAATTGTAGTATCTTTCCGGAGAATAAAAAAGGTAATAATAGTGAGTAAACAAATAACATAGAGAGCGTGTAATAGCGTTAATTCAACTCCCATAACATTCACATCCTTAGGCAATCGTGTAGTTTATTGTATGAAAGTAGGGAAAGTATGTGAGTATAAGAAACAGAAAAAAAGGTAAAATTTCATGTACTGCAATGGTAAGGATAAAAATGGATGTTACAATACAATTAATCCTAAAAATGGAATTCGAGGAGGGCTTATGCACAAAAAAATTGGATTTTTGGGATTTATCATATCTTGTAGTCTATTAATCATTTTAAAGCTATTTACAAACAATGAATGGATAAGTATTATACTTGTTTTCGGGTTTGTATTTATACTTTTATATAACTGGGATGGTATGAAACAATACAGTAAAAAGTATCGGAATTATGATAGGTATCATCGTTGTTTGCTCATTGTTCGCAGGGGTTATTTTAATAGAGGGTCAGAAACAAATGGAGAAAATGTCTATTTTTCAAGAATGGATGTCTTCTGCAAACGGTCTTTATCTTGTAATTATAGTTGTTATTTTTCTAAGAATTGTTATAAGTATAGCAAGTTACATATTAAAGGAGAAGTAGAATGGGGGAGTACGAATGAGAGAAAAAATAGGATATTATGGTGTGCTAGTTTGTTTACTATTATCAATTATTTCAGGACAATTTCTTAACAGTGAATGGGTACCAGTTATATTATGTATAGGAGTATTGATTTTTGCTCCTATGTATCGCTGGAATGAATGGAAAGCATATAGTCGAAAAAAGAAAATGGTTTTCAGCATCGAATTTGTCATTATAATCAGCACAATTCCGTTTTTGTTATGGAAAGGAAATGAGATAATAGATGGAATTGTAATGTTTCAAGGGTGGTTGTTTATTGCGAAAATGCTATATTTAATATGCATTTTAATGTTGGTAGTGGTAGTCACTAAAATAGTAAACGAAAAGCTATTCGTTAATGAATAAAAGAAAATGCCACCTTATTCGGTGGCATTTCCTCATTTTACTGCATGAGCTTTTTGCATCTTTTTAATTAAACGAATTTGTCCACGATGATTGATTTCATCTTCAAAAACGTGAAACCACTTAAAATAGTTATTTGCTGGTTTGTCATACCAAAAGTCTGTCGTTTTAAATAACCATTCATCAGGTAACGATTGAAAAGTCTCGATTGTTTTGGAACGTACTTCTTGTAATGTATTTATGTAAAATTCTATAGCGTTTCCTTTTATTTTCTCACGCCCAAGATCGCCTAATTCAATGCCAGGTAACCAGCGTTCTAATTCAGCCTCCGTTGGTTCACGGTCTTCAAAAGTATGAATCTGGTAGTAAAATTCAATAGCAGCCATATGATACAATAACATGCCAATTGAATTTGTGTCCTTATCATATAAATAATCAAGTTCCTCAATTGTTAAACCTTCCACCCCTTGCATTGTTGTATAGCGAGCGTAATTCATCATGGAAACAAGATTTGAAAATTCAGGCTGTAACCCATCTATCTTATCAATTACAAAATTCAATTTAAATTCCCCCTCTTAAACGATGACTCCAGAGAAAGAATTCTATGTGCAACGAAAAACTCCTTTAAAAAAGGTCGTGATTTCAACAAGGAATAACAATTAGTTCTCTATTTGATTTTGTAATAACGTCATAACCATCTTTGGTGATGACAATATCATCTTCGATTCTACAACCGCCCCAGTTCGGTATGTAAATGCCCGGCTCAACTGTAACAACCATACCTTCTTGTAAAGTTGCCTTGCTTTCTTGGGATAAGCGAAGTGGTTCATGTATTTCTAACCCAAGACCGTGCCCGGTAGAGTGGCCAAAGTATTGACCGTATCCATGTTCTGTAATGTAATTCCTCGTTATATCATCGATACTTTTCGCAGTTTCTCCAGGCTTAATTGCTTCAGTCCCACGCTTTAACGCTTCTCGTACAACATTGTATATTTTTTGGAATTCTTCCGATGGTTCCCCGATTGCTACGGTACGTGTTATATCGGAACAATATCCGTCGTAAAGTGCACCGAAGTCTAATGTAACGATATCGCCGCGTTCGATTATTTTATTTGATGCAACTCCATGGGGAAGTGAAGAACGAACGCCTGAGGCTACAATGATTTGGAATGAAGAAGATGTAGCCCCTTTTTTTCGCATGAAAAATTCTAACTCATCTCGAACGTCAGTCTCGCTTATTCCAGGCTTTAGAAATGTAACAATATGGTGAAATGCTTCGTCAGCGATTGTAGCTGCGATTTTCATTGTTTCTATTTCAGATGTGTCTTTAATAAGTCGAATATCTTCAATAATCTCACACACTGGAACCATTTCTGTATGTATATATTTTTGTAGTTTCTTAAATTGTTGCAAAGTCATATTATTGTCTTCTATACCAAGTTTTTGAATGTTTAATTTTGATACTTGATTTGCAACTTCTTCTTCTAAATTTCCTTTATGCATAATAATTTCTGCTGCTTTTATTTCCGTTTTTGCTTGATCTACGTAACGGAAATCAGTAATGAAAATAGCTTTATGCGCAGCGATTAAGACAACGCCTGCGCTACCTGTAAAGCCTGTTGCATATTGACGGTTTTCTTTCTTTGTAATAAGTAACCCGTCGATTCCGTAATTATGTAGTTGTTTTTGGATGTTAGTTATTCTTATATTCATTTTAATTCCTCCTTTTTACATTAATAAAGCAAGAATTGTGCCAATATATTTATTTAGAATAAAAGAGAAGAGGGTAGCTGTGTGTCAAAAAAACTAGACGGATGTAAAATAAATATATATAAAATTTTTACAGTAAGTTTTTATGTGAATGAACAATAATGTAAACTTGCAAACAAAATCTTTTTAATTTAAGTATTATATTTTTTGTATAAATAAATTAAAAAATTGGTATAATAAGGGATTGTTACGTTTTTTTGTAGGTAAAGAGATGTAACGAAAAAATTGGGTTAAGGAATGTGAATGTATGAAGAAATTAAGTAAAGTAATGTCATTTTGTTTGGCCGCTAGTATGCTTGTTATAACGGGGTGTGAAACAAGTGAAAACAAAGTTCAAGTGAATAAAATGATTGACCAGCTTGATGAAGCGCCAGAAGTGACAGAAAAAGAAGCAAAAAAGATTGTAAGAAAGAGTGTAGATGGAATAGCAAATGCGTTTAGTGAGATGGAAAAAGAAAATGGATGGAGCCGAAATAATCCTGGGGATTTAGAGACAGCTAAAAAAGGAGTTAAAGGATTGGTTTCAGAAAAGTTTGTAGAGAATCAGCTTCCTGAATTGCTTGCTAACTTTAATAGATCGAGAGAGACTGATATGTTACCATTCCCAAATTATTTTCAAACTGAAATAAGATTTTCTTCTTCACAAGATAAAGAAAATTTAACGGTACATACATTAAGTTTAGAAGATGAAATAGGTAATGCGGCCCAAGATTGGGAATTTCATTTGGTGTATAAAGAAGGGGAATGGTTAATGGATAAATGGTCATTCGTTTTTCCTGAAGATTTAAAACTTACAAAAGAAGAAGCAAATAGAATTTTAAAAATGCCAGACGATAAGAATGTGTCATTTGTAAGTGAAGAAAATAGTGGCGATAAGAAATACATATTCAAAGATAGTAACGGATTAATTACTGTAAATGCGAAAACATCTCTTATTTCATACAATGTAGATAAAAATAGGTATGAAAAGGTAACGAAAGAAAGAAATATTCAAGAAACAGAACAAGTACAGAGAAAGGATTCGAGTGCGTATACAGGCTCAAAAGAAGAGAAACAATCGCAAAAAGAATCTTCTTCAAAGATAGATAGAGCAAATGTTTTAAGTGAATTAGCTGCTATAGATAAACAAGAAAAACATACGAATGCTATGTCAACCAATGATATAGTAAATGAAATAGAAGGAAATTATGAACTGTGGGATAATAAACTAAATGAAATTTACAGTACATTAAAAAGTACGATGTCACCTGATGCGTTTCAGTCGTTAAAAACGAAACAAATTGCGTGGGTTAAAGAAAAAGAAAGTAAAGTTAAAGCAATTGGTACTGATACAAATAATGGAACGATGAGGCGTATAGAAGCTTCAGAAGAGAAATATAAGATGACAAAAGCAAGATGTTATGAATTAGTAAATGGGTATATGAACTAGTGTGAACGAATATAAAAAATGCGTTGCTTATAAGCAACGCATTTTTGTATTTACGCTTTTAATTTCATTACAATATCAGCATCTGGTGTTACATATACGGTTTGCTGATTGTCGTACGTAACAAAACCAAGTTTTGCACCACTCGGTTTTTTCACATGGCGTATTTTAGTGAAATCAACAGGTACAGAGCTAGACTCTTTCGCTTTACTGTAATAAGCGGCAATTTTGGCAGCTTCTAGTAAAGTTTCTTCAGCAGGCTCTAAAGAACGAATGACAACGTGAGAGCCAGGTATGTCTTTCGTATGTAACCAAATTTCATCACGGCGGGCAAACTTCGTTGTTAAATAATCATTTTGTTTATTGTTTTTACCAACGAAAATCTCTGTGCCATCACTTGCTAAATATTTATCTAATACTGGCTTAGTAGGCTTTTTCTTTGCGTTTTTCGTTTTGCGATTGCGCACATAACCTTCTTCAGCTAATTCCTCACGAATTTCTTCAATATCTTTTGAAGAAGCAGCTTCCATTTGTTGAAGTAAGCTATCAAAATAAAGAATTTCTTCATTGGTTTTTTCGATTTGTTCTTCTACAACAACAACTGAATTTTTTGCTTTTTGATACTTTTGGAAATAGCGTTGTGCATTTTCAGATGGTGTTTTTAAAGGATCTAATGTGATTTTTACAGTTCCGCCATTTTCATCGTAATAATTAACGACCTCAATATCTTTATCGCCTTTTTTCAAAGCGTACATATTAGCTGTAAGTAGCTCTCCAAATAGTTGATATTTATCTGCTTTTCCAGCATCTTGCAGTGTTTTTTCGAGTTTAATGAGTTTTTTCTCGTTTTTATTTTTTTCATTTTGCATAAAGCGTTCTAAATCATGAGCTTGTTGTTTTACACGATCGCGCTCTGCTTTTCCGAAAAAGAAACGATCAAGCAATTCACTAACAGATGAGAACGTCTTATCTTCTCCTTGCAAGTGTGCAAGAGGGAAAAGATAAAAGAATTCTTTCCCATTTGAAGTAGTCATCGCTGGTGAATATGTATGAGTTAATAATGGTTTTTGTATGGAGAAAAATGCATCCGCTAATGCTTTTTCATTTACCATACCAGCTTTTTTCACTACTTCTTTTGCGAATAACGGGGATATTCCCGTAAAGGTGCCGACAAGCTGTTTATCCATGTTTCCAGATAGAAAGTCTAGTGGTCTAATAAATTCATCATTTGTTTCAATCTGAAGTGGGTTAATTTTATGTTGTGCTGGTGGTGCAATATATTCAGCTCCAGCGTATACAGTACGATGGCGGTTTACCGCTAAAGATATGTGTTTTAAGCTATCTAAAATAACGTTTGTTTTCGTATCTACTAAGATAATGTTACTATGTCGGCCCATTATTTCGATTACTAATGTTTTTAATGATTCGTCTCCAATTTCATTCCGACTGCGAACTGTAATTTGAATAATACGTTCTAAGTCAATTTGTTCAATTTTTTCAATAAACCCACCTTCTAAATGTTTACGAAGAAGCATACAAAACATTGGCGGTATTGCTGGTGAATCGTAGTTTTGATTCGTTAAGTGCAGACGCGCATATGTAGGGTGAGACGAAAGAATTAGTTTTTGGTTCTTTCCGTTTGCTCGAATATGTAATAAAATCTCATACTTTGAAGGTTGATATATTTTGGAAATTCTTCCTGTGTAAAGAGAATTTGCAATTTCATGTGTAATTGCTCTTGTAAATAATCCATCGAATGCCATAAATGAACACTCCTTTCTAACTAAAAGTTAATTATAGCATTTTTTTGGACGAGGCTGAATAAGCTTTCAATAGAGTATGTCTGGAATCAGGAGGTCGATGGCAGGATGAACTGGTATGGAATGCGGGCACATGAAGTGGAAGAAAGAACGAATACGAATGTAAAGGTTGGACTTACAGAGAAAGAAGCAGAAGGGCGCGTAAAGAAATTTGGTACTAATGAATTAGAAGAAGCAAAAAGGCCTTCTGCACTAATGGTATTTTTAGCACAGTTTAAAGATTTCATGGTACTCGTTTTGTTTGGAGCAACAATTGTTTCTGCGTTTTTAGGTGAATACATTGATTCTATTGCTATTGTTGCCATTGTTATTATCAATGGTATTCTCGGATTTTTTCAAGAAAGAAAAGCTGAAAAATCATTGGAAGCTTTAAAGGAACTAGCCGCTCCACAAGTTACTGTAATGCGGAATGGAAAGTGGGTAAAAGCACCATCTAAAGCACTTGTTTTAGGTGATATTATTAAGTTTTCCAGTGGTGATCGTATTGGGGCTGATGTGCGTCTTGTTGAAGCATCAAGTTTATATATTGAAGAGTCTGCTTTGACAGGGGAGTCCGTACCTGTACAAAAGAAGGTAGAAGCATTGCAAGGGCAAGATGTTGCAATTGGTGATCAAAAAAATATGGCTTTTATGGGGACAATGATTACGCGAGGATCTGGTACAGGAGTCGTTGTAGCAACTGGTATGAATACAGCGATGGGGCAAATTGCAAATATGTTACAAAATGCAGAGCAAATGGAAACACCACTGCAAAGAAGGTTAGAACAGCTCGGAAAAATATTAATTATTGTGGCTCTTATTTTGACAGCACTCGTTGTATTAGCTGGTGTGTATCAAGGGAATGAAGTATATCATATGTTTTTAGCTGGTGTGTCTCTGGCTGTTGCGGCTATTCCAGAAGGGTTGCCGGCAATTGTTACAGTAGCTTTATCACTTGGTGTACAGCGTATGATAAAAAAGAGAGCAATTGTACGAAAGTTACCAGCCGTAGAAACGTTAGGTTGTGCTTCCGTTATATGTTCTGATAAAACGGGAACAATGACGCAAAACAAAATGATGGTAACACATATGTGGTCAGGCGGAGAATTGTGGAAAGTGACAGGGCAAGGATATGAACCTAATGGCTCTTTTATGAAAGGTGAAAAAGAAGTGAATCCAGCTAAGACAAAAGCACTTTATCAGCTACTTACATTTGGTTCACTATGTAACAATGCAAATATTATTCAAAAGAAAAAGGCGTACGTATTAGATGGAGATCCAACAGAGGGAGCGCTTGTAGCTGCAGCAATGAAAGCTGGGATAACACGTGAGGCATTGAAAGGGAAATTTGAAGTTATTCGTGAATTTCCATTTGATTCAACTCGAAAAATGATGAGTGTTATTGTACGAGATCGAGAGGGGAAAAAGTTTATTGTTACGAAGGGAGCACCGGATGTTCTTTTACAAATGAGTCAAACGATTTTATGGGGGGATAAGCAACAGCCGTTAAGTGAGCTATATAGAAAAGAAGTACAGGCGGCTATTCATAGCTTAGGTAGTCAAGCGCTTCGAACAATTGCAGTTGCGTTTAAACCTTTAAAAATAACGGATTCTATTGAACATGAAAGAGACGTTGAAAAAGATTTTATGTTGGTTGGGATACAAGGTATGATTGACCCACCAAGACCAGAAGTGGCGCAGGCGGTAAAAGAGTGTAAAGAAGCTGGTATTCGAACAGTAATGATTACAGGTGATCATAAAGTGACAGCAATGGCGATTGCTGAACAATTAGGAGTTTTGCCACCAGATGGACGCGTTGTTGAAGGAGTAGAACTCGCGAATATGGATGTGGAGGAATTAGAAAATGTTGTAGAAGATACGTATGTATTCGCTCGTGTATCACCTGAACATAAATTAAAAATTGTTAAGGCACTGCAAAATCAAGGGCATATAGTAGCGATGACAGGTGATGGAGTGAACGATGCTCCAGCTATAAAAACAGCGGATATTGGGATAGCGATGGGGATTACAGGAACAGATGTTGCAAAAGAAGCCTCTTCACTTGTTTTACTAGACGATAATTTTGCTACAATTAAGTCAGCGATTAAAGAAGGAAGAAATATATACGAGAACATACGTAAGTTCATCCGATATTTATTAGCATCAAATGTTGGAGAAATTTTAGTTATGTTATTTGCGATGTTACTTGCATTACCCCTGCCGATGGTTCCTATTCAAATTTTATGGGTGAACTTAGTTACTGATGGTTTACCAGCGATGGCATTAGGTTTGGATAAGGCTGAAGGAGATGTGATGAAGAGAACGCCGCGCCACCCGAAAGAAGGGGTATTCGCTAGAGGGCTTGCATGGAAAATAATAAGTCGAGGTTTTTTAATTGGGGCAGTGACGTTAGTAGCGTTTATTATTGCGTATAACCAACATCCAAATGAACTCAAATATGCACAAACTGTAGCGTTCGCGACGTTGGTACTTGCTCAGCTTATTCATGTATTTGATTGTCGTAGTGAGCATTCTGTCTTTCATCGTAATCCATTTGGGAACGTGTATTTAGTAGGGGCGGTTATCATTTCATTACTACTCATGCTAGTAGTGATATATTATCCACCGTTACAACCGATTTTTAGCACAATGCCGATACAAGCAAGAGATTGGTTATTAATTGGAGGTTTGTCATCAATTCCGACTTTCTTACTAGTAGGTTCTTTATTAACAGGGAAAAAGGCGAAAAAGAAAAAGCCAATGTTATATAAGAAGGGATTAAACTTGAAATAGTCAATGTTATGAAAATGTGATATAATTTACAGAAGGTAGTAGAGCCTTGTCTCTATTACCTTTTTCATTGAGTTATTTTATGGCTTGGATGTGATAAAAATGATTTCTAGTATGACAGGGTTTGGAAGATCGAAAGTAGAAAGTGATACTTTTCAAATTACAGTAGAAATGAAATCGGTGAACCACCGTTTTTTAGAGATGAGTATTCGACTTCCTAAGCAAATGATGGTATTTGAGGACAAAATTCGTAAAATAATTGCACAGCAAGTTCGACGTGGACGCATTGAAGTGTCTATTAGTATAGCAGGTGAAGGACTTGTTGAAAGAAAATTAAGTGTGAATTGGTCACTTCTTGAGCAGTACCAATCGATGATGGAAGATATAAAAGGAAAGTTTCAATTACAAGATTCTATTACACTCGAGCAATTAATGGCAATGCCAGAAGTAACAGCAATTGAAGAAATAGAAAATGTAAATGAACATTTTGAAAACAGTTTATATGAGGCTGTTCGTCAAGCTGCTCATATGTTGAAAACGATGAGAGATGACGAAGGAGAACGATTACATAAAGATATAGCGTATCGTTTACAAGAGATTAGCAATTGTGTAAATGCAATTATTCCACATGCACCAATTGTTACACAAAAATATCGTGAACGATTAGAAAATCGCTTAAAAGAATTACATAATCAAGAGTTAGATGAACAAAGATTGCTAACAGAAGTCGCAATCTTTGCAGAGCGTTGTGATATTCATGAAGAGTTAGTTCGTTTGCAAAGTCATTTAGAGCAATTTCGTGAAACATTGCAGATTGAAGAGCCTGTTGGAAGGAAAATGGATTTCATCGTGCAAGAGATGCATAGAGAAATTAATACGATTGGTTCTAAGGCAAATGACTTAACAATTTCAAAATATGTTGTAGAAATGAAAAATAACCTTGAAAAAATTCGTGAACAAGTACAAAATATTGAGTAGCTTTCAAAAAATATATAAAGTTATACGTGGTGGAGAAATCGGATAGACT
Source organism: Bacillus sp. MT94 (assembly GCF_058792475.1). Classification (NCBI taxonomy): domain Bacteria; kingdom Bacillati; phylum Bacillota; class Bacilli; order Caryophanales; family Bacillaceae; genus Bacillus; species Bacillus sp. MT94. Next base: position 186,458 of record NZ_JBXAEZ010000002.1, on the reverse strand, counting down.
TACTAGGAGGCGCAAACTATGGCCATGCGGTTTTTAAATATTGGATACGGAAATATTGTATCTGCTCATCGAATTATTGCTATTGTAAGTCCGGAGTCAGCTCCTATTAAACGAACAGTACAAGAAGCACGCGAACATAATGCTTTGCTTGATGCTACGTATGGGAGAAAAACAAGGGCGGTTATTGTTATGGATGATGGGCATGTTGTATTAAGTCCAATTCAACCAGAGACGATTGCACATCGTTTGAATAATAAAGAAGATTTAAGTGAGGAAGGGTAGGTTTTACATATTTATGAGAAGTAGAAGAGGATTGCTCATCGTTCTTTCAGGGCCTTCTGGGGTTGGAAAAGGAACGGTTCGTAAAGAGCTGTTTAGCCATGAGGATACACGTTTTCAGTACTCTATTTCAGTAACGACACGTAAGCCGCGTGAAGGTGAAGTAGATGGTGTGGATTATTTCTTTAAAGAAAGAGAAGAATTTGAGGAAATGATTCGTAATGAAAGATTACTTGAGTGGGCTGAGTTCGTAGGTAATTATTACGGAACACCAATTGACTATGTTGAAAAAACATTACAAGAAGGAAAAGATGTATTCTTAGAAATTGAAGTGCAAGGAGCAATTCAAGTTAAGAAAGCTTTCCCAGAAGGTGTATTTATTTTCTTAGCACCTCCAAGTTTATCTGAACTAAAGAGCCGTATTGTCGGACGTGGTACAGAGACTGAAGATGTTATTGAAAATCGTTTAACTGTAGCGAAAGAAGAAATCGAGATGATGGACGCTTACGACTATGTAGTAGAAAACGATCAAGTTGAATTAGCTTGTGATAGAATTAAAGCGATTGTGGTTGGCGAACATTGCCGCCGCGAAAGGGTAGCAAAATATTATAAAGAAATGACGGAGGGTCTATAATTATGTTAAATCCATCAATTGACTCATTACTACAAAAAATCGATTCTAAGTACACATTAGTAACAGTGGCTGCAAAACGCGCACGTGAAATGCAACTTGCTAATAACTGTGTTGTAGAGCAACCTGTTTCTCATAAATGTGTAGGTAAAGCATTAGAAGAAATCGATGCAGAAGCATTAAGCTACGTACCAAGTGAAGATAAAGTAGCTGAATAAGCCTTTGCCTTCGACAAAATAAAACATAGACTTTATAATTTTCTATGTAACGGTAACAACCTATTTACAAGTAGGTTGTTATTTTTTTACGAAAGGAATGAAATATTGGTACTGACGAGCTGGGAATTCTATTTCAGTATTATAAGTTTGAAAAAGAAAGAGGACGAGTCATATGCTAAAAGGGAAAAAGATACTTCTATGTGTAACAGGAGGCATTGCGGTTTTTAAAGCAGCTGCGTTAACGAGTAAATTGACACAATCTGGCGCGATTGTAAAAGTAATGATGAGTGAGTCGGCAATGAAGTTTGTTACGCCTCTTACATTCCAAGCGCTTTCTCGCCATGATGTATATACGGATACGTTTGATGAGAAAGACTCGGCTGTTATTGCTCATATTGATTTAGCAGATTGGGCGGATGTTGTACTTGTCGCACCTGCTACTGCCAATTGTATTGGAAAGTTAGCTGGTGGTATTGCAGATGATATGATTACAACTACTCTGTTAGCTACTACAGCCCCGGTATGGATTGCGCCTGCTATGAATGTGCATATGTATGAAAATAAAATTGTTCAAAAAAATATGATGACATTGAAAACGCTAGGATATACATTTATTGAGCCTGGGGAAGGCTTTTTAGCATGTGGATATGTAGCGAAGGGACGACTAGAAGAACCTGAAGCGATTATTGCACGGTTAGAGGAAGCTTTCTCAGAACACAAACCATTGCAGGGAAAAAGAATATTAATAACTGCTGGCCCAACACGTGAAAAAGTTGATCCAGTTCGTTTTATGACGAATTTTTCTTCTGGAAAAATGGGGTATGCGATTGCAGAAGTGGCGGCGAATTTAGGCGCTGATGTTATACTCGTTTCAGGACCGACAGCATTAAATCCACCGTTACATGTAACGACAGTGCAAGTGGAATCTGCACAAGATATGTTAGAAGCAGTTCTTCAACATTATCAAAACGTAGACGTTGTCATTAAAACAGCAGCAGTTGCAGATTATCGTCCGAAATATGTTCATGATAATAAAATGAAAAAGCAAAATGGTGATGCTGTCATTGAACTCGAAAGAACGGTGGATATTTTAAAAACGTTAGGTCAGAAAAAGGATAAACAGTTACTTATCGGTTTTGCTGCTGAAACGACAAATGTAGAGGAATATGCAACGAAAAAACTACGTGAGAAAAATGCAGATATGATTGTCGCGAATGATGTAAAAGCGCAAGGAGCTGGATTTGGCACGGATACGAATATTGTAACAATGTATAGAAAAGATGGAAAAGTTATTGAGTTACCACTTTTACTGAAAAAAGAGGTAGCTCGTGAAATATTAAAGCAAATTGAAATGATGTTAGAAGATGATCGTTTATGAAATTTGCAAGTGTAATTGTTGATGTACCTGCCCGTCAGACAGATCGACCATTTGATTACATTATCCCTGAAAAATGGGAAGATATTGTACAGACAGGAATGCGTGTAGTAGTTCCGTTTGGGCCAAGGAAATTACAAGGTTTTATTATTGGGATTAAAGATTCGGTGGATGTAGAAAGTAAGAAGTTAAAGACAATCCATGAAATATTAGATGTAACACCGGTTTTAAATGATGAATTATTAAAGCTTGGATATTGGCTTACAAGTGAAACGTTATGCTACATGATTTCAGCTTTTCAAGTGATGCTTCCAACTGCGATAAAAGCAACGTATAAAAAACGTCTACAACTTTGTAAACAGGAAGAAATAGCATCTGAAATACTATATTTATTTCAGGATAAAGAAGCAATTGATTTTGAAGTAATCGAGCAGCAGCCACATTTATACCGGACTATTCAACAAGAAATTAAAAATGGTACGGTTGAAGTCGTTTATCAAGTGAAAGATAAAGTACAAAAGAAGAAGCAAAGAGTTGTTCAGCCGGAGTTGCCAGAAGATAAATTGGAATTAGCGGCATTTGAACTGAAAAGTAAAAAACAACAAGATGTACTTTATTATTTTGTGGAAAATTATAAAAGTGTACCGTTGAAAATAATTACAGAAGAGTTACAAATAACAGATGCTCCAATAAAAGCACTTGTTAAAAAGGGCTTCATTTCAGAAAAGTATGTGGAAGTATACCGAAATCCGTATGACGATGATGATTTTGAACAAACGAAACCATTTCCACTTACGGAGGAACAAAAACAAGTTATTACACCGATTTTATCATCAATTACAAATGAAACTTATAATCCATTTTTACTATATGGTGTTACAGGAAGTGGAAAGACAGAAGTATATTTACAATCTATAGCAGCAGTGCTTGAGAAAGGAAAAGAAGCTATCGTTCTTGTTCCTGAAATTGCACTAACGCCCCAAATGGTGGATCGTTTTAAAGGTAGGTTTGGCTCGCAAGTTGCAGTTCTTCATAGTGCGTTGTCTGTTGGAGAAAAGTATGACGAGTGGCGTAAGATTTTAAGAAAAGAAGTGAAAGTTGTAGTTGGTGCGCGTTCAGCCGTTTTTGCGCCTTTTGAGAATTTAGGGATTATTATTATTGATGAAGAGCATGAATCAAGTTACAAACAAGAAGATAATCCGAGGTATCATGCAAGAGATGTAGCTGTCTGGAGAGGGCAATATCATAAATGTCCTATCGTTCTTGGTAGTGCGACACCAACACTTGAATCGTTTGCAAGGGCGAAAAAAGGTGTTTATAAACTACTAACAATGGAAAGACGTATGAATGAACAAGCTTTACCAACGGTAGAGATTGTTGACATGCGAGAAGAACTTCGTGACGGGAATCGATCAATGTTTTCTAAGGCGCTGCATGAAAAAATAGCAGATCGATTAGAAAAGAAAGAACAAATGGTACTCTTTTTAAATAGAAGAGGTCATTCTACATTTGTTATGTGCCGTGATTGTGGGTATGTTGTACAATGTCCGCATTGTGATATTTCATTGACATATCATAAAATGAATCATCGTTTAAAATGTCATTATTGTAGTTACGAAGAGAATATGCCAACTGAGTGTCCAGCTTGTCAAAGTACATACATTCGTTTCTTTGGTACAGGTACACAAAAGGTAGAAGAAGAAATTACAAAACTATTTCCAGAGGCGCGAGTCATTCGAATGGATGTAGATACGACAAGTCGAAAAGGAATGCATGAAAAATTATTAAAGGCGTTTGGGGAAGAAAAAGCAGATATACTACTTGGAACACAAATGATTGCTAAAGGATTAGATTTTCCGAAAGTAACTCTTGTTGGGGTTTTAACTGCAGATACGATGCTTCACTTACCTGATTTTCGGGCAAGTGAAAAGACATATCAGTTATTGACGCAAGTAAGTGGACGAGCGGGTAGACATGAATTGCCAGGGGAAGTTGTGATTCAAACATATACGCCAGAACATTACAGTATAGAGTTAGCGAAGAACCAACAATATGATGTGTTTTTTGACCAAGAAATGCAAATGAGGCGAACAAGACAATATCCCCCATATTACTATGTTGTACTTGTAACTGTATCTCATCCTGAATTATTAAAAGCGGTGCAAGTGACGGAAAAAATTGCCTCGTATTTACGAACGCATTGCTCACAGCAAACAATGGTGTTAGGACCAGTTGCTTCAGCAATTCCAAGGATAAAAGATAGATATCGTTATCAATGCATGATAAAATACAAACGGGAACCAAACTTAAAGAACGTGCTCAAAATGGTAAATGAACATTATCAAGCAGAAATGCAAAAAGAGCTACAAATCTCAATTGATTTTAATCCAACAATGTTAATGTAGCGGAGGGAAATATGGCAGTTTTAGAAATAATCAAGCATCCAAATGAAGTGTTAGAAACACCATGCGAAAGAGTAATTAACTTTGATAAAAAGTTAGTGAAATTGTTGAAAGATATGCATGAAACAATGTTAATTGCGGACGGAGTCGGTTTAGCTGCGCCTCAAGTAGGTGTAAGCTTGCAAGTAGCGGTTGTTGATGTCGATGATGATACTGGGAAAATCGAGTTAATCAATCCATCAATATTAGAAAAACGTGGTGAACAAGTAGGTCCCGAAGGCTGTTTAAGCTTCCCGGGACTTTATGGTGAAGTAGAACGTGCCGATTATATTAAAGTAAGAGCGCAAAATCGCCGTGGGAAAGTATTTTTATTAGAAGCGGAAGGATTTTTAGCGCGTGCAATTCAACATGAAATCGATCATTTACACGGTGTTTTATTTACATCGAAAGTGACAAGATATTATGAAGAAAACGAACTAGAATAGGTGTTAAAAGGAGCGGTTTTTAAATGATAAAAGTAGTGTTTATGGGAACACCGGACTTTTCAGTGCCGGTGCTTCGTCGTCTTATTGAAGATGGCTATGAGGTAGTAGGTGTTGTGACGCAACCTGATCGTCCAGTAGGTAGAAAAAAAGTATTAACACCTACACCTGTTAAAGTTGAAGCGGAAAAACATGGTATCCCTGTGTTACAGCCGTTAAAAATTCGTGAAAAAGATGAATATGAAAAAGTATTGGCATTAGAGCCAGATTTAATTGTAACAGCTGCATTTGGTCAGATTGTACCAAATGAAATTTTAGAAGCACCGAAGTATGGATGTATTAATGTCCACGCTTCTTTACTTCCTGAACTTCGTGGTGGTGCACCAATTCATTATGCAATTATGGAAGGTAAAGAAAAAACTGGTATTACAATTATGTATATGGTAGAAAAATTGGATGCTGGTGATATCTTAACGCAAGTGGAAGTGGAAATTGAAGAGCGTGAAACGACAGGCTCATTATTTGATAAATTAAGTGAAGCTGGAGCACACCTTCTATCTAAAACAGTACCTTTATTAATTCAAGGTAAGTTAGAACCGATTAAACAAAACGAAGAAGAAGTAACGTTTGCTTACAATATAAAACGTGAACAAGAGAAAATTGATTGGACAAAAACAGGTGAGGAAGTATACAATCACATTCGCGGATTGAATCCATGGCCAGTTGCTTATACAACTTTAGCAGGACAAGTTGTTAAAGTATGGTGGGGAGAAAAAGTGCCTGTAACTGAACCGGCTGAAGCAGGTACGATTGTTGCAATCGAAGAAGATGGTTTTGTTGTAGCAACTAGTAATGAAACAGGTATTAAAATTACTGAATTGCAACCTTCTGGTAAAAAGCGTATGAGTTGTTCACAATTTTTACGTGGAACAAAACCTGAAATTGGAACGAAGTTAGGAGAAAATGCATGAGACAAAATGTTCGTGAATTAGCTCTTGATGGTTTAATTCAAGTGGAAAAAAGTGGTGCATATAGCAACTTACTTTTAAATAATCTAATTGAAAAAAGTGCAATTGATAGAAAAGATATTGGTTTATTAACTGAAATTGTATATGGAACGATTCAACGTCGTGACACATTAGATTATTATTTACAGCCTTTTTTAAAAAAGAAGGTTGAGGCGTGGGTAAGGGTATTGCTTCGCTTATCTTTATATCAAATGATTTATTTAGACCGAGTGCCAGAAAGAGCGGCTATTCATGAAGCGGTTGAGATTGCAAAGCGTCGCGGGCATAAAGGAATTGCTGGTATGGTGAACGGTGTATTACGTTCGATTCAGAGAGAAGGTGTACCTTCTGTAGATGAAATCAAGGATCCAGTAGAACGTCTTGCAATTGCGACGAGTCATCCAGTTTGGCTTGTACAAGAGTGGACTTCTGCATATGGCTTAGAAACTGCAGAGAAAATGTGCGAAGTAAACATGTTACCACCTGTACCAACAGCACGTGTGAATGTTGATAAGGTAACGGTAGAAGAAGCGATTGAGTTGTTGGCAAGTGAAGGTATAGAAGCAAAACGTGGTGACTTGTCAGATGATGCAATTCAGATTGAAAGAGGAAATGTAGCGCATACAGAAGCGTTTAAAAAAGGATTTCTTTCTATTCAAGATGAAAGTTCTATGCTTGTAGCACGCGCTTTAGAACCGAATACGGGAGATGCAGTTCTTGATAGTTGTGCTGCTCCAGGCGGAAAAACAACGCATATCGCGGAACGATTAAAGGGAACTGGTAAGGTCATGTCCCTTGATTTACATGCACACAAAGTACGTTTAATTAAACAGCAAGCAGAGCGACTTGGTCTAGAAAATGTTGAAACAAAAGCGCTAGATGCTAGAAAAGTGCAAGAGCACTTTGCAAATGAAACGTTTGATAAAATATTGGTAGATGCACCGTGTTCTGGATTTGGTGTAATTAGACGTAAGCCTGATATTAAGTTAGGAAAAGATAAAGGCGATAGTGAAAGATTATCGACGATTCAACTTGCGATACTAGAAAAAATAGCACCATTATTAAAACAAGGCGGTCGTCTTGTTTATAGTACGTGCACAATTGAGAAAATAGAAAATGAACAAGTAATAGATAAATTTTTAAAAGAACATCCTGAATTTGAATGGGATACTACGATAAAAGAACGTATGCCAGAAAAATTAAGTCCGTATATTAATGAAGGTCAAGTACAAATTTTACCGCATTATTTTGCAACGGATGGCTTTTATATTGCTTGTTTAAGGAAGAAGGTGTAGCATCATGGAAACAACTGTAAGAAAACAAAAGAAAAATGTAGAAACGAAGAAACCATCAATTTACTCTTTACAACTTCATGAAATGCAAGATTGGTTAAAGGAACAAGGAGAACCGAAGTTCCGCGCTGGACAAATTTTTGACTGGCTATATAAAAAACGTGTAAAAAATTATGAGGATATGTCAAACCTTTCTAAAGGATTGCGTGATAAATTGTCGAATTCCTTTGATATTACTACTTTAAACACGTTAGTAAAACAAACGTCTTCAGATGGAACGATTAAATTCTTATTCCAATTATATGATGGATATTCTATTGAAACGGTATTAATGCGACATGAATATGGAAATTCCATTTGTGTAACAACGCAAGTTGGTTGTCGTATTGGATGTACGTTCTGTGCTTCGACACTTGGTGGACTAAAACGAAACCTAGAAGCTGGAGAAATCGTAGCGCAAGTAGTAGAAGTTCAGCGTGCGCTTGATGAAACAGAAGAACGTGTAAGTTCTCTTGTTGTTATGGGAATTGGAGAACCATTTGATAACTACGATAATTTAATGGGATTCTTACGCATCACTAACCATGAAAAAGGACTTCATATTGGTGCTAGACATATGACTGTTTCGACGAGTGGAATTATCCCGAAAATTTATAAGTTTGCTGAAGAAGAACTACAAATTAATTTTGCGATTTCATTGCATGCTCCAAACTCAGAATTACGTTCAAAATTAATGCCGATTAACCGTGCTTATAAATTACCGGATTTAATGGAAGCTATTAAATACTATGTAAATAGAACAGGGCGCCGTATTACTTTTGAATATGGATTATTTGGAGGAGAAAATGACCAAGTTGAGCACGCTGAAGAGCTTGCTGCGCTCTTAAAAGGTGTAAAATGTCATGTAAACTTAATCCCGGTAAACTACGTACCTGAACGTGATTATGTACGTACACCACGTGAGCAAATTTTCTTGTTCGAGAAAACGTTAAAAGATCGTGGAGTGAATGTAACGATTCGCCGTGAACAAGGTCATGATATTGACGCAGCCTGCGGTCAGTTGCGTGCGAAGGAGCGCAAAGAAGAGACGAGGTGACGAGATGAAAGCCGTATTTCTATCGGATAAAGGAAAAGTTCGTCAACATAATGAAGATAGTGCAGGAGTTTTTCACAATTTAGATGGAAATGTTTTAGCGGTAGTAGCAGATGGAATGGGAGGTCATCGAGCTGGTGATGTAGCTAGCTCGATGGCCATTCAATTATTCCATGATTATTGGAAGCAAACGCATAATATGAATGAACCGAAAAAAGTAGAACAATGGTTACATACTAGTGTTGGGATTATTAATGAGCGCATATATGAATACGCTCAGCAAAATGTAGAATGTAATGGTATGGGAACAACGCTTATAATAGCTGTTTGTACACCAAGTTTTGTGACGATAGGGCATATAGGAGATAGTCGTTGCTATATGGTATCAGAAGGAGAAATGACGCTTGTAACGGAAGATCATTCGCTTGTAAATGAGCTTGTGAGACATGGTGAAATTTCAAAGGAAGATGCAGAGTATCATCCGAAAAAGAATGTGTTATTAAGAGCGCTAGGAACAGAAGAAAAAGTTGGATTAGATGTTAAAACGTTGGTGCTTGAGGAAGATGATCAATTACTTCTTTGCTCTGATGGGTTATCAAACAAAGTTTCTATTGATGATATGCAACAAATTTTACAGTTAAATGAACAGCTTGAAGGTAAAGGGCAGCGTCTCATTCAATTGGCGAATGATCGCGGTGGAGAAGATAATATCACACTTGTTCTTATTGATTATGCGGGTTCGACAAACGAAAGTAGGTGAAGTGCAACGTGCTGATTGGAAAACGCTTAAATGACCGTTATAAGCTGCTGAAAATGATTGGTGGTGGCGGAATGGCCAATGTATATTTAGCTCATGATGATATACTTGGCCGAGATGTAGCGGTAAAAATATTAAGACTCGACTACTCAAATAACGAAGAGTTTATTAAACGTTTCCATCGAGAAGCGCAGTCTGTTACAACGTTGTCGCATCCAAATATTGTGAATATGTATGATGTCGGAGAAGAAGATGGTATATATTATCTTGTCATGGAATATGTACCCGGGCAAACATTGAAGCAATACATAATTGAGCGAGGTATGTTACCTATAGGAGAAGCTCTTGATATTATGGAGCAGTTAACATCCGCCATGGCACACGCCCATCATTTTGAAATTGTGCATCGTGATATAAAGCCGCACAATATTTTAATTCGAGCTGATGGAATAATAAAAGTAACAGATTTTGGAATTGCGACAGCTACAAGTGCAACAACAATTACACATACAAATTCAGTACTGGGCTCAGTCCATTATTTATCACCAGAACAGGCACGTGGCGGGATAGCAAATAAACAATCGGATATTTATTCTCTTGGAATAGTTATGTTTGAATTGTTAACAGGAAGACAACCGTTTTCTGGCGAATCTGCTGTTGCTATAGCTTTAAAACATTTACAAAGTGAAATCCCATCACCAAAAAGATGGAATGAAAATATTCCGCAAAGTGTTGAAAATATTATATTAAAGGCAACTGCAAAAGATCCTTTCCATCGATATCAATCTGCCAATGCGATGAAGCGAGATATTGAAACTGCGCTATATCCAGAGAGGATAAATGAGCAACCATTTTACATACCAGAAGATATGGAAGCGACGAAAGCGATTCCGATTATTCAACAAGAACAATTATTTGAAAATGTAAGTGATGAAACGATTGTTTTAAAAGGGAGTAAGGTGGAAGAACCGATAAGAGCAGAAGCAGCTGAGTTAGATAAGAAGAAAAAACGGAGTAACAAGTGGCTTAAAGTTTTAATTTCAACATTTTTATTTTTAGCAATAGGAATAACATTAGCGCTTACGGTTATTCCAGGATTATTTATTCCGAAAGATGTGAAAGTTCCTGATGTGGCTGGTATGAAATACACGACAGCTGTAAATACGTTAGTAGAAAAGGGCTTTGAGGTGACGGAGCCTAATATTGTATATACAGATGATATTGAAGTTGGGGATGTAATAAAAACGGAACCTGTAGCAGGAAGAGTCGTAAAAGAAAACGCTAAAATTACTATCTATCAATCAGGTGGAAAAAAGAAAAGTAAGATGGCGAATTTCACAGGGCAAAACTTTGAGAGTGTAAAAGCTGAGTTAGAAGAAAAATATAAACAAGTTACAGTAAATTATATTGAAAATGATAAGCCGAAAGGTGAAATTGTAGAGCAAATTCCGACGCCTGATCAAATGGTTATAGAAGCGGAGCAAGAACTGAAAATCTGGGTAAGTAAAGGTCCTTATCAAATTAGACCAGGTGACTTTTCGGGGTGGACTGAAAATAGTGTAACTGGTTATTTGAATGAGAGAAAACTAACGTCAGATATAAAACGAGAGTATTCAGATTCAGTCGAAAAAGGACTTGTAATTTCGCAATTTCCAAAACCAGGTACACCATTAAAAGAGGGAGATAAAGTAACTATTATTATCTCTGATGGTCAAAAGCCTAAAGTGACTAAAACGGTAAAAGTGGACAATATCTCTATCCCATATGAGCCTGCTGTAACAGGTGAAAAAAAGCCGCAAACAATAGAAATTTATAAAGAAGACATGCAGCAAAAAATGGATAGACCGGTTGAAACGAGAACAATTACTGAATCAGCGACTATTTCTTTAGAATTTGTAATTCAAGAAGGTTCAAAGGGACACTATAAAATTGTACGAGATGGAGTAACGATTATTGATAAAGAAGTACCATATCCAACTCAATAATAGTGAAAGTCTACTTATTATTATTATTATTATTATTATTATTATTATTATTATTATTATTGCCTGTTATGCTGTCTACAAAGTGGACGGTATAGCAGGCAAAAATATATGATTCAAAAAGCTAGTAAAGTGATGCAGCTGTAAATATTTTTTTGCATTTAATGGGAAATTTAATGTATATTAGCGAAAGTATATATGGTAGGTTTTGAAATCGTTATTTGGAAAATTTAAATCCATTCATTTTTAAATTCAGCATCACCTTATACAAAAAAAGGAGAATTCTATGCCAGAAGGAAAAATTATAAAAGCTTTAAGTGGGTTTTATTACGTGCAGCATGAAGAAGGGGTTACGCAATGTCGTGGGCGAGGTGTATTTAGAAAAAATAAAATTACACCACTTGTAGGAGACCAAGTTGTTTTTCAGGCAGATAATCCAACTGAAGGTTATGTGCTTGAAGTGTTTGATCGAAAAAATGAACTTGTTAGACCTCCTATTGCTAATGTCGATCAAGCGATCCTTGTGTTCTCTGCAGTAGAACCAGATTTTAATCCTGGACTGTTAGATCGATTTTTAGTGCTGATTGAATATCATAACATTAAGCCAATTATTTGTATTAGCAAGATGGATTTAGTAGATGAAAAGATGAAAGCAACTGTTGAAGCTTATGCGAATGATTATCGTGAGATGGGTTATGATGTTTTATTTACTTCTATTAATACGTCAGAAAGTATTGATATATTAAAACCATACTTAGAAAATTGTGTTTCTGTCGTTGCGGGTCAATCTGGTGTTGGGAAATCTTCAATGCTTAATGTGCTACGTCCAGAATTAGAGCTGAAAACAAATGATATTTCCTCCCATTTAGGACGCGGGAAGCATACGACAAGACACGTAGAATTAATTGCAATTGGGAGTGGACTAGTAGCAGATACACCGGGTTTTAGTTCACTAGATTTCATTGATATAGAAGTAGAAGATCTTACATATTGTTTTCCAGAGTTGAAAGAAGCGAGCCAATACTGTAAATTTAGAGGGTGTACACATCTTTCTGAACCGAAATGTGCAGTGAAAGCTGCGGTTGAAGAAGGGAAGATTACAGAATATCGCTATAAGAACTATAAACAATTCGTAGAAGAAATTAGAGAGAGAAAGCCGAGGTATTAGTTATGATTAAAATTGCACCATCGATTTTATCAGCAGATTTTTCAAAATTAGGGGAAGAGATTAAAGATGTAGAAAAGGGCGGAGCGGATTACATTCACGTTGACGTAATGGATGGACATTTCGTACCAAATATTACGATTGGACCATTAATTGTAGAAGCTATCCGTCCAATTACATCATTACCATTAGATGTACATTTAATGATTGAAAATCCTGATAACTATATCCCGACTTTCGCACAAGCGGGAGCGGATATTATTACTGTTCACGTAGAGGCGTGTCCACATCTGCATCGTACAATTCAGTTAATTAAATCTCACGGTATTAAAGCGGGTGTTGTATTAAATCCACATACGCCAGTTTCAGTGATTGAGCATGTATTAGAAGATATAGATATGGTATTACTTATGACAGTAAACCCTGGATTTGGTGGACAGAAGTTTATCCATTCTGTATTACCGAAAATTAAACAAGTTGCAGACATGGTGAAAGAGCGCAATCTAGAAGTAGAAATTGAAGTTGATGGTGGTGTAAATGCTGAAACAGCAAGACTTTGTGTGGAAGCAGGAGCAAATGTACTTGTAGCTGGATCAGCAGTATACAATCAAAAAGACCGCGGTGAAGCAATTCGCGTAATTCGAGGGTAGTGATGAACTTTTATCCTAGTAAGGTATTCATAGGATAGGGTAAAAATATGTAAAAAGGCAATCTACCGAATGGCAGATTGCCTTTTTACAATGGAAGGGGAAGAAAAAATGATTATTCATATTTTGGCAGGAGGACCTTCGGAATATTGCGCAGATTTTGCTCGATATGAGAATGAGGAAGTAGTGTGGGCTGCGGTTGATAGGGGAGTATACCGTCTATTAAAGAAAGGGATTACCCCGGCTGTTGCGTTTGGAGATTACGATTCAGTTACTGAAGAAGAATTAGTATGGATGGGACAGCAAACGAACGAATTACATATTGTTCCGCGGGAAAAAGATCAAACGGATTTAGAAATTGCAATCAACTGGGCATTAGGACAGAAGCCGGCACTAATTCGTATTTTTGGTGCTACCGGTGGAAGACTTGATCACGGTTTGGCAAATATACAAATGCTTTTAAAAGGGTTAGAAGTAGAGATAGAAATGTGTATTGTGGACAATAAAAATGAAATAACAGTTAAAAAAGTGGGTACACATATAATTGAAGAAAATAAAAATTTTCCTTATGTATCTTTTGTACCAGTTACTGAAATAGTGGAAGGGATTACATTGTTTGGTTTTAAGTACCCTCTTACTAATAAAACAATAGAGTGGGGATCAACACTTTGTATTAGTAACGAACTCGTTGAGGAAAAAGGTACTTTTTCATTTACTTCTGGCATATTAATGTTGATAAGAAGCACTGATTGAAGAAACAATTTTGCTCCTTACATCATATAGTGACCAAGTGGAGTAATGGGGATTAGGAGGGAAACCATGAGATTTTATACAATTAAGTTACCTAAATTTCTTGGTGGAATTGTTCGTGCAATGTTAAATACCTTCAAAAAAGATTAAAAAAAGCACCTATCACCGGTGCTTTTTCCATTGTTATAGTAAAAAAAGAGCCTATCGGCTCTTTTTTTTATTATTAAACACGTTCGATTTTGCCAGATTTTAATGCTCTAGCAGAAACGTAAACACGTTGAACTTTTCCGTCGATGCGTACGCGAACTTTTTGAAGGTTAGCGCCCCACTTACGTTTTGTAGCGTTCATTGCGTGAGAACGAGAGTTACCAGAACGAGCTTTTCTTCCAGTAATAGCACAAACACGAGCCATTTATATTTCCCTCCCTTGATACCTTACCATACGTAATTTTTCAATGTTAGTCTTTTATGCGATGCTAAAAACACTACTATAATTTAACACAACTAAAAAGAGAATGCAACACCGTAGAAAAAAGAAATCAAGAAAATTTACTTGACACTATATGTCAATGAAGAAAAGTTAAAATCCATAAAAATTGCTTGACATATTATAGTGGTACATGTTGTATAATAACAATGGACTATTTTGCTCATCATAAAAAAGTGTAATTTAAAACATAAAATATGAGAGTGAAAAGAAAGAACGATGGAATTTTCTTTAAAAAGATTATATGATAGTAACTAAAGTAGTCTAGCTCACTTTCACCATTTATGAAGGGGGAAACGAGATGTCAATTGAAATTAAAACGAAGTACGGTCAAATTGATATTAGTACAGATGTAATTGCAACAATTGCTGGAGGTGCCGCGGTAGATTGCTACGGTATCGTAGGTATGGCATCAAAAAATCAGTTAAAAGATGGATTAACAGACATTTTACGAAAAGAAAACTTCACTAGAGGTGTTATTGTTCGTAAAGATGAAGATGAAGTACATATTGATATGTATATTATTGTGAGCTATGGTACGAAAATTTCAGAAGTGGCACATAATGTGCAGACGAAAGTGAAATATACATTAGATCAAACTGTAGGACTAGCAGTAGATTCTGTAAACATCTACGTACAAGGAGTTAAAGTAATAAACTTGTAATGTGCATTAAGGAGGAAAATCTGTGTCAATTCAAAAAATTGATGGAAAACGTTTATCACAAATGATCATGCAAGGAGCGAATAATTTAACAAATAATGTTCAGCTTGTTGATGCATTAAACGTATTTCCAGTTCCAGATGGCGATACCGGTACAAACATGAACTTATCTATGACTTCAGGTGCGCGTGAAGTGAAAGCAAATCCTTCACAGCATGCTGGTAAAGTCGGCGTAAGTTTAGCCAAAGGATTATTAATGGGAGCTCGTGGTAACTCTGGAGTTATTCTATCTCAGTTGTTCCGTGGTTTCTCTAAATCCATTGAACAAAAAGAAGAATTAACAACAGTTGATTTTGCTGCAGCACTAGAAGCTGGAGTAGAGGCGGCTTATAAAGCGGTTATGAAACCGATTGAAGGAACGATTTTAACGGTTGCAAGAGAAACGGGTAAATATGCAGTAACAGTTGCGAAAAAACAGCGCGACTTTGTTTTGTTTATGGAAGACGTTGTGAAAGAAGCAAACGCATCGTTAAATCGTACGCCAGATTTATTACCTGTATTAAAACAAGTTGGCGTTGTAGATAGCGGTGGTAAAGGTCTTGTAGTAGTATACGAAGGATTTTTAGCTGACTTAAAAGGAGAAACGATTTCTTCTGATGCACCGACGCAAACATCTATGAATGAGATGGTACGCGCAGAACATCACCGTAGTGTACAAAGCCAATTGAGTACAGAAGATATTAAGTATGGATATTGTACGGAGTTCATGGTGAAATTAGAGGCTGAAAAGGTGAAAGAGCATAATTTCTCTGAACAAAAATTCCGTGAAGATATTAGTGTATATGGTGATTCTCTACTAGTTGTGTCTGATGATGAAATTGTAAAAGTTCATATCCACGCAGAACATCCTGGAGACGCTATGAACTACGGGCAAAAATACGGTAGTTTAATTAAGATCAAAGTAGAAAATATGCGTGAACAGCATACTGCTTTATTAGATGAACCTGCTATGGTTCCTGAACAACCAGCTCAATCGAAAGAAAAACAACCATATGGTATCGTAACTGTGGCAATGGGGTCTGGTATTAAAACTTTATTTGAGAGCATCGGCGCAACGAAAGTTATCGAAGGTGGTCAAACGATGAATCCAAGTACGGAGGATATCGTGAAGGCAATTGAAGAAGCAAATGCTGAAAAAATCATTATTTTACCGAATAACGGAAATATTGTAATGGCAGCAGAACAAGCGGCATCAGTTGTAGATCAAGAAGTTATTGTTGTTCGTTCGAAAACAGTTCCTCAAGGTATGGCAGCAATGTTAGCATTTAACCCAGTTGGAACGTTAGAAGAGAATGAAGAAAACATGCAAGAAGCTTTATCTCATGTGAAAACAGGTCAAATTACGTATGCTGTACGTGATACGGAAATTGATGGTGTAGCAATTCAAAAAGATGACTTCATGTGTATTGCAGATGGAAAAATTGTATCTACAAATGCTGAAAAAGTAGGAGCTGCGAAGCAATTACTAGAAGCGCTTATTGATGAAGATTCTGAAATCGTAACGATTCTACAAGGTGAAGATGCAACTGACGAAGAAGTAGCGGAGTTAGTTGAATTTGTAGAAGAGAAATTTGAAGATGCAGAAGTAGAAGTGCATGCTGGAAACCAACCAGTGTATTCTTTCATCTTCTCTGTAGAATAAGATAAGATTCGTTTTGAAAATAAATGGATTACTTACTTGCTAATGGATAAGAAGTAGTAATATGAAGTTTATTACTAGTTTTTATTCAAAAGGCTAGCATATTGAAGAGAGAAAAGAGCCTTGCTGCTAATAGTGAGGCTCTTTTTTACTTGTTTTATATAAGGGATTTGAGTAGTTTCTCTTAGAATGCCTATGATAGAATATATAAGGTGAAAGAGAGCGATTACAGATGCTAATTGGTACTCAAATAAAATGCAATAAAGAAAATAATGTGACGGGGTGTGAGAATCTTGAATGATGTTGTACAAGTTCCTGTTACGGATGTAAAGGGGATCGGAGGAGAAACATCTGAGTTACTACATGAGATGGGGATTTATACAGTTTCTCATCTATTAGAACATTTTCCGTACCGTTATGAAGATTATGCGATGAAAGATCTTGCTGAAGTAAAGCATGATGAACGTGTAACGGTTGAAGGGAAGGTTCATAGTGCTCCTTTGCTGCAATATTATGGTAAGAAGAAATCGCGTCTAACAGTTCGTGTTCTCGTCGGTCGTTATTTAATTACGGCGGTATGTTTTAATAGGCCTTACTATAAGCAAAAATTAACGTTAGATGAAACGGTAACGATTACTGGTAAATGGGATCAACATCGTCAAACAATTGCTGTATCAGAACTTCATTTTGGGCCAGTTGTACGTCAACAAGAAGTGGAGCCTGTTTACTCAGTAAAGGGGAAACTTACAGTAAAACAGATGCGTCGTTTTATTGCTCAAGCGTTAAAGGAATATGGAGATTCTATAGTCGAAGTGTTACCGGATGGTTTGTTAGGCCGGTATAAATTATTACCAAGATATGAAGCACTTAAGGCTTTGCATTTTCCGGTAGGACAGGAGGATTTAAAGCAAGCGCGTCGCCGTTTTGTATATGAGGAATTTTTCTTATTTCAGCTGAAAATGCAAACACTGAGGAAAATGGAGAGGGAAAATTCAAAAGGGACGAAGAAAGAGATTCCGTCAGTAGAATTACAAGAATTTATCGATGCATTGCCGTTCCCGTTAACTGGTGCGCAGCGCCGAGTTGTAGATGAAATTTTAAAAGATATGACATCTCCTTATCGGATGAACCGACTATTACAAGGTGACGTTGGTTCTGGGAAAACAGTTGTTGCTGCGATTGGCCTTTATGCATCGAAATTAGCTCATTATCAAGGTGCTTTAATGGTTCCTACAGAAATTTTAGCTGAGCAACATTATCAGTCGCTTGCTGAAACGTTTTCGCATTTTGGTATGAAGGTGGAACTGCTAACAAGTTCTGTTAAAGGTGCAAGACGCCGAGAAATTTTAGCGAAGTTAGAACAAGGAGAAATAGATATTCTTGTTGGAACGCACGCTTTAATTCAAGATGAAGTTATATTTCATAGGTTGGGTCTCGTTATTACAGATGAACAGCATCGATTTGGTGTAGCGCAGCGCCGAGTTTTACGGGAGAAAGGTGAAAGTCCAGATGTATTATTTATGACAGCGACACCAATTCCGCGTACGCTTGCAATTACTGCATTTGGAGAGATGGATGTTTCGATAATCGATGAGATGCCAGCAGGTAGAAAGGTGATTGAAACATACTGGGCAAAACATGATATGTTAGATCGCGTCCTCGGTTTTGTTGAGAAGGAAATAAAAAAAGGAAGACAGGCATACGTTATTTGTCCTCTAATTGAAGAATCTGAGAAACTTGATGTGCAAAATGCTATCGACTTACATAGTATGCTGACGCATCATTACCAAGGGAAATGCCAAGTTGGATTGATGCATGGGAGATTATCGTCTCAGGAAAAAGAAGAGATAATGGGCCAGTTTAGTGAAAATAAAGTGCAAATTCTTGTATCGACAACAGTTGTTGAGGTGGGTGTGAACGTACCGAATGCGACTGTGATGGTTATTTATGATGCAGAACGTTTCGGTTTATCGCAGCTTCATCAGCTTAGAGGGCGTGTCGGGCGTGGTAGTGAACAATCATATTGTTTATTAATAGCAGACCCTAAATCAGAAACAGGAAAAGAAAGAATGCGCATAATGACTGAAACAAATGATGGATTTGTATTGTCAGAAAAAGATTTAGAATTACGAGGTCCTGGAGATTTCTTTGGGAGTAAGCAAAGTGGCTTACCAGAATTTAAGGTTGCTGACATGGTACACGATTATCGAGCGTTAGAAACAGCAAGGCAAGATGCGGCGATACTAGTAGATTCAGAAGCATTTTGGCACAATGATCAGTACGCTGCCTTGCGTACGTATCTTGATGGGACAGGTGTGTTCCAAGGAGAGAAGCTCGATTAAAGGGAGTCAACAAAAATTTTTGTTGCATTCTACTTTTAATGATTATATACTACTGTTAGTACCTAGTCATAAAAATGGATGGTGCGGTATGAAGAAAAGAAGAAGTAAAAAAGAAAGACAAGAATTATTACAACAAACAATCGAATCAAATCCTTTTATCACGGATGAAGATTTAGCGGAAAAATTTCAAGTGAGTATACAAACAGTACGACTGGATCGTATGGAATTGTCTATTCCTGAATTAAGAGAGAGAATTAAACATGTAGCTACAAAGCAACATGAAGAAGATGTGAAATCTTTACCGTTAGAAGAGGTTGTCGGAGAAATTATTGATATTGAATTAGATAGACATGCAATCTCTATCTTTGAAGTAAAGGTAGAACATGTATTTAAAAGAAATCAAATTGCCCGTGGGCATCATCTGTTTGCGCAAGCAAACTCACTAGCTGTTGCGGTTATTGATGAAGAATTAGCTTTAACTGCAAAGTCTACCATTCGATACATTCGCCCTGTAAAATTAGGAGAGCGTGTTGTTGCAAAAGCGCGCGTTGAAGATGTAGAGAATGATAAGGGACGGACGGTTGTCAAAGTGCGTAGCTTCGTTGGAGAAGAACTTGTTTTTACAGGCACTTTTGAAATGTATCGATCTAGTAATTATAGTGAGGAAGGTAACAACTTATGAAAATCGCAATAGATGCAATGGGCGGAGATCACGCTCCAAAGGCTGTAGTATTAGGGGCAATGAAAGCTATTAAGGAATATTCTGATTTACATATTACGTTAGTAGGGAAAGAAGAGGAAATTCGTCAATATTTAACGAGTGATGAACGAATTACTATTCTTCATACAGACGAAAAAATAGAATCGACGGAGGAACCAGTAAGAGCGGTTCGTCGAAAAAAACAAGCTTCAATGGTACTTGCGGCACAGCAAGTAAAGGATGGAGAAGCAGACGCTTGTATATCCGCAGGTAGTACAGGAGCTTTAATGGCAGCTGGATTATTTGTTGTCGGTCGCATGGAAGGAATTGAGCGACCAGCTTTATCGCCTACAATGCCAACTGTAGATGGAAAAGGTTTTGTTATGTTAGATGTTGGAGCAAATGTTGATGCAAAACCAATTCATTTATATCAATATGCAGTAATGGGATCTGTTTATGCTGAGAAGGTAAGAGGAATTGAAAATCCTCGTGTTGGACTATTAAACGTTGGAACAGAGGATGGAAAAGGAAACGAGCTTTCAAAGCAAGTATTTGCAATGCTTAAGGATGCGCCAATTAATTTCGTTGGGAACGTTGAATCAAGAGATTTATTGCAAGGTGTAGCAGATGTTGTTGTATGTGATGGTTTTACAGGGAATGTAGCGTTGAAATCATTAGAAGGAACAGCACTTGCGCTATTCTCTATGTTGAAAGAACAACTAATGAGTTCGTTTACGAGCAAATTAGCAGCGGCGGTATTAAAGCCAAAACTTATGGTATTAAAAGATAAAATGGATTATTCGGAGTACGGGGGAGCTGCATTATTTGGATTGAAAGCACCTGTCATTAAGGCTCACGGTTCTTCTAATGACCAGTCGATATTTAGTGCGATTCGTCAAACGAGAGAAATGGTAGCGAAAGAAGTAATTCCTACAATTTCAAGCGTAATGGAGAAAGAGTCACTCCAATAAGAGGAGGATTTGAAATGGGAAAAATAGCATTTCTTTTTCCGGGCCAAGGTTCACAGGCAGTTGGAATGGGTAAACAATTAGCAGAGAATAATAAAGAGGTTGCAAAAGTGTTTGCAAAAGCAGATGAGGTGTTACAAGATTCACTTTCAGAAGTGATTTTTGAAGGACCGCAGGAAAAGCTTACATTAACAACAAATGCTCAGCCTGCATTATTAACAACGAGTTTTGCTATTTTGACAGCTTTGAAAGAGTATGACATTACACCTGACTTTGTCGCTGGTCATAGTTTAGGTGAATATAGCGCTCTTGTAGCAGCTGGTGCATTCACTTTTGAAGATGCGGTATATGCTGTAAGGAAACGCGGGGAATATATGGAAGAAGCTGTTCCGGGCGGGGAAGGTGCAATGGCAGCTATATTAGGTGCTGACCCACATATGCTGAAACAAGTTACAGAAGAAGTAACAAGTGAAGGATATGCAGTGCAAATCGCTAATATGAATAGTACGAAGCAAATTGTAATTTCTGGAACGAAGCAAGGCGTAGAGCTTGCTTCTCAAAGAGCGAAAGAAAATGGTGCAAAGAGAGCAATTCCACTAAAAGTAAGTGGGCCATTCCATTCTTCACTTATGAAGCCGGCAGCTGAGAAGTTCCAAAGTGTTTTGAATGAAATTACAATTCATGATACGAATATTCCTGTTATTGCAAATGTTACGGCGGATGTTATTACACGTGGTGCCGACATTCAAGAAAAGTTAATCGAACAGCTTTATTCGCCTGTATTATGGTACCCGTCTATTGAATGTATGGTGAAGCAGGGAGTAGATACATTTATTGAAATTGGACCTGGAAAAGTACTTGCTGGACTTATGAAGTCAATTGATTCATCAGTAAAAGCATATGCGATATATGATGAAGAGACATTAAAAGATACCATTTCAAATTTGAGAGGAGAAAACTGATGTTAAAAGGGAAGGTAGCATTAGTAACTGGCGCTTCACGTGGAATTGGTCGCGCGATTGCGATCGATTTAGCGAAACAAGGGGCAAATGTAGTAGTAAATTATGCAGGTAATGAACAAAAAGCAAATGAAGTAGTAGATGAAATTAAGAAATTAGGTTCTGATGCGATTGCGGTAAAAGCAGATGTTGCAAATGCTGATGATGTTACAAATATGGTGAAACAAACAGTAGATACATTTGGACAAGTTGATATTCTTGTAAATAATGCTGGTGTAACAAAAGATAATTTATTAATGCGTATGAAAGAAGAAGAATGGGATACAGTTATTAATACAAACTTAAAAGGTGTATTCTTATGTACAAAAGCAGTATCTCGTTATATGATGCGTCAACGTCACGGTAGAATTATAAATATCGCTTCTGTTGTGGGTGTTATAGGAAACCCAGGGCAAGCTAATTATGTTGCTGCTAAAGCGGGTGTTATTGGATTAACAAAAACATCTGCAAAAGAGTTAGCAAGTCGAAATATTACTGTGAATGCAATTGCGCCAGGCTTTATTGCGACTGATATGACTGATGTACTAGATGAGAATATTAAAGCCGAAATGTTAAAAGTTATTCCAGCTGCTCAATTTGGTGAAGCGCAAGATATCGCGAATGCTGTAACGTTTTTTGCTTCTGATCAAAGCAAATATGTTACAGGTCAAACGTTAAATGTTGATGGCGGTATGGTAATGTAATAAAAGAATCGATTTCACCTAGTTTTTTTGGTCAATATTTAATATAATATTTGAGGGGAGGTGAATGGAATGGCAGATGTTTTAGAGCGCGTAACAAAAATCATCGTTGATCGTTTAGGAGTAGAAGAGACTGAGGTAGTACCAGCTGCAAGCTTCAAGGAAGATTTAGGAGCAGACTCCCTAGATGTAGTAGAACTTGTAATGCAATTAGAAGATGAATTCGAAATGGAAATTTCTGATGAAGATGCTGAAAAGATTGCTACTGTTGGCGATGCTGTGACTTACATAGAGAGTCATCTATAATGCTTAAGTGAAGTCCCGTTTTTTAGCGGGGCTTTCTGGCTTATATCTGGAGGGACCTATGCCGTACCGAAAATATAGAGAAAAAAAATACGAAACAAAATATCGTGAAGCATTTAAAGTGTTTCAAGAAAAGATAGGTATTACGTTTACAGATGAAAAATTATTGATTCAAGCATTTACGCATTCATCGTATGTGAATGAGCATCGAAAAAAACCGCATGAAGATAATGAGCGTCTTGAATTTCTTGGAGATGCAGTATTGGAACTTACTGTATCGCAGTATCTGTTTCAAAAATATCCGACAATGAGCGAAGGAGAGTTAACAAAACTACGTGCAGCTATTGTATGTGAGCCATCTCTTGTTCGTTTTGCGAACGAATTGTCATTTGGTAGCCTTGTTTTATTAGGAAAAGGTGAAGAAATGACAGGTGGACGTGAACGACCAGCTTTATTAGCGGATGTCTTTGAAGCGTTTATTGGTGCCCTTTATCTTGATCAAGGGTTAGAAACAGTTTGGGAATTCTTAAAAGAAATTGTATATCCGAAAATTAATGAGGGTGCTTTTTCTCATGTGATGGATTATAAGAGTCAGTTACAAGAATTGATTCAGCGTGATGGTAGTGGCAATGTTGAGTATCAAATTTTGCAAGAAAAAGGACCAGCTCACAATCGAGAATTTGTGTCACGTGTTACGTTAAATAACGTAGCTTTAGGTCTTGGTAGTGGTAAGTCGAAAAAAGAAGCAGAACAACAAGCTGCTGCAGAAGCATTGAAAAAATTAAAAGAACAACTATAAGGAATCCCCCTTTGAATGAGGGGGATTCCTTGTGCATAGAATGAAACTTTCTTTTTGTTTGTAAATAAAAAGAAGGTAAATCCGTATAATAGCTTGTTTTTGTATAGAGAACATTTATAAAGACGGAGAATAGGAGGAAGGCCTTTCGTGTTTTTAAAAAGATTAGAAATAGCAGGGTTTAAGTCTTTTGCTGAGCGTGTATCTGTTGATTTTGTCCCGGGTGTAACTTCTGTAGTAGGACCTAATGGAAGCGGGAAAAGTAATATTACTGATGCAATTCGCTGGGTACTTGGTGAACAATCTGCAAAATCATTACGTGGTGCAAAGATGGAGGATATTATTTTTGCAGGCAGTGATACGAGGAGAGCGGTTAATGTTGCTGAAGTAACAATAACTTTAAATAATGAAGATCAACGTTTACCAATTGAATACAATGAGGTGTGTGTAACACGTCGTGTATCTCGTTCAGGTGAAAGTGATTTTTATATTAATAAACAATCATGTAGATTGAAAGATATTATTGATTTATTTATGGACTCTGGTATGGGAAGAGAAGCTTTTTCAATTATTAGCCAGGGGAAAGTGGAAGAGATTTTAAGTAGTAAGTCAGAAGAGCGTCGAGGTGTATTTGAAGAAGCGGCAGGCGTACTAAAATACAAACTTCGCAAAAAGAAAGCTGAAGGAAAATTAGAAGAAACACAAGAAAACTTAAATCGTGTACAAGATATAATTCATGAATTAAGTAGTCAAGTAGAACCTTTAGAAAGACAAGCTTCTATTGCGAAAGATTATCTTGAGAATAAAGAAGAATTAGAGAAAGTAGAAGCTGCGCTTATTGTCCATGAAATTGAAGAATTGCATGAGAAATGGGAAGCACTTCGAAATCAGTTTGGGCATAATAAAAACGAAGAAGCTAAAATGTCAACGAATTTACAAAAAAGTGAAGAAGAACTTGAGGAATTACGAGGACAATTACAAGCGGTAGATGAGTCTGTAGACTCGTTGCAAGAGGTACTTCTTCTTTCTAGTAAAGAGCTAGAAAAACTAGAAGGGCAGCGCGAGTTGTTAAAAGAGAGAAAGCAAAATGCTACGACGCATTGTGCGCAACTTGAGCAGTTAATTGTTGAATTAACAGAGAAAGCTAAAATTTACGATGGTGAGATTGAGTCAAGTACAGAAGCTTTAATGCAATTTGTGAATGAAGTAAAAGAGTTGGAGCAAAAATTGCATGATAATGAGCAATTGCTTGCTACTTTTGCTGACAATTTAGAGGAACAGATTGAGAATTTAAAAGGTGACTATATTGAACTTTTAAATCAACAAGCTAGTCATCGCAATGAATTATCTATGATTGAAGAACAATCTAAACAGCAAACGTCTAAAAACGAGCGTCTAGATGAAGAGAATGCGAAATATGTAGAAATGCGTATGGAAATTACAGCGAAAAAGACGAAACTTGTAGAAAGTTACGAACAAGCGAAAGAAAAAGTAGCTGGCATTCTCTCAAACATACAGAAGACAGAGGCGGCACTTGGGAAATGTAAGACGCAGTATAGTGAAAATGAAACAAAACTATACCAAGCATACCAATTTGTGCAACAGGCACGTTCTCGAAAAGAAATGCTTGAAGAGATGCAAGAAGATTATTCTGGCTTCTATCAAGGTGTACGTGAAGTATTGAAAGCTAGAGAAAATAGGTTGCAAGGTATCGAGGGTGCTGTTGCGGAACTGTTAACGGTTCCGAAAGAATACGAAGTTGCAATGGAAATCGCTCTAGGTGCAGCGATGCAGCATATTGTTGTACAAACAGAGGAGCATGCTCGTAATGCGATTGCATTTTTAAAGCAAAATAAACATGGACGTGCAACGTTTTTACCGCAAGCTGTTATTAAAAGCAGATCGTTATCATTTGAGCAATTACGCATTGTAAATCAACACCCATCGTTTGTAGGTGTGGCGGCAGAACTTGTGCAGTACAACAATAAATATGAAAATGTAGTTTCAAATTTATTAGGTACTGTTATTGTTGCGAAAGATTTACGCGGAGCAAATGAGTTGGCGAAACAACTGCAATACCGTTATCGCATTGTAACAATTGAAGGTGACGTAGTGAATCCTGGCGGTTCTATGACTGGTGGGGCGGTAAAACAAGCGAAATCTTCTTTATTAGGACGCCAACGTGAACTGGAAGAGTGGACTCGCAAGTTAACTGATATGGAAGAAAAAACAACGAAGTTAGAAAACTTTGTTAAAGCAGTAAAACAAGAGATTCAAGAAAAAGAAGTGAAAATACGCGAACTAAGGCAAACTGTAGAAGTGGATCGTGTAGAAGAGCAGAAATTAAGAGAAGAGATTAATCGTTTAGAATTAGAAGAACATCGTATTAATGACCGCTTGTCTATTTATGATTTAGAGATTGAAGGGTTTTTACAAGATCGAGTAAAAATGCAAGGGCGTAAAGAGGAGTTAGAAGGGATTTTAGCGAATCTTCAAGCTGATATCACTGAGTTAGATAGTAAAATTGTAGCTTTAACAAAACAAAAAAGTGAGCAACATTCTTCGAAAGAAAAAGTTCAAAAAGAAATGACTGAATTAAAAGTGCTGGCAGCTGAAAAGCAACAACGCTTATCTAATCAAAAAGAAAAAGTTGAACGATTGACGAAGGAAAAAGAAGAAACGGATACGACACTTGTAAAAACGAAAGAGGATTTAGCATTCTTAAAACAAGAAATGACATCTAATTCAAGTGGTGAAGAGCAAATTACGAATATGATTGAGAAGAAAGCGTATGATCGTAATCAAACTTCAGAATTAATTCGCTCTCGTCGTGAACAACGTGTATCGTTGCAAGAGAGAGTAGAACATTTAGAACGCAATTTGAAAGAAACGACAGGTAAACATAAATATATTCTTGAAATGTTGAAAGATCAAGAAGTGAGAATAAACCGACTTGATGTAGAGTTGGAAAATAGATTACAACATTTACGTGAAACATATACGATTTCATTTGAAGCGGCGAAACTAAAATATACAATGACAATGCCTGCAGAAGATGCGCGTAAGAAAGTAAAATTAATCAAATTATCCATAGAAGAGTTAGGTACAGTGAACCTAGGGGCAATTGATGAATATGAACGTGTAGCGGAGCGTCATACATTCTTACTAGAGCAGAGAGACGATCTAGAAGAAGCGAAAACGACATTGCACCAGCTTATTACCGAAATGGATGAAGAAATGAAAAAGCGCTTTTCTACTACGTTTGAAGGCATTAGAATGGAATTTCAATCGGTATTCTCTGAATTATTTGGAGGCGGTAGAGCGGATTTAGTAATGACTAATCCAGAGGATTTACTAAATACGGGTATTGATATTGTAGCACAACCGCCAGGGAAGAAATTGCAGAACTTAGGTTTACTTTCAGGTGGAGAGCGTGCTTTAACGGCAATTGCGCTTTTATTTGGTATTTTAAAAGTGCGCCCAGTACCGTTCTGTGTACTAGATGAGGTAGAGGCCGCCCTTGATGAAGCGAATGTAGCTCGTTTTGCACAGTATTTAAAGAAATTTAGTGATGAGACGCAGTTTATTGTAATTACACATAGAAAAGGTACAATGGAAGAGTCTGATGTGTTGTACGGTGTAACAATGCAAGAATCAGGGGTATCTAAACTTGTTTCGGTTCGTTTAGATGCCGGAGAAGAACTTATTGCAAGTGAATAGGAAGGATGGGAAAGTATGAGTTTTTTTAAAAAACTAAAAGAAAAAATTTCAAAACAAACGGATACAGTAACAGAGAAATTTAAACACGGATTAGAAAAAACTAGAAATTCATTTGCGGATAAAGTGAATGATTTAGTGTATCGTTACCGTAAAGTGGACGAAGATTTCTTCGAAGAGTTAGAAGAAATCTTAATTGGTGCAGACGTTGGCGTTGCGACGGTAATGGAATTAATTGATCAATTGAAAGAAGAAGTACAACGTCGTAACATTCAAGATCCAAAAGAAGTACAAGCTGTTATTTCAGAAAAACTAGTGGGAATTTACAAAGGTGACAGCGATTTTAGTAACGAAATTAATATGCAAGAGGACCAATTAACGGTTGTTTTATTTGTTGGTGTTAACGGTGTAGGAAAAACGACAACAATTGGTAAACTGGCGCATAAGTTTAAATCAGAAGGTAAGTCAGTCCTATTGGCAGCAGGAGACACATTCCGTGCTGGGGCGATTGAACAATTAGAAGTATGGGGCGATCGTGTTGGTGTAGAAGTGATTAAACAAGGATCTGGATCTGATCCAGCGGCGGTTATGTATGACGCTGTACAAGCTGCGAAAGCACGTAAGGTAGATGTATTACTATGTGACACAGCAGGACGCTTGCAAAATAAAGTAAACTTAATGAAAGAGTTAGAGAAGGTGAAGCGTGTAATTGAGCGTGAAGTACCAGGTGCTCCTCATGAAGTATTGCTTGTTATTGATGCAACAACAGGACAAAACGGTTTAAGCCAAGCGAAAACATTCCGGGAGGCAACGAATGTAACTGGTATTGTTTTAACGAAGTTAGATGGAACTGCTAAAGGTGGTATTGTATTAGCGATTCGTAACGAAATGGATGTACCGGTGAAGTTTGTTGGATTAGGAGAGCAAATGGATGATTTGCAGCAGTTTGATCCAGAACAATATGTGTATGGTTTATTTGCGAACTTAGTAGAAACAGAAGAAGTATAAGCGAAAGAAGCGGTATTTCCGCTTCTTTTTCTATAAAAACATATGATGTTAAGAAAAAAACTTGACACTCTTTTGGACTCCATGTAAACTAATTCATGTAAAGGGAAATCACTTAACAAAGGATGATCCAACATGCTCGAAAAAACAACGAGAATGAACTATTTATTTGATTTTTATCAATCGTTGTTAACGCAAAAACAAAGAAGTTATATGTCGCTTTATTATCTAGATGATTTATCTCTTGGTGAAATTGCGGAAGAATTTGATGTAAGTCGCCAAGCCGTGTATGATAACATTAAACGGACTGAAGCGATGCTTGAAGAATATGAAGAAAAATTAGTATTACTTCAAAAGTTTCAAGAGCGACAGCGACTTGTTGCAAAGCTAAAACAGCTAATCAGCGAAGAAGAGCATGTGAATGAAGAAATGAAACAAGTTGTTGAAGCTATCGAAAAATTAGATTAGGAGGGCGGCAATATGGCATTTGAAGGATTAGCCGACCGACTTCAACAGACAATGCAAAAAATCCGCGGCAAAGGAAAAGTTTCTGAAGCCGATGTGAAAGAAATGATGAGAGAAGTTCGTCTAGCTCTTTTAGAAGCAGATGTTAACTTTAAAGTAGTAAAAGATTTTGTGAAGCGTGTGTCTGAACGTGCTGTCGGACAAGATGTAATGAAAAGTTTGACACCTGGACAACAAGTAATTAAAGTTGTACAGGAAGAACTTACAGAACTTATGGGCGGAGAGCAAAGCAAAATTGCTGTTGCTAATAAGCCACCGACTGTTATTATGATGGTTGGTCTGCAAGGTGCGGGTAAAACAACGACGACAGGTAAGCTTGCGAATTTGCTTCGTAAAAAGCATAATCGTAAACCGATGCTTGTTGCAGCTGATATTTACCGTCCAGCAGCAATTAAACAGCTTGAAACATTAGGGAAGCAATTGGACATGCCTGTATTTTCTTTAGGAGATCAAGTAAGTCCTGTTGAAATTGCGAAACAAGCGATTGCAAAAGCAAAAGAAGATCATCATGATTATGTTTTAATCGATACAGCGGGTCGCCTGCATATTGATGAAGAACTAATGGATGAATTAGCGAAAGTTAAAGAAGTTGCGAAACCGGATGAAATTTTCCTTGTTGTCGATGCGATGACGGGACAAGACGCGGTAAATGTTGCACAAAGTTTCCATGAACAGTTAGGTTTAACAGGTGTTGTATTAACGAAATTAGATGGTGATACGCGCGGTGGTGCTGCATTATCTATTAAGGCTGTAACAAACACACCGATTAAATTTGCTGGTATGGGTGAAAAACTAGATGCAATTGAAGCGTTCCATCCAGAGCGTATGGCATCCCGTATTTTAGGGATGGGCGATGTCTTAACATTGATTGAAAAAGCGCAAGCTACAGTTGATGAAGAGAAAGCAAAAGAACTTGAGCAAAAAATGCGTACGCTTTCGTTTACGCTTGACGATTTCCTAGAACAACTTGGACAAGTGCGTCAACTTGGGCCGCTTGATGAATTGTTAGGAATGCTTCCTGGTGCAAATAAAATTAAAGGGCTGAAAAATGCGCAAGTTGATGAAAAACAAATTGGGCATATTGAGGCAATTATTCGTTCTATGACTAAATTAGAACGAGAACAACCGGAAATAATCAATGCTAGTCGCAAAAAGCGCATTGCCAAAGGTAGCGGTACAACTGTACAAGAAATCAATCGTCTAATCAAACAATTCGATGACATGAAAAAAATGATGAAGACGATGACTGGAATGCAAAAAGGCAAGAAAAAAGGACTAGGTGGATTGAAGTTTCCATTCATGTAAGGAAAAAAAGATGGCTCTGTTAAGAAAAAATACTTTACAAAGCAATAGTCTTTTTGCTAATATAATTATCTGTGTGAAATAAATTCGGAGGTGCTTTATAAATGGCAGTTAAAATTCGTTTAAAACGTATGGGAGCTAAAAAAACTCCTTTCTATCGTGTAGTTGTTGCAGATTCTCGTTCTCCTCGTGACGGACGTTTCATTGAGGAAATCGGAACTTACAATCCAGTTGCTCAACCAGCTGAAGTTAAGATCAACGAAGAAGCAGCATTAAAATGGTTAGGAAATGGTGCTAAACCATCTGATACAGTTCGTAACTTATTCTCTAACCAAGGTATCATGGAGAAATTCCACTTATCTAAACAAGGTAAGTAATTGAGGCAATGACTATGAAGAAGTTAGTCGAGACGATTGTCAAGCCTCTTGTCGATCATCCTGAAGATGTAAAAGTTACACAGGAACTTTACAACGGAGAGATAAAGTATCGATTAACTGTACATCC
This sequence comes from Bacillus sp. MT94, assembly GCF_058792475.1. Classification (NCBI taxonomy): domain Bacteria; kingdom Bacillati; phylum Bacillota; class Bacilli; order Caryophanales; family Bacillaceae; genus Bacillus; species Bacillus sp. MT94. The sequence goes on along the minus strand of NZ_JBXAEZ010000002.1, from coordinate 155,670 downwards.
TGAGGATGTTGGAAAAGTCATTGGAAAGCAAGGGAGAGTTGCGAAAGCGATTCGAATGCTCTTGTATTCAGTGGGACATCATAATGATGAAAAAGTAACACTGGAAATTCAATAAACGTAAAAAGGGCGAGGAGTTATTCCTCTCCCTTTTTTAACATTTAAATAGAGATTGCATGTTCCATATATGAAATGGAGATGCTTAATTTATATAGAAACCAGGGGTGACATACTATTTATGACAAAATGGTTTAACGTAGGGAAAATTGTAAATACTCATGGCGTAAGAGGAGAAATCCGTGTTATTTCTCGTACTGATTTTCCAGAAGAGCGATATAAAGTAGGAAACACACTATACATATCGAATGAGAAAGACACAGACTACCTTCCGGTGAAGGTAACTTCTCATCGCCAACATAAGACATTCGATTTATTAACATTTGAAGGATATAACAATGTAGATGAAGTAGAGAAGTTTAAAGGTTCTTTAATAAAAGTACCAGAAGAGCAGTTAGGCGAACTTGCTGAAGGTGAATACTACTATCACGAAATTATTGGTTGCAGCGTTGTAACGGAAGAAGGAGAAGCGCTAGGGACAATCAAAGAAATTCTCTCTCCTGGTGCAAATGATGTTTGGGTGATTAAACGTCCGAAGGGTCAAGATCTTTTAATTCCTTATATTGATGACGTTGTACTTCAAGTTAATATTGAAAATAAATTAGTAACCATTCATGTAATGGAAGGGTTGCTATAATGAAAATTGATATTTTAACGTTGTTCCCAGACATGTTTACCGGTGTATTTGGATCTTCTATATTAAAGAAGGCGCAAGAAAAAGAAGCGGTAAACCTTCGTGTTGTTAACTTTCGTGATTATACAACAAGTAAGCATAATAGCGTAGACGATTATCCTTACGGCGGAGGAGCTGGTATGGTGCTTACTCCTCAGCCTATTTTTGATGCTGTAGAAGATTTGACGAAAGAGACAGAGCGTAAGCCGAGAGTTGTCTTAATGTGTCCGCAGGGCGAAAGATTTACGCAGAAGAAAGCGGAAGAGCTTGCAGAGGAAGAACATTTGATCTTTGTATGTGGGCATTATGAAGGGTATGACGAACGAATTCGTGAGCATCTCGTAACGGATGAGATTTCTATTGGTGACTATGTATTAACGGGCGGAGAATTAGCTTCTATGGTTATTACTGATAGTGTTGTACGTCTCTTGCCAGGCGTGCTAGGAAATCATGCTTCACAAGTGGAGGATTCGTTTAGTACAGGTTTATTAGAGCATCCTCATTATACACGTCCGGCTGATTTTCGTGGTATGAAGGTACCGGATGTATTAATGTCAGGGAATCATAAAAATATTGACGAATGGCGACATAAGGAATCTTTGCGCCGTACGTATACGCGTAGACCTGATTTGTTAGATGATAGAGATCTATCTAAACAAGAGAAAAAATGGCTTGAGGAAATAAAGCGAGAGCAGTAATAACTTCATATATTTGCTATTGCAACAGGCCTAGTAATATGCTATTATAACATTTGTGCTACTGAAATCAGTAGCCGTATTAACGATGTTCCGCTGTAATTTATTAAGACTTTATAAGAGCATCTGTTTAAAGGAGAGAATTTAATATGCAACAATTAATCGCAGAAATTACAAAAGGCCAATTAAAAACTGACCTTCCTTCATTCCGTCCTGGTGACACTTTACGTGTACACGTAAAAGTTGTTGAGGGAACTCGTGAAAGAATTCAGCTTTTCGAAGGTGTTGTAATTAAACGTCGTGGTGGCGGAATTAGTGAAACATTCACAGTTCGTAAGATTTCTTACGGTGTAGGTGTTGAGCGTACATTCCCAGTTCACACGCCAAGAATCGCGAAAATCGAAGTACTTCGCCGTGGTAAAGTACGTCGTGCTAAGTTATACTACTTACGTAACCTTCGCGGTAAAAAAGCACGTATTAAAGAAATTCGATAAGACATGTATGGGAGCTTGTAAATGCACAAGCTCCCTTTTTCCAATCTATATGAAATTTTGGTATAATACGAACAGCTTACATAACCGTGGAGGGGAAATGCATGAAAAAAGAGAAGAGTTCACTTTGGGAATGGATTAAAGCAATTTTGATTGCTGTTGTATTAGCTGGTGTTATTAGACAGTTTTTCTTTGCTCCAATTCTCGTAGACGGGGTATCGATGGCACCTACCTTACATGATCGTGATCGAATGATTGTGAATAAAATTGGTTATCACATTGGAGATCCAAAACGCTTTGATATTATCGTATTTCGAGCAACAGAAGATAAAGATTACATTAAGCGCATTATAGGCCTGCCAGGCGATGAAATAGAGTATCGTAATGATAAACTGTATGTTAACGGAAAGGCTTATGAGGAGCCGTATTTAGACAAGCAGAAAAAGCAAATTGCTGACGGACCGCTTACATATGATTTTAATCTTGAAGAAATGACAGGCAAGAAAACTGTTCCAAAAGATCAATTATTTGTTTTAGGTGATAATCGTCGTTTTAGTAAAGATAGCCGTTCAATCGGTACGATTTCAAAGGATCAAGTAATTGGTAAAGCCAATATGTTATATTGGCCGTTAGAAGACGCACGTATTGTGAAATAAATGAAAAAGAAGGTGGCAACATGGTAATTCAATGGTTTCCAGGGCATATGGCGAAGGCTAGACGCCAAGTAACGGAGAAATTAAAATTAATTGATGTTGTAATTGAGCTTGTAGATGCTCGATTACCATTATCATCTCGAAACCCAATGATTGATGAAATCATTACACATAAGCCGAGGCTTGTTGTTTTAAATAAAGCGGATATGGCAGATGATCGTTTAACAAAACAATGGATCGCATATTTTAAAGAAAAAGGCCATATGGCAATTTCGATTAATGCGCAAGCTGGACAAGGTATGAAAGAAATTGCAGCAGCTTGTAAAGTGCTTGTTAAAGAAAAATTTGATAAAATGGTTGCAAAAGGTATTAGACCGAGAGCGATTCGCGCATTAATTGTAGGTATACCAAATGTTGGTAAATCTACATTGATTAATAAATTGGCAAAGAAAAATATTGCTAAAACAGGAGATCGTCCAGGTGTGACAACAGCTCAACAATGGATTAAAGTTGGGAAGGAAATGGAATTGTTAGATACGCCAGGTATTCTGTGGCCTAAATTTGAAGATCAATTAGTGGGTCTTCGCTTAGCGACGACGGGTGCAATTAAAGATTCAATTTTAAATTTACAAGATGTAGCTGTTTACGCATTACGTTTTATGGAGAAACATTATCCAGAACGCTTGAAAGAACGCTACAATTTAAATGAGATTCCAGAAGATATTGTGGAATTATTCGATGCAATTGGAAAAAATAGAGGCTGCTTAATGGGCGGCGGAATGATTGATTATGATAAGACATCTGAGCTTGTACTTCGTGAGCTTCGTGGTGGCAAACTTGGAAAAATGACGTTTGAGACACCGGAAGAGTTTGCAGAGCAAGTAGAAGATGTGGAAAAAATAGAAGAAGTATAAGACGTGCGTTTGTGCGTCTTTTCTTTTTGGATACGTTTAAAAAGGAGCTTGTATAAATGCAAACAATGACGATAAAAGAAGCGGAAAATGTATTGAAAGAAATTATGAATGAAGAAGATGATCGCTTTCAACTGTTAATGAAAGATGAGCGAAAAGGCGTTCAAAAGCTCGTTTTGAAGTGGTATAAACAAAAAGAGTTAGAACAGAAAGAAAAAGAGAAGTTTTTTGAAATGTCCAAGTATGAAAATGGTTTGCGTGAAAAAGGGGTCACATATATCGCAGGTATTGATGAAGTAGGGCGCGGGCCATTGGCTGGGCCTGTTGTGACGGCAGCTGTCGTTCTTCCTGAGGATTTTTATATTCCAGGGTTAAATGACTCAAAAAAGCTGAGTGAAGCGAAACGTGAGCGTTTTTATGATGAAATAAAAGTACAAGCGATTGCAATTGGAGTTGGAATTGTATCACCGCAAGTTATTGATGAAATTAATATTTACCAAGCAACGAAACAAGCGATGTTAGATGCTGTTGCAAATTTATCTTATACACCCCAACATTTATTAATTGATGCGATGAAGCTTCCCACACCAATTCCGCAAACTTCAATTATTAAAGGTGATGCGAAAAGTGTTTCGATTTCAGCTGCATCCATTATCGCAAAAGTAACGAGAGATCGTATGATGAAAGAACTGGGAGAGAAGTATCCTGAATACGGATTTGAGCAACATATGGGATATGGCACAAAGCAACATTTAGAGGCAATTGAAGTGCATGGAGTATTAGAGGAACACCGAAAGTCATTCGCGCCAATTAAAGATATGATTCAAAAATAAGCTGTAAATATGCAGCTTATTTTTTATTTTGGCATATAAACATTACTATTTTCGAAAAAGAATAAAGCGATTTCAGTTTTCTGACACTTTATTGTAGACAGCGTGCCAATCATCTTATACAATGGCAATGTAATGTTTTTTAAACATTAAAAAACTTTTCGAGTAAAACAGGAAAACAGGGGAGGATGGGACCATGAATATCCATGAGTACCAAGGTAAGGCAGTCCTTAGAAGCTATGGGGTTAGCGTTCCGAACGGGAAGGTTGCATTTACAGTAGAAGAAGCTGTAGAAGCAGCGAAAGAATTAGGAACAGATGTATGTGTAGTGAAAGCACAAATTCACGCTGGTGGACGCGGCAAAGCTGGCGGAGTAAAAGTTGCAAAAAATTTAGATGAAGTTCGTACATATGCAGAAAGCATTTTAGGAACTACACTTGTGACACATCAAACAGGTCCTGAAGGTAAGGAAGTAAAACGCTTACTTATCGAAGAAGGTTGCGATATTAAAAAAGAATATTATGTAGGTCTAGTTTTAGATCGTGCAACTTCTCAAGTTGTTTTAATGGCTTCTGAAGAAGGCGGAACAGAAATTGAAGAAGTAGCAGAAAAAACACCTGAAAAAATCTTTAAAGAATATATTGATCCGGCAGTAGGCTTACAAGGTTTCCAAGCGCGCCGAATTGCATTTAACATCAATATTCCAAAAGAGCTTGTAGGACAAGCTGTGAAGTTTATGATGGGCTTATACCGTGCGTTTATTGAAAAAGATTGCTCTATCGCTGAGATTAACCCACTTGTTACAACAGGTGAAGGTAAAGTTATGGCACTAGATGCAAAATTAAACTTTGATTCTAATGCGTTATATCGCCATAAAGACATTTTAGAGCTTCGTGATCTTGACGAAGAAGATGCAAAAGAAATTGAAGCTTCAAAATACGACTTAAACTACATTCCTTTAGATGGAAATATCGGTTGTATGGTTAATGGTGCAGGTTTAGCGATGGCTACAATGGATATCATTAAACATTACCACGGTGACCCAGCTAACTTCTTAGATGTTGGTGGCGGTGCAACTGCTGAAAAAGTTACAGAAGCATTCAAAATTATCCTTTCTGACAAAAATGTAAAAGGTATCTTCGTTAACATTTTTGGTGGCATTATGAAGTGTGATGTTATTGCAGAAGGTGTTATTGAAGCAACGAAACAGGTAGGTCTTGAGTTACCTTTAGTTGTACGTCTTGAAGGTACAAACGTAGAACTAGGTAAGAAAATTTTAAATGAGTCTGGCTTAAATATTGTTGCAGCAGAATCTATGGCAGACGGTGCACAAAAAATTGTTTCACTAGTGGGCTAATAGAAAGCGGGGGAGAAAAATGAGCGTATTAGTTAATAAAGATACAAAAGTTATTGTTCAAGGTATTACAGGTTCTCAAGGTTTATTCCATACAAAACAAATGATTGAATACGGTACGAAAATTGTCGGTGGTGTAACGCCAGGTAAAGGTGGCACTGATATTGAAGGTGTACCAGTATTTGATACTGTAGAAGATGCAGTGAAAGCAACAGGCGCAAACGCTTCAGTTGTATACGTTCCACCCGCTTTTGCGGCTGATGCAATTATGGAAGCAGTTGATGCAGAAATTGATTTAGTAGTATGTATTACTGAAGGAATTCCTGTATTAGATATGGTAAACGTAAAGAGATATATGGCTGGTAAACATACACGTTTACTTGGACCAAACTGCCCAGGTGTTATCACGCCTGATGAATGTAAAATCGGTATTATGCCAGGATACATTCATAAAAAAGGTCATGTAGGTATCGTATCGCGCTCTGGTACTTTAACGTATGAAGCTGTACACCAGTTAACACAAGAGGGTATTGGACAATCTACTGCTGTAGGTATCGGCGGGGACCCTGTTAACGGTACAGACTTTATTGATGCGTTAAAAGCATTTAATGAAGATGAAGAAACACATGCTGTAATTATGATTGGTGAAATCGGCGGTACAGCAGAAGAAGAGGCAGCTGAATGGGTAAAAGCTAATATGACAAAACCTGTTGTAGGCTTCATTGGTGGTCAAACAGCGCCTGCTGGCAAACGTATGGGCCATGCTGGTGCAATCATTTCTGGCGGTAAAGGAACTGCTGCTGAAAAGATTAAAACAATGGAAGCTTGTGGCATTAAAGTAGCTGAAACTCCAGCAGTTATGGGAGAAACGCTAATCTCTGTTTTAAAAGAAAAAGGTTTATTTGAGACTTGCAAAAACTATTAATCTGTTGAAAGACACCCTCTTACTTGAGGGTGTCTTTTTACACTTTTTCTGTTTACATAATAAAAATTATGGGTAAGGAGAATTGAGATGAAAAGAGAGCGATTATTACATCTTCATTACTTGCTAGCAGATTATTGGAAAGCGATGGAGAGGCTACTATATGTCGATCCAGAATTAAAGAACATATATACTTTTAACGAAAAACAAATGGAATACTACACTGGAATATCCTCGAAAAAATCTTCAGAACTAGTGAAATTTCTTCAAAGTTCAAATCTTCCGCAATATATATCTTATTTAGAGAAAAATCGTATTTTTTATATAACGATATGGGATGAAAATTATCCGCAATTATTACGTGAAATACAAGATCCTCCCTTCGTTTTATATGGAAAAGGAGAAAAAGATTTTCTCAATAAAGTAAATAAATTAGCAGTTGTTGGAACGAGAGAACCATCATTATATGGTCATGAGAGTTTGAAGTTTATTTTACACCCTTTATTAGAAAGAGAGTGGCTTATTGTCAGTGGGTTTGCAAAAGGGATAGATACAATGTCTCATGAGATTACAGTAAGGCATCATTGCCCGACTATTGCGATATTAGGGCACGGATTGTCGTTTATGTATCCGAAAGAAAATAGACATTTATATGAAATGTGGAAGGAATATATATTGTTATTGACAGAGTATCCTCCGCACTATGCACCGAAAAAATGGTATTTTCCAAAAAGGAACCGGATTGTTAGTGGTATAAGTAAAGGTGTTTTAGTTGTAGAAGCCAAATCGAGAAGTGGAACACTTATTACTGCAGACCTTGCGTTAGAGCAAAATAGAGAGGTGTTTGCGCTTCCTGGACCTATATTTATAGAGGGGGCATCGGGAACGAATCATCTTATTCAACAAGGAGCAAAATTAGTAAGAAATGCAGAAGATATCTTGGAGGAGATTTTAAATTAACCTTATATTTTTAAATTTTTATTAAACAATTATTGACAAATGGTAGATTGGCACTGTATGGTATATTCATTCTTGATTGACAAAAACAAGAGAAATCAATAAGATTAATGAAGACTTGAATCCACCTCTTAAGGAGGCACTAGCATGTCAGATTACCTCGTAATCGTGGAGTCGCCTTCTAAGGCGAAGACCATTGAGAAATATTTAGGGAAAAAATACAAAGTTGTCGCGTCTATGGGACATGTTCGCGATTTGCCAAAAAGTCAAATGGGGATAGAAGTAAAGAACAACTTCACCCCGAAGTATATTACCATTCGTGGTAAAGGTCCCGTCTTAAAGGATTTAAAATCAGCGGCGAAAAAAGCAAAGAAAGTTTATCTCGCGGCCGATCCAGACCGCGAAGGGGAAGCGATTGCTTGGCATTTAGCGAATACGTTAAATGTGGACGTTGAATCAGATTGTCGGGTTGTGTTTAATGAGATTACGAAAGATGCAATCAAAGAATCATTTAAACATCCTCGCGCAATTAATATGGATTTAGTAGATGCACAACAAGCAAGACGCATACTTGATCGTCTTGTTGGTTACAATATTAGTCCTTTATTATGGAAGAAAGTAAAAAAAGGATTAAGTGCAGGGCGTGTACAATCTGTAGCAGTTCGTTTAATCATCGAACGTGAAAAGGAAATTCAAAGCTTTGAACCTGAAGAATTCTGGACAATTAAAACAGAATTTGTAAAAGGAAAAGACACATTTGAAGCAAGTTTTTACGGTGTAGATGGTGAAAAAGTTCAATTAACGAATGAAACGCAAGTGAATGAAATAATTGAACAGATGAAAGACAATGCGTTTTCAGTTGAAAATGTAACGCGCAAAGAGCGAAAACGTAATCCTGCATTACCGTTTACAACATCTTCCTTGCAACAAGAAGCAGCACGTAAGTTAAATATGCGAGCAAAGAAAACGATGATGCTTGCACAGCAATTGTATGAAGGGATAGATCTTGGAAAACAAGGAACTGTAGGTCTTATTACGTATATGAGAACTGATTCAACACGTATCTCAGAAACAGCTCAAACAGAGGCACGTACTTACATCACTGAAGCGTATGGTACGGAATACATAGGAACAGAAAAGAAGAAAGAATCGAAAAAGTCAAATGCACAAGATGCACATGAGGCAATTCGTCCTACTTCGGTAATGAGAAAGCCAGAGGAACTGAAAAGTTTCTTAAGTCGTGATCAACTTCGATTATATAAATTGATTTGGGAGCGATTTGTTGCAAGTCAAATGGCGTCTGCTATAATGGATACTGTGACAGCGAGACTCATTAATAACAATGTTCAGTTCCGTGCAAGTGGATCGGTTGTAAAGTTCCCAGGATTTATGAAAGTGTATGTAGAGTCGAAAGATGATGGTGCGGAAGAAAAGGATAAGATGTTGCCGCCTTTAGAAGTAGGGGAAACTGTATTTTCAAAGGATTTAGAACCGAAGCAACATTTTACACAACCTCCTCCGCGCTATACAGAGGCCCGTCTAGTAAGAACACTTGAAGAACTTGGAATTGGAAGACCGTCGACTTATGTACCTACACTTGAAACGATTCAAAAACGTGGATATGTAGGTTTGGATAATAAACGCTTCGTTCCGACTGAACTTGGTGAAATAGTAATTGAACTTATTTTAGAGTTTTTCCCAGAAATTATTAACATTGAATTTACTGCCAATATGGAGCAAAGCCTTGATGAAGTAGAAGAAGGAAATGCCAATTGGGTGAAAATTGTTGATGATTTCTACGTAGGATTTGAACCGCGCTTAGAAAAAGCGGAAAAAGAAATGCGTGAAGTGGAAATTAAAGATGAGCCAGCTGGGGAAGACTGTGAATTATGCGGACATCCAATGGTCTTTAAAATGGGTAAATACGGGAAGTTTATGGCTTGTTCGAATTTCCCTGATTGTCGTAATACAAAAGCGATTGTGAAAGAAATCGGTGTAACTTGTCCGAAATGTGAAGAAGGACAAATTATTGAGCGTCGCAGTAACAAAAAGAAACGTCTTTTCTATGGATGCGGTACGTATCCAGAGTGTGACTTTGTATCTTGGGATAAGCCAATTGGTCGTAAATGTCCGAAGTGTGAAGGCATGCTTGTAGAGAAAAAGTTAAAAAAAGGCGTGCAAGTACAATGTATTTCGTGCGATTATGAAGAAGAACAACAAATGTGAGCGTAACTGCTCACATTTTTTTCGGGAAGAAAAGGAAAGGTGATATAAATGACAACACAAGTAGTAAACGTCATTGGCGCAGGTCTTGCAGGAAGTGAAGCAGCTTACCAAATTGCAAAACGTGGTGTCCAAGTTAGATTATATGAAATGAGGCCGGTAAGGCAAACACCAGCTCATCACACAGATAAATTTGCTGAATTAGTATGTAGTAACTCACTTCGTGCAAACACTTTAACAAATGCAGTTGGAGTTATTAAAGAGGAAATGCGTTTAATGGATTCTGTAATTATTCGTGCGGCAGACGAGTGCTCTGTACCAGCTGGAGGTGCTTTAGCTGTAGACCGTCATGAGTTCGCAGCTAAAGTAACAGAATACGTAAAAAACCATCCGAATGTAACTGTAGTGAACGAAGAGCTTACTGAAATTCCAGAAGGACCAACAATTATTGCAACAGGTCCACTTACATCTCCTGATCTTGCTGCACAATTAAAAGAACTAACAGGTGAAGATTATTTCTATTTCTACGATGCGGCAGCACCAATCGTAGAAAAAGACAGCATTGACATGAATAAAGTATATTTAAAATCGCGTTATGACAAAGGTGAAGCTGCATATTTAAATTGCCCAATGACAGAAGAAGAGTTTGACCGTTTTTATGAGGCTTTAATTGCTGCTGAGACAGTGCCTTTAAAAGAGTTTGAAAAAGAAATTTTCTTTGAAGGTTGTATGCCAGTAGAAGTTATGGCAAGTAGAGGGAGACAGACGCTAGTATTTGGACCTATGAAACCTGTTGGATTGGAAGATCCAAAAACAGGAAAAACGCCATATGCTGTTGTTCAGTTGCGTCAAGATGATGCAGCGGGAACTTTATACAATATCGTAGGTTTCCAAACGCATTTAAAATGGGGACCACAAAAAGAAGTGCTACAGTTAATTCCGGGACTGGAAAATGCAGAGATTGTACGTTATGGTGTAATGCATCGTAATACGTTTATTAATTCACCTAATTTGCTTCGTCCAACATATCAATATAAACAACGTGATGATTTATTCTTCGCTGGTCAAATGACTGGAGTAGAGGGATATGTTGAATCAGCAGCATCAGGATTATTAGCGGGAATTAATGCTGCACGTCTTGTGCAAGGTGAAGAGCCAGTTGTATTACCGTCAGTAACTGCAATGGGTAGCATGGCAAATTACATTACGGCAACAAATGCTAAAAACTTCCAACCGATGAATGCAAACTTCGGTCTATTTGCACCGTTAGAGAAAAAGATCAAAAAGAAAGCGGAACGAAATGAAGCATACGCAACACGAGCTTTAGAAACAATTCAAAATTTTGTAAATATTTAATTAAATTTCTTGCAAAGGCTACTAAGTTGTGATACGATTTAGTAGCCTTTATTGAGGTGAGTTGTGTGAATGTGAAGAAATTGTTACAATTATTCGTTGGATATTTACAAATTGAAAGAAATTATTCAAAATATACAATTGCAAGTTATCAAAATGATTTAGAACATTTTGTGCAATTTATGGAGCGAGAAGGCATATCCTCTTTTTTAGACGTTACATACGCGGATGTTCGTTTGTACTTAACGACGTTGCACGATGAAAAGTTAGCCCGTAAATCTGTCGCAAGAAAAGTATCAAGCTTACGAAGTTTATATCGTTTTTTGATGCGTGAAGGTTATCGAAAAGATAATCCGTTTGCACTTGCGTCACTCCCCAAAAAAGAATTGTCAATCCCAAAGTTTTTATATGCTGAAGAGTTAGAGGAATTATTTGAAGTTTCTGACACGGGAACACCATTAGGTCAAAGGAATCAAGCTTTATTAGAGTTGATGTATGCGACTGGAATCCGTGTGAGTGAATGTGTCAATTTACAACTTACCGATATTGACTTTGCGGTGGGAACAATTTTAGTAATGGGAAAAGGAAAAAAACAAAGGTATATTCCGTTCGGAAGCTATGCGCAAGATTCTTTAATTACTTATATAGAGAATGGGAGAAAACAGTTAGTTAATAAGACTGACGAAGACTCTCGTATGGTATTTTTAAATGCGAAAGGTACACCGCTAACAAGTCGTGGAGTACGTTATGTTTTAAATGAACTCATTAAAAAGGCGTCACTGACAATGCGGATAAGTCCCCATATGTTAAGGCATACATTTGCTACACACATGTTAGATGAAGGGGCGGATTTACGTACTGTACAGGAGCTATTAGGTCATGAGAATTTGTCGACTACACAAATTTATACGCATGTATCTAAAGAAAGATTGCGTTCTGTTTACATGAAGCATCACCCGCGGGCATAAATTGCTTTAAAAGCTATAAAAACAAATAAAGGAGTTTTTTCTATGGGGAATTTCCACGCTACAACGATATTTGCAGTTCATCATAATGGAGAATGTGCAATGGCTGGAGATGGTCAGGTGACAATGGGAAATGCTGTTGTAATGAAACATACAGCTCGTAAAGTTCGCAGACTTTTCCAAGGTAAAGTTTTAGCTGGTTTTGCAGGTTCAGTTGCTGATGCATTTACTCTTTTTGAAATGTTTGAAGGGAAATTAGAAGAGTATAATGGCAACTTGCAGCGTGCTGCTGTTGAAATGGCAAAACAATGGCGTGGCGATAAAATGTTACGTCAACTAGAAGCGATGCTCATTGTCATGGATAAAACAACTATGCTTCTTGTTTCAGGTACAGGAGAAGTGATTGAACCGGATGATGGTATTTTAGCAATTGGATCTGGTGGAAATTATGCGCTTTCTGCAGGTCGTGCTTTAAAGCAATATGCAAGTGAACACTTAACAGCGAAACAAATTGCGAAAGCGAGTTTAGAGATTGCTGGTGATATTTGTGTTTATACGAATCACAACATAATTGTTGAAGAATTGTAGAATCGTAAGGGAGGCATTTTATATGCATTTACATTTTACTCCGCGCCAAATTGTGGAAAAATTAGATCAATATATCATCGGTCAAAAAGACGCAAAGAAAGCGGTTGCTGTAGCGTTGAGAAATCGATACCGTCGCAGTAAATTAGCTGAAAATTTACGTGATGAAATAGCACCTAAAAACATTTTGATGATTGGACCGACAGGTGTTGGGAAAACAGAGGTAGCACGACGAATGGCGAAACTCGTTGGAGCACCTTTTATTAAGGTTGAGGCTACAAAATTCACAGAAGTTGGATATGTGGGTAGAGATGTAGAGTCGATGGTACGTGACCTTGTGGAAACATCGGTTCGTATCGTAAAAGAAGAAATGGTAGTGAAAGTTCAAGATAAAGCAGAAGAGCAAGCGAATCAACGTCTTGTTGAAATTTTAGTACCGAGTCCGGAGAAGCAATCTGGATTTAAAAATCCATTAGAGATGCTTTTTGGGGGCGCTCAAAATTCGAGTCAAACGTCTGATACACAAGAAGATGGTGAAATCGAAAAGAAACGTCAAGATGTGGAGAGAAAGCTTGCTGCAGGGCTTCTTGAAGAAGAGATTGTATCGATTGAAGTGACTGAGCAACAGTCGTCAATGTTTGATATGTTACAAGGAACTGGCATGGAGCAAATGGGAATGAATTTCCAAGATGCGTTAGGGAGTTTTATGCCGAAAAAAACAAAAAAACGTAAACTTTCTGTAAAAGAAGCAAGAAAACTCTTGACAAATGAAGAGGCACAGCGCTTAATTGATATGGATGAAGTTACACAAGAGGCTGTTTATCGTGCTGAACAGCTCGGGATTATTTTTATCGATGAAATTGACAAAATTGCTGGTAAGCAGTCGAATAGCGTAGATGTATCACGTGAAGGTGTGCAACGTGACATTTTGCCAATTGTAGAAGGGTCGAATGTTGCGACAAAATACGGATCAGTAAAAACGGATTATATTTTATTCGTTGCAGCTGGAGCGTTCCATATGTCTAAACCGTCGGATTTAATTCCGGAATTGCAAGGGAGATTTCCGATTCGAGTAGAATTAACAAAATTATCGACAGACGATTTTGTTAAAATATTAATCGAGCCTGACAATGCGTTAATTAAACAATATATGGCATTATTAGCGACTGAAGGTATAGAAATTGAATTTTCAGACGAAGCTATTCGTAAGATTGCTGAGATTGCTTATCAAGTTAATCAGGATACAGATAATATTGGAGCAAGAAGACTTCATACGATTATGGAGAAGCTCCTTGAAGATTTATCGTTTGAAGCATCTGAAATTACGTTAGAGAAAATAACGATAACCCCTCAATACGTTGAGGAGAAATTAGCAACAATTGCTAAAAATAAAGATGTGAGCCAGTTTATTTTGTAATAGTGTCATCAGGTGACTCGCCCTAGTTTCCAAGTGATGAAAAAATATGTGAGTAACATGTAGGAGGAACTTTTGAAATGGAATTATTAGCAAAAACAAGAAAATTAAATGCGTTATTACAGAGCGCAGCAGGGAAGCCTGTAAACTTTAGAGAAATGTCTGACACAATGTGTGAAGTAATCGAAGCAAACGTATTCGTAGTTAGTCGTCGTGGTAAATTACTAGGTTATGCAATTCACCAACAAATCGAAAACGAACGCATGAAGCAAATGCTTGCAGAACGTCAATTCCCAGAAGAATATACACAAAGCTTATTCAACATTACAGAAACATCTTCAAACTTAGATGTGAACAGTGCTTACACAGCATTCCCGGTAGAAAACAGAGAATTATTTGGTCAAGGTTTAACTACAATCGTACCAATCGTTGGTGGTGGTGAGCGTCTAGGTACTTTAGTATTAGCTCGTCTTGGTCAAGAGTTCTTAGATGACGATTTAATCCTTGCTGAGTACAGCTCAACTGTTGTAGGCATGGAAATCTTACGTGAAAAAGCAGAAGAAATCGAAGAGGAAGCACGTAGTAAAGCTGTTGTTCAAATGGCGATCAGCTCATTATCTTACAGTGAGTTAGAAGCAATTGAGCATATCTTCGAAGAATTAAATGGAATAGAAGGTTTACTTGTTGCAAGTAAAATTGCTGATCGTGTAGGAATTACTCGTTCTGTAATCGTAAATGCACTACGTAAATTAGAAAGTGCTGGTGTAATTGAGTCTCGCTCTTTAGGTATGAAAGGAACATACATTAAAGTGCTAAACGACAAGTTTCTACAGGAACTTGCTAAATTAAAAACAAACTAATTTATAAAAAACTCTCCTCGATCGAGGAGAGTTTTTTTGTGCAATGGATTGATGGCGCTTGTGAAAAGTGCCATAAGCGTGTTTTCTGGGAAAACTATTAATTGTGTTTTACTTTTTTGCTTAAAAGAAATGAAGGTTGGTAATACTAGAATTCGAGTATGAACAAAGAAAGTTTTACATTGTTCGCATTTTCGACTTGATTGTAATATTTCAGTATGATATAGTAAGCAGTGGTGTCAGTACAAAGTACACACGTTTACTGATTTAAGTGTTGGTGCTACGTTTGTAGTTTCGCTTAGAGATGAAGTAAACGGAGGATATCAAAAACCATTTAGGAGGAACTATATTATGTCAGTAATTTCTATGAAGCAATTGCTTGAAGCTGGTGTTCATTTCGGACATCAAACTCGTCGTTGGAACCCAAAAATGAAGCGTTACATTTTCACAGAGCGTAACGGTATCTACATCATCGACTTACAAAAAACTGTGAAAAAAGTTGAGGAAGCTTACAGAACGATGCGCGACATCGCTGCTGAAGGTGGAGACATCTTATTCGTAGGTACTAAAAAACAAGCACAAGAAGCTATTAAAGAAGAAGCAACTCGTGCTGGTATGTACTTCGTTAACCAACGTTGGTTAGGCGGAACTTTAACAAACTTCCAAACAATCCAAAAGCGTATCAAGCGTCTTAAAGACATCGAAAGAATGCAAGAAGATGGTACTTTCGAAGTACTTCCTAAGAAAGAAGTTGTTCAACTTAAAAAAGAGTTAGAGCGTCTTGAGAAATTCTTAGGCGGTATTAAAGATATGAAAGGTCTTCCAAGTGCATTATTCGTAGTAGACCCTCGTAAAGAGCGTATTGCAGTTGCTGAAGCACGCAAATTACACATTCCAATCATCGGTATCGTTGATACAAACTGTGATCCAGACGAAATCGATCACGTTATTCCAGCAAACGATGATGCAATTCGTGCTGTAAAACTTCTTACATCTAAAATGGCAGACGCGATCCTTGAAGCAAAACAAGGTGAAGAAACTGTTACTGCGTAACAAAGTTGGAAAGGTGATAAGGGGTTCGGCCTTTTATCACCTTTTTTAAGGTATAAACACCTTTATAAAAGGTATAAATACATATTTTAGGAGGATGAAAAATATGGCAATCACTGCTCAAATGGTAAAAGAATTACGTGAAAAAACTGGCGCAGGTATGATGGACTGCAAAAAAGCTTTAACAGAAACTAACGGCGACATGGAGAAGGCAATTGACTTCTTACGCGAAAAAGGTATTGCGAAAGCTGCTAAAAAAGCAGACCGCATTGCTGCTGAAGGTTTAACTTTCATCGAAACAAACGGTAACGACGCTTTAATCTTAGAATTAAACTCTGAAACTGATTTCGTTGCGAAAAACGAAGGTTTCCAAGCACTAATTAAAGAATTAGCTGCTCACTTATTAACTAACAAACCAGCTAACGTTGAAGAAGCTATGGCTCAAACAATGGAAAACGGTAAAAACGTTGAAGAGCACATCAATGAAGCAATCGCTAAAATTGGTGAAAAACTTACACTTCGTCGTTTCGAAATCGTATCAAAAACTGATGCAGATGCATTCGGCGCTTACCTACACATGGGTGGACGCATTGGTGTATTAACAGTTCTTGAAGGTTCTACTGATGAAGCTGCTGCTAAAGATGTTGCAATGCACATCGCTGCAGTTAACCCTAAATACATCGACCGCGATGCTGTAACAGCTGAAGAAGTTGAGCATGAGCGTCAAGTATTAACACAACAAGCATTAAACGAAGGCAAGCCTGAAAAAATCGTTGCAAAAATGGTTGAAGGCCGTCTAGGCAAATTCTTCGAAGAGATTTGCTTACTTGACCAAGCATTCGTTAAAAACCCTGATATGAAAGTTCGTCAGTTCGTTGAGTCTAAAGGCGGAACATTAAAAGGATTCGTTCGCTACGCTGTTGGTGAAGGTATCGAAAAACGCGAAGACAACTTTGCTGAAGAAGTAATGAACCAAGTAAAAGGTAGTAACTAATACAGATTAGGGAACACATTGTGTTCCCTTTTTTAAAATAAAGATGTAAGCAATTGGAGGTTCATTATGAGTAAACCGAAATATAATCGTGTCGTTTTAAAGCTAAGTGGAGAAGCTTTAGCTGGAGAGCAAGGATTTGGAATTAATCCAACTGTTATTAAGTCAGTTGCAGAACAAGTAAAAGAAATTGCAGAACTTGATGTAGAGGTTGCTGTTGTTGTTGGTGGCGGTAACATTTGGCGTGGGAAAATTGGAAGTGAAATGGGCATGGATCGTGCAGGAGCAGATTACATGGGCATGTTAGCTACAGTTATGAATTCATTAGCTCTTCAAGATAGCTTGGAGAATATTGGAATCCAAACTCGTGTACAAACTTCAATTGAGATGCGTCAAGTGGCAGAGCCTTACATTCGCCGTAAAGCAGTTCGTCACTTAGAGAAAAAACGTGTTGTTATCTTTGCAGCAGGTACAGGTAATCCATACTTCTCTACAGATACAACAGCAGCATTACGTGCAGCGGAAATCGAAGCAGACGTTATTTTAATGGCAAAAAATAATGTGGATGGCGTATATAGCGCAGATCCATCTATTGACCCAACAGCTACGAAATACGAAACGCTTACTTACTTAGATGTATTAAAAGAAGGTTTAGGTGTAATGGATTCTACAGCTTCTTCTCTATGTATGGATAATGATATTCCATTAATTGTATTCTCAGTTATGGAAAAAGGTAATATTAAACGTGCCGTTTTAGGCGAAAATATTGGAACAGTTGTAAGGGGGAAATAAATATGGGACAACAAGTATTGAAGTCTTCAAATGAAAAAATGGAAAAAGCAGTTGCTGCTTATTCTCGTGAATTAGCAACAGTTCGCGCTGGTCGTGCAAGCTCGTCTGTATTAGATAAGGTACAAGTTGATTACTATGGTGCACCAACACCAGTTGTGCAATTAGCGAACATTACAGTTCCAGAAGCACGTTTACTTGTAATTCAACCTTATGATAAAACTTCTATCGGTGATATCGAAAAAGCAATTTTAAAAGCAGATTTAGGCTTAAACCCTTCTAATGATGGAACTGTAATTCGTATTGCATTCCCTGCATTAACAGAAGAGCGTCGTCGTGATCTTGTTAAAGTTGTGAAAAAATATGCTGAAGAAGCAAAAGTAGCTGTTCGTAACGTACGTCGTGACGGAAATGATGATCTTAAGAAGCTTGAAAAAGCTGGCGAGATTACAGAAGATGATTTAAGAGGATATACTGAAGATATCCAAAAAGAAACAGATAAATATATTGCAAAAGTTGACGAAATCGCAAAAAACAAAGAAAAAGAAATCATGGAAGTGTAATAGCGATAACTTCGCAAATATGACCCTCTTCTTAAGGGGGTCTTTTTACACTTTTAGGCATACGTCTGCTTGTTGGAGGGTATGAATGATGTTTAAAAACTTTCCTTTTTTTAAAGGTAAAAAGGACACATCGTTTGATCATCTCGTTGAAGAAGTGAAAAAAGGATATATCCCAGAACATATTGCCATCATTATGGATGGGAATGGAAGATGGGCAAAGAGGAGAGCAATGCCTCGTATTGCGGGACATCATGAAGGTATGCAAGTTGTAAAGAAAATTACAAAATTTGCAAGTAAACTTAATGTGAAAGTGTTAACTCTTTATGCTTTTTCAACTGAGAACTGGAAAAGACCGAAAAAGGAAGTTGATTATTTAATGAAGCTTCCAGAAGAATTTCTAGGTACATTTTTACCAGAATTGATTGAAGAAAACGTACAAGTCCGAGTAATAGGGCAAAAAGATCGTCTTCCTACGCATACACGCAGAGCGATGGAGAAAGCCATGGAAGATACGAAAGAGAATACGGGATTAATTCTTAATTTCGCGTTAAACTATGGAAGTCGAGATGAAATCGTTTCTGCTGTGCAACATATGATGAAAGATAATGAGGAAGGAAAAATTCGTTCTGAAGAGGTAAGTGAAGAAATGCTTTCCTCCTACTTAATGACGAGTTCTTTACCCGATCCAGAGTTATTAATCCGAACAAGCGGAGAGCTACGTATTAGTAATTTCATGTTATGGCAAATTGCATATTCGGAGTTTTGGTTTACAGATGTGTATTGGCCAGACTTCAAAGAAGAACATTTGCTAAATGCGATTACTGACTTTCAACATAGAGGGCGCAGATTCGGAGGCGTGTAGAAAGAGAGGGTTTGGTAGTGAAACAGAGAATTATTACTGGAGTGGTTGCTGCCGCGCTATTCATTCCCATCGTAATATACGGTGGCGTGCCTTTTACGGTTTTAGTGTATGCACTTGCTTCTATAGGTTTATATGAATTAATTCGTATGAATAAGCTTACGCTTATTTCAGTACCGACAGTTTTAGCTGCAGTATTATTGTGGATTCTTTTAATTCCAAGTAGTGCATCAGAACTGTTTACATGGATTGGATTAGGTAAATTGGAAATCACATTTGTGATTGTTTTATTACTTTTATCATATACAGTCCTTTCTAAGAATACATTTACTTTTGATAATGCTTCATTTTTACTAATGGCAACGACATATGTGGCAATGGGATTCTTATATTTAAATGAAACGAGAATATTAGGAATTAAATATGTGTTTTGTGCATTATTTGTTATATGGGCTACTGATTCAGGCGCATATTTCGTAGGAAAAGCATTGGGCAAGAGAAAATTGTGGCCAGAAATTAGTCCAAATAAAACGATTGAAGGTTCATTAGGCGGCATCGTTTGTGGAATTATTGTGGCACTTGTTTACAACGTGTTCTTCCCAGTCGAATCGAATGTAGTAATTTTAATTGTGCTGACAATTATCATTTCTATTTTTGGACAAATTGGTGATTTAGTACAATCTGCTTTTAAACGTCATTATGGCGTAAAGGATTCAGGTACAATTTTACCTGGGCATGGTGGTATATTAGATCGAACAGATAGTTGGTTATTCGTTTTACCAATTCTCTACTTCTTATTACAATACAATTAATAAATGAACGAGGGGTTGGAGTCATGAAAAACATTAGTTTATTAGGTGCAAGCGGATCAATTGGTACACAAACTTTAGATGTATTACGCTCGCACCCAGACCAATTCCGTCTCGTTGCTTTTTCTGTAGGGAAAAATATTGACTACGCAGTAAAGGTAATTCAAGAATTTTCTCCGCAAATCGTCTCTGTGCAAAGAGAGGAAGATGTTTTAAAATTACAAACTGTTTCTGGTAATACAAAAATTGTATATGGTAGTGAAGGACTTTTAGAAGTAGCATTACATCCAGATGCGGAGATTGTAGTAAATGCTGTTGTAGGTAGCGTAGGGTTGTTACCGACACTTCGTGCGATTGAGGCGAAAAAAACAATTGGAATTGCAAATAAAGAAACGTTAGTAACTGCAGGACATCTTGTAATGGAAGCAGCGCGAAAACATAATGTTTCGTTACTTCCAGTAGATAGTGAACATTCGGCTATTTTTCAATGCTTGAATGGTGAAAATGAAAAAAGAATTTCTCGTCTTATTATAACGGCTTCTGGTGGAAGTTTCCGTGATAAAACGAGAGATGAATTGCATCATGTGACCGTAGAAGATGCGCTTCGACATCCAAACTGGTCAATGGGTTCGAAAATTACAATTGATTCTGCTACAATGATGAATAAGGGACTAGAAGTAATTGAAGCACATTGGCTTTTTGGTATCCCTTATGAGCAAATCGATGTTGTTTTACATAAAGAAAGTATTATCCATTCTATGGTTGAATTTGAAGATCGTAGTGTAATGGCGCAGCTTGGTTCACCTGATATGCGAGTACCAATTCAATACGCACTTACATATCCTGATAGATTGCCTCTTTCAGACACAAAACAGTTAAACTTATGGGAAATAGGGACGTTGCATTTTGAGAAAATGGACCAAGAACGATTCCGTTGTTTACGTTTTGCGTATGAAGCTGGAAAAGCTGGTGGAAGTATGCCAGCTGTAATGAACGCAGCAAATGAAGTAGCTGTTGAAGCTTTTTTACAAAAGAGAATTGGTTTCTTAACAGTGGAAGACCTCATTGAAAAAGCAATGAACCATCACAATGTCATTGCACGTCCGAGCTTAGAGGAAATTCTGGAAATTGATGCAGCCACAAGACGGTTTGTGATGGAACAAATTTAGCAAAGGTGGTTATGGAATTGAATACAGCGATTGCCTTTATATTAATTTTCGGTGCACTCGTATTTTTCCATGAGCTAGGGCATCTATACTTCGCGAAAAGAGCAGGCATTTTATGCCGCGAGTTTGCGATTGGTTTTGGTCCGAAAATATTCTCATTTGAAAAGAATGAAACGGTGTATACGATTCGATTACTGCCTCTGGGTGGCTATGTAAGAATGGCTGGCGAGGATGCAGACACAGTTGAGTTAAAGCCAGGGAAAAAGGTTGGCCTTGTGCTAAATGAAAAAGACGAAGCTGTGAAATTAGTTTTTGATGGATATGAAAAATATCCAAATGTTCGTGTTATTGAAGTCGAACAAGCTGATTTAGAGCATAATCTAACGATTTCAGGCTATGAAGAGTATGAGGAAGAGCTTCAAACATTCCGAGTGAATGAAAAGGCTCGCATCATTACTGCTGGAGAAGAAATTCAAATTGCTCCATATAACAGGCAATTTGGCTCTAAAAAATTGGGTCAACGCGCTTTAACAATCTTTGCGGGTCCTGCAATGAACTTCATTTTAGCATTTGTTATTTTTGTGATTCTTGGATTTGTACAAGGGGTTCCTATTGACAAACCAATGGTCGGAAAAGTGATGGATAATAGTGCAGCACAGCAAGCTGGCCTGAAAGAGAATGATACAATTCAAGCGATTGATGGGAAAAACACAAGTACATGGAAAGATGTTGTTACTATTGTACGTGAAAACCCGAATAAAGAAATTACGTTACAAGTAAAGCGTGATAATGAACAGTTTAATGTGAAAGTAACGCCAACACTTGATAAAGAAGGAAAAGACGAAGTTGGTAGAATTGGTGTTTATTCTCCTGTAGAGAAAACAGTAATGGGTTCTATTAAATCAGGATTTGAACAAACGTACCAATGGACGAAACTAATTTTTGAATCTCTTGTGAAATTAGTAACTGGTCAATTTTCTATTAATGAGTTGTCAGGTCCAGTAGGAATTTATAATCTAACAGATCAAGTTGTAGATTATGGATTTACGCGTGTACTAAGTTTAGCGGCAGTTCTAAGCATTAATCTTGGTTTATTTAATTTATTACCAGTTCCTGCTTTAGATGGTGGCCGTTTATTCTTCTTCTTAATTGAAGCGTTACGAGGGAAACCAATTGACCGTCAAAAAGAAGGAATGGTTCATTTTATTGGTTTTGCATTATTAATGTTATTAATGTTAGTTGTAACATGGAATGACATTCGTAAGTTTTTCTTGTAAAATAGAATGAAACTAATAATGAAATAGAGCTCGTAGAATAAAATCCCTCACCTAATTCGAGGTGAGGGGTTTTACTGCGTGTAAGAGTAAAATGAAGAGGTGCAAATAAATGAAACAAAGTATGGTATTCAGTCCTACATTACGTGAAGTTCCAGCTGATGCTGAAATTAAGAGTCATCAATTATTACTTCGCGCAGGTTTTATGCGTCAAAATGCTTCTGGTATTTATAGTTTTCTACCATTTGGATTAAAAGTATTACACAAAGTAGAACGTATCGTTCGAGAAGAAATGGAGCGTGCAGGAGCTGTAGAATTATTAATGCCAGCTATGCAAGCTGCAGAATTATGGCAAGAATCAGGTCGTTGGTATTCATACGGATCTGAATTAATGCGTATGAAAGATCGTAACGCTCGTGAATTCGCATTAGGAGCGACACATGAGGAAGTAATTACGGATCTTGTGCGTGATGAAGTGAAATCATATAAAAAATTACCGTTAACATTATACCAAATTCAAACAAAATTCCGTGATGAGCAAAGACCTCGTTTCGGTTTATTACGTGGAAGAGAGTTTCTAATGAAAGATGCATACTCTTTCCATGCTACACAAGAGAGCTTAGATGAAGTATACGATCGCTTATATAAAGCATACTCTAACATTTTTGCTCGTTGTGGCTTGAATTTCCGTGCAGTTATTGCTGATTCTGGAGCAATGGGCGGAAAAGATACACATGAATTTATGGTATTATCTGATGTTGGTGAAGATACAATTGCATACTCTGACACATCTGATTATGCAGCAAACATCGAAATGGCTCCTGTTGTAGATACGTATACGAAGAGTGACGAAGCAGAAAAAGCTCTTGAAAAAGTAGCAACACCAGACCAAAAAGCAATTGAAGAAGTATCTGCATTCTTAAACATTGCAGCTGACAAGTGCATTAAGTCTATGGTATTTAAAGTAGATGAGAAATTAGTAGTTGTACTTGTTCGTGGTGATCACGAAGTAAACGATGTGAAAGTGAAAAATGTATACGGCGCTTCAGTTGTTGAGCTTGCTTCTCATGAAGAAGTAAAAGAATTATTAAATTGTGAAATTGGTTCATTAGGGCCGATTGGTGTAACAGGTGATATTGAAATTATTGCTGATCACGCTGTAGCATCAATTGTTAACGGATGTTCAGGAGCGAACGAAGAAGGATTCCATTATGTAAATGTAAATCCAGAACGTGACTTTAAAGTAAGTCAATATACAGATTTACGCTTCATTCAAGAAGGAGACCAATCTCCAGATGGAAACGGAACAATTCTTTTCGCACGCGGAATTGAAGTTGGTCATGTATTCAAATTAGGAACTCGTTATAGTGAAGCAATGAACGCGACATTCCTAGATGAAAACGGAAAAACACAACCACTTATTATGGGTTGTTACGGTATCGGTGTATCTCGTACAGTGGCAGCAATTGCAGAGCAGTTTAACGATGAGAACGGCTTAGTTTGGCCAAAAGCTGTAGCACCATTCCATGTGCATGTAATTCCAGTAAATATGAAATCTGATGCACAACGTGAAATGGGTGAAAATATCTACAACTCATTACAAGAACAAGGCTATGAAGTGTTATTAGACGATCGTGCAGAACGTGTAGGTGTTAAGTTTGCAGATGCAGATTTATTCGGTCTTCCAGTTCGCGTTACAGTTGGTAAAAAAGCAGACGAAGGTATTGTAGAAGTGAAAGTACGTGCTACAGGTGAGTCTGAAGAAGTAAAAGTAGAAGAACTTCAAACATATATTGCAAATATTTTAAAATAAGAAGAGGTACCTCGTAATGGGGTACCTTCTCTTTCTTTGTAAACGTATTTTGTAAAAGAAGAAGGAAGAAATCTTTCTTTGTAGTACGTTTCAATTTATAATAGCAAATGGAAGGAGAGTGCTTATGTCTTTAACAAATGAACAACAAGAGCGATTTCAAATTTTGCTCCAGCAGTTGCAAATACCAGACGACCTTATAAATCAATATTTACAAGGCGGTGGTATTGAAAGGCTCGTTATTGATAAAGCGAATAAAAGTTGGCATTTTGATTTACAAGTGCCACGTATTTTGCCTACAGAATTATATGAATTGCTAGAAACAAAGCTTAAGCAATCATTTTCTCATATTGCAAGAACAACATTTGCATTAGAAACAGAGAATAAACAATTTACAGAAGAAGAAGTAAGGGCGTATTGGCCACTTTGTACGGAACGAATTACATTTTCACCCATGTTCGCGTACTTAAAGAAGCAACTTCCGCAGGTGAATGGAGTGAAGTTGTTAATAAATGTAAATAATGAGCTGGAGTCTACTGCTTTAAAGAAAAACGTTGCGAAACCAGTGGGGGATCAATACGAAGCTTTTGGATTCCCGCGTTTCCAGTTAGACACACATATACAGCAAAATGCAGAAGAAATGCAAAAGTTTCGTGAGCAAACGCAGCAAGAAGACCGCGAGCGTGTTATACAAGCTATGGAAGAAATGGCGAAGAAGCAAGCTGAAGAAAGCAGCGTTGTGCATGAAGGACCGATTACACTCGGGTATCTTATTAAGCCGGATGAAGAGATTACACCGATGCGAGAAATTCAAGATGAAGAAAGAAGAAAAACGGTTCAAGGATATGTCTTCCATGTAGAAACAAAAGAGCTTCGTAGTGGGCGTACGTTATTAACTTTAAAAATAACGGATTATACGGATTCTATTATGATCAAAATGTTCTCGCGTGACAAAGAAGATATTCCAATGCTGCAATCCTTGAAAAAAGGAATGTGGGTGAAAGCGCGTGGTTCTGTTCAAAACGATACATTCGTTCGAGATTTAGTAATGATTGCAAATGATATTAATGAAATAACAGGGCCGTCTCGTAAAGATAAAGCGCCAGAAGGCGAAAAGCGTGTAGAACTTCATCTTCACACTCCGATGAGCCAAATGGATGCTGTTACTCCTGTTTCTAGACTTGTTGCCCAAGCTGGTAAATGGGGACATGAAGCTATTGCGGTTACAGACCATGCTGTGGCTCAGTCGTTCCCGGAGGCATATTCTGCGGGGAAAAAAGCTGGAGTTAAAGTTATATACGGTGTAGAAGCGAATTTAGTTAATGATGGTGTACCGATAGCGTATAACGAGGCGCATCGTTTACTTGCAGAGGAAACGTATGTTGTTTTCGACGTTGAGACGACAGGTTTATCAGCTGTATACGACACAGTCATTGAGTTGGCTGCCGTAAAAGTAAAGGGTGGCGAAATCATTGATCGCTTTGAATCTTTCGCAAATCCACATCAACCATTATCAGCGACGATTATTGAATTAACAGGTATTACAGATGATATGTTAACTGATGCACCAGAAGTGGACGAAGTGTTTAAAAAGTTTGAGGAATGGATGGGTGACCATACACTTGTTGCCCATAATGCAAGCTTTGATATGGGCTTTATTAACGTAGGTTTTAAAAAGGCTGGGTTAGAAAAAACGAATAACCCCGTTATTGATACGTTAGAACTTGCACGATTCTTATTCCCAGAAATGAAAAATCATCGATTAAATACGATGTGTAAAAAACTTGATATTGAATTAACGCAACATCACCGTGCGATTTATGATACAGAAGCGACGGGATATTTACTTGTGAAAATGTTGAAAGATGTAATTGAAAAGGGATTTGAATATCACGATCAATTAAATGATAGCATGGGACAAGGGGATGCGTATAAGCGTGGCCGTCCAAGTCATATGACGTTACTTGCCACATCAGATGTTGGGTTGAAAAATTTATATAAACTTGTTTCATATTCTCACCTTAATTACTTTTACCGTGTACCACGAGTACCGAGGTCACTATTAAAAAAATACCGTGAAGGAATTTTAGTAGGAACGGCTTGTGATAAAGGTGAAGTATTTGAGGCAATGATGCAAAAAGCTCCTGAAGAGGTAGAAGAAATTGCACAGTTCTATGATTACATTGAAGTAATGCCTCCAGAGGTGTTGCGTCATTTAGTAGAGCGTGAACTCGTTCGAGATGAAGGACAATTAAAAACAATTATCTCTAACTTAGTAAAACTAGGTGAGACGTTAGATAAACCAGTTGTCGCTACAGGGAACGTGCATTACTTAGATCCAGAAGATGCAATGTATCGTAAAATTTTAGTTAGTTCACAGGGCGGGGCAAATCCGTTAAATCGACATTCATTACCGCCAGTACATTTCCGTACAACTGATGAAATGCTAGAGTGTTTTTCATTTTTAGGTGAGGACAAAGCGAAAGAAGTTGTTGTAACGAATACACAAAAAGTTGCGTCATTAATTGGTGATGTTCGTCCGGTAAAAGATGATCTATATACACCGAAAATTGAGGGTGCCGATGATGAAACACGTGATATGAGTTATAAAATGGCACGCAGTATATATGGTGAAGAACTACCAGAAATTGTAGAGGCTCGCTTAGAAAAAGAATTGAAAAGTATTATTGGACATGGGTTTGCCGTTATTTATTTAATCTCACATAAGCTTGTGAAAAAATCGTTAGTCGACGGATATCTAGTAGGTTCGCGTGGTTCAGTAGGTTCATCGTTCGTTGCAACGATGATGGAAATTACAGAAGTAAACCCATTACCACCACACTATGTCTGTCCAAAATGCAAGCAATCTGAATTCTTTAATGATGGTTCGGTAGGCTCTGGTTTCGACTTACCAGATAAAGATTGTCCGACATGTAATGTGGCATATGTAAAAGATGGACATGATATCCCATTCGAAACGTTCCTTGGATTCAAAGGAGATAAGGTACCCGATATCGATTTGAACTTCTCCGGGGAATACCAACCACGTGCCCATAACTATACGAAAGTACTGTTCGGTGAAGATTATGTATACCGTGCTGGAACGATTGGTACAGTTGCGGAAAAAACAGCTTATGGATATGTAAAAGGTTATGCAAATGATCACAATTTAACAATTCGGAATGCAGAGATTGACCGCTTAGTAGCGGGATGTACAGGGGTAAAACGTACAACTGGACAGCATCCAGGTGGTATAATCGTTGTGCCAGATTACATGGATATCTTTGATTTCTCCCCAATACAGTTTCCTGCTGATTCAATTGGTGCTGAGTGGAGAACAACGCATTTTGACTTCCACTCGATTCATGATAATTTATTGAAACTTGATATACTAGGACACGATGATCCGACCGTTATTCGTATGTTACAAGATTTAAGTGGTATTGATCCGAAAACAATCCCAACGGATGATCCAGAGGTAATGAAAATTTTCTCTGGTCCAGAAACGTTAGGGGTAACGGAAGAACAAATTAACTGTAAAACAGGTACACTTGGTATCCCAGAATTCGGTACGAAATTCGTAAGACAGATGTTAGAAGAGACAAAACCAACGACATTCTCAGAATTGGTCCAAATTTCTGGGCTGTCACATGGTACTGACGTATGGCTGGGTAATGCAAATGAGTTAATTTATAACGGTACATGTACGCTGAGTGAAGTTATCGGTTGTCGTGATGACATCATGGTATATTTAATCTATCAAGGTTTAGATCCATCATTAGCCTTCAAAATCATGGAGTCGGTTCGTAAAGGTAAAGGTGTACCGGAAGAATGGGAAGATGACATGAAAGGTAATAATGTACCAGGTTGGTATATTGATTCATGTAAGAAGATTAAATATATGTTCCCTAAAGCCCATGCGGCTGCTTACGTACTTATGGCTGTGCGTATCGCATACTTTAAAGTACATTTTGCACTTTTATTCTATGCGGCATATTTTACAGTCCGTGCAGATGATTTTGATGTAGAGGCGATGGCGAAAGGTTCAGCATCCATACGTGTGAAAATTGATGAAATAGCTCAAAAAGGATTGGATGCAGCGCCGAAAGAGAAAAGTTTATTAACGGTACTAGAAATGACGCTTGAAATGTGCGAGCGTGGATACTCATTCCAAAAGGTTGATTTATACCGTTCGCATGCAACGGAATTTATTATTGATGGAGACTCATTAATCCCTCCGTTTAATGCAGTGCCTGGTCTTGGTACGAACGCAGCCTTAAGTATTGTGGAAGCGCGCAAAAATGGAGACTTCTTATCAAAAGAAGACTTACAGCAACGAAGTAAGGTTTCGAAAACAATTATTGAGTATTTAGATAGCCAAGGTTGTTTAGGAGATTTGCCGGATCAAAACCAATTATCACTGTTCTAATAGGTAGGAAAAGTCTTTGCAAATCAATATTTGCTGTGGTATACTATAAACCGAGATAACCATGTCATGTATATTTTGTGAAAAAGAGAGTGGGGAAACCCACTCTTTCGTGTTACTATCTACATTTTATTCATGTAGATAGTAAAG
Source organism: Bacillus sp. MT94 (assembly GCF_058792475.1). NCBI lineage: Bacteria > Bacillati > Bacillota > Bacilli > Caryophanales > Bacillaceae > Bacillus > Bacillus sp. MT94. The sequence continues at coordinate 126,786 of NZ_JBXAEZ010000002.1, read as the reverse complement.
ACATTTCTGTCGTATATACATATTTTGTTACAAGTTTTACTTCTTAAATTTGGTAATACTAAGACAGATATTCCCTGCTTAACGGCAGGGGCTTTTGTTAGCTAACGAGAAAGAATAAGATAGACCGTCTTTATGAACGGGATCTTTTCTTGTAAATGGTACATGGCGGCAGGAAGGAGGCTGTTTATGGATAAGAAAGTCACAGAAGTTGTAGAAGCATTTGCGCAGCCAATCGTTGAAGAGTTAAATCTTGAACTTGTAGATGTAGAGTATGTGAAAGAAGGACAAGACTGGTTCTTACGCGTATTCATCGATTCTGAAAAGGGAGTCGACATTGAAGAATGCGGTGCGGTAAGTGAACGTTTAAGCGAAGCTTTAGATAAAGAGGATCCAATTCCTCACCTTTACTTTTTGGATGTATCATCTCCTGGAGCAGAACGCCCATTAAAGAAAGAGAAAGACTTCCAGCAAGCGGTAGGAAAACAAGTGGCAATTAAAACATATGAGCCGATTGATGGCGAAAAGATGTTTGAAGGAAAGTTACTTTCCTACGACGGTACTACAATTACACTACTATTAACAATTAAAACACGTAAAAAAGAAATCCAAATTCCAATGGATAAAGTTGCAAATGCGCGACTTGCTGTTACGTTTTAGTAAGAAGGGGGATCTTCATGAGCACTGAGTTGTTAGATGCTTTGCTCGTATTAGAGTCAGAAAAAGGTATTAGTAAAGATATTATTATTGATGCGATTGAAGCAGCGTTAATCTCTGCTTATAAACGCAATTTTAACCAAGCACAAAACGTTCGTGTGAGCTTTAACCCAGAAGTGGGAACAATTCAAGTTTTAGCACGTAAGGACGTTGTTGATAATGTGTTTGATCCACGTCTTGAAATCTCTGTAGAAGAGGCAAGACAAATTAATCCAAACTACCAAGATGGCGACGTACTAGAAATTGAAGTAACGCCAAAAGATTTTGGTCGTATTGCAGCGCAAACTGCAAAACAAGTTGTAACACAACGAGTTCGTGAAGCAGAACGTGGTGTTATTTACTCAGAATTTAGTGATCGTGAAGAAGACATTATGGTTGGTATTGTACAACGCCAAGATGCTCGTTTCATCTACGTAAGCTTAGGTAAAGTAGAAGCTTTATTACCTGTAAGTGAGCAAATGCCAAATGAGCAATATAAGCCACATGATCGTATTCGCGTATTTATTACAAAAGTAGAAAAGACAACAAAAGGACCACAAATTTACGTATCACGTACACATCCTGGTCTTTTAAAACGTTTATTCGAAATGGAAGTTCCAGAAATTTATGATGGAACTGTAGAAATTCGCTCTGTAGCGCGCGAAGCAGGAGATCGTTCTAAAATCTCTGTGCATGCAGAAAACATTGATGTTGATCCAGTTGGTTCTTGCGTAGGACCGAAAGGACAACGTGTACAACGTGTTGTAGATGAACTAAAAGGTGAAAAGATTGACATCGTTCGCTGGTCAAATGATCCAGTTGAATATGTTGCAAATGCTTTAAGCCCATCACAAGTTGTTAAAGTACTTGTAGATGAAGATGAAAAAGCAACAACTGTTGTTGTTCCAGACCACCAGCTATCATTAGCTATCGGTAAGCGTGGACAAAATGCGCGTCTTGCAGCTAAATTAACAGGCTGGAAAATTGATATTAAAAGTGAGTCTGATGCGAAACAACTTGGAATTGTAACAGAAGAAGATAGCGTAATCGCATTCGGATTCGATTCAGTTGAAGACGAAATCGAATAGAGGTGATGAGTATGAGCAATCGAAAAGTTCCGTTACGAAAATGTATCGCGACGCAAGAGATGAAATCAAAACGAGAGCTCGTTCGCATTGTTCGTTCCAAAGAGGGCGAAGTGTCTATTGATTTATCTGGAAAAAAATCAGGACGAGGTGCATATTTGTCAAAAGATAAAGAATGCATTATGCAAGCCCAAAAGAAAAACATTTTGGAACATCATCTAAAAGCGAAAATCGACAGTTCTCTGTACGAAGAGCTTCTTGAGCTTGTTGAGAAGGAGTCGAAATAAGTGTCCGATTGGAAATCGTTTTTAGGACTAGCAAATCGCGCTCGAAAAATCATTTCGGGTGAAGAACTCGTTTTAAAAGAAGTACGAAGTGGTAAAGCAAAGCTCGTATTGCTTTCTGAAGATGCGTCAGCGAACACTACTAAACGTATCACGGATAAAACGACGTACTACAACGTACCAATGAAAAAAGTCGAAAATCGACAACAATTAGGGCATGCGATTGGGAGAGACGAGCGAGTCGTTGTAGCTGTGTTAGATGAAGGCTTTGCGAAAAAGCTACGTAGCATGCTCGATACAAATTACCGGGGGTGAAGGTATGAGTAAAATTCGAGTACATGAATATGCAAAAAAAAATAATATCTCAAGTAAAGATCTTATGACAAAACTTAAAGAGATGAATATCGAGGTTTCGAATCATATGACAATGTTAGAAGATGAAGTAGTAAATAAATTAGATAATGAATATAACACTGGAGCGGAAAAACCTTCTGTTGCAGATGAGTTTGAAGTAGAAGAGAAAGTTGTTCGCAGTAAAAAGAACAGCAATAAGAAAAAGAAAAAAGGCAAAGGAAATGAAGACAAACGTCAAGATAACTTTGCTGGAAGACAACAAACGCAAATAGTAGAAACACCAGATAAAATTACTTTCTCTGGAAGCCTTACAGTAGGTGAACTTGCTAAAAAGTTAAGTAAAGAGCCATCTGAAATTATTAAAAAGCTCTTCATGCTTGGAATTATGGCAACAATTAACCAAGACTTGGATAAAGATACAATTGAGTTAATTGCTACTGATTACGGTATTGAAGTAGAAGAAGAAGTAGTTGTAAGTGAAACTGAGTTTGAAACATTCATTGATGAGCAAGATGATGAAGAAAACTTAAAAGAGCGTCCAGCTGTTGTTACGATTATGGGACACGTTGACCATGGTAAAACAACATTACTTGACTCAATTCGTAATTCAAAAGTAACTGCTGGCGAAGCGGGTGGAATTACTCAGCATATTGGTGCATACCAAGTTGAAGTAAATGATAAGAAAATTACATTCTTAGATACGCCTGGTCACGCGGCATTTACAACGATGCGTGCTCGTGGTGCGCAAGTAACTGATATTACAATCCTTGTTGTTGCAGCTGATGACGGTGTTATGCCTCAAACAGTTGAAGCGATTAGCCATGCAAAAGCAGCTGGAGTACCAATTATTGTTGCTGTGAATAAAATGGATAAACCAGCGGCGAATCCTGATCGTGTAATGCAAGAATTAACAGAATATGAATTAGTTCCAGAAGCTTGGGGCGGAGATACAATTTTCGTACCAATTTCTGCAATCCAAGGCGAGGGAATTGACAACTTGCTAGAGATGATTCTTCTTGTAAGTGAAGTAGAAGAATATAAAGCAAACCCAAATCGTTATGCAACGGGTACTGTAATTGAAGCACAGCTTGATAAAGGTAAAGGAACTATCGCGACATTATTAGTTCAAAACGGTACACTTCGAGTTGGAGATCCAATCGTTGTTGGAACTTCATTCGGACGTGTTCGTGCAATGGTAAGTGATATTGGTCGTCGTGTAAAAGTTGCTGGTCCATCAACTCCTGTTGAAATTACAGGTTTAAATGAAGTACCACAGGCTGGAGATCGTTTCATGGCATTCGCTGATGAGAAGAAAGCTCGTCAAATCGGTGAATCACGTGCACAAGAAGCGTTAGTTGCACAACGTGGTGAGAAATCTAAATTAAGCCTTGAAGATTTATTCCAACAAATCCAAGAGAGCGATGTAAAAGAAATCAACTTAATCGTAAAAGCAGACGTACAAGGTTCTGTTGAAGCGATGGCAGCGTCACTTCGTAAAATTGATGTTGAAGGCGTAAAAGTTAAAATCATTCACACTGGTGTAGGTGCGATTACAGAATCTGATATCATTTTAGCTTCTGCATCTAATGCAATTGTAATTGGATTTAACGTACGTCCGGATGTGAACGCGAAGCGTACAGCTGAATTAGAGAACGTTGATGTTCGCTTACACCGCATTATCTACAAAGTAATCGAAGAAATTGAATTAGCAATGCAAGGTATGCTGGATCCAGAATTCGAAGAAAAAGTAATCGGTCAAGCGGAAGTTCGTCAAACATTCAAGGTAACAAAAGTTGGAACAATCGCAGGTTGTTACGTAATTGACGGTAAAATTACACGCGATAGTGGCGTTCGTATTATCCGCGATGGTATCGTAATTTTTGAAGGACAACTTGATACGTTAAAACGTTTCAAAGACGACGTAAAAGAAGTTGCACAAAACTATGAGTGTGGTATTACAATTGAGAGATATAATGACCTTAAAGAAGGGGACATCATTGAAGCATACGTTATGGAAGAAGTGAAGCGATGATTGTCGCTTCACTCTCATTCGAGTGTATGATTTACGATGTGCATTCTTTAAAAGAGAAACGGGCAATTTTGCAACGAGTGCTAACTCGTGTGAAACAGCGCTATAATGTAGCTGTTTCTGAAGTTGGGCATCAAGATGTATGGCAACGTACAGAAATTGCGATTGTTTCCGTATCCTCAAATCGTGTTATCTGTGAAAAAGAAATGAATCGTGTACTGGAGTACATCGATTCATTTCCTGAAATTGAACGTACGATAACACAATTGGAATGGTATTGAATGAGGTGAAGAGTTATGAAATTACGTGCAAACCGTGTAGGCGAGCAAATGAAAAAAGAATTAGGCGACATCATTAGTCGTAAAATTAAAGACCCACGTATCGGATTTGTTACAGTAACAGATGTACAAGTGAGTGGTGATTTGCAAATTGCCAAAGTATATATTTCTGTTTTAGGTGACGAAGAACAGAAAGAAAATACGTTAAAAGGTTTAGCGAAGGCAAAAGGCTTTATTCGTTCAGAAATTGGCCAACGTATTCGTCTTCGTAAAACACCGGAAATTACCTTTGAGTTTGATGAGTCTATCGGATATGGTCATCGAATTGATACACTTTTACATGAAATTAATAAAGACGGTAAACGTGAAGAATAATGGATAGACATTTGTCTATCCATTTTTTCAATGCAAAATAAGTTTTGGATATTTACTACGAAAGAATTATGATGAGGTGAACATATATGGAAGGTGTAGTATTATTACATAAGCCAAAAGGCATGACATCACATGATTGTGTATTTAAATTAAGAAAGATATTGCGAGAAAAGAGAATTGGTCATACGGGAACATTAGACCCAGATGTAACGGGAGTATTACCACTTTGTGTGGGGAGAGCAACGAAGATTGCACAATTTTTAACAAGTGAAACGAAAACATATGAAGGTGAAGTAACATTAGGGTTTTCAACAACAACAGAAGATGCTTCTGGTGAAGTTGTGGAGAAACAAGATGTAAACCGTGTTATTACACGTAAAGAAGTAGAAGAGGTACTAGCGGAATTAACAGGCACGATTGAACAAATGCCACCAATGTTCTCAGCTGTAAAAGTAAACGGGAAAAAATTATATGAATATGCAAGAGCAGGACAAGAGGTGGAACGTCCAGTTCGTACAATTACGATTCATGAATTCGTATTACTTGATGACCGTGAAGTTTTTGAAGGAGAAAATATTTCATTCCGTTTCCGTGTAACGTGTAGTAAAGGAACATATGTAAGAACGTTAGCGGTAATGATCGGGGAGAAACTTGGTTTCCCATCACATATGTCTCACCTTGTAAGAACGGCATCTGGTGAATTTTTATTAGAAGATTGCATATCATTTGAAGAAATTGAAGAAAACGTGCAAAATGGAACAGTAGAGTCTATCTTCATTTCAATTGATGAAGCATTAAGTAAGTTTCCAAAAATGGTTGTAGATGAAAAGCAAGCAGAGAAAATCAAGAATGGTATGTTCTTAAAGAATGAATTAGAAATAACAGCACCATTTATTACAGTGTTTGATAAAAATGATCGTTGCTTAGCAATTTATGAACATCATCCGAAACATCCTGGCATGTTAAAGCCGATGAAAGTACTTGTGAATAATCAAGAACTAAAGCTATAATGAATTATTGGAAGGATTATTACAGAAAAAGGTGAATTCAAGCGTGAAACTTATTCATTTAACTCATCCACATGAACAAAATAAATTAGAATTACCACCTACTGTAATGGCATTAGGATTTTTTGATGGCATTCATTTAGGACATCAATGTGTAATTCGAACTGCGAAAAAAATAGCGGACGACCGAGGATATAAAAGTGCAGTTATGACATTTCATCCTCATCCATCTGTTGTTTTAGGGAAAAAGGATGCGCATGTGGAGTATATTACACCAATGCGTGATAAAGAAAAAATAGTCGAAAGCTTAGGAATCGATATATTATATGTGATTAAATTTGATGAATCATTTGCAGGGTTATTACCACAACAATTTGTAGATGATTATATTATTGGTTTAAATGTAAAGCATGTAGTAGCAGGGTTTGATTATTCATATGGACGTTTAGGAAAAGGAAAGATGGAGACTTTACCATTTCATGCAAGAGGGGAGTTTACACAAACTGTGATTGAAAAAGTTGAATTTCAAGAAGAGAAAGTAAGTTCTACAGCATTACGAAAGTTAATTCGAAATGGCGAAATGGAACAAATTCCATCTATTTTAGGTAGAGCCTATACTGTAGCGGGAACAGTTATACACGGCGACAAACGTGGGCGTCAAATTGGTTTTCCAACAGCTAATGTAGGTTTAAGTGATGAGTATTTATTGCCACCTGTAGGTGTTTATGCAGTGAGATTAAAAGTTCACGATGAATGGTACGATGGTGTATGTAATATTGGATATAAACCGACTTTTAAAGAAGATGAGCGTCAATTATCAATTGAAGTGCACTTATTTGAATTTAACAAAGATATATACGATCAAAATGTTACAGTAGAGTGGCATATGCGTATAAGAGAAGAGAAGAAATTCAATGGCATTGATGAGTTAGTTGAACAAATCGCAAAAGATAAGAAAACAGCACAAGAATATTTTGCGAGCGAAAAGAATATACTTGCTTTTTCAAATGAAAAGTAGTATTCTATGTTATGTACTTTATGACAACCATTGCTTGGCATTGCGACTCACCGACGCTTGCTAGGTAATTGGGGGTTTAATTAATAGGAGGTGAAATAGGATGGCTTTAACACAAGAGCGTAAAAATGAAATCATTGCACAATTTAGAACTCATGAGACTGATACTGGTTCTCCAGAGGTTCAAATTGCTGTCCTAACGGAGCAAATTAACACTCTAAACGAGCACTTACGTACTCACAAGAAAGATCATCATTCACGTCGTGGTCTATTAAAGATGGTTGGTAAACGTCGTAATTTACTAACTTACCTTCGTAATAGCGATATCACACGTTACCGTGAATTAATCACAAAGCTTGGCTTACGTCGATAGTCAAAGAAGCGGGAATATTCCCGCTTTTTTGTTAGGTAAAAATATATCTTCTACGCTTTATAGCTTACTTAATTTTAGGCAATACTAGAGGTAGAATATTGTGATATACTATCCATTTACATAGAAGAATTGAATACTTTAAATTGAGAGGGGTACTTAAATGAGTCAAGAAAAGCAAGTCTTCTCGATAGATTTAGCTGGTCGCCAGCTAACAGTTGAAACTGGTCAGCTTGCCAAACAAGCGAACGGAGCAGTATTAGTAAGATATGGCGATACAGCGGTTCTATCTACAGCAACTGCATCAAAAGAAGCTAAAAATGTAGATTTTTTCCCACTTACAGTAAACTATGAAGAGCGTTTATATGCAGTCGGAAAAATTCCTGGCGGTTTTATTAAGCGTGAAGGTCGTCCAAGTGAAAAAGCAATTTTGGCAAGTCGTTTAATCGACCGTCCAATTCGTCCGCTATTCGCAGATGGTTTCCGTAACGAAGTACAAGTTGTCAGCATTGTAATGAGTGTTGATCAGGATTGTTCTTCTGAAATGGCAGCTATGCTTGGTTCTTCATTAGCGTTATCGATTTCAGATATTCCATTTGAAGGTCCAATCGCTGGTGCGACAGTTGGTCGTATTAATGGCGAATTCGTTATTAATCCAACAGTAGAACAGCAAGAACAAAGTGATATCCACTTAGTTGTAGCTGGTACGAAAGATGCGATTAACATGGTTGAAGCAGGAGCAGATCAAGTGCCTGAAGAAACAATGTTAGAAGCAATTATGTTTGGTCATGATGAAATTAAACGTTTAATTGCATTCCAAGAAGAGATTGTACAAGCTGTAGGTAAAGAGAAATCAGAAGTGAAACTTTATGAAGTTGACGCTGATCTTAATCAAGCTGTACGTGAAATGGCTGAGAAGGATATGCATTCTGCAATTCAAGTACATGAGAAACATGCACGTGAAGATGCAATTAACGAAGTGAAAAAGCGTGTAATCGAGCATTACGAAGCTGTGGAAGCTGACGCTGATACATTAGGACAAGTAAATGAGATTTTATATAAAATTGTAAAAGAAGAAGTACGTCGTCTTATTACAGTTGAAAAAATTCGCCCAGATGGCCGTAAAGGTGACGAAATCCGTCCTTTAGCATCAGAGGTTGGTATTTTATCTCGTACACACGGTTCTGGTTTATTCACACGTGGACAAACACAAGCATTAAGTATTTGTACATTAGGTGCATTAGGCGATGTGCAAATTTTAGATGGTCTTGGTGTAGAAGAATCAAAACGCTTTATGCACCATTACAATTTCCCATCATTTAGTGTTGGTGAAACAAGACCGATGCGTGGACCAGGTCGTCGTGAAATTGGTCACGGTGCACTAGGAGAGCGCGCACTTGAGCCTGTAATTCCATCTGAAAAAGATTTCCCATACACAGTACGCCTTGTATCTGAAGTATTAGAATCAAATGGTTCTACTTCACAAGCAAGTATTTGTGGTAGTACTTTAGCAATGATGGATGCGGGTGTTCCACTTAAAGCTCCAGTTGCAGGTATTGCAATGGGTCTGGTTAAATCTGGTGAGCATTACACAATTTTATCTGATATTCAAGGTATGGAAGATCATTTAGGTGATATGGACTTTAAAGTAGCAGGTACAGCACAAGGTGTAACTGCGCTGCAAATGGACATTAAAATCGATGGTTTATCACGTGAGATTTTAGAAGAGGCATTACAACAAGCGAAAATTGGTCGTGTGCACATTCTAAATCATATGTTATCTGTTATTGCAGAGCCACGTACTGAATTATCAGCTTACGCTCCAAAGATTATTACAATGACAATCAACCCAGATAAAATCCGTGACGTTATTGGACCAAGCGGTAAACAAATCAATAAAATTATTGAAGAAACTGGCGTTAAAATTGACATCGAGCAAGATGGTACAGTATTCATTTCATCAATAAATCAAGAAATGAACGACAAAGCTAAGAAGATTATCGAAGATATCGTTCGCGAAGTACAAGTAGGTGAGATCTACGAAGGAAAAGTGAAACGTGTTGAGAAATTTGGTGCTTTCGTTGAATTATTCAGCGGTAAAGATGGATTAGTTCATATTTCTGAACTTGCACTTGAGCGTGTAGGTAAAGTAGAAGACGTTGTGAAAATCGGTGATGTAATTACAGTTAAAGTTATCGAGATTGACAAGCAAGGTCGCGTAAATCTATCTAGAAAAGTATTGCTAAAAGAAGAGCAAGAAAAAGAAGCTGCTAAAGAAGAAAACAAACAAGAGCAGCAATAAGTAAAAGCCAGTTAAACTGGCTTTTTTTGTTATGTAAAAAACATGATGTTCATATATTTTTATGTCGGTATAGGTATAGTTTTCATTATAACGCTCAAATTAACAAAGATAAGAAGAAAATGTTTTTATATAGTTAATTTGGGAGGGTTTATATGAAAGTTCGTATATTGGCATACATATGTATATTTTCTTTATATGTCAGTTTAGGCTCTTATTCTGTTTTTGCACAAGATAACTTGCATGAAGAAATTCAAAAGCATGCAAAACAGTATGAGATTGCACCTCAAAATGCGATGATTGATAAAATATGGAAGGCAACACCTGGATATAATGGAAGACAAGTGGATATTGAAGCATCGTATAATAATATGAAGAAGCTAAAGGAATTTGATCAAAAATATCTTGAATTCAAAGAAGTCTCACCGAGTGTTCATTTGGAAGATTTATCACCAGCTCCAATTTATAGAGGGCATCCAAATAAAAAGATGGTAGGATTAACAATAAATGTGGCATGGGGAAATGAGTATTTGCCTCGCATATTAGAAATCTTGAAAAAGCATGATGTGAAGGCCACTTTCTTTTTAGAAGGACGTTGGGTGAAAGAAAATTTGCGGTTTGCAAAAATGATTGTCGATGCAAAACAAGAAGTTGGAAATCACTCATACACACACCCTAATATGAAAACGTTATCGTCAGATGAAATACGAGATCAGTTACAAAAAACAAATCGAATGATAGAAGTAGCAACGAATCAAAAAGTAAGATGGTTTGCCCCGCCGAGTGGAAGCTTTCGAGATGAAGTCGTAAAGATTGCAGATGATTTTCAAATGGGAACGATTATGTGGACTGTAGATACGATTGATTGGAAGCGACCTGAGCCGGATGTACTATTGCAGAGAGTAATGAGAAAAATACATCCAGGTGCTATCATATTAATGCATCCTACTTCGTCTACAGAAGAGGCTTTAGAAACAATGATTATAAAATTGAAGGAACAAGGATATAAAGTGGGGAATATAACTGAATTACTGGATGAAAAACGTGTGGATTAAATACATTTGCATGACATTCATCCTTAAACTTGTTATCATTAAATAATAGCGTTTTATTTAGAGAAACTGGCAGTAGGAGGAAAGTTTTTGATTAAAAAATATACTTGTAAAAATGGTGTAAGAATAGTTATGGAGAATATACCAACTGTAAGATCGGTTGCAATTGGTATTTGGATCCATGCGGGATCAAGAAATGAAAATGAAAAAAATAATGGGATTTCTCACTTTTTAGAGCATATGTTCTTTAAAGGGACAGAAACACGTAGTGCACGAGAGATTGCAGAATCATTTGATAGCATTGGTGGGCAAGTGAATGCATTTACTTCAAAAGAATATACTTGTTACTATGCAAAAGTATTAGATGAGCATGCTAAATATGCTTTAGATGTTTTAGCAGATATGTTCTTTAATTCAACATTTGATGAGGAAGAACTGAAAAAAGAGAAGAATGTCGTATGTGAAGAAATTAAAATGTACGAAGATGCGCCAGATGATATTGTGCATGATATGTTAACGAAAGCAACATATGAAACGCATCCACTTGGATATCCTATTTTAGGAACAGAAGAAACGCTTAATACGTTTACAGGTGATACGTTACGTCAATATATAAAAGATCATTACACACCTGAAAATGTAGTTGTATCAGTTGCAGGAAATATTGATGAAGCATTTTTACAAACAGTGGAGCAATATTTCGGTAGTTATGAAGGAACAACAAACCGTGAACAAGTACATAGCCCAATTTTCCATTTCAATAAGGTAGCCCGTAAAAAGGAAACGGAACAAGCTCATTTATGTCTAGGATATAAAGGCTTACAAATGGGACACGAAGATATTTATAACTTAATTGTATTAAATAATGTTTTAGGCGGTAGCATGAGTAGCCGTTTATTCCAAGAAGTACGTGAGCAACGTGGATTAGCTTACTCGGTATTTTCTTACCACTCTTCTTATGAAGATACAGGTATGTTAACACTTTACGGTGGAACAGGTAGCCAACAATTAGATACACTGTATGAAACAATGCAAGAAACATTAGAGACATTGAAAAATACAGGTATTACAGAAAAAGAGCTTATGAATAGTAAAGAGCAATTAAAAGGAAACTTAATGTTAAGTTTAGAAAGTACAAATAGCCGTATGAGTCGTAACGGTAAAAATGAATTGCTTCTTCGTAAACATCGTTCACTTGATGAGATTATTGAAAGTGTAAACACTGTAACAAAAGAAAATGTGGACGGATTAATTCGCAACATGTTTACTGATGAATTCTCTGCGGCACTTATTAGTCCAGACGGAAAACTTCCAAAAGGAATAAAACTATAATCGATTTTTATGATGTATCTGATAATAACCTTCTCTCTTTTTAAATGAGAGAAGGTTATTTTTTTTATACATATAGAATAGGTACTAATTATAGACAATGCAAATGAAAAATTCAGTAGGGGAGTGGAGTATGTATGCGATTAAGTGAATTAAGTGGTAAAGAGGTTGTAGATATAGAAAAAGCGGAAAAAATGGGAGTCTTAGGTTATATGGATTTAGAGATTAATGAGAAAGACGGACAAATACAAACACTTATAATACCTGTAGGGAAGTGGGGAGGTTTTAAAAAGGAACCACAAGAAGTAAGGGTGGCATGGAATCAAATAAAGAAAGTCGGACATGATATGCTTCTTTGTGATAGTATAGATCGTTCAAATTCGGAGTGAAGGATGGCCATTTTGGTCATCTTTTTTTGTATCTACATAGAAACCTGATAAATCATATGTGCATTTGGATTTTCAATCACCATAAACTCGTACATTACATATGATGTGGAGGAAAAAGAAAAAGTAGGCACTTTTCTTATAAATGACAGAAAAAGAAGGTGAATTAGGGAATGTTGACTGAGATGCATATTGCTGTCATAGGAGGAGATGCAAGGCAGCTAGAAGTAATTCGTAAGCTAGTTGAATTGGATGCGAAACTTTCTTTGATAGGGTTTGATCAGTTAGATCATGGTTTCACAGGGGCAGCAAAAGAAAGTATACAAAATTTAGATTTCACTTCTGTAGACGCAATTATTTTGCCGGTTGCAGGTACAAATGCTAAAGGAGAAGTAGATACTATTTTTTCAAATGAAAAAGTTTCAATAACGAAAGAACAAATTGAAAATACACCAGAACACTTTACTATATATTCGGGTATTGGTACACCTTACTTGGAAAATCTCGTATCTACTACGAACCGAAAACTTGTTAAATTATTTGATCGTGATGATGTGGCAATATACAATTCTATTCCAACTGTCGAAGGTACATTAATGATGGTAATTCAACATACCGACTATACAATTCATGGGTCCAATGTAATGGTTCTAGGATTTGGTAGAACAGGAATGAGTGTTGCGAGAGCATTTCAATCATTAGGAGCCCATGTCAAAGTTGGAGCAAGACGATCTGAACATATTGCACGTATTACAGAAATGATGTTTTCTCCTTTTCATATGCAAGACATAGAGAAAGAAGTAGGAAATATCGATATTGTAATCAATACAATTCCGCACCTCGTTGTAACAGCGAATGTTATTGCAAAAATGCCAGCTCATACGTTAGTGATTGATTTAGCCTCTAAACCAGGCGGTACTGACTTTAGATATGCGGAAAAAAGAGGAGTCAAAGCGTTGCTAGCACCTGGATTACCAGGTATTGTTGCTCCCAAAACGGCTGGGCAAATTTTAGCAAATGTTCTTTCTCAGTTATTAGCAGCAGATGCAATTGCAAAGGAGGAGGAAAAGAAATGAGTTTGAAGGGGAAACGAATTGGTTTCGGATTTACGGGTTCACATTGTACGTATGAGGAAGTTATGCCGCACTTAGAAAAATTAATTGCTGAAGGGGCAGAAGTACGTCCCGTTGTTTCATACACTGTTCAATCAACAAATACTAGATTTGGAGAAGGAGCAGAGTGGATTAAGAAAATTGAAGAAATAACAGGTTTTAAAGCAATTAATTCAATTGTTGGAGCAGAGCCACTTGGACCTAAAATTCCATTAGACTGCATGGTAATCGCTCCTTTAACAGGAAATTCTATGAGTAAATTTGCAAATGCAATGACAGATTCTCCAGTACTAATGGCAGCAAAAGCGACGCTAAGAAATGGCAAGCCTGTCGTATTGGCAGTTTCGACGAATGATGCTTTAGGATTAAATGGGGTAAATCTAATTACACCAATAAGGTGACGACAAAGCATAAACGCTTATATGTCGCCATCTTGAGGGAGCTTAGGGTAAAGCACAAGTTCGAAATCATCGAGCCTTTGCCATTTTTCCTTTTTATAAACAGCCTTTTCTAAAACCGACTTTAGGAGGCTGTTTTTCTTTTTGGGATCATCTGTTTTAAAGTACAGATCAAGAACATGCTCCACTTGAGGTATTGTGTCTTTCTTGACTTTTTCCTTCTTAATTTCGGTTTTAATTTCTTTCTTTAAGTTTTTCATAGTGGAAGTAATTTCAGTTATACGGTCAGAAACTACATTCGAGCGTTCTAAAAACATATCGACTGTGTAAACGCCACGTTCTAATAAATCATGTAAATTATTTTTTTGTTTTTGGACATCCACTAATTCTTTTTCAAGCTTGCGCAATGCAGCTTCATTCATTTGAATAACTTGTGTTTCTTTTAATTTGTCATCTTGCTTATGTTTTTCAAAATCAGCTTTATAATTGATGTACCATTCTTTTAATGCCTCGAGTAAACGCTTTTCAATTAATTCAGTATAACTTGATTTGTTTTCACAGCCACGGTGTTTACAATCCATCGTTTCTTTTCGATTCTTTGGATAACGTTGTACCATACTGTAACCACATTTAGCGCATTTAATAATACCAGCCAATGGATTTTTTATTCCGTTCGTATTGTAGGGAATGTGATATCTTGAGTTTAATTTTTCTTGTACTTGCTCAAATAAGCTCTGGGGTATGATGGGCTCATGTTTGCCATCAGCAATAATCCACTCTGATTTATCTTGTCTTGCACAACTACGTTTCACAGCGTCAGGACGTTTTACTTCTTTTCTCTTTTGCCAAGTCACCTTTCCGATATACACATTATTTTTTAATATATCTAAGATGCTGTAGGGGTTCCATTCATTACCTAGCTTACTTTTGTAGCCAAGGTCATTTAACTTGCTTCTAATTGCATTTGCTCCCATATCCTCATTTGCATACCAATCAAATATCATTCTTACAACTGAAGCTTCTTCTGGAATAATCGTTAAAGTACGTTCTCGCTTATTTAAGCGATGGATATCATATCCGAATGGTGCATGTGTACCAAGGTAATTCCCAGCCTCTACACTGGCGACACGACCTCGTTGCATACGGCGTGTAATAATCTTTAACTCCTTACGAGCCATAAAAGCTTCAAATTCGCTGTATTCTTCATCCCACTCATCATTAAGGTCATAAGTCTTCCTAGGTGTCATAATCTTCGTATTCGAGCGTTTAAACGTCTCTAAAATGATTCCTTGCTCTTTCATACCACCACGACCTAAACGATCCATATCCATACAAAGAACAACATCATATTTGTTATCTTCAATTTCTTCGAGCAGCGCTAACATCTCAGGGCGTTTTACTAAGCTCTCACCAGATACGATTTCCTCACGGACAGATAAAACATTTAAGTTCATTTCCTTGGCAATTTTTAGCAGGGTAGTGCGGTGCTTTGCTAATGTTTCACCTTCACCACGTGCTTCAGCTTCGAGATCGGCACGAGATTTTCTTAGGTAGATTGCGGTTTTCATAGTTAAACCTCCTTATTGATATGTATTATATGAATTGTAATGATTGGAATGAAGTAAATGATAATATAAAAAGCTAGCCGGATTTAATATGATTAAAAAAGCCCATGAATTGGACTTTCTAATCATGAATTACTTTATTGTATTCAAGCCAGTTTTTTGTTTCTGGATTATAAAGAAAAATTGTATTTTGTTCCTGTAAATCATTTACTCTTACTAGAACCCATTCTTTAGTTGAACGAGTATGGAGATGAATTAATTCTTCATTTTTGACATTAGTTTCTGAAATGAACTTTACAGTATAGTAAACTTTTTTTAATTCACCTATTTCTTTAAGATAGAGATACATAATCGCAATTAGGAAAACCCAAATTACTATTGGACCAACTAAAAATTGAATAGCCTGTTGAGATGTTAGATCAAATTTTAGTATTTGTTCTTTAGCTAAATAGAAATGCATGGCTTGGGTAAGTAGACTAGCAACCACAAGTATAATATATATAAGTTTGTTTAGACCCAAATACATAAAAATGATGCCATTTTTGATGAAAATAAGAGCATTTTTAGTTTTATTATGTTGGTTTAGCCACTCATTTTTTTTGTTAATAAAATTTTGGTAACTGTTAATTGTGTGTAAATAGTTTAAAGCGGTACGAATTATTTTAAATGCAATATAAATTAATATAGAGATAATTAAGATGAAAACTAACATAATATCTATAGTATATATTGTATTCAATTTAACTTTTGTTGGTTTAGGAAGACCAATAAAATATAAGGAGAACGATACAAATTGGAATAGAAGATAAAATCCAATAAAGGCCGTAATAGATTGTGTCATCTTTGTTAAAAACCTAATGTGTTTTCCTTCAAATATTAAATCAAAATTGGTTTTCTTATTATAGATAATTAGAACGCCCAAAAAAGAGGATATGGATAGAATTATTGGAAAAGCTTTAGATAATCCTTCAGAAAAAGAAGCTATATCTTTTATAAAAGTCATTTATATCAGTTCCCTTCTACAACTTTATATAACAATGAATATTAATATGTATGGGTCTTTAAATGAACGTGTGGTTGCTTAATCACCTGATTTGTTGCACCTTGCTATTTTATCTTGATAATCAAGTGCCTGTTTTTTTGCGATCGGATTGTCATCCATTTGTTCTAATTGAGATAACGCAGAACGTGCTGTATCGCAATCCATTTTTTCAATTTCTTGTCTCTCGAATCGTTCACGGCGAGAGGCTGCCGCCCTATCGAAAGCTTCCTCTTTCTCTTTTGGATCAGCGGCTTGAAGTTTTCTTATTTGCTCCTCCTTGAATCGCTCCGATTCGGGTCCTTCTATTTTTGGTGCTGATTGATTACTGGAATCATTTTCGTCGAGTTGTTTTTCTTGATTCTGATGTTGCTCTGCTTTGGTTGCTTGTTCTTGCTTCGCTTTTTCTTCCGCTTGGCGTTGCACTTCAGCTTCCTGACGTTGTTGTTCTTCTTGTTTTACTTTTTCTTCTACCTGATGTTGTTCTTCTGCACTCTTTGTTTCTTCTTGTGCGTGTTGTTCGTCTTCTTTAACTGGATTGTTAGTATCACAACCAACTAGTCCAATAGATAAAAAGAGCACTGTAAATGGTACTAGGTACTTTTTCATTATTAATCCTCCATAAGTTAATAGAATTGCATCTGCTTTCTTAACAAATATAGGTTTTTAAACGGGCGAATCCGCTAGGAATCCCATAAATCTCCGCAACTTCTTGAATAGATAAACGAGTATCCTTATAAGTAGAAATCATTTCACCGGTAAGTAACATTTCCACAGCAAATGTATTTGCTTCAATTTCTAAGCGATCCACTGAAAAGAAGGTTTGGTTACGCAAGAAGGGAGTATTTGCTTTAGGATGAAGTACAGCATGACCTAATTCATGTGCACAAACAAATCGTTGAGTAGTTTCATTAATTTGATTATTAATATGAATGAATTTAAAGCGTTTATAAGTGTTGTAAAAACCAAGAGTATTCCCTAGGTCTTCAAACAACACTATAATACCTTTTCGTTTAGCAATTTCAAAGGGGTTTGTTGTGCCGTGCTTTTTTGCGATTTTCAGTACGTAGTCTTTAATCTTCATTTCTCGCTCCGTTCAATCTTTTTTGTACTTGTTTGGAGTGAATTTTTGTTTGGCTAATTGTTTTGCCATGCGCATAGAGTTTTCTAGAGAAATACGGATCATTTCTTTTGTGTGTTCATCTATTGGTTCTCCATCAAACATTAAAGCATCTTCGCTATTTTCTAATTCTTCTAATGTTTTTTCTAAATCACGTGCAATATCACGTTCTTCTTTTTTAGAAAGTTTGTTAGACCTACCCAATAATTCGTCTGTAGATATTTCATATAAATCAGCTAATTTTCCTAATGTTGTTGTATCAGGATCACGATAGTCGCGTTCATAATTTGAAAGGACAGTATTTGTAATACCGATTTTTTCGGCGACAAACTTTTGAGACCATTTGCGTCTTTCTCTTTCTTTTTTTAATCTATAGCCTAAAGTCATAGTTTATCCTTCCATTCTTCCATTTGTCTTTTCGTTAATTATTTTAACAATATTTCACGTTATGTGAAACTTTATTCACTAAAAGTTAATAAAACCATTGGCTTTCACGTTACGTGGAATGAGGTGGTGTTAAATGGAGATTAATCAAAAGATACGGGAATTAAGAATTTCTAAGGGTATTTCACAAGTATTTATGGCAAAAGAACTTAGTGTTTCTGTATCAGCTTATAACATGAAAGAAGCAGGGAAACGTTCGTTTAAAGCACAAGAATTAAAGTGTGTTGCAAAAGCACTAAATGAACATCCATCAATTTTTTTTGACTAAATATTACACGTAAAGTGGAATTCGTGTTAAAACTTGTGTAAAAGTAGGTGAGAAAATGCTATCAACTAACATGGCAGTACCAACAGAACCGTCGCATAAACATATAAAAAGCACTTCAAGAGGTGACACCATGAGCCAACAAGAAGAATATGCGGCGACTTATGAATTTGGAAAAACGAAAGTCCATGTTGTGGCTCCTGAGCCAAAATCACAAAAGGATATTGATAAAATCCGTCAAGCATATTACAAGGCTGGTTGGGCCATCATCAAAGAGATACAAGTAAAAGCAAATGTTGAGGAATAGTTCCTCTCTTTTTATACGAAAAGTAGACAAGTTATATATGGACTAAGTTCATTGTAACCATTTGAAAACTAAATATGGAGGCGAACAGATATGGGAACAAGCATATACTGCAATTCAGCAATAGGAGAATTATTACAGAATGCCAGAGAATGTTGTGACAATGTTCAGCTGAAAACGAAGAAAGGGTTATCTAAGTACCTTGGTATTACACATGAAAGACTAACCCGTATTGAATCTGGACTTTCTAAACCAGAATTTGAACTTGCGATGGATTGGTGCTATGCAACAGGAGCAAAGTTGAATCAACAAGCGATCAAACATATTTATGGTGTTGGATTGCCGCCTACAGATCCACGATTAACTCAGGATGTAAATCTACAATTGATGAACTACATTAAGCAAGCTGAAGAGGGAATTGCGGCGGCTAAAGAAATTATGAACCTACAGGTTACAACAAGATCATGGAAGCATGATGAAAAAAAGAAACATGAATACGCAGTTCATGCAAAAGAAATCTTCGATACAATCCAAGCTACTCAATGTGTAGTACAAGCCCTTGAACAAGTTCATTTTGGCATTATAGAACAAATACAAAGAAGTTGGTTGCAAAAGGCTATGGCAGAAAACGTTATTATTCAATCGGTGGATAGCTTAATGAATTTAACAAAGCTGCTGTAAAGGAGGAAGAAAAATGACAGTAGATTATAAGAAACCAAGTTTAAGAGAATATAAGGAATTAATTCGTTATGATGCAAAACTAACTGGTGAAATTAAAATAGCTAAAACATTTGGCGATGATAAAAAGTCAGGAGAATTACAACAAGAAAAAAAGTTAGTGGGAATTCGAATCAAAATTATTGAGGCATCATTTACTTTAAAACATAAGTGGGCAAAAGAAAAAGCTACCGCCTAGACAACAGTAGCTCGCAATAAATTCTACAAAATAATTATACCATTTTATTCATTATTTAGACAAGCCACTGTGCTTGTCGTTATGACCAGAAAGGGGTTGTCCCTCCCATACGGCTACAATGCTCCTTTCTGGTTGTAACGATGCGTACAGCATCAATTTAATTAGAAAGGAGATGTAATTCATGACACATAAATACGATCGTCTTCATGATCTAGTTCTTCCAGGAGACTTTTCATTTGCGAATAAACTTCGTAACTGTATGAGTGAATGTATTCATAACATGTTTAATGCAGAATCAACTGAAGAATCAAATCACTGGGAAGAAGAGCTAGAGCGATGTATAAGGGAATTTAAAATGCTTCGTGATACAAAAGAGGAACATGAGGCATCGATGAGTTATCGTGTAGTGATTAAAGATTTAAGAGCAAGAGGAGTTAACGCCTCTTTAGTAACACGTAGAAAATAAAAAATCTACCACTTGGCAGAGTGATAGATAAATGGCTTTGGAAAAAATATTTGAATTAATTATATCAAATTAGCTTTCGTATAACAACGGAGTGTGTTGCATGCTTTTAGACAAATCATTACATAGAGTGTTGCTGAATCCTAAGATACTTCAGCAAGCGACATCAGAACAACACCTAATTTACTTAGTAAACCAATATCTCAAAATAGGATACAAGAATTATCGCTTATTACGTATAGAAGACGGATTCGCGATATGTAAACGGGAGGATGAATAATATGGCAGTTTATAGACCAGTACATGTTTCATTTTGGCAGGATTCATTTGTTTTAGATCTTACACCGGAGGAAAAGTATTTCTACTTATATTTGATGACAAACAGTAAGACGTCTCAATCAGGAATCTATGAGCTTCCACTTCGTATCATTGAAACTGATACAGGGTACAACCGCGAAACTGTTATGAAGCTATTAGAACGTTTTGCAGAGTACGGGAAAATTAATTACAACCAAAAAACAAAAGAGCTGTTCTTAATCAACTGGTTAAAATTCAATCCGATTAAAAATGTGAACATTGAAAAGTGTGTATTAAAAGAAATTCAATCTGTGAAGGACCAGGATTTTTTAGTTGATTTCTATGAAACTTGCTTGGAATTAGAAGTGCAACAAGAATTTAAGATTCCAAGAATTAAGGAGTATTTATCAGTGCGTTTGGAGGGGTTTATAAGGGGCTTCCAAGACCCTAGCAAGGAAGAAGAAAAAGAAAAAGAAGAAGAAAAAGAACAACAACAACAACAAGAAAAACAACAACAAGAAAAACGCGTAAGCGCGGAAGAAGTTGTTGAGGTTAATCCGATTTCTTTTTACGAACAAAACTTTGGACTGATTACACCTTTTATTGCAGATGGTATTCATGCATGGATAGATGATTTAAATGCAGAGCTTGTTGTAAAAGCTATGGAAATCGCTTTAGAGAAAAATACAAGAAACATGAATTACGTAAATACGATTTTAAGAGATTGGCATCTTAAGGGATTGAAAACCGTAGCGGGCGTTGAAGCAGCTGACAAAGCATTTCGTAATCAACGATTAGCAAAAGGGCAACAAAATATTCAGGCTTCTTATCAACAAAAAGGCTTATCGGAATCTACTAAAAACGTAATACAGCAGCAACAAGCATGGGAGCTGAACATTCCAACAGAAGAAGAACTTGCAGTACTTAACCAACAGAATGCGTGGTTGGCCAAATGAGTAACGATATGATTCGCAATGTTGAAGCTGAACAAAGTGTTTTAGGTAGCATAATCCAAGAAGGCGATTTAATTAAAGATTGTCAGCTAAAGGTAAAACAGTTTTCTTTACCAACACACCAAGTAATTTTCAAGGCAATGAGAGAATTAGAGGATGCTGAGGTTCCGATAGATCTTGTTGCTCTTATTGGAAAATTTGATGAAAGCTTTATGCATCAAATTGGCGGAATCGAATTCTTTGTAAACTTAACAGAAGTTGTTACGACTACTAAAAATTTCTCGTATCACGAAGGCTTAGTTATCGAAGCATGGAAAATGAGACATGCTCAAGAGGTTGCTGGTAATTTATATAACCGCCTTCAGCAAGATAGGGATATGAGTGCTATTAGTACATCAATTGATGAATTAAGCGCCATTGAAGAAACGGGTTACTCAGATGAATTTAACTTGAAAGATACGCTTGTTGATTTGTATAAGAACATGCAAATTGATGTAGGGGATTTAACCGGTATACCAACTGGTTATGACGACTTAAACAGAATGACCGCAGGATTGCAAGAAGGTGATTTAATTATTATCGGTGCCCGCCCTTCGATGGGGAAAACAGCATTTGTATTAAACATTGCATTCCATGCAGCAAGCGCTCATACAGCAACAGGGGTCTTTTCTCTAGAGATGGGCGAAGAACAGTTACTTAAGCGTATGATCTCAAGTACTGGAAATATAGATGCTAAGAAATTAAAGAACCCTAAAAAGCTATGTAATTTAAAAGATTGGGAAAAGATTAGTCAGGCTATGGGCTTGATAAATGATTTACCATTAGAAATTTACGATAAAGCAAATGTAACGATGCAAGAGATTTACGCAAAGACTAGGAAATTAAAGCGTAAGTATCCTGATAAAAAGGTGCTAGTCGCAATTGATTACTTGCAGCTTATTGTAGGTGATCCGAAGCATAGAGGAAACCGCATGCAGGAGATTGGGGAGATTAGTCGCAAGTTGAAACTTATGGCACGAGAACTAAATGTATGTGTAGTTGCTCTATCACAATTAAGTCGTGCTGTTGAGAGCAGACAGGATAAACGCCCGTTACTATCAGATTTACGTGAGGATGGTCAAATTGAGCAAGATGCGGACTTGATTGCATTCTTATATCGTGAAGATTATTACGACCGTGAAACAGAGAATAAAAACATAATAGAAATCATTTTAGCGAAACAGAGAAATGGCCCAGTTGGTGTAGTTGAACTAGCATTCATTAAAGAATTTAGTAAGTTTGTAAATTTAGAGCGTAAGTTCAATCATCAACAGGAGGCTTAATCATGTTGTTACGGCAAGAAGTAGAACGTAGAAAACTAGCAATTATTCGTAAATTATTGGGATTAGGATTAGCTGAAATTAACGGACAAACATTAGATCAACTAACGTTAACGCAGCTTGAAGGGATTTTAATAGCAAGTTTGCAGGTGTTGGAGGGAACAAGCGATGACAAAGCAGCTAACAATCTTTGATGTTGAACCAGTTGTGTCATTTGATCCTAAGAAAGCTCATGTTCATCGGTTAAATTCTAAACTACGTTTTGCTGACGTTGTTGTACAAATACCACGTCAAGCCAAAGCGATTGATGAATTAAAACCAACGACAGCGCCTGATGAGTGTTACGAATTATTTGAGGATTATACAATTGGGATTTGGCGTTATAAGCGAGTGGAGGATAAACAGTTTGATTGGGAAGAAGCTGAAGAGATATGTAAGCGAGCAAGGGATAGCAAAGAACCGATTCCAATACGGCTTCATCTATCCTTGGAACAATCATTTGTTCCTGAGAATGTTGTGCAGTATTTATAAGCAAATAAAAAAGCCGAGAATACTCCCGACTACTTTTGACAAAGTAATTATATTATGGGAGTGGTGAATGTGGCGATTATTAAAGAAGATATTGCAGAAATGAGAGCGGAAATTTCGCTTGTTGAAAATATGATTTATGTCGTTAAAGACGGACAAGTACATCCGATTGAGCCGCCTACAAGTGGTCATGGTGAACAGTCCTTTGTATATAAAAGTGGAAAAGTGACTCGTATGGATGAGCGGAAGACGAGATTAATTTAATACTATTTTAGAAAAAAAGATTTGAGAAATAAATAAAGTGAGATTTATAGGGAGTGTGGGAGCTAACTTAATGAGCTTTTTATTTTCAAAAAAGTATGTTTTAATTTGCGAGGATGATAGGACTGTGAAAAGGTCTATACGAATTGATATGAGGTAGAGGGTATAATCGTTTATTTTGATTGTAAAGCAATTGAATTAATGGGAGAGTATGAAACACAAGGCCCAGACAAAGTTTAACTAGAATCTTTATCTGGGTTTTGTCTATGTATTTGATAGTATAGAGGGTGAAAATGCTATTAGAGAAAAAAGTCAATTTGTAATGTTAATAACTTATACTACCAACTGTATAATCATTACTGTAATCTATACTTGCAGAAACCTTCTTCTTTTTGTCACCAGATATATAGCCAGATACCTCAAGCCTACTACGAGAGATATTTGTAGAAAATTCTACTTTTGTCACTGTAATATCCCAATTTTTCTCCTTTTTAAAATACTCGATAGCGGCTTGTGATGCTTTTTCTTTCATTTCATTTTGTTCTTTTTCACTATAAGGGTGGGTAGCCTTATAAATTTGATATATAGTGCACGAACCTAAACCTAAAACAACCAATAACGTTATTAAAAGGAGTTTTTTCATTTCTTACCACCTCTATTTTTCATTCGGTTTTGAAGCTTGGACATCCCTGTTTAGGTGGCTATCTGAAATCACATAGGTTTCTTTTTTCATAGAAAACTCCCCTCCATAGTAAACAGATCAAGGTGATTTCTTTTTACTGTCTGCTATAAGGGGAGCGTATCAAATCTAGGTCTCTTTTTTATGGTGAGGAAAGTTCTCTTACTTCGTAATCATTGGTAGAAGATACTACAACAGAAAAAGTTTTATTTTTATCATTAGAAATATATCCGTTAACAAAAAGTTTTAATCCGCCCAATTCACTTGAAAATTCAGTATCTGTAATAGTAACATCAATATTTTTTTCTTTCTTAAAATATTCAATCGTAGCTTTGTTTGCTTTATTTTTAATTTCTTGCTTTTCTTGGGGAGTCATTGACATTAAAGGATTTGCTGTATGTATGAATTTTATAACTGCGCAAGAAGCCATACCGACAAGAATTACACTGATAATTATTGTAATTTTTAGTGATTTTTTGATTGCAATTCACCTCCCGCTATTATTATACTTATATTACCAAATGAATGGGGTTAAGGAAAGAGGGAGAAGGGTTGACTACTATTATATCAGATTCAACTTATAATAAATTATCTGAGGCTGCATATCAAAAAGAAGATAAAATAGACATTGCCGGTTGGAAGCCAATACACCCAAAAGGCGCAAAATTGCATGACCCTGAAACAGGTTTCGATGCAGTTGTTTTTCAAAATGAAACAACTAAAGAAATTGTTGTTGCTTATAGAGGAACGGAAGGGAAAGAATCATTAGATAGATCGGTGCCTGATTTTTTAACTGATGCAAAATATATATTAATGGGTAAGAATCCGATACAAGATGGTGAGAAAATAAATCCGTATGATAAAAGTCAAGTAATAGCAGCTAACCAGTTTACACAATCAGTATCACTTTTAGAAATAGTAAAAAATGAATATCAGGGTGCGAAAATTTCAACTACAGGACATTCTTTAGGTGGTGCCAATGCTCAATTTGCTAGTGCAATATGCGGTGTACCTGCTGTTACTTACAGTGCCCCTGGCATTTATGATATGCTTCCAAAGGACATAAAGAAAAAAGTAGATGCAGGAGAATATAAAGGACAAATAACTAATTATATTAATCCGAAAGATTCAATTTCTGGTGGTGCTCTAAGAGAAGATAAAACACATATTGGTGATACCTATATGGTCAATTCTGATTTTAAAACAGCAAATAATGACTATGGGATGCATCAAATTGATAGGTTTTTAGATTCAATAGGAGCAAAGGATTATCACGGTCTAGGAAATTATCACTTTGATAGTTTCGGTAATATTAATAATTCCATGTTAGTAGACGTAAACACGGGTCACAAATTATATAAGTCTCCCAGATATTCAATACAGCATGGTGAAATCAAGATAGTCATGGAATACTTAGAAGAATCAGCAAAAAAAATGCAACAAAGTGCGGAAGAATTTCAAAATCAGATACCACGAGTAGTTTCAGAAGTAATGCAGCATCTTAGTTCAACTAAGAGTCAACGTCTGGAGAGAAGGATTGAAGAATTGTATCATTGCTTAGATCAAACCAGTAGAGTATATGCGACAAAAGCCAGGGAAGTATCAGCTTTTATTAAGAGAAAAGCTGATGAATATAAGGCAGCAGATGAAAATTTTCAAGGATTTGAGTGGTTAAAAAAATGAGACAAATGTATTTTAATGAAGAACATATAGAAGCAGCATTAGGGCGTTTAACGAATTTGATTATAGATATAAATAAAAATCAAGAGAGAGTAAATGATATTTATAATCTTATACAAGCAGGTTGGTCGCAAAATGGAGCTGGAAAGAAAGCGATTGAGGATTTGGAGTATTTACGAAAAGAACTAAATCACTCTGTGAATGAAATTGAAACAAAGAAACAGAGGTTGAGAGATGATTGGGAACTTATTAAAGCAGTAGACAGGAGCTATAAATAAGTATATGAAGATGTTCAGAGCCGAAAGGCTCTATAGTTTTGCTTTAAAATGAAATTTTTATAGAAATTTCATTTTGTCATAAATAAAAAGGCGGTTGTTTCCACAACCACCTTTTAGTAAAATAAAGTACTTTTTCAGAAAAAATATTGAAATAATTCAAATCCGCATCATTTGAATCAAAGTAGCAGCAGGTACCCTAATTCCTTCTAATTGATTATTTTTAGATACAAGCCAATTGTTTTCATCCAATAGGATTGGATTTACATCATCTGAAGGTGGATTATTTTCATAATTTAGATTTTCGTTATTCCCCACATACTGAATTCATAATGATATTCCGTTCTTTCGATACATACGCCGAATTCTAAATCATCACCAACTAATACAAAATCCGCATACCCAGTTAGAAATCTTGATATGGTTGATAACTCTTCTAAATTATCAAATACTTCAGCAATGTTTAGCTTAACTGCTTCAATTTTACCACCCTTAGAGAAAAAGAGTCTTCCTTGATTAACTGGAAATTTAATAGTTTTAGCTGTTTCTTTTAACAGTGCTATTGATAGTCTTCCGTTTTCTTCATAATCAGTGCTACCAAATTTTTTTATGTTTGAATTTTGTTCTAGCGTATTAAATAATTCTTTACAAAATAAATCATTAGATTCTGCATCCATAAATGAGTCCATAGAAATCGTAACAATATTAGAAAGTTCGTCTATTAGTTCTTTTCTACTAGCGTTTCTTTTTGCTTTCATTTTTAGAATTTCGATTCGGCTTTTATTCATATTACTCAAAATCGTTCACACCTTTAGTTTCTTATTTTTTTCCTTTTTTCTTGTATCCTTCAAAATCTTCCGGATAATGTCCAGGGTGTTGGTTATATCTTCCTTTTTCCAGTGGGCTTCCTTTTTCATCATCTGCAGTATGGAAATGGGAACCCCTTCCCATTTTATCTTCTCTATGCTCAATTATATATACTTTTTCATTCTTAATATTAGAATATTCTTCTACCCACCTATGTTCACTAGTTCCATCAAAGATTTGAGTAGGTTTTTGGCGTGGAGTAGAGTTTGGGATTCCAGCGTTACGTCTAGCTTTACGATATGCGCCATTACTGGTTAATAATTTGTCCTGTCTCTCAAGATGAGCTTTATAATTTTCAGTAGCTCTAGCAGTTTTAGCGGCTTTAGTAGCTTGAGCTGCATCTGCAGTCATTTTTACACCTTTTCCAACTTTAGCGAGTTTTCCAAATGGTGTAATACCAGCTACGGCCATTCCGCCTGCAAAAATTCTATCCCAGGTTGACAGTTTTTCTCCAGTAGAAGGGTCAACTCCATCCCAAACTCTTTTAATATCATACTCACCAGTTAATTCACCAGCAATATCTCGAGCTAGTTTGCCGCTATCAAATCCTTTTTCTTCAGAAGAAGGTTTACCACACATTGCGCCTTCTTCCAACGTAACATCTTGATCATCCGCATTACGGAATTTTTCAGCAATTCGTTTTAAATCTTCTTCCACTTGTATAATTGAATTGATAGATGTAAAAGCTCTTGGTCTCGCATCATTGAACATTTGAATGAACTGTTGATTAGAGGCACCAATCCATTGAAAACACAATTGATCTATTTCATTACATAAATTATTATGTATAGATTCTAATGCGATTCGGGTATTACTTGCACGATTAGCAACTTCTTCTAGCATTTCAGGTGTTACTTTGATTTGAACCATTTTTTTCCTCCCTCCCCCAATTAAAATTATGAGACAAAAAGAAAAAAATGTAAATACAGAAACTTTAGATTAATATAATAATATTCGCGTGAAATAGAATCTGCTTAATTGTAAATGATGCCTATATATGTTAAATATTTTCTTGCAAAAGAATAGTTTTATGAACAAAAATTATTATCTGGTTCTATATGTAGATGATTATATATTGATTTTCATCTTTATAAATGTTAGGGTAAATATACACCGTTTCTTATTTATCTATGAGTACTGTCTGTAGAACGAATAGAATAATTTGAAAAAATCCCCTTTTGCACCTATATGCAGAAGGGGATTTTAATATTTATGAGATTTAAAATTTACTTTTAGATAACGCTTTAAGTACTGGCTTTACAATTAAACCTATTAAACGAAAAGTTTTAAATATAGAGCGTACAACCTTCATGAAGATGCCCCCTAACAGAAATTATATGTTAAGTATGTATTATTTCTTTTCTTTAACTTCACATTCAGCTTCAATGAAATTTAATATTTTACCTTTTGAATCATTATTTTCAAATTTAGTGTTATATAAGACTACTCTAGTACAACTTCTTTATAGCTTTCATATACATGTCTGACCCTTGATTTATTAAGATAAAACCATCATTAACCTCAGAATTATTCATATTATCTAGGTAAACGTATACGTCTTCTATCCCGTCACGCATAATTTTCAACGAACGTAAAATAAGTTCATGAACATCTTTTTGCCCATCACCAGGTGTTAGAGCATTGAATTTGTTTGTTACGTTTGATACATTAGCTAATGCG
The DNA here is from genome assembly GCF_058792475.1 of Bacillus sp. MT94. Classification (NCBI taxonomy): domain Bacteria; kingdom Bacillati; phylum Bacillota; class Bacilli; order Caryophanales; family Bacillaceae; genus Bacillus; species Bacillus sp. MT94. The sequence goes on along the minus strand of NZ_JBXAEZ010000002.1, from coordinate 98,065 downwards.
TCTCTGAAACGCTGTTTTGATGTACTTAGCGTACTATCTTCATTAATTATCTTAGACATTTCACCCATAGAGGTTTCTAACTCTTTAGTTAAATCCATAACTTCAGTCTTATAAGCTTTTGCTGCTGGGCTTTCTTTAGCAGTTTCTTGTTTGTCTGATGCATCTAGAGATGTACTATCTTTTAAATGGTCTTTAGATACCTCACAACCTCCACCCACAAGCATGAGTGCAAGTGCGAGATATACTAGTTTCATTGCTTTCATTTTAGTGTATTCTCCTTGTGATATTATTTGTTTCTCTAGTTAGGGCTCTCTTCATTACTTAAGCCAACATTAATGCAGTAAATAAATAAAAACCCCCTTATATATGTAAATCAAAATATAATTATAGCAGGAATAAGTGGTTGAGTTACATAATTGTTGTAAAAAATCTAATTTATACTTTCTTAAGCTCACATAAACCCATATTCAAAGTAAAACTTGTCCGTCCATTAAGCTACTTACAATCCCTTTGGATGGGTTATTGTATTAATGAAGAGTAGGATATACATGTATGGAAATGAAAATAAATTTACAACTTGTGAAATGATTATATAATAGAAGAAAAACGAAATATTTATATTGTCGTCACCCTGTTGGCGTCAACCTCATGCGCCTAATGGCCACAAAAAATATCTATTTCGTCCCATTCGGTCAAGATGCGCCAGAGAAAAAACCGAACTCAATGGTAGCTCGTATGGAGTTACTGGAAGATACAGTATTAGAAGCGCTGCAAGGAAAGCAATTGCAACCGGTGGTCGTAGAAAAATTCAGATATATGAATTAAAAAACGAAAAAAAACGGACAATTTTTGATGAAACCATCATTCTTACTGTAGAATATGATAAAATTAACGTTATTAAGATTAGAAGGGGTATTGTATACTCCTTCTGATTCTAAGTTATAGAAGGATTGGTATCTAGAAAGGGGCATAGTGATGGAAAAGCAAAAAACTTTTCATGTCGCTGTAGTTGGAGCAACCGGCGCAGTTGGTGAACAAATGTTAAATACTTTAGAGAAACGAGAATTTCCAATCGGGAAATTAACGTTACTTTCATCTAAACGATCTGCAGGTAAGAAACTTGTATTTAAAGGCGAAGAATTTACAGTTCAAGAGGCAACTCCTGAAAGCTTTGAAGGAGTAGATATCGCACTATTTAGTGCTGGTGGATCTGTATCGAAACAATTAGCGCCAGAAGCAGCAAAACGCGGTGCGATTGTTGTTGATAATACAAGTGCATTCCGTATGACAGAAAACGTGCCACTTGTTGTACCTGAAGTAAATGAAAACGACTTAAAAGAACATAATGGTATTATTGCAAATCCAAACTGTTCTACAATTCAAATGGTAGTAGCTCTTGAGCCAGTTCGTCAGCAATATGGTTTAAAACGAGTAATCGTTTCCACATATCAAGCTGTATCAGGTGCTGGTGCGGCAGCTATTGAAGAACTTCATGAACAATCACAAGCAATCTTAAATGGCGAAGAAGTTAAGGCAAATGTTCTTCCTGTATCAGGTGATAAGAAGCATTTCCCAATTGCTTTTAATGCGATTCCACAGATTGATAAGTTCCAAGATAATGGATTTACATTTGAAGAAATGAAAATGATTAACGAAACAAAAAAAATTATGCATATGCCTGAATTAGAAGTAGCGGCAACATGTGTACGTTTACCAGTTGTATCAGGACACTCTGAGTCTGTTTACATCGAAGTAGAAAAAGAAGGCGTAACAGTAGCAGAATTAAAGAGCTTACTTGCAAATGCGGAAGGTATTGTTCTGCAAGATAATCCAGAAGAGCAGTTATATCCAATGCCAGCTACTGCAGTAGGTAAAAACGAAGTATTCGTTGGAAGAATCCGTAAAGATTTAAATAACGATAAAGGATTCCATCTTTGGGTCGTATCTGATAACTTATTAAAAGGCGCTGCATGGAATTCTGTTCAAATTGCAGAGCGCTTAGTAAAATTACAATTAGTGTAAACGGCTAAGAGAAGGTGCAAAATATGAAAATAATTGTTCAAAAATTTGGTGGCACATCAGTACGTGATGACAATGGACGTAAGCATGCGCTTCATCATATAAAGAAATCATTAGCTGCTGGTTATAAAGTAGTTACTGTCGTATCTGCTATGGGTCGTAAAGGTGAACCATATGCAACGGATACGTTATTAAGTCTTGTAAATCAAGAGGAATCTACTATTTCTAAACGTGAGCAAGATTTATTATTATCGTGCGGAGAGTTAATCTCTGCAATTGTTTTCTCTAATATGTTGAATGAGAACGGTATAAAAGCAGCAGCATTAAATGGTGCACAAGCTGGTTTTGTAACGAATGATGACTTTACGAATGCAAAGATTATTGAAATGAATTGCGATCGTATACATGAAGAGTTAGAAAATGTAGATGTAATCGTCGTTACAGGATTCCAAGGGCAAACGAAAAAAGGTGATACGACAACACTTGGACGCGGAGGTAGTGATACTTCAGCTTCAGCATTAGGTGTTGCACTTCATGCTGAATACATCGATATATTCACTGATGTAGAAGGTGTTATGACTGCGGATCCTCGTATTGTAAAAGATGCACGTCATCTTCAAACTGTAACGTATAACGAAATTTGTAACATGGCTTATCAAGGTGCGAAAGTCGTTCATCCACGTGCAGTTGAAATTGCGATGCATGCAAAAGTGCCACTTCGTGTACGTTCTACGTATTCTGATAGTGAAGGTACGCTTATTTCAGCATATGACGGTGCTACAAGAGGTCGTGATGTAGAAGAACGTCCTGTTACAGGTATCGCCCACGTATCAAACGTAACGCAAATTAAAGTGCTTGCAAAAGAAACGGCATATGATTTGCAACAACATGTGTTTAAAGAGATGGCGAACGAAGGAATAAGTGTCGATTTAATTAATATTTCACCTACTGGTGTAGCATATACGGTGAGTGATAATGTATCAAGTCATGCAGTTAAATTATTAAAGAACCTTGGATATGAGCCAATTGTGACAGAGCATTGTGCGAAAGTATCTATTGTTGGAGCTGGAATGGCAGGATACCCAGGGGTTACTGCGAAAATCGTTACAGCTTTAGCGGAAAAAGGTATTCAAATCCTGCAATCGGCAGATAGTCATACAACAATTTGGGTTCTTGTAAAAGAAACTGATTTAGTGGAGGCTGTAAATGCATTACATAGTGCGTTTGAGCTTTCAAAAGAAAAGCAACTGGAACAATAAGGAGTGAGACCATGATAGATTTTGGGACAATTGCAACCGCGATGGTAACACCGTTTGATATAAACGGGAATATCGATTTTGCAAAGACAACGAAATTGGTAAATTATTTAATTGATAACGGTACAACAGCAATCGTGGTAGGAGGAACGACAGGAGAATCTCCTACATTAACTTCAGAAGAGAAGGTAGCGTTATATCGCCATGTCGTATCTGTTGTCGATAAAAGAGTGCCCGTAATCGCTGGAACAGGTAGCAATAATACGCATGCTTCTATTGACTTAACTAAAAAGGCAACAGAAGTTGGTGTGGATGCAGTAATGCTAGTAGCACCGTATTATAATAAGCCGAGTCAAGAAGGAATGTATCAGCATTTTAAAGCAATTGCTGAAAGTACGCCGCTTCCGGTTATGCTATATAACGTTCCAGGACGATCTATTGTACAAATCTCCGTTGATACAGTTGTTCGTTTATCAGAAATAGAAAACATTGTTGCTATTAAAGATGCCGGCGGCGATGTGTTGACAATGACAGAAATCATTGAAAAAACAGCGGACGACTTTGCGGTATACAGCGGTGATGACGGTTTAACGTTACCGGCTATGGCAGTTGGAGCGAAAGGTATCGTTTCGGTAGCCTCTCATGTTATCGGAAACGAAATGCAAGAAATGATTACAGCATTTCAAGCAGGAGAATTTAAGAAGGCACAAAAATTACATCAATTACTTGTAAGAGTAACTGATTCATTATTTATGGCGCCAAGTCCAACTCCAGTAAAAACAGCGTTACAAATGGTTGGATTAGATGTAGGTTCTGTACGTTTACCACTTCTTCCATTAACAGAAGAAGAAAGAGTAACGTTACAATCTGTAATGCAATCTATCCCTCGTTAATAAAAAATGACCTAGTGTAGGACTAGGTCATTTTTTATTATATGCAAATCTTTTCCTCTTTTTCTTACTTATATGTGTTCTTATAAGAATATTAATCGCTTCTTCATTATGTGTATAAGAAAATAATCGTACCCCTTTAACTGAGTCAAAAAATGATAGATATTATGGCATAAACGTAATAAACTACGGTGTCTGTTTTTAGAGAAATCCCCTCAAATGTGACGTAATTCATAAAAAAACTCCATTTTGTAAGTGTTTTTGTTGGATTCTAGAAAAATAAATCTTGAAACTCCCTATTATGAAATGAATTTAGCGTATGTATGGCTAGTTCTTCAAAATAATATGGAGTATAAAATCGGAGTAAATATAAAGGAAATACGTTCGATACTTTTGTTGTCATTCCGTTCTTTTCCTCTTTCTTTCGCACGATTTAACTTGTGTTCTATTTCTTGTATCAGGTATAATATGGCTAAGTAGCTTAGTACGGGTATGCTTAGCAAAATTGGGAAAAATTATAATTTAATTAAATTTTCATATCATATCGAATAAGATATTTGATTTATATAATGAAAGAGAGGTGAAACCTGGTTTAAAAAATAAACAAGGACATGATATCGCATAACGGTAAGGACATTCGTCTTGGACGGTGAAAATATGGTGGTTGTAGAGTTTCCCCTGGTGTCTCTGCAATTTTAGTGAAATCAGTGTTTGCAAGATTTTTAAACCAGGCAACAACATGAAGAGAAAAGAGAATGAGTCTGTTAAAGTATTTGCTCTTGGTGGAGTAGGTGAAATCGGGAAAAACATGTACTGTGTTGAAATTGATTCTGAAATCTTTATCGTAGATGCGGGGTTAATGTTCCCGGGAGATGAAATGTTTGGAATTGATATCGTTATTCCTGATATTACATATTTAGTGGAAAATCAAGAGCGAGTAAAAGGTTTATTTATTACTCACGGTCATGAAGATCATATTGGTGGAATTGTGTATGTGCTTCGTAAATTATCTATTCCAGTCTATGCAACGAAATTAACAGTAGGACTTATACAAGAAAAACTTGGTGAAGCGGGCATGTTAGGCCGTGTAGACCTAAAAACAATCGATTCAAATTCAACAGTAGAGTTTAACACTACAACAGTGTCATTCTTCGGAACGACACATAGTATTCCGGATTCTGTTGGCGTTTGTTTCCATACATCAAAAGGTGCAATCGTGTATACTGGAGACTTTAAATTCGATCAAACTCCAATTGGAAATAGTGGAGCAGATCTTGGGAAAATGGCGCAAATCGGAAATGAAGGTGTACTTTGCCTATTATCTGATAGTACAAATGCAGAGCGTCCAGGGTATACAGGTTCAGAAAAAGAAGTTGGTGTAGAAATTTCTAAAGTGTTCTACGGCGCAGAAGGTCGTATTATCGTTGCTTCATTTGCATCGAATGTACATCGTATTCAACAAGTATTTGATGCAGCTGCCGAAACAGGGCGAAAAGTAGCGGTAGTAGGACGTAGTATGGTGAAAGTAGTAGACATTGCAAGACGTCTTGGTTATTTAGATGTTCCAGAAGGTATGGTTATTTCATTACAAGAAGTAGACAACTTCCCAGAGAAAAAGGTAGCTATTTTAACGACAGGTAGTCAAGGTGAACCGATGGCTGCTCTATCTAGAATGGCAAAACAAGCACATAAACAAATTTCAATTCGTAAAGGTGATACTGTTATCATTGCTGCTTCGCCAATTCCGGGTAATGAAATATCTGTATCAAAAATTATTGATTTGTTATTTAGAGCTGGAGCTGAAGTTGTTTATTACGGCGAAAGAAAAGTTCACGTTTCAGGTCACGGTAGCCAAGAAGAATTAAAATTAATGTTAAATTTAATGAAACCGAAGTACTTTGTACCCGTACATGGTGAGTTTCGTATGCAAAAAGCACATGCGTATTTAGCTGAAGATGTAGGTATTACAAGAGAAAATATCTTTATCGTAGAAAAAGGCGATGTAATTGCTTTTGGTGACGATGAAGCGAACTTAGTCGGTAAAGTACAAGCTGGTAATGTTTTAATTGATGGATTAGGTGTAGGTGACGTTGGTAATATCGTTCTTCGAGATAGAAAGATGTTATCTCAAGATGGAATATTAGTAGTTGTTGTAACACTTGGTAAAGATGAAAAGAAAATTATCTCTGGTCCAGAAATCATTTCACGTGGTTTCGTATATGTTCGTGAATCAGAAGCGTTAATTGAACGATCTACAGAGATTGTACGTATGATTGTTGAGCAGTCAATTAAAGAATATTCGATTGAATGGTCAATGTTAAAACAAAATATTCGTGAATTATTAGGACAGTTCTTGTACGAAGAGACAAAGAGAAAACCTATGATTTTACCGATTATTATGGAAGTATAAAAAAGATCACCCTTATGGGTGATCTTTTTTTCTTTTTAACCCTATCGAATGAAATTTATAACTTAAGAAATAATAGTTATATACGAGTGAAAGGGGATGCGAAATGACAGAACGTGATCGATATACAAATGAAGAAAAAGAAGCTGAGCCAAAAGAAGCTGGAAAAGAGGCTTCAATAGTAGAAAAAATTCAACAGCTTGGACAGACAAATGTACCACAGATGAATGAATCACGTATTCATTGTTTAACGATTATCGGACAAGTGGAAGGTCATGTTCAATTACCGCCGCAAAATAAAACAACAAAATACGAGCATATCATTCCGCAAATTGTTGCGATTGAACAAAATCCAAAAATTGAAGGTTTGCTGTTAATATTAAATACGGTTGGAGGTGACGTTGAAGCTGGACTAGCAATTTCTGAAATGGTAGCTTCACTTTCAAAGCCAACAGTATCTTTAGTTTTAGGTGGGGGACATTCCATTGGTGTACCGATTGCTGTTTCTACTGACTATTCGTTTATTGCGGAAACTGCGACGATGACAATTCATCCAATTCGTTTAACAGGTCTTGTCATAGGTGTGCCACAAACATTTGAGTATTTGGATAAGATGCAAGAAAGAGTCATTCGTTTTGTGACGAAGCACTCGAAAGTAACAGAAGATCGTTTTAAAGAGCTTATGTTTGCGAAAGGAAATTTAACGCGAGATATTGGGACGAATGTAATTGGTGGGGATGCAGTAAAGTACGGTCTTATAGATGATGTTGGTGGTATTGGAAATGCAATTCGAAAATTAAACGAATTAATCGATGTTCGCGCGGAAGGTAGTGCAGAAGGGACAATGTTACAATGATTTTATATACAATTATGCCAGAGCAACTTGTGTATCCGGCCGATTATTCACAATGTGAAAGTCAAAAAGTTGTAAATATAAATGGTGTGGAATTAATGGTTTCTGAAGAGGAACATGGATGTTATTCTATTGTACGTGTGCTAAGTACGGACCCACTTCACTATTTAGAGTTTGAGCCAGGTCAGAAAATAACCTTTTAGCAAAAAGAAGGATTTTGTTTAGAAGCTATGGTATAATATAAAAAACAAGACGGTTGAGCAGCCATGAGTAGGCTGCTTTCTTCTGTTTATTTAGCATTTTACAAGAAGTGTAAAAATAGAAGATATAAAGACCTGAAAAATAGAGAAAACAGACATATAAATAGAGCGTTTTTAGGAGAGCTTTACTTATATGTAGAACACGAGGTGAAGAAATGGCAAAACAAAAGCAAAGAGGGACGAAGGCAAAGGCAAGACGTACGATAAAGCCAACTTTGTATTATGAAATCGTCGGTTTAACTCTTTTTGCACTTTCAATCATTACGATTTTACAGCTAGGCGTTGTAGGGAAATCGTTTGTGTTATTTTTTCGCTTCTTCTTTGGTGAGTGGTACATAATTGGTGTGTTAGGTGTAATAGCTTTATCGGTTTCCTTTGTTATAAAACGCGGATGGCCGAACCTTTTAAATAAACGGTTAATTGGATTTTATTTAATTGTATTGGCAATATTAATGTTTAGTCATATTACATTATTTAACCTTCTTACAAAAGATGGAGCAGTGCAAAATACTTCTGTTATTGTGAGTACGAAAGATAACTTCTTTCTTGAAATGAAAAAAGGGCCAGATAGCGTTCATTTAGGTGGTGGTATGTTTGGTGCGCTTATGTTCGCGACATGTTACTTCCTATTCGACGAAGTAGGAGCCTATATCATTGGAATTATTTTAGTTATTCTCGGGGTACTCTGTATAACAAATAAACATATTGGAGAAGTGTTAGCTCCAGTTGGTAGAATTCTTAGAAGTCAATTTCAAGTGATACAAGGGGATTATAAAGATTGGAAATCCAAAAGAACGGCTGAACAAACAGAAAAGAAAAAAACAACAAGAAGTACAAGAAGCAAACGTGCTGCAGAACAAGAAGAAGTTATTGAGCCGATGGAAGAAATCCAAATTGATCCGCCAATTATTTCAAATTTCACTGAGAATTATCCTGTAAATGAAGAAGAGGATAAACGAATTGAAGTAGAGCAAGAAGATTTGATCACTTCACCGTTTATTGAAGAGACTCCACCAATTGAAGAATCAAAGAAAAAGCGTGGAGAAAAAATTGTTGAATCGTTAGAGAGTGAAGCGCAAGCACCTCCTATGCAATTTTCAAATGTAGAAAATAAAGATTACAAGCTTCCTTCACTTGATATATTAAAATTTCCAAAGAATAAGCAAGTTACAAATGAAAACGCGGAAATTTATGAGAATGCTCGTAAATTAGAACGTACATTCCAAAGTTTCGGAGTGAAAGCGAAAGTAACCAAAGTGCATAGAGGTCCTGCAGTTACAAAATATGAAGTGTATCCTGATATGGGGGTAAAGGTAAGCAAAATTGTCAGTTTAAGTGATGATTTAGCCCTTGCTTTAGCTGCAAAGGACATTCGTATTGAGGCGCCAATTCCCGGGAAATCAGCTGTAGGGATCGAAGTTCCGAACTCAGAAGTTTCGATGGTAACGCTGAGGGAAGTTCTTGATTCTAAGGCTAATAATCATCCGGAAGAGAAGTTGTTAATTGGTCTTGGCCGAGATATTACAGGTGAAGCTGTATTAGCCCGTTTAAATAAAATGCCCCATTTACTCGTAGCTGGTGCGACAGGTAGCGGGAAAAGTGTATGTATTAATGGTATTATTGTTAGTATTTTAATGCGTGCAAAACCGCATGAAGTAAAATTAATGATGATTGACCCGAAAATGGTAGAGTTAAATGTATATAACGGTGTGCCTCATTTGTTAACGCCAGTTGTAACTGATCCGAAAAAAGCATCGCAAGCATTGAAAAAAGTTGTGAGTGAGATGGAACGTCGTTATGAATTATTTGCTCATAGTGGTACACGTAACATTGAAGGATACAATGATTATATAAAAGAACATAATAGTCAATCAGAAGCGAAACAACCCGAATTACCGTATATTGTAGTAATTGTGGACGAGTTAGCAGATTTAATGATGGTTGCTTCGTCTGATGTAGAGGATGCGATTATGCGTCTAGCGCAAATGGCTCGTGCTGCTGGTATTCATTTAATTATTGCAACGCAACGTCCGTCAGTTGACGTTATTACGGGTGTTATTAAAGCAAATATTCCATCACGTATTGCATTCGCTGTATCTTCTCAAACAGATTCTCGTACAATTCTTGACGGTGGTGGTGCAGAAAAGCTACTAGGTCGTGGCGACATGCTGTTTATACCAATTGGTGCATCGAAACCTGTACGTGTACAAGGTGCATTTTTATCAGATGATGAAGTTGAGAGAGTTGTAGAATATGTTATTGGACAGCAAAAAGCACAATATCAAGAAGATATGATTCCGCAAGATGTTCCTGATACGAAGCAGGAAGTAGAAGATGAATTATATGATGAAGCGGTTCAACTTGTAGTGGAAATGCAAACAGCATCTGTTTCTATGCTACAACGTAGGTTTAGAGTAGGTTATACGCGAGCTGCTCGTCTAATTGATGCAATGGAAATGAATGGTGTAGTAGGTCCATATGAAGGTAGTAAACCGAGAGAAGTACTCATTAATGATGTACAAGAAAAAAGTTCTTAAAAAAAGCCTAATTGTTTTTACAATTAGGCTTTTTTATATAGTGTTTTTGTTATATACTATACTCAGCAATAAAGAAAGGGCTTACATTTATAAGGTCCCTATAGAATACGAATACTTTGAGTGTGTTTTATGTAAATGTTCGATATTTAATACAGAAAAATGTTGGATTTTGTTGACACGTATGAGAGCAAGTGGTAAGATTACTTCGAAAAGAATCACTGCCTCATATAATCTTGGAGATAAGGTCCATAAGTTTCTACCTGGCAACCATGAATTGCTAGACTATGAGGGGAAAAGTGTGTAACAAAGGATGTAAAGGATCTTTGTGCCGAACTTTTTCTCGAAATGAGGAATGTTTATGGTGCAAAGTTTTTTTTATACAGTAAAGAGTGAAAATTTCATTTTAAAAAATTATTATTATTTATTCGACAATTGTGCTTATTTTTAGTGGTTAGTCATTTGTACTATGTTGTAAGTTGAAAAAAGAGAAAAGAAGTCTTACATCAGAGGTCGAATAATTGAAATGCGGGGGAGTCTTATGTCAGTAAAATCCGATAGTCGTCACCTATATTTACGGGTGATTGATCACATCAAAGAAAAAATTAAAGATGGGGCTTATAAAGAACGACAAAAGTTACCATCAGAGTTTGATTTAGCGAAAGAACTTGGCGTAAGTAGAGCGACTTTAAGGGAAGCGTTACGTATTTTAGAAGAAGAAAATGTTGTCATTCGTAGACATGGTGTAGGGACATTTGTAAATGCAAAGCCATTATTTTCTTCTGGAATAGAACAACTTTCTAGTATTACAGATATGATTTCTAGTGTGGGGAAAACACCAGGAACGATTTTTTTATCATCATCTACTACAACTTTAACAGAAGAGGAAAAAGAGAAGTTTAATAGTGAAGATGGTTTTAATGCAGTGATGATTGAACGCGTGCGTACAGCAGATGGGGAACCTGTTGTATATTGTATCGATAAACTTGCAAAAGAAATATTGCCAGATTTATCGGGTTACAATGAGGAATCATTATTAACGGTGATACATAATAACACGCATAAGCGCATAACATATGCGGTTGCTCACATTGAGCCAATTGGCTATCACCCTAAAATCTCACCAATTTTAGAATGTGAGCCTGAAACAGCACTGCTTGTATTAAAACAAATGCACTATGATCAAAATGATGAGCCAATCTTATATTCTATCAATTACTTTAGAGCTGATAAGTTTAGCTTCCACGTATTAAGAAAGCGTATGTAGGTAAGTTCCTTTTTAGGGAGGTGACAGCAAGAAGTAAGGGACAGCAGCGAAAGAATAAATAAATATATATCATTTTTGGAGGGGTTTCTAGTATGAAGAAAAAAGCAGGTCTTTTATTATCATTAACATTAGTAGCAAGTACAGTTTTAGGTGCATGTGGTAACTCGGATAAGGCAAGCAGTGACAAGAAAGACACGAAAGACTTCAAGGTTGGTATGGTAACGGATGTTGGGGGCGTTGATGACAAATCGTTCAACCAATCTTCTTGGGAAGGACTAAAAAAGTTTGGTAAAGATAATGGATTAAAGGAAAAGACAAATTATCGTTACCTACAGTCTGAAAAAGAAGCGGATTATATTCCAAACTTAAAGAAATTTTCAAAAGATAAGTATGATTTATCTTTCGGAATTGGTTATAAATTAGAAGGTGCAATTAAAGAAGTAGCAAAAGAATCTCCAAAACAACAATTTGCAATCGTTGATACTGTAGTAGATGCACCAAACGTAACGAGCATTACATTTAAAGATCATGAAGGATCATTCCTTGTAGGTGCGGTAGCAGCTATGTCAACAAAATCAAATAAAGTAGGATTTGTTGGTGGGATGAAGAGTGATTTAATTAGTAAATTCGAAAATGGATTTAAAGCGGGTGCAAAAGCAGTAAATCCAAACATTGAAATCGTATCTGAATATGCAGAAGCATTCGATAAACCTGAAAAAGGTACAGTTCTTGCATCAGCAATGTACGGTCAAGGCGTAGACGTAATTTACCATGCTGCTGGTGGTACAGGTAACGGTGTATTCACTGAAGCGAAAAACCGTAAGAAAAAAGGTGAAAATGTTTGGGTAATCGGTGTTGACCGTGACCAAAACCAAGAAGGTATGCCTGAAAACGTAACATTAACTTCAATGGTAAAACGTGTAGATATCGCTGTTGAAAAAGTAGCACAAGAAGCGAAAGACGGTAAGTTAAAAGGCGGTAAAGTAGAAGCGTTTGGTTTAAAAGATGACGGTGTTGGTATTGCAAAAACAACTGACAACGTGAAAAAAGTTAACCCTGAAATTTTAACAAAAGTAGAAGAGCTTGAAAAGAAAATTACAGACGGTGAAATTAAAGTACCAGCTACAGATAAAGAGTATAAAGAATATGAAGCTTCTCTAAAAAAATAAATAGAGAAATAGCAAAGGTTAGTTCATAGAACTAACCTTTGTATGTATAAAACTTCCGAATTGCTTAATAAGTTAATAGTGTAATAGGGAATGTTCCCTGTTAAAAGGAGGAACACAATGGAATACGTAATTGAGATGAATAACATTACGAAAGTATTCCCAGGCATTGTAGCGAATGATGATATTACGCTGCAAGTAAAGCAGGGTGAGATACATGCTTTACTTGGAGAAAATGGTGCAGGGAAATCCACATTGATGAATGTACTATTTGGTTTGTACCAACCAGAACAAGGTGAAATTAAAATTAAAGGAAAGTCTGTAAACATTACCAATCCGAATGTGGCAAATGACCTTGGTATTGGAATGGTTCATCAGCACTTTATGCTTGTTCATAATTTTACAGTTACAGAAAATATTATTCTCGGAAATGAACCGAAGAAAAAAGGGAAAATTGCTGTTGAGGAAGCTGCTAAAGAAATTCAAAAACTGTCTGAACAATACGGTTTAGCTGTAGATCCATATGCGAAAATACAGGATATTTCAGTTGGTATGCAACAGCGTGTTGAGATTTTGAAAACTCTTTACCGCGGTGCAGAAATTTTAATATTTGATGAACCGACAGCTGTGTTAACACCGCAAGAAATTCATGAGCTAATTCAAATTATGAAAAAGCTTGTGCAAGAAGGAAAATCTATTGTTCTTATTACACATAAGTTGAAAGAAATTATGGAAGTTTGCGATCGTTGTACGATTATTCGTAAAGGAAAAGGAATTGGAACGGTTGACGTTGCAAATACGGATGAAAATAAACTTGCAGAATTAATGGTCGGACGTCAAGTGAATTTTAAAACAGAAAAAATAGACGCGAAACCAAAAGAAGAGGTACTTTCAATTGCAAACCTTGTTGTTCACGATGCACGTCAACTACCTGCTGTAAAAGGCCTTGACTTAACTGTTCGTGCGGGGGAAATTGTTGGGATTGCAGGGATTGATGGAAACGGACAAAGTGAATTAATAGAAGCAATTACTGGTTTACGAAAAGTTGAGTCAGGTTCTATTGCAATTAAAGGGAAAGAAATAACAAATTGGCCTGTTAGAAGAATAACAGAAGAAGGAATTGGTCATATTCCAGAAGATCGTCATAAACACGGACTCGTCCTTGATTTTTCTGTTAGAGATAATATAGTTCTGCAAACGTACTATAAGAATCCGTTTTCAAAGAAAGGGATTTTAAATTTCAGCAAAATTACAGAAAAAGCAAAGGCTCTTATTGAACAGTTTGATGTACGTACACCTAGTGAGCAAACGTTAGCACGCGCTCTATCTGGGGGAAATCAACAAAAAGCAATTATTGCACGTGAAGTAGACCGTGATCCAGATTTATTAATCGCAGCACAGCCAACACGTGGTTTAGATGTAGGAGCAATTGAATTTATTCATAAGAGATTAATAGAGCAAAGGGATAAAGGGAAAGGTGTATTACTTTTATCACTAGAGTTAGATGAAATCTTAAATGTTAGCGATCGAATTGCTGTTATTTATGAAGGGAAAATTGTAGCAATAGTTGATGCGAAAGAAACGAATGAACAACAGCTTGGATTGTTAATGGCTGGAGGAACAAAGAAGGAGCAGGTGGGTACAAATGGCTAAAAAACTTTTAACAGAACGAACGATAAATATTTTAGTCCCAGTACTATCCGTTATTTTTGGCTTACTTGTCGGAGCGATTGTAATGCTAGTTAGTGGTTATGATCCAATTGTTGGTTATAGTGCACTTTGGACAGGGATGTTCGGCAGCGCAAGTGCGATTGGTGAAACGCTTCGTACAATGATACCGCTTATTCTTGCTGGTTTATCAGTGGCGTTTGCATTTCGTACAGGTTTATTTAATATCGGGGTAGAGGGTCAATTGCTAGTTGGTTGGCTTGCAGCGGTTTGGTTCGGTTATGCAGTTTCACTACCAGCTTTCCTTCATATTCCATTATCTATTTTATTCGCAGCATTGGTAGGAGGAATTTGGGGCTTCATTCCTGGATATTTAAAAGGAAAGTTTCAAGTTAATGAGGTTATTGTAACAATTATGATGAACTATATCGCATTATATGTAACATATGACATCATTAAGCGCTTTTTACATGAAGGTAATGATAAAACGTATGACATTAAAGAGAGTGCATCACTATCTTCAGACTGGCTTGCTTCTATTACTGATGGTTCGCGTCTTCACTGGGGAATTATTGTAGCAATATTAATTGCTATTTTAATGTGGTTCTTATTAGATCGAACAACTTTAGGCTACGAATTAAAGTCGGTAGGATTTAATCAGCATGCTTCTCAATATGCAGGTATGAAAGTTTCTCGTAATGTAGTATTCTCCATGACAATTGCTGGTGCATTTGCGGGGATTGGTGGAGCGATGGAAGGATTAGGAACATTCCAGAGTATGACAGCGATGTCTTCGTTTACAGGAGTAGGATTTGATGGGATTGCTGTAGCATTACTTGGAGGGAATAATCCGTTTGGGATAATCCTTTCAGCTTTATTATTTGGTGGTTTGAAAAGTGCTTCCCCTCAAATGAACTTTGAGGCAGATGTACCATCAGAGCTTATTAATGTAATTATTGCATGTATCATCTTCTTTGTTGCATGTAGTTATGTGTTAAGATGGGCGCTTACACGCATGAGCAAGGAGGGGAAATAAATGAGCTTTTTAGATATATTAGCCATTCTTGTGACGGGTACGTTATATACATCGGCACCTATCATTTTCACAGCACTAGGTGGTGTATTTAGTGAACGATCGGGTGTTGTAAATATCGGATTAGAAGGACTAATGCTATTTGGTGCATTTATTGGAGTTGTTACAAACTTATTAATGGGTGATACTTGGGGAACGATGACTCCGTGGATTGCGTTATTATTTGCGGCAATTGGTAGTGGATTATTTGCATTACTTCATGCGGTAGCTTCTATTACATTCCGAGCAGATCAAGTTGTAAGTGGTGTAGCAATTAACTTCTTATCTCTTGGTTTAACGGTATTTGCAATTAAGAAGATTTTTGATAAAGGGCAGACTGACTTTATTCAGTATCGTATTGAAAAGATTGATATTCCAGGCCTTTCGGATATTCCGGTTTTAGGGAAAATATTTTTCTCGAACGTACCAATAACGTCGTATATTGCCATTATTTTAGCATTCGTTGTTTGGTATGTTATTTATAAAACACCGTTCGGTCTTCGTCTACGTGCTGTTGGTGAACACCCAATGGCAGCGGATACGATGGGGATTAACGTATATAAAATGCGCTATATTGGAGTCTGTATTTCAGGAGTGTTTGCTGGAATTGGTGGAGCGATTTTTGCAATGTCAATTTCTAATAACTTCTCAGGGGCAACTATTACAGGACAAGGTTTCTTAGCTTTAGCTGCTATGATTTTTGGAAAGTGGAATCCACTAGGCGCACTAGGTGCAGCTCTATTCTTTGGTTTTGCACAATCTCTTAGTGTAACGGGCGGAACAATTCCTGTATTAGATCAAATTCCAAGTGTTTTATTAACGATATTACCATATGTATTCACAATATTAGCGCTTGTTGGTTTTGTAGGTCGTTCTGAAGCTCCGAAAGCATTAGGAACTCCTTATGAAAAAGGAAAACGATAAGTATTTTATAAGTATAAAAAAGCTCGCACATTAGTGTGGGCTTTTTTACATAGAATATATTTAATACGGAATTTTACTATGTTCCTTACATATTAAAGTTTTTAGAAAGAATCATATGTAAGCATAATAAGGAAGAAAAGTTGATTTTTTATTTCTAAAAACTGTATATTGAAGAGGAATATTCCTATATACGTAAAGGAGGGCTATAAATGAAACTAATGGAACAACAACTACATGAGTTAGGTGGTTTGCGCGTACATATTATTCCGACTGATAAATATAAAACGAATACCTTTGTATTTCGTTTTAAAGCGCCTTTAAATGAGGAGACGGTGACAGAGCGTGCCCTATTGCCATACGTATTGCAAAGTGCGACAGAAAAATTACCTTCTGTAATTCGTCTTCGTCAATATTTAGAAGAATTATACGGGTCTTCTTTAGCAGTAGATGTAAGTAAAAAAGGGGAAGACCATATTATCTCCATTTATGTAGACATTGCAAATGAAGTATATTTACATGATGCACCACCGTTATTTGAAAAAGCGCTTTCTATGTTGTCGGATATTGTGTTACATCCAGCGACGGAGGGGAACGGTTTCCTACCTTCTATCGTAGAAAGTGAAAAAAGAGCACTGTTACAGAGAATTGAAGCTACTTATGACGATAAAATGCGTTATGCAAACGAGCGTTTAATTGAAGAAATGTGCAAAGTAGAACCGTATCGTTTAAGTGCAAATGGAAAAAAAGAGAGTGTTGCTTCTATTACAAATGAAAGTCTGTATCAATATTATCAAAAGGTGTTAGCGGAAGATGAGATGGATCTATATATTATTGGTGATATTTCAGAAAACGCCGTTGATCTTGTAAGTAAGTATTTTTCTATTTCAGCTCGTCCAGTGAGAGAAAGAAATGTACTCCTTCATAGACGAAATAATGAAGAAAAAGAAGTTGTTGAAAAACAAGAATTAAAACAAAGTAAATTACACATCGGTTATCGTACATTTGTCACATATAAAGATGAAGATTATTTTGCATTGCAATTGTTCAATGGATTGTTTGGTGGTTTTTCTCATTCGAAGTTATTCGTAAATGTGCGTGAAAAAAATAGTTTAGCGTACTATGCAGCATCGCGCTTTGAAAGTCATAAAGGTTTATTATTTGTTATGTCAGGAATTGAAGCGAAAAATTATGAAAAAGCAGTTGAGATTATTAAAGAACAAATGCTTGCGATGCAAAACGGAGAGTTTTCTGAAGAAGAAATACATCAAACAAAAAGTGTCATCCAAAATCAAATATTAGAGGCGATTGATACACCGCGTGGATTTGTAGAAATGCTATATCATGGTATTATTTCAGATCGTACACGTCCAGTTGAAGAATGGCTTACAGGTATAGAAAGTGTGACAAAAGAAGAAATTGTAAAAGTTGCTAAAAATATTGAACTAGATACAATTTACTTTTTACAAGGAACGGAGGGAGAGTAAATGGAGAAAATTATTTATGAGCAATTAAAAGAAACACTCTATTATGAAAAACTTCCTAATGGATTAGATGTATATGTTTTACCGAAACAAGGATTTAATAAAACATTTGCGACGTTTACAACGAAATATGGTTCAGTAGATAATACATTTGTACCATTAGGGAAAGAAGAAATGATTCGTGTACCTGATGGGATTGCACATTTTCTTGAGCATAAATTATTTGAAAAAGAAGATCACGATGCTTTCCAATTGTTTAGTAAACAAGGAGCATCGGCAAATGCTTTTACATCCTTCACACGAACAGCTTACCTTTTTTCATGTACTTCAAACGTAGAACAAAATTTAAATACATTACTAAACTTTGTGCAAGAGCCTTATTTCTCTGAAAAAACAGTTGAAAAAGAGAAGGGGATTATTGGGCAAGAAATTCAAATGTATCAAGATAACCCAGATTGGCGTTTGTACTTTGGGTTAATTGATAGCTTGTTTGTAAAACACCCAATTAAAATTGATATTGCAGGGACAATCGAATCTATTAGTAAAATTACGAAAGATTTATTATATGAATGTTATGAAACATTTTATCATCCGAGCAATATGTTATTATTTGTTGTGGGTGCAATTGATCCAGAGAAAACAATGGATTTAGTACGTGAAAATCAAGCAAAAAAAGATTATAAAAACCAGCCAGAAATTGTGCGTTCATTTGAAGAGGAACCAAATGAGGTAAATGAAAAGAAAAAAATTATTTCAATGCCTGTGCAAACACCGAAATGTTTAGTTGGTATTAAAGCGACTAATTTAAAAGAAAAAGGGCAAGCGCTTTTAAAACAAGAAATTGCGCTTACGTTACTTTTAGATTATTTATTTGGAAAAAGTTCTGTTCATTACGAAGCTTTATATAATGAAGGGCTTATTGATGATTCATTCTCGTATGACTATACAGAAGAAAATAACTTCGGTTTTGCAATGGTTGGCGGTGATACGAAACAACCTGATGAATTGGCAGATCGTTTAAAAGATATTTTATTAAAAACAGATTATGATCAATTAGATGCGGCGGCATTAGAACGAGTGAAGAAAAAGAAAATTGGTGGTTTTTTACGCTCGTTGAATTCACCAGAATATATTGCAAATCAATTTACACGATATGCGTTTAATGAATCTAGTCTATTTGATGCATTGACTGTATTAGAAGGGCTAACCGTTCAAGACTTACAAGAAGTAGCAAAATTATTGTTATCAGAAGAAAAAATGAGTGTTTGTCAGGTGTTACCGAAAAAATAACATTTTAAAGATACCCTCATCTTATCATTGAAAAATTGTAAGATGAGGGTATTATTTAGTTGTGTGAAAAGTGAACTTGTAGAGATAAGAGAGGGAATTTATGAAAAAGTATGCGTTAGTAACTGGAGGGAGCGGAGGGATTGGCTCTGCTATTTCGAAACAATTAATTCAAGATGGATATACAGTTTATGTTCATTACAATAACAGTGAAGGAAAGGTATTGGAATTGCAGAAAGCATGGGGGGAAGTTATCCCTGTGCAAGCGAATTTGGCTTCTAGTGATGGAGCAGAGCAATTGTGGAGACAAATTGAACATCCTATTGATGTTATTGTATATGCAGCTGGGAAGAGTATTTTTGGACTAGTAACAGATGTAACAAACGATGAATTGGATTATATGGTAGAACTTCAAGTGAAGAACGTATATAAATTACTTTCAATGGCACTTCCGCCTATGATTGGGAGGAGAAGTGGTAATATTGTAATTGTTTCATCTATATGGGGACAAATAGGGGCTTCTTGTGAAGTGCTTTATTCAATGGTAAAAGGGGCGCAAAATTCATATGTGAAAGCTTTGGCGAAAGAAGTGTCTTTAAGTGGATTACGTGTGAATGCGGTAGCACCAGGAGCAATTGAAACGGAAATGTTAAGTGTTTTTTCTGAAGAAGATAAAATGGGAATTGCTGAAGATATACCATTAGGTAGAATAGGGTTACCAGAAGAAGTAGCAAAAACAGTTGCATTCCTCGTATCACCAGGAGCATCTTACATAACTGGACAAATCATCGGAGTGAATGGTGGTTGGCACTGCTAAAAATTTCTTACATAAAAAATGAATAGTTGCACAAATTAAGCATGATTTTATTACTCAATAGTGAGGTGCTTAATTATGTCAGTATTAGATAATTTTGATCAGTGGAAGAGCTTTTTAGGAGATCGTTTAGAGCAAGCGCAAGGAAAAGGTTTAGACGGCGGTGCGGTATCAGATATGGCATTTCGTGTTGGCGACTACCTTGCTAATGAAGTAGAAGGACGCAATGACCAAGAGAAATTATTAGCTGAGCTTTGGAAAGTTGCTGATGAACAGGAGCAACATACCATTGCAAACTTAATGGTTAAGTTTGTACAACATAAGTAAAAGTAGAGAGGAGATTCTCCTCTCTACTTTTTTTGTATAATAATTACACAGGATAGATTATACATTTAGCTTCCCTATTAAGGTGAAATCATATAATATAGTACGTAGGTGTAAAGTAAGCAAGGGGAGTGATCTTGGATGATTGAATGGTATTTTGAATATGAAATACATAAAAACCGACCTGGCTTGCTTGGTGACGTTTCTTCGTTAATCGGTATGCTCGGCATTAATATTGTCACAATTAATGGTGTAGATAATGCACGACGTGGGTTACTTCTTATGTGTGATAATCAAGAGCAAATCTCTAGACTTGAATCAATTTTAAATACGATGGATAACATAACGGTAACGAAATATCGTCCGCCCAAGCTAAGAGATAAGCTAGCGGTTAGGCATGGTAGGTACATACAACGAGATGCAGATGATAAGAAAACATTTCGATTTGTGCGTGATGAATTAGGCTTACTTGTAGACTTTATGGCAGAAATTATGAAAAAAGAAGGCCATAAACTAATTGGGATACGCGGAATGCCTCGTGTCGGAAAAACAGAATCCATTGTTGCTGCAAGTGTTTGTGCAAATAAAAGGTGGTTATTTGTATCATCTACTCTTATTAAGCAAACTGTTCGTAGTCAATTAATTGAAGATGAGTATAGCGATGACAATATTTTCATCCTAGATGGAATTGTGTCAACGAAGCGTGCTAACGAAAGACATTGGCAGCTCGTTCGTGAAATTATGAGATTGCCTGCAACGAAAGTTGTGGAACATCCTGATGTATTTGTGAGTCAGTCAGAATACACATTGGATGATTTTGATTATATTATCGAGTTGCGCAACGATTATGATGAAGAAATTCAATATAATTTAGTAGATGAAATTGAGCAAGGTACGCAAAATAATTTCTCTATGTTTGACTTTTAAAGAAATATTGAGGTGTTAGTAGTGACGGAATTGGGACAAAAGCTGAAAGAAGCAAGAGAAGCGAAAGGCTTGACTATTGATCAGCTGCATGAGATTACAAAAATTCAAAAACGCCATTTAGTGGCAATTGAAGAAGGCAATTATGATGTATTGCCAGGAGCTTTTTATGCGCGTGCA
Source organism: Bacillus sp. MT94 (assembly GCF_058792475.1). Classification (NCBI taxonomy): domain Bacteria; kingdom Bacillati; phylum Bacillota; class Bacilli; order Caryophanales; family Bacillaceae; genus Bacillus; species Bacillus sp. MT94. The sequence continues at coordinate 76,739 of NZ_JBXAEZ010000002.1, read as the reverse complement.
TTCATTAAACAATACGCAGATGCGGTTGGATTAAATGGAGAGGAACTGCTTGTAGAACATCAGAGTACGATACCACAATCTGAAAAGCGTGAAGTTCCACAAGTATCAACGGGACAAAAAACACAAGAAACAATGCAAAAATCTTCATCATGGCCAATTGCAGATCACATGCCGAAAATCTTAGTTGCGTTGTTAGTAATCGCAGTTGGAGTGGTAATCTGGTTTGTGTTTCAAGCGTTAACTGGAAAAGATGATGAAAAAGTTCCGAGTGCTCAAAGTGAGAAAATTGAAGTTCAAAAAGCAAAAGATTCTCCGTTAGATACGAAGAAAGATGAAGCGAAAGCGGAAGAGCCAAAAAAAGAGGAACCAAAGAAAGAAGAACCAAAGAAAGAAGAGCAACCAGCACCACCAACGGGACAGCAAGAAGTGAAAGTAGTTGGAACAACTGGTAAGGTATCTACTTTGGAAATTCATAATAATAAAACGTTAGAATTGGAAATCATAGCGAAGGGTACAAGCTATGTAGATGTTAAAGATGATGCGGGTAACGAAATTTTAAACACTACAGTACAAGGTGGTCAAACAGAAAAACGTGATGTATCAACATTAAAAGAAGTACGACTTAATATTGGAAATGCAACGAATGTTGAAGTTAAACTGAATGGCCAAGTGGTTGCTTTCCCATTGGACCCAGAAAAAGAACTTCACCAAAGATTGGTGATAAAAAACCAAGGGATAGGGCAACCTGCACAATAACAGTCATCGCTTCGATGACTTTTTTCAATGAACAAATGTTTTTGATATGATGGAGGAATAGCTGTGAATTTACCAAATAAAATTACAATATCTAGAATCTTCTTAATTCCAATTTTCATGGTAATTATGTTAGCGCCCTTTAATTGGGGTTCATACACAATTGGTGATGTTGATTTACCAATTCAACATTTAGTGGGGGCACTTATCTTTATCGTTGCTTCAGCTACAGATTGGATTGATGGACATTACGCAAGGAAGTATAATCTTGTAACGAATTTAGGAAAGTTTCTTGATCCGTTAGCTGATAAATTACTTGTTTCAGCAGCACTTATTACATTGGTAGAGATGCGATATGTACCGGCTTGGATTGTTATTGTAATTATCAGTCGTGAGTTTGCTGTAACAGGTTTACGTCTTGTACTTGCTGGAACAGGGGAAGTAGTTGCGGCAAATCAGCTAGGGAAAATTAAGACATGGACACAAATTATTGCGATTGCAGCATATTTATTACACGATGTACCTTTAAATTTAATCCATATTCCAGTTGCGGATATCTTCATATGGATTGCATTAATCTTTACTGTTATTTCAGGATGGGATTATTTCTGGAAAAATAGAGCTGCATTTGTAAACTCAAAATAGAAGTTTATGGGGGAATTGGGATGAATGCTGAGATTATTGCGGTTGGAACTGAATTATTACTTGGACAAATTGCAAATACAAATGCCCAGTTTTTATCTGAAAAGTTGGCTTCAATTGGAATTAACGTGTACTATCATACTGTTGTTGGTGATAATAATAAGCGACTGCAAAAGGCAATTGAAGCTGCGGAAGAACGTGCTAATATCCTTATTTTTACAGGTGGGTTAGGACCGACAAAAGATGATTTAACGAAAGAAACGATAGCGACTAGTTTAGATGAAAAGCTTGTGTATGATGAAAAGGCATTAGCCTTAATAAGTAATTACTTTAAGCGTACAGGCCGTGAATTTACGGAGAATAATAAAAAGCAAGCGCTCGTTTTAAATGGAGCAACAGTATTTGCAAATGACCACGGTATGGCGCCGGGTATGGGGGTAAATAAGAACGGAAAAGTTTATATTTTATTACCAGGGCCGCCAAAAGAAATGAAACCAATGTATGTAAGTTACGTAGAGCCTTTTTTACGTAATTTTACAACAGGAGAAAACATTTATTCACGTGTGCTTCGTTTCTTCGGTATTGGGGAGTCCCAATTAGAGGTGAAAGTTCAAGATTTAATTGATGGACAAACAAACCCAACAATTGCCCCGCTAGCAAATGATGGAGAAGTGACATTACGTTTAACCGCTAAGCATCAAAATGTTAGCGAAGCGGAGAAACTAATTCAACATGTGGAAGATTTGATTTTAGAAAGAGTAGGAGAATTTTTCTACGGATATGACCAAGAATTTTTGCATTATAAGGCAATCGAGTTATTGAAGAGAAAAGGGTTAACTTTAGCATGTGCAGAAAGTTTAACAGGTGGTCTTTTTGGAAATCAAGTAACTGAAAATGCTGGTGTTTCTTCTGTATTTAAGGGCGGTGTCATTTGTTATCATAATGATGTGAAGCAACATGTTTTACGTGTGCCTGAAGAAGTATTGCATACTGATGGTGCAGTTAGTAAGGAATGTGCTCGTTATCTTGCTGAAAATGTTAAGGATTTATTAAAAGCGGATATCGGAATTAGTTTCACTGGGGTAGCAGGGCCAGATGCTTCAGAACAGAAAGAGCCAGGAACAGTATTTGTTGGATTAGCGATTAAAGGTGAACAAACTGCAGTCTTTCCTCTTAATTTAAGTGGAAGTCGTCAACAAATTAGAGAACGATCAGCAAAATATGGATTTTATCATTTATATAAAAAGCTAGAAGAGATATAAGTTTCTTCTAGCTTTTTTTATAGTTAAATTCCGTATTTGTGTGATGGAAAATAAAAAAATCGAATAAATGTTCGATTTTTGTTGGCAAATTGAATTGAAAATAGGTATAATAAGATTAGCAATTCAGTTAAGGAGGAATTTTGAATGAGTGATCGTCAAGCGGCATTAGATATGGCGTTAAAACAAATAGAGAAGCAATTCGGTAAAGGTTCAATTATGAAATTAGGAGAACAAGCGGAACGTAGAATTTCTACAATTTCAAGTGGTTCTTTAGCACTTGATGTGGCGCTAGGGGTAGGCGGATACCCACGTGGCCGTATTATCGAAATTTACGGACCTGAAAGTTCAGGTAAAACGACAGTTTCATTACATGCAATTGCAGAAGTACAACGTCAAGGTGGACAAGCAGCATTCATCGATGCGGAGCACGCAATGGATCCTGTATATGCACAAAAATTAGGCGTTAACATAGATGAATTACTATTATCACAGCCTGATACAGGGGAGCAAGGATTAGAAATCGCAGAAGCACTTGTACGAAGTGGTGCGGTTGACATTATCGTAATTGACTCTGTAGCAGCTCTTGTACCGAAAGCAGAGATTGAAGGAGACATGGGTGACTCACACGTAGGTTTACAAGCACGTTTAATGTCACAAGCACTTCGTAAGCTTTCAGGAGCAATCAACAAATCAAAAACAATTGCAATCTTTATTAACCAAATTCGTGAAAAAGTTGGGGTTATGTTCGGAAACCCAGAAACAACTCCAGGTGGTCGTGCGTTGAAATTCTATTCAACTGTCCGTCTTGAAGTGCGTCGTGCGGAGCAATTAAAGCAAGGTAACGACATCGTTGGTAATAAAACAAAAGTAAAAGTAGTGAAAAATAAAGTAGCGCCACCATTCCGTGTTGCTGAAGTTGATATTATGTACGGAGAAGGTATTTCAAGAGAAGGTGAAATCTTGGATATGGCTTCTGAGCTTGATATCGTTCAAAAGAGCGGTGCTTGGTATTCTTATAATGAAGAACGTTTAGGACAAGGTCGTGAAAATTCGAAGCAATTCTTAAAAGAGAATACGGACTTAAGAGAGGAAATTGCCTTCTTTGTTCGTGATCATCACGGAATTGGTGAAGATTCTGGTGTGGAAGACACGGAAGATTCAACTCTTCAAGATTAAAAAATAAAAGACACGGGTCCCGTGTCTTTTATTTTTTTACCTTCTATTAAAGGGGTATCTATCGTAGTGATTAAAATATTTTTTTGACTCAAATGGGATGTGTAAAGAGGAATATTCATGCGTTTTAAGGGAATAAAATGGTATTTACTAAGGTTTTCCAGGATAATATGCTATCAATTTTTCAAATTCAGATAACATTCAGGACTGAAGGTAAAGAAAGTAAAAGTAGACAACGCTTGACAATGAAAATTACGATAGATACAATGAGAATGTATATTTTTTCTTATATACGATATACTCTTCTCAAGAAGAGAAGTAATATTCGGAGTAAGGTTTAAAACTTACCGAAATAATAATATGACATTTTAATTGTGAAATGAAGAAAGTCCCTTAAAAAAGCGGGACGACGGTCTTTGCTGTATGTTGTAATTTAATGTACATGCCGACAGTCTTTTTTCATTCATAGCAAGGGGAGGTGAAATCATGAGTAGTACAGTTTGGATACTCATCTCCATTTTGCTTGCAACAACAGTCGGTGCAGTTGTTGGCTTTTTTGTTCGAAAGTCTATTGCTGAAGCGAAGATTAATGGTGCGGCTAATGAAGCGAAACGTATTCTAGACGAAGCGAATCGTGAGGCTGAAGCACTTAAGAAAGAAGCGCTTTTAGAAGCAAAGGATGAAATTCATACACTTCGTACAGAAGCTGAATTAGAAATTCGTGACCGTAGAAGCGAATTACAAAAACAAGAAAATCGTTTAATGCAAAAAGAAGAGAACCTTGATCGTAAAGACGAAACGCTCGATAAACGCGAGCAGCAGTTAGAGAAGAAAGAGGATTCTCTTGTAGCGAGACAACAACAGATTGAAGAGTTGGAAAGCAAAGTGGGAGAGTTAGTTCAAAAGCAACAAACAGAATTAGAGCGCATTTCCAATCTGACACGCGAACAAGCGAAAGCAATTATTCTTGGTAAAGTAGAAAATGAAGTTTCTCATGAAATCGCTGTTATGGTAAAAGAAAGTGAAGTTCGCGCGAAAGAAGAAGCGGATAAGAAAGCAAAAGAGATTTTATCTCTTGCAATGCAAAGATGTGCAGCTGATCATGTTGCTGAAACAACCGTTTCGGTTGTAAATCTTCCAAATGACGAAATGAAGGGACGTATTATCGGGCGTGAAGGTCGTAATATTCGTACGTTAGAAACGTTAACGGGTATTGACTTAATTATCGATGATACACCAGAGGCGGTAATCCTTTCTGGATTCGATCCAATTCGTCGTGAAACAGCTCGTATCGCTCTTGATAAACTAGTACAGGACGGACGTATTCACCCAGCGCGTATTGAAGAGATGGTCGAAAAATCAAGACGTGAAGTGGACGAGTATATTCGCGAAGTCGGAGAGCAAACAACGTTTGAAGTGGGTGTTCATGGATTACACCCAGATTTAATTAAAATTTTAGGTCGTTTAAAATACCGTACAAGTTATGGACAAAACGTCTTAAAACACTCTATGGAAGTTGCATATTTAACTGGACTTATGGCAGCAGAGCTTGGCGAGGATGAAAAACTAGCAAGACGTGCTGGTCTATTACATGATATCGGAAAAGCGATTGACCATGAAGTAGAAGGTAGCCACGTTGAAATTGGTGTTGAACTCGCAACGAAATATAAAGAGCATCCTGTAGTTATAAACAGTATCGCATCTCACCATGGTGACACAGAACCAACTTCTATCATTGCAGTTTTAGTTGCAGCAGCAGATGCTTTATCAGCTGCAAGACCGGGAGCTCGTAGTGAAACGCTTGAAAACTACATTCGTCGTCTTGAAAAGTTAGAAGAGATTTCAGAGTCTTATGAAGGCGTTGAAAAATCATTTGCAATTCAAGCAGGACGTGAAGTTCGTATTTTGGTAAAACCAGATACAATCGATGATTTAGAAGCTCATCGTTTAGCTCGTGATATCCGAAAACGTATTGAAAATGAACTGGATTACCCAGGACATATTAAAGTAACTGTTATTCGTGAAACACGTGCAGTGGAATACGCAAAATAAAGTGGTGAAACACCACTTTATTTTTTTGTGTTGGAATTGGATAAAATAAAGACAGTTAGTTATATAGCGTAAAAGTGAAACAAACTTATAATAAACATATTATAAGGAATTTCCTTAATGCTATAGCAATAAAAAATGCAGTACATAGAAAGGGTAAGACATATGAGAATATTATTTGTTGGGGATGTAGTAGGATCTCCTGGTAGAGGTATGATTCAACAATACGTACCGGCATTAAAGAAAAAATATACACCTACAGTAACAATCATTAATGGAGAAAACGCAGCAGGTGGCCGTGGGATTACAGAAAAAATATATCGAAACTTTTTAGAATGTGGGGCGCAAGCAGTTACACTTGGAAACCACGCTTGGGATAATCGTGAAGTATTTGAATTCATCGATGATGCAAAATATCTTGCAAGACCAGCTAACTTCCCAGAAGGAACTCCAGGAAAAGGACTTATCTTTGTGAACTGTAATGGAACAGAAGTTGCAGTTATTAACTTACAAGGACGTACTTTCCTTCCTCCGATTGATTGTCCATTCCGTAAAGTGGATGAATTAATTAATATTGCGAAAAAACGTACGAATATTATCTTTGTTGATTTCCATGCCGAGACTACAAGTGAAAAACAAGCGCTAGGTTGGTATGTAGATGGACGCGCTACAGCAGTAGTAGGTACGCATACGCATGTCCCTACAGCGGATAACCGTATTTTACCAAGCGGAACGGCATATATTACAGATGTTGGGATGACAGGGCCATATGATGGAATATTAGGTATGGACCGAGAAGCGGTATTGAAGAAGTTTTTAACGAACTTACCGGTACGATTTGAAGTAACAAGTGGTAGAACGCAATTAAGTGCAGTGTTAATTGATGTGGATCCAAATACAGGAAAAGCAAAGAAAATTGAGCGCATTTTAATTAATGACGATCAACCATTTTTTGAGTAAATTTCCGTTAAATTTTAGATAAGTTATTATATTTTAATTTTTTAGAAAAATTACGAAAATTTAGCAGGAATACGCGCCATTCCTCGTGAATATAAGTTAAAGTGAAATAATTGCTAATACTTTTTAAAGAAACGAGGAGGAAACGCGGAATGGAAATATTAAAAGTTAAAGCAACGTCGGTCCCTAATTCTGTAGCTGGTGCACTTGCAGGTGTTATTCGCGAACGCGGAACAGCAGAAATTCAAGCTATTGGTGCAGGTGCATTGAACCAAGCGGTAAAGGCAGTAGCAATCGCAAGAGGATTTGTAGCGCCTAGTGGTTTGGACCTGATTTGTATCCCAGCGTTTACAGATATTATGATTGATGGCGAAGAGCGTACAGCAATAAAATTAATTGTAGAACCTCGTTAAGTTTTAAACAACCTGTTTGCAGTATGCAAACAGGTTGTTTTTATAATGGAGGAATGAAAATGAAAATTTTTGATGCTCATTGTGACGTGCTTCTTCAGTTATGGAGTGCACAAGGGAAAAGGAATTTTAACGATGATTCACAATTACATATTACATTTGAACAGTTAAAGAGAAGAAAAGGAAGTATACAATGTTTTGCTATATATGTACCAGAAACAGTGGCATATGAAAACCGATTTGAAGCAGCATTACAAATGGTAGATATTTTTTATAATGAAATTTTATCCCTACCAGGTGTAAAGTTTATTCAGACAAAAGATGATATTAACATGTTAAAACAGGACGAGGTTGGAGCGATATTAACACTAGAAGGATGCGAAGCAATTGGAAAAGAAGCAATGAAATTACGGTTGTTGTATCGCCTAGGAGTACGTTCTTTTGGACTAACATGGAATTATGCCAATCTCTTAGCTGATGGTGCGCTAGAGACACGTGGGGCGGGTTTAACGAATTTTGGTAAACAGGTTGTACAAGAACTGAATGCGCTACATGTATGGACTGATGTGTCTCATCTAAATGAAAGAAGTTTTTGGGATGTTATAGAGATTGCAAAAAATCCTATTGCTTCCCACTCAAATTGTATGAAACTTTGCGAGCACCCACGTAATTTAAACGATGAACAACTTAAAGCTCTTATAAAGAAAAATGGCATGATCGGTGTCACTTTTGTACCGCAGTTTCTAACAAGTGAAAGGCAAGTAAATATAACTGATATCATAAAACATATCGAATATATTTGCTCGCTAGGTGGAGAAAACAATATAGGGTTTGGTTCAGATTTTGATGGGATTGTAGATACGGTTGTCAATGTATCTGCCTATGGAGATTATGAAAATGTCATGAATGAGCTTTATAAATACTATGCTGCATCTACTGTAGAAAGATTTTTATATGATAATTTTGTTGAACATATGAGTTTTTAAGTTTGTGGTTTAAAATTCAGAAAAATTAAAATTAATTCATTTGATTTTATTGCTTTTTTTAAGACCTAATACTAGAATGAAAAACAAAATAGCTTTATACTAAAGATTCAGGGAAATCAGAAGAGGCATAATTTGCGTCCGTTGTAGTTTATTTGCATAAAAAATGCTAAACTATTACTGTAAAAAAATACACTACAATGAATGCAGCCAAAAGGGGTGTAGGAGATGATTAGTCAACTTTCATGGAAAGTTGGAGGCCAACAAGGTGAAGGAATTGAAAGTACAGGAGAAATCTTCTGTATTGCATTAAACCGATTAGGATATTACCTATACGGTTACCGCCACTTCTCATCACGTATAAAAGGCGGCCATACAAATAATAAAATTCGTGTAAGTACAACAGAAGTACGCGCGATCTCAGATGATTTAGATATTTTAATTGCTTTTGACCAAGAAACAATTGATTTTAACTTCCACGAACTACGTCCAGGTGGAATTGTAGTTGCGGATGCGAAATTTAATCCAACAATACCCGACAATACAGATGTAAATCTATATGTGATACCGTTTACAGATATTGCTTCAGAATTAGGCACATCGTTAATGAAAAACATGGTTGCTGTTGGAGCATCAAGTGCAGTATTAGGATTAGACGAAACAGCTTATTTAGATGTTGTTGAAGAAATCTTTGGTCGTAAAGGAGAGCAAGTCGTTCAAAAGAATATGGACGCAATTAAACGCGGCTCTCAATATATGAAAGAATTACTAGGTGAGAAAGTAAACATGATGCAGCTTGAAAAAGCTGATGGTAAAAAACGCATGTTTATGATTGGAAACGATGCAATCGCATTTGGTGCGGTAGCTGGTGGTGCTCGTTTTATGTCAGCATACCCAATCACACCTGCATCAGAAATTATGGAATACTTAATTAAAAAATTACCGAAAGTCGGCGGAACAGTAATCCAAACTGAGGATGAAATTGCAGCTTGTACAATGGCAATCGGCGCAAACTATGCTGGTGTTCGTACATTAACTGCATCTGCTGGTCCTGGTCTGTCATTAATGATGGAAGCAATCGGTTTAGCAGGTATTACAGAAACCCCATTAGTAATTGTTGATACACAACGTGGTGGTCCAAGTACGGGATTACCGACGAAACAAGAACAGTCTGACTTAATGGCGATGATTTACGGTACGCATGGTGAAATTCCAAAAATCGTAATGGCGCCAAGTACAGTTGAAGAAGCTTTCTATGACATTGTAGAAGCATTTAACTTATCTGAAGAATATCAAGTTCCTGTTATTTTCTTAACAGATTTACAGCTTTCGTTAGGAAAACAAACAGTAGAACCACTTGAATTAGATAAAGTGGAAATCCGTCGTGGTAAGCTTGATTTAGAAGCAGAATTACCAGAACGTGAAAATAAAGCATACTTCAAGCGTTATGAAGTAACTGAAGACGGCGTTTCGCCGCGTGTTTTACCTGGTATGAAAAATGGTGTTCACCATGTTACAGGTGTAGAACATGATGAAACTGGAAAGCCATCGGAATCAGCAATAAACCGTAAAGATCAAATGGACAAACGTTTCCGTAAAATGGAGAACTTGAAGTTTAATACCCCTGTTTATAAAAATGTTAAGCATGAAGAAGCAGACGTATTGCTTGTTGGATTTAACTCAACTCGTGGTGCGATCGAAGAGGCAATGACGCGTTTAGAACAAGAGGGTATGAAAGTAAACCATGCTCATGTGCGTTTAATTCACCCGTTCCCAACAGCTGAAATCGATCCACTTGTGAAAAAGGCGAAGCGTGTTGTAGTAGTAGAAAACAATGCAACAGGTCAGCTTGCTAACATTATGAAAATGAATCTTGGTAATGGTGAGAAAATTTCTAGTCTTTTAAAATATGATGGAAACCCATTCTTGCCGAAAGAGATTTACAACGAATGCAAAAAAGGGGTTGTATTAAATGGCAACATTTAAGGACTTTCGTAACAGTGTAAAGCCAAACTGGTGCCCAGGTTGCGGAGACTTCTCAGTGCAAGCTGCAATTCAACGTGCAGCAGCTAACGTTGGCTTAAATCCAGATGAACTTGCTGTTATTTCTGGTATCGGCTGTTCAGGCCGTATTTCAGGTTATATTAATTCATATGGTGTGCATAGTATTCATGGTCGTGCCCTTCCAATTGCACAAGGTGTGAAAATGGCAAATCGTGATTTAACAGTTATCGCTTCAGGTGGTGACGGTGATGGATTTGCGATTGGTATGGGACATACAATCCATTCTATTCGTCGTAATATCGACATTACGTACATCGTAATGGATAACCAAATTTACGGGTTAACAAAAGGGCAAACTTCACCACGTAGTGAAGCGGGATTTAAAACGAAAAGCACACCACAAGGTTCAATTGAACCATCACTAAATGTAATGGAAATGGCTTTAACAGCTGGTGCGACATTTGTGGCGCAAAGCTTTTCGAGTGATTTAAAAGAATTAACACAAATTATTGAAGCTGGTATTAACCATAAAGGATTTTCATTAATTAACGTATTCAGTCCATGTGTTACTTATAATAAAGTAAATACTTACGATTGGTTTAAAGAGAACTTAACGAAACTAAGCACAGTAGAGGGATATGATCCATCTAATCGCATGATGGCTATGCAAACGTTAATGGAAAATAACGGTTTAGTAACAGGTTTGATTTATCAAAATACTAAGCAACCATCATATCAAGAACTTGTTAAAGGCTATAGTGAAGAGCCTTTAGTGAAATCTGATTTAAATATGGATCAGAAAATGTTTGATGAGCTTGTTGCTGAATTTATGTAATGTAAGAAGAGGAGGTTGCCGATTTGGCAACCTTTTTTATGTGCAAAAAATATAGGGTAGTTTTATTTACTTAGAAAATTCAGAATGGTAAAATAATATGTAAATCGTTGTATGAAAATGGCAAGTTCATTGCTTATGAAATGTAAGATAATAAAGGGCCTCTGGATTGTTAAAATTGGCGAAACAAGTCATACTATGGTAATGTTTATAGGGATAAAGCAATATGCTTTTGGGTAGGACAACAAGAAATGATAAAAAGGGAATGTCTATTTGCGTGGGGAAGACTTCATTCTTATGAATGATTAGATTGATTACTCAAGTTTCAAAGGACAAGTTATCTCCAAGCTATCTAACCATTTTTGAGGTGAGTCTAAGCGCATTAAAATGGACTATAGAGTGTGTATAGTTAAGGGTGAAAGGAGATTACCGATGAACGAGCAACAACGATTAGCAAGTCAACAAGCAAATTCCTCTACGAAAAAAGAAGAGAAAGATTATAGTAAATACTTTGAAAGTGTATATCAACCACCTTCCTTAAAGGATGCGAAAAAGCGCGGGAAAGAAGAAGTTAAAATTGAACGGGATTTTGGCTTACCTAAAGAGTTTCGCAATTTTGGTACAGGCCGAAAGTTCTATATTCGTACATATGGTTGTCAAATGAATGAGCATGATACGGAAGTAATGGCAGGTATTTTCACAACACTTGGATATGAACCAACTTTTTCAACTGAGGATGCAGATGTAGTTTTATTAAACACTTGTGCCATTCGTGAAAATGCTGAAAATAAAGTGTTTGGTGAACTAGGCCATTTAAAGTCACTAAAACGAAGAAATCCGGACCTTTTAATTGGTGTATGTGGTTGTATGTCTCAAGAAGAATCTGTTGTAAATAAAATTATGCAAAAAAATCAGCATGTAGATATGGTGTTTGGAACGCATAATATTCATAGATTACCGTACATTCTAAAAGATGCGATGTTCTCGAAGGAAACGGTAGTTGAAGTTTGGTCAAAGGAAGGCGACGTAATTGAAAACCTTCCGAAAGTACGTCGTGGTGATATTAAAGCTTGGGTAAATATTATGTATGGCTGTGATAAGTTCTGTACGTATTGTATTGTACCGTATACACGAGGAAAAGAGCGAAGTAGACGTCCAGAAGATATTATCCAAGAGATTCGTCACTTAGCTGCGAATGGTTATAAAGAAATTACATTACTTGGACAGAACGTAAATGCATATGGTAAAGATTTTGAAGATGTAAAATACGGTCTTGGTGATTTAATGGACGAACTTCGTAAAGTTGATATAGCCCGTATTCGTTTTACAACGAGCCATCCACGTGATTTCGATGATCACTTAATTGAAGTACTTGGCAAAGGTGGCAACCTAGTAGAACATATCCATTTACCAGTTCAATCTGGAAGTACAGATATGTTGAAAATTATGGCGCGTAAATATTCGCGTGAGCATTATTTAGAACTTGTAAGAAAAATTAAAGAAGCAATTCCAGATGCAGTATTAACAACAGATATTATCGTTGGTTTCCCAAATGAAACAGATGAGCAATTTGAAGAAACGATGTCGTTATATCGTGAAGTAGGATTTGATACTGCCTTTACATTTATTTATTCTCCTCGCGAAGGTACACCAGCTGCAAAAATGAAAGATAATGTACCGATGGAAGTAAAGAAAGAACGTCTTCAACGCTTAAATACACTAGTAAATACGTTGGCAATTGAAAAGAATAGTCGTTATAAAGGTCAAATTGTAGAAGTGTTAGTTGATGGGGAAAGTAAAAATAATCCGGAAGTACTTGCAGGTTATACTCGTACGAATAAACTTGTAAACTTCGTTGCTTCAAAATCTTTAATTGGTCAGCTTGTGAAAGTAAAAGTAACGGAAGCAAAAACTTGGTCTCTTAACGGGGAATTAGTTGAAGAGCCGATTGAGGTGAAATAATAGATGAAAGTATATTCGAAAGATGACATTGTTGAACAAGCGAAAGAATTAGCAAAAATGATTTCTGAAACAGAAGAGGTTGATTTTTTTAAGAAAGCAGAGGCGCAAATTCATAAAAATGAAAATGTAAAGCGCGCAATCGATGAAATTAAAGCACTGCAAAAACAAGCAGTAAACTTGCAACATTACGGGAAATGGGAAGCTTTAAAAAAGGTAGAAGCTGAAATTGATGCATTGCAAGATAAGTTAGACAGTATTCCAGTTGTACAAGAATTTAAATCTTCACAAACATATGTAAATGACTTATTACAGTTAGTTGCTAGTACAATTTCTAACAACGTAACAGATGAAATATTAATTTCAACTGGTGGCGATGTACTTAAGGGTGAAACTGGCGCAGCGGTAGAAAGTAAAAAAGGAAATTGTGGTTGTTAAAGAGATGTCATATTGACATCTCTTTTTTTTAGTTGATTAAACGTAAGTTCTTCTCAAAAAAAGAATGACACATTCCGCTATTGTCACGCATATGATTAAGTGAATAGTGATTGAGGAGGGTTACGAATGTCCGAATTTAGAGAGATTATTACAAAAGCAGTGGTTGGAAAAGGACGTAAGTATACAAAGTCAACGCATACATGTGAATCGAATAATGAACCAACAAGTATTTTAGGGTGCTGGGTAATTAACCACTCGTACGAAGCAAGAAAGAATGGGAAGCATGTGGAAATTGAAGGTTTCTATGATGTGAACACTTGGTATTCATTTGATGGAAATACAAAGACTGAAGTTGTAACAGAACGCGTGAACTACACGGACGAAGTAAGCATTGGTTATCGTGATAAAAACTTTTCTGGTGACGATTTAGAAATTATTGCTCGTGTTATTCAGCCACCAAATTGTTTAGAAGCGCTTGTATCACCAAACGGTAATAAAATTGTTGTAACTGTAGAACGTGAATTTGTAACAGAAGTAGTTGGAGAAACGAAAATTTGTGTAAGTGTAAATCCTGAAGGCTGCGTAGAATCAGATGATGATTTCCAAATTGCTGATGATGAATTTGAAGAATTAGATCCGAACTTTATCGTTGATGCAGAAGAAGAGTAATAGAAAGCTAGGGAGAAGTTCTTCCTAGCTTTTTACTTTACATAAGTGGCGCTGAATGAACATGATTCTTTATGAAATATGTTATAATGAAGATAGACTCCTGAAATAGGAGATATGGATGTCCGTGAAATGTGACATATATGAAAATTGATTACTATGTAAGAATTATGGAGGAAAAGTATGACGCAATATACCCCTATGATACAGCAATATTTAAAGGTTAAGGCAGACTATCAAGATGCCTTTTTATTTTTCCGATTAGGCGATTTTTATGAAATGTTCTTTGAAGATGCCGTTAAAGCAGCTCATGAGCTTGAGATTACATTAACGAGCCGAGATGGTGGCAGTAGTGATCGTATACCGATGTGCGGTGTACCCCATCATGCAGCTAAAAACTATATTGAACAACTTGTTGAAAAAGGATATAAAGTTGCTGTTTGTGAGCAAGTGGAAGATCCAAAAACAGCTAAAGGTGTAGTGCGCCGTGAAGTAGTACAACTAATTACGCCAGGAACGATGATGGAAGGGCGTACAATTGATGAGAAAGAAAACAACTTCTTAGCCGCATTAACACATTTTGAAGATGGATCATATGCTTTAGCTTGTAATGATTTAACGACTGGACAAAATACAGTAACGTTATTGACTGGTTCAGTAGAAGATATTTTATTGGAAGTGTATGCAACTGGTTCGAAAGAAATTGTTGTAGATTCTTCATTTTCTAAAGATGAATTAAATAAATTAACTGAAACGTTAAAAATGACAATTTCATATGAAGATGCAACGGCAATTCCTGAAGGATTAGAACATCTTGTGAAAAATGTTTCGCAAGCAAAGTTAATTAAAGCAATTGGACGCTTATTTAACTATGTGATAAGAACGCAAAAACGTTCATTAGATCATTTACAACCTGTAGAAATTTATTATACGAATCAATTTATGAAAATTGATGTGCATTCAAAGCGAAATTTAGAGCTGACGGAAACACTTCGAACGAAAGAAAAAACAGGATCATTATTATGGCTATTGGATAAAACAAAAACAGCTATGGGTGGTCGTATGTTAAAACAGTGGATGGAACGTCCACTTATTCAGAAAGAAAAAGTTGAAGAGCGTTTAGAAATGGTTGAAACATTTGTAAATGATTACTTCTTACGTGAAGATTTAAAAGAAAAATTAAAAGAAGTATATGATTTAGAACGTTTAGCAGGAAAAGTTGCATTTGGTAATGTCAATGCAAGGGACTTATTACAGTTAAGACGATCTTTACTTCAAGTGCCAGCTATTTTAGAAGCGATTAGTTTGTTAGATAATGCTTATGCAGCAAGGTTAATTCAAGGAGCGGATCCATGTGAGAGCTTAACTGAATTACTAGGAAGAAGTATTCAAGAAAACCCACCGCTTTCTATTAAAGATGGAGATATTATTAAAGACGGTTATAATGACAAGCTTGATCAATATCGTTACGTTAGTAAAAACGGAAAAACGTGGATCGCTGAGCTTGAAAAACGAGAGCGTGATATTACAGGAGTTAAATCGTTAAAAATCGGGTACAACCGTATTTTCGGCTACTACATTGAAGTGACGAAGGCGAATCTTGCAGCACTTCCAGAAGGCCGCTACGAACGAAAACAAACGCTTGCTAATGCTGAACGTTTCATTACAGATGAACTGAAAGAAAAAGAAACGTTAATTTTAGAAGCAGAAGAAAAAATTGTACAACTAGAATACGATTTATTTACAGCGCTTCGTGAAGAAGTAAAAGTATTTATTCCGAAATTACAACATTTAGCAAAAGTAATTAGTGAATTAGACGTACTGCAAAGTTTTGCGACAGTTAGTGAAGAAGAACAGTTTGTAAAACCTGTACTAACAACGAAGCGTGAAATCTTTATTAAAGATGGTCGTCATCCTGTCGTTGAAAAAGTATTGAACGGGAAATTGTATGTACCGAATGATTGTATTATGCCAGAGAAGATGGATGTCTTTTTAATTACAGGACCGAACATGTCTGGTAAAAGTACGTATATGAGACAATTAGCACTTGTAACTGTTATGTCGCAAATCGGTTGTTTCGTACCAGCAACAGAAGCAGTATTACCTGTATTTGATCAAATCTTTACGAGAATTGGTGCAGCGGATGATTTAATATCAGGTCAAAGTACATTTATGGTCGAAATGTTAGAAGCGAAAAATGCAATTGCAAACGCATCAGAAAGAAGTTTAATTTTATTCGATGAAATTGGACGAGGTACATCTACGTATGATGGTATGGCACTTGCACAAGCAATCATTGAACATATTCATGACCAAATTGGTGCAAAAACGTTATTCTCTACGCATTATCATGAATTGACTGTGTTAGAAGAGAGTTTAGATCAACTGAAAAATGTACACGTTTCAGCAATTGAAGAGAATGGAAAAGTAGTATTCCTTCATAAAATTCAAGATGGAGCAGCTGATAAAAGTTACGGAATTCACGTTGCGCAACTTGCAGAGCTTCCAGATAGCTTAATCGCCCGCGCGAAAGAAGTGTTAGCACAACTAGAAGGACAGGAAGAAATTATTATTCCAAAGCGTGTAGAAGTAAAGGTACAAGAAGTTGTTCCAGAACCTGTAGTTGTAAAAGAAGAACCGGCAGAAATACAAGAAAAGAAAGAAGAGACTGAAGAAGAGTCACAACTATCTTTCTTTGGAGGAGACCAATCTTCAAAAAAACAAGACAAGCCTGTGCTTGATCAAAAAGAAAGCGCAGTACTTGCGCAAATTAAAAAAATTGATTTACTTGATATGACACCTTTAGAAGCGATGAACGAATTGTATCGCTTACAGAAGAAGTTAAAGAAAGGATGAGTAAGTAGATGGGGAAAATTCGCAAACTCGATGACCAACTCTCTAACTTAATTGCGGCAGGGGAAGTAGTAGAGCGCCCTGCTTCAGTCGTAAAAGAACTTGTGGAAAATTCTATCGATGCGAATAGTACATCTATTGAAATCCACTTAGAAGAAGCTGGGTTATCGAAAATTCGTATCATTGATAACGGTGATGGTATTGCAGAAGAAGACTGTATCGTCGCTTTTGAACGCCATGCGACGAGTAAAATTAAAGATGAAAACGATCTGTTTCGCATAAGAACACTCGGTTTCCGCGGTGAGGCATTGCCGAGTATTGCCTCTGTTAGTGAATTAGAATTAATTACTAGCACAGGTGATGCGCCTGGTACACACCTCATAATTAAAGGTGGAGACATTATAAAACAAGAGAAAACTGCGAGCCGAAAAGGAACAGATATTACAGTACAAAACTTATTCTTTAATACACCAGCGCGTCTTAAATATATGAAAACCATTCATACGGAGCTCGGGAATATTACAGATATCGTGTATCGTATTGCAATGTCACATCCAGAAGTATCGTTAAAACTGTTTCATAATGAAAAGAAATTGCTTCATACATCAGGTAACGGTGATGTAAGACAAGTACTTGCATCGATTTACAGTATTCAAGTTGCGAAGAAGCTTGTTCCAATTAAAGCTGAATCTTTAGACTTTACAATTAAAGGCTATGTAACATTACCAGAAGTAACGAGAGCATCTCGTAATTATATGTCAACGATCGTAAATGGTCGTTACGTTCGAAACTTTGTACTAATGAAAGCAATTCAGCAAGGATACCATACATTACTGCCAGTCGGCCGGTATCCAATTGGCTTCTTATCGATTGAAATGGATCCAATGCTAGTTGACGTTAACGTACATCCAGCGAAGTTAGAGGTTCGTTTTAGTAAAGAACAAGAATTGCTAAAGCTGATCGAAGAAACATTGCAAGCTGCATTTAAAAAAATACAGCTCATTCCAGATGCAGGCGTAACAACGAAGAAAAAAGAAAAAGACGAAAGTGTGCAAGAACAGTTCCAGTTTGAGCATGCAAAGCCGAAAGAACCATCTATGCCGGACATTGTTTTACCAACTGGAATGGATGCAAAACAAGAAGAACCGCAGGCTGTGAAACAGCCACCACAACTGTGGCAACCGCCGAAACAAGAATGGCAACCACCACAGTCGCTCATAAGAGAAGAACAAAGTTGGCAACCATCTACTAAACCGATAATCGAAGAACCAATTCAAGAAGAGAAATCGTGGGACAGTAATGAAGAGGACTTTGAACTAGAGGAATTAGAAGAAGAAGTTCGGGAAATAAAAGAGATTGAAATGAACGGGAATGACTTACCACCACTTTATCCAATTGGACAAATGCATGGAACATATATTTTCGCTCAAAATGATAAAGGCTTATATATGATTGACCAGCATGCCGCGCAGGAACGTATTAATTATGAATACTTCCGTGATAAAGTAGGAAGGGTAGCGCAAGAAGTACAAGAGTTACTTGTACCATACCGTATTGATCTATCTCTTACTGAATTTTTACGTGTCGAAGAACAGTTAGAAGAACTAAAAAAAGTCGGGCTATTTTTAGAACAATTCGGCCATCAATCCTTTATCGTTCGCTCGCATCCAACATGGTTCCCGAAAGGACAAGAAACAGAAATTATCGATGAAATGATGGAGCAAGTTGTTAAACTAAAAAAAGTTGATATTAAAAAGTTACGTGAAGAAGCAGCCATCATGATGAGCTGTAAAGCATCCATTAAAGCGAATCAATATTTAACGAACGATCAAATATTTGCCTTACTGGAGGAATTACGTACAACAACAAACCCATACACATGCCCACACGGAAGACCGATTCTTGTGCATCATTCTACTTATGAGTTGGAGAAGATGTTTAAAAGGGTTATGTAGAGTGAATAAAATTACTTTTCAAAAGGGAGCAACATTTACTGTTGCTCCCTTTTAATATGTAGATTTAATTGTTAAATGAAAATAAGGTGGAGTAATTTTGCAGTTTATTTCTTGGTTGCGTTAGCTTAAATTTATCTATGTATAAAAAAGCGCTGTATACAGCACTTTTTAAAAGGTGCATGAATTGTATCATAAAGATTTCTACATTACTAACCAAATAACTATGCATGGCCAAATGTTGCTTCTTATTTGGCTAATTGTTATAAGGATCTATACAATTATTTATTTTTATTATTATTGATTTTTTCAGTGTATAGAACTTGCTCTTTATAGTGCTTCTTAATTGGAAAGTTATGTGTACCTGTCCCGTTCTTGAATTTTTTGTCAATGGGGTTCTTTAGAGGAACTGTTGTAGTTTCAGTAAATTCATATGGGTAATTTATTTTAGATTTATCTTCAAACATGAAAATGCCTCCTTTTAGGATCTCCTAAATTCTTTACTATAACATGATATGCATATAGATATTTTTTGGACTAGTTATTTATATAGGTTAATGGAATTTAATTACATAACTACTGAAACATTTTAAAGGAAAACAATTTGAGAAAGAAATGGTATGAATAGCTGTTGGCTCTTATTGTTGTTTTTTTTGTTTGACAGCACAGTGAATTATGTATATAAATTCAATATAGATTGTTTTTATAATATGGTTTATATGGGGTTTTCCTGATAATATAATGTGGAATATTATAGTGTTATTAGGTTATTAGGAACATTTAATGCTGTTTCATAAATGAAAGGGAATTGAAAAAAAACTGAAACTTTTCTCATAAAAATTCAATCTAACTTGAAAAATGAAAGGAAAATGAAATTTTCCAAAAGATATTCTTTGTTAAGATAAAAAGCATACATACAAAAAGTATTGACATATCTTAAAAATGTATTTTCAAGATATAGTGGGGGAAAAGATGAGATTAGAAAAACAATTAATAAAAAAGATGTATTATGAAACATTCCTAATGGAGAATGAAACAAAACCAACTCTTGACGTACTTGGACAAGCTTATGTAAACGAAGAAAAAAATGAGATTTCTGATGGGTCTTATATTCGTTTTGCACAAGGTGAATTTTATTATCGTCATCAAGATTTTGAAGCAGCTATTTTTAAATGGGAGAAGGTTAGTAATGAATTAGCACCATGGGCACAAAAAAATATTGCGGATGCTTATTTCGAACTTAATCAGTTATCATTTGCTGAAAATATTTATACTTCTATTACTACTGATAATAAAATATTGATGACCGAAATTAGACTACAATTACTTTCTCTTTACATTGAGCAAAATAATTTTGACTCAGCTTTCGGTGTTATTAAAGAAGCAGTTTCTTTAAATCCTGATTATCCGAATGTCACAAAAATTGCCCGTTCCTTTTATGAGGAACAGCAAGATTTTGATAGTGCAGTAGAGCTTGCTGTGAATGAGTTAATTCGCATAGAATCGTATCCTTGGTTTGAGGTGTTAAAAGGATATATCGATAAAGGGTTTACTAAACATATTTCACCAGACTATTTTTATGATGCATTAGCTACATTAAATAATGTAGATCAAGTACAATTTACGCAAATGGTTTCATCACTCTGGAACAGTTATAAAAATGAAAAAAATTACTTATTGTGGCTTAACACAATAAATGAATTTTTCTTACATATTGAAATACATTCGTCCGATATATGGAACAAAGTTTCTGCTCTTTACGAAGAAACGTACTTTGCATTAATTCAAGGTCAATATACGCTTAGACAATTAAATGATATCATACCAAATCTGTTAGCAAATTGGTTAAAGGTAGTCAATCCATCTTATGCTGTATTTCCATCTGCAGCTGTATTGGCATGGGATGAGATTTTCCCTTCCAAAATAGATTCAGCAAATATAGAACATGCGGAAAACTTACTGTCACATTCTATTAATCATGTAAATGGCTTAGAGTACAGCTTACACCTTTTTGAATCTATTACACAATGGGCACAAAAGCACAATATAGAAATAGGTCACCGATTTAAATGGCTAGTTGACGAGCTCGCAGATTTAAGAACAAATCGTATTTTAGTAACGGGAACTTCAGGAAACGGAAAAACTACATTTATTAACTCTATATTAGGAGAAAATATATTAGAAAAATCAATTTCAAATGTAGTAGTTTTAAAAAATGATGCTCATATAGAAATAAACGCTATAACAGACTCAGCAATTACAACAACGGAAGATGTCTCTGATTACCATAATATGATGTCTCAGCACCATCAAACATATAGAGATAGAGCGTGTGTTGAATTTAAATTACCATGCAGATTTTTAAATGAAAATAAACTTACATTTGTAGTGACACCTGGCTTTAATAGGAATAACGACACTAGAGATGAGATATTTGAATATTTAAATTCTGTAGACGAATTACTATTCGTATTGAATGCGGATTCACCTTTTACTGATAAAGAACGTGACATTCTATTAAGTATTCAAGAACATACGCCAAATTTACAAATTCATTTCTTATTAAATAAAATCGATAACATTTACAGTGAAGCAGAAGTGAAAAGGGTATTACATGATACGGCAACGAGAATAAACACATATTTCCCGCATGCGAGAATTTTCCCTTATTCTTCGTTATATACAAATAGTCAACAATTAAATGATTTAACTGAGTTTATTCATTTTAACTTTAATCATAAACATATAGATGCAGAACGTACTGAAAAGTTATTATATTTCATTCGAAAAACAATTACATATCTTTTGGATAAACGTGTTGAGAAAGAAAACAATCTAGTGGATGCTATTAATTGGAATGAAGATATGCTAGTGAAACTAAACGGTAGCATTAATAACCTTACTGCATTTGAGCGGGAAAAAATTCATCTCATTACACAATCATATCGTTCAATGAAAACTGAAATTACAAATGATCTTACTGAAAATATTCCGAAGATATTAAAGAGCTGTTCTAATTTAATTAGTGAAGAAAGTGATTTCGGGCACATGGATACGGAACTAAATAAAGCAATGAATGAAAGGGTGCATAAATATTTAGAACAAACTGTATTACCTAATCTTGCTCTTTCTATGCAAAATTGGATTGCAACTTCTAATAATGAGCTTCTTCAAAGTCAAACGTATTTAGAAGAACTTAGTGAAGGGCTTAATTCACTATTTGGAGAAAATAGAATACAGTTAGAATGTGACTTTAAAGTGCTTGATGACTGGCGCAGAGATACTGACAGGATGACGACTAGAATACAAATGGATGAAGTAAATATTTTACGTCGATTTACGCCAGCACAATTTTTACTGAAAAGTGCCGGTAAATTATTTGGAGTTCTTCCTAAAAATAAATCTATGCTATATAACAAATACAAACAGTATGTAGAAAATGAAGATTATACTGAAGTAACGGCTTCTATTATGAAGAAATTTTTCTTGCAATTTGAGCTGTTTGAAAACACACAAGAGCGAGATATTAATATATTCTTTAGGAATCCATTTAACTTCTTAAAGCAAGCTGTAGAAAACACGCATTTAGAAATACAAGAAAAACAAGAGATATTACATAAGATGAAATCAAATCCTGAAATCTATCATGATTCTATCATGCTCTTTGAATTGAGATTGCGTCAATGTGAAGTAATTTTAAATATGGGTAATGATAATACCTATACGGATGTAGCTTTAGAAACAAGCGTAGAATAAAAGTAAAAGGGAGCAACTGTAATAAGTTGCTCCCTTTTTCATATATAGATTATTTTTCTGTTTCTTTAATTTTAGTTTGTACTTCGCCAGTTTTAATTTTATTGCTTTCTGAGAAGCGTAATAAATCGCCTTCAATAATTTTGTCAGACATTCGTAATTCATTTTGGGCACGTTTAATGAGGGCTTGAGCTTCTTTTTTTGGTAAATCTACAATTTCACCTGTTATACGGTCGTAGAAAGTGTTGTTTTTGTATGCATACTTATCTGTAACGAAGCTACCATCACGTAAAACAACAAAGCCAGTATATTCATCTGAAAACATATCATGGCCAAAACGAATATCATTCGTAGAATCAACACCTAATAAATTTAGAATAGTAGGTTTCATATCGATTTGTCCCGTAGGCTTTGAAATAGTTTGACCTTCTGTTTGTCCAGGAATATGAATATATAAAGGCGTACGTTGTAAATTTAAAGTATCAAATTCTGTTATTTGATCTTTTTCTAAAAACTGTGCCATTGCACGATTATGTTTTTCGGAAATACCATAATGATCACCGTATAACACAATAATAGAATCATCGTAAAGCCCCTCGGCCTTTAGACGTTCAATAAATTTTTTAATTGATTCGTCTAAGTAACGTACTGTTACGATGTAACGATCAAATACGCCATTACCAGAGTTGTATGGTTCAATGAATTTTGTATCTTCATCATACGTAAATGGATAATGGTTTGTTAAAGTGAGGAAACGAGCATAGAATGGTTGATTAACAGTTTTTAATATATCTACTGATTGATCAAAGTATTCGATATCTTTTAATCCCCAATTTAAATTTGTTTCTGGTGTAATTTTGTAATCAAGCTCATTATAGTAACGATCATAACCAAGAGCAGAGTACATGATATTACGATTCCAAAATGTTGCGTTATTCGCATGGAATACAGAAGTGAAATAACCTTGCTGACGTAAAATTTCTGGAGTCGCAGTATAATCATTGTTACCGTGTGTGAAGAATACAGCCCCTCGATTTAATGGATACAACGACGTATCGATTAGAAATTCAGAATCGGATGTTTTCCCTTGACCAGTTTGATGGAAAAAGTTATCAAAGTAATAACTTTCATTTATGAATTCATTTAGGAATGGTGTAACTTCTTGCCCATTGACTGATGCTCCTATTAAGAAGGTTTGCAAGGATTCAAGAGTGACTACAATTACGTTTTTTCCTTTCGCTACACCAAACATATTAGGGTTTGGCTCGCTTTGGTTTGCTTTTACGTAGTTTTCAGTTTCTTGTAATTTACTACTATCAGCAAGCGCTTTTTGTGAACCGGCTTTTACTTGCAGTGTTAAGTCATATACTTGGTGAGTATATAAGCCTAAATTTTTGACAAGCATGACTCGGTCGAATGATCTCGTTAATAATTCAGGGCGCTCTTTTTCTGCAAGATGTAGATTCGCAAAGAATACACCAATTGTTAAAAGAAAGTATAACAAGCGTGTAGAATGAGTTACACGTTCGGTTTTAAAGACCAATGATTTCTTTTTTAATAAAATAAAGAAGAAAACAATGTCTACGAATGCGAGTATAATTTTGTAGTTTAATATTTCTATAATACTGCCGCCTAATTGTCCAAAGTTTGAGGTTTGTCCAAGTACTGGTAATGTAACGAAATCACTATAAAAATCATAGAACATTACATTTCCAACGAGTACGATTGTTAATAAGAAATTAATACATAGCGCTATATAATTTCGCTTTTCACCAGTTGAAAATAATGCTAATCCAACAAATGCTAATGATGCGGCTAGAGGACTAATAAACAAAATAAGCTCTTGCGTTGAAGACTCGATTTTTAAATCAAAACTGAATCGCGTAATAAGATATGTTTTTAACCATACTGCTAAAGCCATTATTATAACAAAGCTTATATTTTGCATTTGTAAATTTATTTTGTTCTTCATTTTTACACCTTCTTTATATAATTTATTTAACTAAAGTTATATATTATGTTTTTATAACTATTAGAGTGTAATGAACCATTTAGACTTTGTTTTCTAAAGGGAATAATTTGAAGTATTCATATATATACAATGGGGATTTTTAAAGCGTAGTAGCATAAATATAACTCTTTTTGAGAAACGGGCAGAACAAGTCATAGTTGTAGTGAAATTGACTTATAGACATCCTACCATATTAAACACTATGATGATGTTACAAAATATCGAACAAATGAAAGTGAAAATGGATAGAGAATTTTAAAACTGTTGACATTCAATTTATTAGAATTGAATACCAACAGTTTTAAATATGTAGTTATATTACATATGTATCTTGTAAAATTCCGATTTTTTGTCGGTTAATTATTAGCCGGGAAGAATAGGGGACTTATTAATATACTTTTACTATATATAAGTAAAGTATTTTGAAATTGAATATATTTGACTGACATCTTAATAATAGAAATTAAATGTCAGATAAGTACTTTCCAACATACAGACCACTTGCAGCTGCTTGAGATAATGAATGCGTAACGCCTGAACAATCTCCAATTAAAAATAGCCCATGTATACTAGTTTCAAAATGATTATTAATTTTTATCGTAGGAGCATAGAACTTTCCATCAATTCCATATAGTAAAGTATGCTGATCGATAGGCTCTTGTATAAATTGTTCTAAGCGTAATAAAAATTCTTTTAGCCCTTCAATATATAATTGAGGAATTTCTTGATTCAAATCTCCATAGTCCCCCTGTAGTGTAGGCTGTATACGATTATGTTCCATGCTGTTTTCCGCCGTAGGTTGTTTCTTTAGTAAGTCCTCTAAGCGCTGTATAACAATCCGATCTCGTCCTTGGTTAATGCCTTTAATAATTGAACTTGCGTATACATTTGCTTCTTTGAGAGTTGGAAAATAGCGAGGAATAAATAAAGTGAAATTTAAATTAGAAGTGCCAGTTCCTTGCTCTCGAAAATTTTGACCGTCAGGCATAACTAAACCTTCTTCGTACTTTCGAATGATGCGTCCTTTTGGATTCATACAGTAAGTAGTTGCTGTGAAATGCTCACCTTGATAAGAAAGTTTTGTTTCAAAAGTATCTTTTAATATAGAACGTAATTGATGTTCTTTCATTTCTACTCTAATTCCTAAATCTACACGTGTTTGCTCCTGAGAAATATTTAGAGAACTGCACATATCTTTTAACCAGTCAGCCCCTGAACGCCCAGTTGCAAATACTAGTTGCTTAGTTTGAGCTGTTCCTTGATTTGTCTCTATTGTAAAATGATCTTCCTGTTTCAGAATATGTTGTACATCTATATGAAATTGGATATTTATTTTCGTCAGTAAAAATTCATAGAGCTGCTGAAAAATGTTACTGGAAAGTGTAGTACCAAGATGTCTTACTTCTGTTGTTAGCATTTGTAAACCACACGCTTCAGCTCTCTTAGTGAGACTTGAATTTTCAGTAGAATATTTTGAGACAGAACTTCCACCAAACTGACATAGAATTTCATCTACTTCAGCCATGAGTTGTATAAAGCCCTCTTTACCGACTTTTTGCTCAAGTTCTCCGCCAAATCCGTTTGTATAATTAAATTTCCCTTCAGATTTTCCTAAACCACCAAACCCAAAATATTTATCACATGTAGTACAATTACACACTTTTCCTTCGTCTAAAGGACAATGGCGATCTTCTAGCGCTTTACCTTTATCAAGAATTAAAACTTTTTTGTTACTTTTAGCTAGTGAATAAGCCATAAAAATGCTACTTACTCCAGCGCCGATAATTGTAATATCATACATATTCCTCCACCTGCTAACGAATAGTTTGTTTTTTATTTTTCTAGTGTATAACAATTTTATGAAGGTAAGAAATAGCTTTTATTAATAAAGTGGGAGTTTTTGAACTTGATGCATTATTAATTTCTCCGAGTGGTGGAGTAAATACAAAAATTTTTATTTGAAAGAAGAAATAGTTTGAAAAATCACTATGTCATATGATTAATAACATCTTACATATAAAAAAACAGACCTTTTAAGTGAAGAGGCCTGTTAATGATTTTAAATCTTATTTAGCAAACACATGGTTACCAATTACTGCTACTGTTTGACGTGTCGTAATCCACTTGTCCGTTGATGTTTTTGGATTGTAGAAATAAATCCAGTCTGAATCTACTCCATTTGTGGAGATAGCCTCTTCTACAGCCATTTTTGCTTCTGCACTTGCAGGTTGATTAATTCTTCCATCTGTAACAGGAGTAAATGCATATCCGTATTTAATAGGTTCATAAATAACGCCTGTTATTGTATTTGGAAAACCTTTTGCATTTACACGATTTAGTATAACTTTTGCTACTGCTACTTTTCCTTTATAGGATTCGCCACCTGCTTCAGCGGTAACTAAGCGTGCCATTAAGTCTTTTTCTTTTTGTGAAATGCTTGAGTTGATTTTTAAATGTTGTCCTGTATAAAGCTTGTTTCCGACTGTATTGTTAATTTGTTTTATAGATTGGACAGTGACATTGTAACGCTTTGCTATCGTTTCTAATGAATCTCCCGGTTGTACTTGATAAATAATTTGTTCAGAAATGTTCGCAGGCTTGGCGTTTTGAGGAACAGTGATTTCATTTGATTTCACGGACCCTGGAATATGTAACTGTTCGCCAATAAAGGTTTTATCGTTTCCTTTATTATTAGCCTGTTTAATGGATTGTATTGAAACTCCGTATTGTTTACTAATGCCCCAAAGTGTATCGTTCTTTTTTACTGTATGAATGGTAGAAGCTTCAGCTGTACTTTGACTACATACGAATGTAATTGCGGCCGCAGATAAAGGAATTATATGTTTTATTTTTAGTAATTTCATTGTAAATCCTCCTAAGAAAAAATTAAGGTGAAACTATTAAGTAATGTAGTTTGAAATGTGTATATGCGTAATATATTAATGTAAGTATATTAGCACATATAAAATAAATAATCACTATAAGTTTCATATTCGTTTAGTGTAGAGTCAGAATATGAAATATTGCATATGAAAATACATTGAAGTTCATATTTCTGATTACTATAATCTATTTAGTAGAAAGGGAATACGTTATAGAAGAAATCATTATAGATTAATATTATGATTAATAATTTTTAATAGGAGGATTGATGTAATGAAAATATTTCAAAAAATGTGTGCGTCAACTGTAATCATTACAACACTTTTAGGAACAGGAGGCACTATCAATAGTGTATATGCTGATTCTATAGAACAGCAGAGTAAATTAGGGATAGAACAAGAAACAGATAAGCAAATCATTGTAAAATTTAAAGCGGATTTGGATTTGCCATATGAAGATGGTATTGAAAAACGAATACAATCTCAAACGAATGATAAAGTAATAAAAGATCTTTTGACAGAATATCCAGATGTAACATTTACTCGTTTATTCACATCTGTAAGCCCGGAACAAATACAAAACCTTGAAGTGAAAGCACCTAATCATGTATCTACAAGTTTATTAAACTACTATATTCTTCAAAATCAAAATAGTGGGTATGAAGAAGAAATAGTAGATAAGTTAAAGGCATCTTCTTTAATAGAAGATGCGTATATGAAGAAACAAGAGAAAATAATGCCACCTGAAGTGCGATCATCAAGTGTAGCTCTTAATCCTAATAACAATCCTAGATTTAAAAAACAAGGTTATCTTGAAGCAGCCCCATACGGTATTAATGCGCCTTTCGCCTGGGGAATTCAAGGCGGTAATGGAAATGGTATCACTTTTGTTGATATGGAATACGGATGGCTATTAAATCATGAGGATTTATTACATCAAAATATTGAATTAATGTCTGGAAGAAATATAAATCAGCATGTCGGTCATGGGACGTCTGTACTAGGAATTGTATCTTCTGAGGACAATGAAGTCGGGAATATTGGGATTGCGCCAAAAGCGAAAGCAAAGGTTATCTCTCAAATAAGAGATAATGGACAGTATAATACGGCTGATGCAATATTAAGCGCTGTAAATCAGTTAGAAGTTGGGGATGTTTTATTATTAGAGGCGCAAGCATCCTTTGATGGATATGGTGATAAATATTTACCTGTTGAAGTACAACCAGATATTTTTGATGCAATTCGTGCTGGTACAGATAAGGGAATTGTAATTATAGAGGCTGGAGCAAATGGGTGGAATGATTTAGATCAGTTCAAAGATAGAAAGGGTAAGCAAGTCTTAAATCGTAATAGTAAAGATTTTAAAGATTCGGGTGCAATTATGGTAGGAGCTGGCTCTTCATCTTTCCCTCATGAACGTATGTGGTTTTCGAATTATGGAAGCCGTATTGATGTGTACGGATGGGGAGAAAATGTAGATACAACTACAGCCGAGCAAAGTAGAAGTGCTGTAAATCTTTATACTTCAAGCTTTAGCGGAACATCTAGTGCTTCGCCAATTATTGCTGGGGCAGCGACTTTAGTACAAAGCATTGCTAAAGAAAATTTAGGACAACCATATAGACCAAGTGAACTAAGAGCAATATTAAGCAACCAGAGCACAGGAACAAAATCTAAAGATCCATATGCAGATAAAATTGGTGTTTTACCAGATTTGAAGTCTATACTAGTAAACTTAGGTTATGAACAAAGAAAACCAAACGGTGGGAATGAGTTACAAGTAACAGAAAATGAACCAAACAATGAGCCTAGACAGGCAAATAAAGTTAACTTTCATACACCGGTGAAAGGAACGCTACATAATAGTGATAGAGTAGATGTATTTACTTTCCAAATTGACTCACCGGAAAATATTAATATTTCTCTACTAAATGAACAAAATATCGGAATGACATGGGTACTTCATCATGAATCAGATTTAAATAACTATGTAGCATATGGTGAAAATGAAGGAAATGTAGTTAAAGGAACTTATAATGCAAAGCCAGGGAAATATTATTTATACGTCTATAAATATGAGAATAAAGATGGTTCATATGTATTGAACATAAAATAAGCAAAAGGAACTTCAGATGAAGTTCCTTTAAATTTTTCTAATTTAGTATATGTGAATGATTTTTTAACTTTACTTCTATGCAATATTTCATATTGATGAAATGTTATTTATTTTTTATGAACTAGCTTATATTATATTCAATAAGTTTGATGTAAAAACAGAAAAAGTGAGGGATAATAATGAGCAATAAGAAGTTAATTTTGAAATTATTCATATGTAGTACAATATTTATCACATTTGTATTTGCTTTACATGATAAGAGAGTAGTTGCAGCTAGCTCTGTTAATGAGCTTGAAAATTGGTCAAAATGGATGCAACCTATACTTGATAATATCCCGTTAGCACGAATTTCAATTCCAGGAACACACGATAGTGGGACGTTCAAGTTGCAAAATCCGATTAAGCAAGTGTGGGGAATGACGCAAGAATATGATTTTCGCTATCAAATGGACCATGGAGCTCGCATTTTTGATATAAGAGGACGTTTAACAGATGATAATACGATAGTTCTTCATCATGGGCCATTATATCTTTACGTAACACTGCATGAATTCATAAATGAAGCGAAACAATTTTTAAAAGATAACCCGAGTGAAACAATTATTATGTCTTTAAAAAAAGAGTATGAGGATATGAAAGGGGCAGAAGGTTCATTTAGTAGTACGTTTGAAAAAAATTATTTTGTTGATCCTATCTTTTTAAAAACAGAAGGAAATATAAAACTTGGAGATGCTCGTGGGAAAATTGTACTACTAAAAAGATATAGTGGTAGTAATGAATCTGGAGGATATAATAATTTTTATTGGCCAGATAATGAGATGTTTACCACAACTGTAAACCAAAATGTAAATGTAACAGTACAAGATAAATATAAAGTGAATTATGATGAGAAAGTAAAATCTATTAAAGATACGATGGATGAAACGATGAACAATAGCGAGGATTTAAATCATCTATATATTAATTTTACAAGCTTGTCTTCTGGTGGTACAGCATGGAATAGTCCATATTACTACGCTTCTTATATAAATCCTGAAATTGCAAACGATATAAAACAAAAGAATCCTACAAGAGTAGGCTGGGTAATTCAAGACTACATAAATGAAAAGTGGTCACCATTATTGTATCAAGAAGTTATAAGAGCGAATAAGTCATTAATAAAAGAATAAAGATGATGAGAGTAAGAAGCGATAAAATATATCGCTTCTTTTTCTTTTCCAATAACCAACAATAGAAATTGTACTTTTATAATAGAAAAAAATAAAAACATAAGATATAATCATACATATAAAATTTGTACCTATAAATTTTATATATGTGAATGAATTTGATTTGTTATAATGAAATGGAGGTATATACTATGAAGTTTCCACATGATTTTTTATTCGGAGCTGCTTCAGCTTCTTATCAAGTAGAAGGTGCATGGAATGAAGATGGAAAAGGTGTTACGAATTGGGACGAGTTTTCAAAAATTCCTGGCAAAACATACAATGGAACAAATGGTGATGTAGCTGTTGATCATTATCATCGATATAAGGAAGATGTTCGCTTAATGGCTGAGATGGGATTAGAATCGTATCGTTTTTCTATTTCTTGGGCGAGAATATTGCCGACTGGAGATGGAAAGGTAAATGAAAAAGGGATTGAATTTTATAACAACTTAATTGATGAATGTTTAAAATACGGGATTGTGCCGTTTGTCACTTTATATCATTGGGATTTACCATTACCGTTAGAAAAAGATGGTGGATGGACGAATAAAAGAACAGCAGAGGCTTTCGTAAAATATGCAGAAACTTGTTTTAAGGCATTTGGTGACAGAGTTAAGCATTGGATTACTTTTAATGAGACAGTAATGTTTTGTGGATTAGGTTATTTAAAAGGTGCACATCCACCAGGAATCCAAAATGATGTTCCAAAGTATTTTCAAGCGACTCATTATGTATTTTATGCACATGCGAAAACAGTTGCGGTGTACAAGCAGCTGAAACAATATGGTGAGATTGGGATTACACATGTTTTCTTACCTGCTTATAGTGTGGATGATCAAAAAGAAAATATACGAGCAGCAAATCATGCGAATGAATATGAAACGTATTGGTATTATGATCCAATTTTAAAAGGCGAGTATCCGTCTTATGTTGTACAACAATTAAAGGAAAAAGGATGGACTCCTAATTGGACGGTTGAAGAATTAGAAATCATTAAACAAAATGCAGAAGAAAATGATTTTATTGGCTTGAATTATTATCAACCAATACGAGTAGAAAGATACGATATGGATATAAAGAGTGAGGAACATTCTCGAGAAAACTCAACGCTTGCTCCAGGTAACCCTTCTTTTGATGGTTTTTATCGAACAGTTAAAATGGATGATAAAACATATACAAAATGGGGATGGGAAATATCTCCCGAAGGTTTCTTAGAGGGATTGCATATGTTGAAAGCGCGTTACGGTGACATAAAGATGTATGTAACGGAAAATGGACTTGGTGATGAAGATCCAATCATTGACGGAGAAATTGTAGATGTTCCGAGAATTAAATTTATTGAAGCGCATTTAAAAGTAATGAAGCGTGCAATTGAAGAGGGAATTAACTTAAAAGGTTATTATGCATGGTCAGTGATTGATCTTTTAAGTTGGTTAAATGGATATAAAAAGCAATATGGCTTTATTTTTGTCGATCATAATGATAACTTAAAACGTAAGAAGAAACTTTCGTTTCATTGGTATAAACGTGTGATCGAAACGAGAGGGGAAGAGTTATAACAGATAAAAGAGTATTTTAGGAGAAAGTGTATGAGTGCAAAGTATAAACAAATTGCAGATGTGTTAGAGCAAAACATTCGAGATGGGCTTTTTAATGAAACGAAAAAACTACCTACAGAAGAAGCGTTGATGAATCGATTTGAAGTAAGCCGTAATACGATACGTAAAGTAATTAGTCAGCTTGTGAATAGAGGTTATATTTTTCAAGTGCAAGGTAGTGGCATGTTTTTACGCGAAACTTCTGTAACAGATTACATTAATTTAGGAAGTTTACGTGGATTAACGAAAAATCTTGTTTCACAAAATATTGAAACGAAAGTGTTAGAGCTTGAAGTAATAGATGCGGACGAAGAGATAGCAAAGCGGATGCAATGCGAAACTGGAACTAGGTTGTATTTTTTGAAGCGCTTAAGAATTGTAGATGCTAAACCATTCTCTATTGAAATAAGTTATTTCAAAAAGGATATTATTCCATATTTGAACGAAGAAATAGCATTAAGCTCTGTATACAGTTATTTCATTGAAGATTTACGATTAAATATTGGTTTTGCTGATAAAGTTATTAGTTGTGAAAAAGTAAATAAAGAAAATGCACAGCTTTTAGAATTAAATGAAGGTGATCCGGCGCTTCTTATTGAAAATACAGTGTATCTTGTAAATGGAACAATTTTCGAGTTATCTCAATCGATGTTTCATTATGAAAAGGCGAAACTTTTAAATCGAATTAATTTTAAATGAAAAATTATCGTGTAAAAAAGCAACTGGTCCTAAGTGATCAGTTGCTTTTTATTTTTGAAGTGGATGAGCAAAAAAACACGAAAGTGGTTGGTCCGCTTTTTGCAAACATCTATTATGATAAGAGAAGAAAGGTAGTATGTTATCAACGTTTTAAAGAGGAAGGTTTTTATGTAAGTTCTTTAATTAAAATAGATGGGTCTTAGAGAGGTGAAAAGACAATGAGTTTTGCAATTTCACTAGTCGTTATTATTGTAATTGTATCGCTATTTGGGACTGTACTAGTTGCAAGAAACGTGGAGGAGAATTACGGTAAGTCTACAAAAAGAAATGTGAAAAACTTATCTGCAATCTATATTCTTCTTCTTTTTGTTCTACTAGTTGGGGTAACATGGTATGCGGTAATGATTTGATATTTTGTAAAAGAACTGGAAATGAGAGTATGAAGTTGGAATTTCAGAAGCTATTGAGTAATCAGAAAGAGAACCATTTTGGATATATCCATTTACGGATAAGAAAATGTGACTAATTAATACTATTTTTACGGTGAATACTGTTAGTAAAAAATGAGGATAGTTCGTTTTGAAAGGAGGGAACTAGATGGAATGGAAACCAAATCGTGCAGATAAGACACCTGTATATAAACAAATTGCTGATTATATTGAAAGAGGCATTTCTTCAGGTGAATTTCCTTCTGATAGTAAGTTACCTTCTGAGCGTATATTGGCAAAAGAATTACAGGTGAACCGGAGTACAATAGTAGCTGCGTATGAAGAATTAAAATCACTTGGAGTAGTAGAACGGCAAAAGGGAAGCGGAACACGGGTTAATACAGACATATGGGGTGTCTCACATAAACGAATACCGAACTGGGGTAGGTACGTGGAGGATGGATCGTTCTTACCTAACGTACCACTCGTTCAACAAATTCGAACGGAAACACAAAAAGATGATTTAATTAATTTAGCGAGTGGTGAATTGTCACCAGAATTAATTCCGAGTGATAGATTTCGAACAATTTTGGCGGAGAAAACATTTATGGAAAATCTCGGCTATGACCATCCACTTGGAAATGGGATGTTGAGAAAAACAATTGCAGCACATGTTCAGCAATATAAACAAATTGAAGCAGATTCAAGCTCTATTCTTATTACGTCTGGAGCACAACAGGCGCTTAATCTTATCGTTCAATGTTTATTAAAACCTGGCGATGCGATTGCGATTGAAGATCCGTCATATTGTTTTTCGCTTCCAATGTTTAAATCGGCCGGTTTAAACATATTTCATTTACCTGTTGATGAGCATGGAATGAATCCAGATGACTTAATCGATTTGCACAAAAAGCATCGTATTCGTATGGTCTTTTTGAATCCAGATTATCAAAATCCAACAGGTACTGTGCTTTCATTAGCGAGACGTAAAAAAATTTTAGAACTGTCTTCTGAGTTCGGTATACCAATTGTAGAAGATGATCCGTATAGTTTAATTTCTTTTAATGGAGAAGTGAACCCGACATTAAAATCAATGGACCAAAATGGAAATGTTCTTTATATAAGTTCATTATCAAAAATTGTTGCATCAGGATTACGTATTGGATGGATAATTGGTCCTACACGTGTAATTGAGCGTTTAGCAGATGCAAAGCAACAAGTTGATTTTGGCCATAGTGTATTTACGCAGTGGGTAGCAAATCAATTTTTAGAATCAAAGGATTTTCATACACATATTACGATACTTCGTGGACAATTGAAGCAAAGAAGAGATGAATTAATTGCAGAGCTTGAAGGAACATTGGGAGACCGAGTTGAATGTTTCGTGCCAGAGGGTGGAATACATGTATGGTGTAAAGTGAAAGGAAAGTTTGATGAATATCACTTATTAGGTGAATCTATACGGAATGGTGTCGCATTTGTTCCGGGCAGTGTTTTAGGTTCGAAAAATGAATATATACGATTTACGTTTGGTAGAGCGAATATAGAACAAATTCAACTTGGAATTAAACGGTTTGCCGACACGCTAAATGAAATTTCATAATATGGATGTGTGATAGTGAAATGAGGGAAAGAAATGAAGTACGTGATGCTTTTACTTCAAGTAGGCGTGCTATATATATTTAGCTTAGTGGGTACGTGGATTCAGGAAATATTCCATCTATCAATACCGGGAAGTTTAATAGGGATGTTAATGCTGTTCCTGCTCCTTTCCACTCGCATTTTACCGTTAAAATGGTTTGAGTTAGGTGCGGAAAAGTCAATCGTATTTTTACCGTTATTTTTAATCCCTTCGACAACAGGGCTGATGGAATACGGGTCTTTTCTTTTAAGTAAGGGGAGTATTATATTCCTTTTAGTAGTTGCAAGTACTGTAGTAACTTTGATTGTTTCAGGGTATATAAGTCAATTATTAATAACAACAAAAAAATAAAATCGACAAGGTGCACGATTCAAATGGTCTTAATTATTATTACTGTAGCAATTTATTTCTTGGCGACAAAGCTATATAAAAAATTTACGTTTGCATTTACGTTACCGGTGTTAACAGTTACGGCAATTATGATTTGTTTATTTTTGATTTTTGGTATTTCTCATCATGAGTATAGGGAAAATGGAGGAGACATTCTTTCAAGCTTATTGAGCCCTGCAATTGTAGCATTAGCCATACCTCTATTTAAAGAGCGAAAGATACTTATGAAAAATTTTTTATCGATACTTATTGGAGTAGTAATAGGTATAGTGGCTGTAACGGGTATGAATGTAGTGATTGGCGGAATTTTAAATATAGATAAGGAACTTATATTAACTACTTTACCACAGTTAGCAACGATGCCTATTGCCTTATCATTAGCGGATCAAATTGGTGGTATTCCATCTATGACTTCTAGTTTTGTAGTTGTTGCAGGAATAACAGGTGCTATTATCGGACCAACAGTACTTAAGCTTTTCAGTATAACAAGTACGATTGGAAAAGGAGTTGGAATGGGCTGTGCATCACATATTATCGGTGTGAGCCGTTTAGTGAAGGAAGGCGAGAAAGAAGCGACTATCGGTTCGGTAACGATGATTGTAACTGGAATACTCATTAGTATACTAATACCGTATGGAACGAAATTTATTTTTTAAATGTAATGGAGATGATAACAATGACAACATGGTTTATAGTTACATTATTTGTTTTTGGAGCTATTAAAGTATTAGTTTCTAGCATGCCCACTTCTGTTGTAGAATCAATTATTAGTAAATTTGAATTGCATCAAAAGCTTGAGGCGGAAAATACTTCTATATCGATAGATGGAAAAAATATAGAGGGAGAAATGAAACTACAAGTTATTCATGAATTTAATGAGGCTTTGTTTTTAGATAAACATTATTTCCCGCCGCACGGAGAAGGGACACCAATAGTCATTGATACGAAGAAAGGGAATAAAGAGATTAGGTTTTCTCTATATAGCTATGAGGAACATGTTGATGTCATTAAGCAATATAAGAAGAAAGTCGTTGCCTATCGTTTACGCTCTAAAAGCCTTCAAACACTGGCACCATTAGCAATAATGGAAGAGTATGCTTAAGAAGGGACCTATAATGGTCTCTTTATTTTTTTATCCAATTATATACGTTCCAAATAAAAGAATAAAAAATCATATAACCAAATAAAGAATATGTATGGTTCCAATTCGCACTATGTACAAATAAACCTAAACTTTCAGCAATCTGTTCAAAAAGGCTAGCGCAAATACCGATCGAAATAATAAATAGAATTCTAGAAACTTTAGATAATTTTTTTGAAATGTGTATAAAGATAACTGTTAAAATCGGCAGTACGAACAATGTAAAAGCTATATTAACTAAAAATGTGGATGAGAAGGGTCTAGCTGGAAAGGAATATATTTGTTTATGAACAAAAAAAGCATCTAAACAAGTTCCAATAATAGAAGAGAGAAAGATTGTAACTACTAATGCTAGAAACTCATTCT
Organism: Bacillus sp. MT94; assembly: GCF_058792475.1. Taxonomy (NCBI): domain Bacteria; kingdom Bacillati; phylum Bacillota; class Bacilli; order Caryophanales; family Bacillaceae; genus Bacillus; species Bacillus sp. MT94. The sequence continues at coordinate 39,569 of NZ_JBXAEZ010000002.1, read as the reverse complement.
TCTTCTCGGAGGAGGACATTTTTCTTTGCGAGAATTGCGAGTTCAATTTTTTCGAGTGTTTTGCAGTAGTCTTCTGTAATTTGTCCATTTATATTTTCCTCCTTATCAACTAAGTAATTTACAACTTGCCAATCGGTAAACCAATCTTCACTGTCAACTTCTTCATGCTTCATATCTCGCCATGCATAGACGAGTGAAGGACTGTATATACGATAAGCGCCACTTCGCAACTGGCATTTTTTTATTCGGCGCTTATAAAACTCACGGGAAAAAGATTCATTTACACTTGAAAATAAATGGGGCCAGTAATCTTTCCTTGAGCCTGTATGCGGATGATGTTGGGCCCAGCTTATTATTTGAGATAAAACATGTGTATCTCGAAATAATAATGAATACAATCTTTTTCCAATTAATATGCGTTCATGTAAGGAAGTGAAATGTTTCATTGTATCACCAAATAGTAATACTTTTTGTTTTTTATCATTTTCGTAGAATGGGAAAAGGATATGATTAAACTGAAAGAAATCAAAGAGTTTAAATCCAATACTATTTAGTACAGTCTTTTTAAATTGTACATTTTGAATCACTCTTTTTTCTAAGTAGTTTTGTTCATTAACAATAGTTGCAATCGCTAATGTTTTTTTGTTGCCTGTTTTCCAAAAATCGTTCCACATCGTTTCCATAAATGTAGAAACATTTAGGTGAGGGAGAAGGTGAAATAACTTTTGTGATCTCTTTACACTTTGTTCGTAAAGTAAAAATTGAGGGTATACATCTTGGAAAATAAGCCAATTCCCTCTTTCTAAAAAAGAAAAAAATATGAATTGATCTTTCTCTGATAAAATTCTCGTATATAAATCGCCCTTTAAATCAGTCATATTCCAACCGCCGTTACGTGATACCATATGCCCAAGCAGTGCCCAATGTATTTCTGGATATTGAATGTAAAATTGGTAGTATGCGCGTGTTCTTGTAACATTATTTTTATTTAGCTGTTCTGTTTGTATTTTTATTTTGTTGATGATGAGTTGCTCTTCTTTCGTTAATTTATACATGGTATCAGAAGGAATAAGTTTGCTTTTTTGTTTCAATTCATTTTTTACATCGAATAGGGAGAGAGGCAGTGCTTTGGAAGGTCCGTTATATGTATGATATGAATTGTGTCGGTCCATTCCGTTACCTCCCTTTTTCATAAATTTAAACATGATTATTGGCTATGAATCATTCTATTTATTTTATTACGAGTATAAGAAATAAATGAGCGGTGTTTTTTTACAAGGAATTTATTTATCATGCAAACAGTATAAAAAATCTTACTGTTGTGAGGTGAAATGAAAAACAGAAACTAAGTTTAATAGTTTCTGTTTTTTTATTTTGTCAATTAAATGTAACAAACGACGATTATGATTTGAATCAATTGAAAATAATTCAATAAATATTATTTAAATTGAGATGTTTCGTAGGAGGAAAAGGAATGTTAAATAAAATAATTTTAATTACTGGTGGTACAGGTTCGTGGGGGCATGAACTTATAAAACAACTATTAGAAAAATCACCGAAAGAAATTAGAGTTTTTTCAAGAAATGAAACGGTCCAGTTTGAAATGCAGCAACAGTTTATAAATGATGATAGGTTAAAATTTATTATTGGAGATATTCGTGATAAAGATCAACTAGTCTATGCTTGCCAAGGTGTACATTATGTGTTCCATCTTGCAGCTTTAAAACATGTTCCAGTATGTGAGTATTATCCTTATGAAGCTATAAAAACCAATATACATGGTACGCAAAATGTAATTGAAGCCTCTATACAGATGCAAGTTGAAAAAGTTATATATGTTTCAACGGATAAAGCAGCTGATCCATCAAATACGTATGGGATGACAAAAGCAATTGGTGAAAAATTAATGGTTCATGCGAATATACAAACGAAGAAAACAAAATTCATTTGTGTTCGTGGTGGAAATGTTTTAGGAACGAGTGGAAGTGTAGTACCGCTTTTTAAACAACAAATTAAAAGATCTTCACAAGTAGGGATTACCGATGCGAATATGACTAGATTTTTCTTAACAGTTGAAGATGCTGTTGGGTTGTTATTTAAAGCCGTATCTCAAGGTAGAGGCGGGGAAATCTTTGTTATGAAAATGCCGGCATGTAAAATAACAGATTTAGCAGAATTGTTAATTGAATATTCAGGAAAAGAAAATGTTAAGGTAAAAGAGGTAGGGATAAGACCGGGTGAAAAATTAAGTGAAATGCTTCTATCTGAGGTAGAGAGTAAAACAAGTATAAGTTTTGATCAAAATTATTTTGTGGTACTACCGACTATTCCTATTGAAGGACTTCAAGAATATTATGCTAGCTATCCGCTAGTGGATGTGAAGAGTTTTAGTTCTCAACAAGACTTGCTTGCAAAACATGAGGTGAAACAAATGCTATTAAAAGGAGGGTTTTTGCGATGAAAAAAAATGCGAGCCTTTTAATAACTGGTGCAAATGGTTTCACAGGACGCCATGCTTGCCAATATTTTTTAGAGCAGGGCTTTCATGTAATTCCTATGTTTCAAAATCGTGCACATAGAGAAAAAATTAGAAATGGTATTACTTGTAATTTAACTAATAAGAGCGAAGTAATGAAGGTAATGAAACAAATAAAGCCAGACTACGTATTGCATTTAGCAGGAAGGAATTCGGTTATAGAATCTTGGACAGCTGCTCTTGAGTATATAGAGATTAATGTAATAGGAACGTTATATTTATTAGAAGCAATTAAGCAAGAAGCCTCGCATTGTAGAACATTAGTTATAGGATCTGCTTTGCAAGCAGATAGTATGAACGAAATAAAAATTTCAAATCCATATAGTTTAAGTAAAACGATGCAAGTCATTATTGCAGAGGCTTGGGGAGGATTAATGGATTCAAATATTATCATTGCAAAGCCCTCAAACTTAATTGGTCCAGGGGAATCGAATGGCATTTGTTCGATTCTCGCAAAGAAAATGTTAGATATAGAATCAGGTAGAAGTAAATCCATTATTGAAGTAAACAGTTTGAAAGATAGTAGAGATTTTCTAGATGTACGTGATGCGATTAAAGCGTATCATGTGTTATTACGAGATGGAATAAATGGAAAACAATATAATATCGGATCAGGAGTAAAACGATCTTTATTAAATGTACTAGAACAATATAAAGAATTAACACAGCTAAATTTTTTTATAGAGGAAACAGAGAAAAATGGGAGCAACTCAAATGAGAGTTTAGCAATAGAGGAAATAAAAAGGTTAGGTTGGATCCCAGAAATTGAATTTCATCAATCATTAAAAGATGTACTTGAGTATGCGAAGTGTAGTGACATCTGCATGCAATGAAAAACAAAAAAGGGTGTAAGAAATATATGAATGATTATGAAATAATAGATAATCAAAATACGCTATTTCTTTCAATTGTTGATACGTTGGATTGGAGAGATGAAGAAGCGCATGTATTGCATCTTTATGAGGCAATACATAAATATCAAGCGTATGTAGAAGAAAAAAGGGTTAATCAAATAAAGTCAGCATTAGAGACGGAAACTAGATATGTGATTCAAATCTTTGCTCAATACGAGTGTAGTGAGTATGGAAATGATTTTTATGAACTCATTAACGATCTTTTACAAGATATAGAGGTGGAGTTAAAGATTTATATAAAAAATAATAAGTTTATTTACATTTAAAAGGTAAAGAGAAAGCTAGATTTTTAATAATAAAGGTGGGTATAAGTTATGAGCAAAACGATTCTTTTTACTGGGGGCGGTACAGCTGGACACGTTATGATTAATATTGTATTAATTCCTAAATTTATAGAGAAAGGCTGGAGAGTCGAGTATATTGGATCAAAAAATGGAATTGAAAAATCATTAGTGCAAAATGTTAAATACAATAGTGTTTCAACGGGCAAGCTTAGGAGATATTGGGATTGGGAAAATTTTAAAGATCCTTTTAAAATTATACGAGGTTGTTTACAAAGTTATAAATTAATTAAGAAAACAAAGCCTGACGTTATCTTTTCAGCAGGAGGATTTGTTTCAGTTCCTGTAGCTATAGGAGCATGGTTAAATCGTGTGCCTATAATTATACGTGAACCAGATAGCACATTAGGACTTGCCAATAAAATAGCATTACCTTTTGCTACAAAGCTATGCACAACATTTCCTCAGACAGGAGAAAATGTAAGTAATGAGAAGAAGGTTTATGTAGGACCAATTGTAAGGGAAGAAATTGAGAAGGGTAACGTATTACGAGGAAGAAGATATTGTGAATTTCAGCAAGATAAACCAGTATTATTAATTATGGGTGGGAGTCAAGGTGCTAAGTGGATAAATGATATGGTAAGGGAATGTTTAGATACAATACTATTAAACTTTAATATTATTCATATATGTGGTAAAGGAAAGGTAGACCCATCTATTGGCATGGAGGGGTATATGCAATTTGAATATATAGGGGACGAGTTGCCGCATATACTAAATATGGCAAGTGTTGTAGTTTCCAGAGCGGGTTCTACTGCTATTTCTGAATTGTTATTTTTGAAGAAACCGATGTTGCTTATCCCGTTAACTAACAGTTCCAGTAGGGGAGATCAAGTTTTAAATGCTGAATATTTTTCACGGCAAGGATATGCTGAAGTTATACTCCAAGACAGAGTAAGTACGAATACATTTATACATGCAGTAAATAAGTTGTATACAAATAAGGAGAAATATATTCAAAACATGAATGGATATAAGAAAACAAATGATGAGGGAATTCATCAAATAATAGATATAATAAATGAAGTGGTGAAGTAATAGAAATGTAAATAGAAAAACAAAAGGAAAGAAGGTATCTTCTTTCCTTTTTACTATATTTGTTCAAATTCATTATTATTTATTCTAATTAGTTATGTACTATCGGTGAATGCCGTTTTCTAATAGCTCAGTAAATGCATGAATATGAATAGGTTTACTGTAATAATAACCTTGAATAAACTGACATTTATTTTTTTGAAGGAAATTTACGTGCTCTTTTGTTTCTACACCTTCAGCAATGACAGACATTCCTAATGTATTTGCTAATGTGATGATCGTTTTAATAATTTCCATTCCATCATCACATGTTTCAGACATTGTAATAAATTCTCTCGGGATTTTTAACGTATCAATTGGATATAAAGGTAAGTAGGCTAGCGAAGAATAACCTGTACCAAAGTCGTCGATTGAGATGTGAATCCCTAAACTTTTTAGTGTACGCAGTTTTATCAATGTTTCTCGCTCATCCATCATTGCAATTCGCTCTGTTAATTCAAGATCAAGAGAGCTTGCTGGTAAACCTGTATTTGTTAAAGTAGAAGAAATAGATTTTACAAAATCCTCTTGTTCAAATTCTTTAGCAGATAAATTTACACCTATTTTTAAATGTGAATATCCGAGTGCGTGCCAACGTTTCATTTGCTTACAAGCCTGCTCTAATGTCCATTTTCCTATTGAAATAATTTGTAGTGTTTCTTCTGCAATCGGAATAAACTCGTATGGAGAAATAATACCTAATTCAGGATGATTCCACCTAATTAAAGCTTCTGCACCGATAATTTTATTAGATTCACTATCAACTTGAGGTTGATACAAAAGGAACAATTCTTCATTTTGTAGTGCGTTTGGTAAATCTTTTTCTAATCGTAATCGTCTTTCAATTTTTTTAGCGATTACATCGTCATAAATAGAGACAGAATTAAGCTCTTTTGCTTTTGCATCATACATTGCAACATTAGCGTTTTTCAGAAGTGTAGCGGTATCGATTCCGGAATGTGGATAAATAGCGATACCGATACTCAGTGATAAAGTTAATTTATGCTCATGTATGATAAATGATTTTTTCATGCATTCAAATAATTGGTTACATAATTGGAATAAGTAATCTTCGTCAGTATAGTTTTCAATTATGATTGTAAATTCATCGCCACCGATTCTTGAAAGATGAGTATGTGATGGAAGACATGATTGGAATCGCTTTGCTACTTCTTCTAATATGTAATCTCCTGACGAATGTCCAAGTGTATCGTTAATTGCTTTAAAGCGATCTAAATCTAAATATAATAATGCAAACTCGCTTTCTGTTATTTTAGCATTTTTTATAACTCTCTTTAATTTCTTATGGAAAAAGGCACGGTTCCCAATTTTCGTTACAGTGTCATGGAATGCTAAATATTTTATTTCTTCTTGCTGTTTTTTTAGTGCAGTAATATCTTTCACCATAATATAGCTTCCTGAAATTTGTCCGTCTATTATAATAGGAATGATTGTAACGTATAAAAAATAAGTAAAGCCATCTTTATATTGAGAACTAAGTTGTAAGAATGCCGATTCTTGTTGTTTCACTTTTTCTAATGCCAATGCTAGCTTATGCTTATCTTCATCTAAAATGATTGAAAAACAAGTTTCACCTAGTAGCTCATCCGTTGGTGCCCCAAGTAGTACACTCCCAGCCTTATTTACATTTAAGAATATTCCATTTAAATCAATGGTGAAAATAGGGTCAGGATGATATTCATATAATGATTTAAACTTTTGTTGTTTTTGAGAAAGAGCCTCTGATTTATGAACTAAATCAGACGTCCGTACAGTAACTTTTTCTTCTAGTTGGGCATTAAATGCCTGCAAACGTTTTGTTAAGGAATTGTTTTGCATACGTACGATAGAATGACGAATGAGTACGAAAATAAAAGTAATACAATTCCCTGTAATGAGAGTTGAAGATGATGTTTGTTCTTTTAATGTAAACCCGATTAGTATTGCAACAGCAAGATAGGGAAATACAACTAAAGCTTTTTTTCCTATTATAGGGTTTACAATGAAATAATTTTTATGGCTATTATGATCTTCTGAAATAGAGCCAGCTATTGCAATAAGTAATATAGGTATTCTATATAAAAGACGTAATAATGTTATTGTTTCTGTTGATAAGTGGTTATTTAAGTAAAAATAAATATAGTTAAAAGTTGCAGAACTTATTAATACAAAAATAAATATATAAATTTTCCGTTTGGAATTAAAAATTGTTGGACGGAAAAAGAGACTAACACCTAGCAGTAGAAATAATAAATCTGCAATTGGATATAAAAATGAAAGGAAAACATCCCCTAGTGAAAGAGCGAATATATTTAAATTTGGCTGATTAAATAAATACCATTCTAATGTAAATATGGAAGTAAGCACTATGCATATATCACAAATAAAGAACGCTTTTTCCCATTTATTGCATTCCTTTAAAATTTTATAGCAGAAAGCGATAAGACAGAAAAATAGAAAAAACATGTAAAATACATCAGAAATAGTAAAACGATCTATTGGAATTTCGAAGAAGCTATCTTGATATGTATATACTATTTTCCCTAATAAAAAACTACCAATTGCTATTGTAATACATATCCAAAACGGATTTGAACTGACTTTTTTAGAATATATAGAGTAAATCAGTGATACAAATGTAATGGCTTCAACGACAAGTGAAGCGAAGCGTACATCTGAATTTGAAAAATGAGTAGGGAACAGATAGAAAAACATAAAATAGATTGAATAGCATATTAATGTTCCGATTAATATACATAATTGTAAATTTTTATTTAATTTCAATGAAATCACCTTCTTTAATTATGCACTATGTTCGTTATATCTATACATAATAATATTATTTAAGAATTGTATCAGATTTCCTTATAAAAATCATGTTTATAAGGAAAGTGTTAAAGAGTATAAGTATTCTTAAAGTTGAAAAAATATTGCGGTTGATAGTATAGACTGTATCAAGACTTTAAATAGAAATTGTATATTTAGTCATCCTTTGAATTGTAAAGTTTTTTTAGTGATTTGTAAGTGGAGATGCAAAATTGCATATAAAATGATGGGGATTTTTATTTTTAGTCTGAAAATTAATATTTGTAGAAATGTTAGGAAAAGATATAAAATAAGAACGTGTATTCTTACAGAGTGGAATAGTATTGCCACTAAATAGGGAGGTTTTTTTATGATATATCGAATTAAAGATGCAGAAATATACTATGAAATTGTGGGGGAGGGTAAACCGGTCATTATCATACATGGCTGCGCTCCTGACCATAGGTTAATGATGAAATGTATGGAATCAGTATTTCAGAAATATGAAGGTTATAAGCGAATATATATTGATTTACCTGGAATGGGAAAATCGAATGCTCCAAATTGGATAAATAGTTCAAATCGTATAGTAGATGTGCTTATCACATTTATTGAGGAAATCATTTCTACTGAAAAATTTTTATTGGTAGGAGAATCATATGGAGGCTATTTAGCCAAAGGTATACTTACAAAGATGTTTGAGAGAGTTAGCGGATTATTATTAGTATGTCCTGTTGTTGTAGCGGAGCCAGAAAAAAGGATTCTTCCAGATAAACAGGTAATTGTACAAGATGAGGAATTTTTAAATACGCTCACTTCCACAGAAAGAGAGGAATTTTGTGAGTTAGCTGTAATAGCAAATGAATATACATATAAGCGATTTAAAGAAGAAATTAAGCCTGGGTTAGATGTTGCTAATTATGCATTTATTGAAAGGTTGCAAAAGAATTACTCTCTTACTATGGATTTTCAGCATGAAAAATATGAAAATCCCGTTCTTTTACTGACTGGAAGACAAGATATATCAGTAGGTTATCAAAATATTATAGAAATTATTGAAGAATATCCAAGGGCAACGTTAGCAGTGTTAGATATGGCAGGGCATAATTTGCAAATTGAGCAGCCTGAATTATTTGAGAGTTTAGTAGGAGAATGGATTAGACGAACAAATCAGCACAGTTTATAAAGTATTTTAGTATTACCCCTAAGTGTTGAAATGGGATAAATGAACTTGATTTATTAACTTATCTCGCTATTTGCCGGGCAGCCCGATTAGTGAGGGCTGATTAAAGTTTCACTTTATAAAAAATTTTAAGGAGAAATTATGAGCACATATATTTATATGGTTAGACATGGTGAATCACCAAAACTAGAAGGAAATGAAAGAATGCGCGGGTTAACTGAGAGGGGACATATGGATGCCCGTGGAGTAACTGACATATTAAAAGCGGAGAGGATTGATACTTTTATTTCCAGTCCTTATAATCGGGCTATGTTAACGATAGAGGAGTCAGCTAATTTCCATGAAAAAGAAATAGTAGCATATGAAAATCTTAAAGAGTGTATGTTTTCAAGTGAGGATCAGGTTATATCAGACAAGGAGGTGTATCCACTTGTACAGAAGATGTTCTCTAATCCGGACTTCGCACGAACGGAAGGAGAGTCATATGCAGATTGCCAGAGAAGAGTAGTGAAAGTATTAAAAGAAATCTTAATGGATTTTCGAGGATGCAAAATTGTAATTGGTACACATGGGCTTGTCATGACATTAATGATGAACTATTTTGATAAACAATATGGTTTTGAATTTTTAATGAATACGTCAAAACCGGATATATATAAGATGGAATTTAAAGAAGAACAATTAATGAATGTAGAGAGATTATGGAAAGCTGAATAAAATTAGTTGCATGGATTTTGTTGTAAAAGTTACTTTTATAGCAAAGTCTTTTTTTGAATAGAAAGCATCTTTATCAACTATTGTTAGAATGTTAAATAAATAAGTAATTATTCAGTCTTTGAATAAATTATGGAGAAATTGGTTTAGGGAAACAATTTTAAATGTGTCAAAACTCCAAACGTTGGATTTATATTCAATAGGAGAAAAAGATGTAGAATTTTGTCTTACAGTCCCCGTTTACTTTTCATTTCATTACATATAGGCTTTGTGGTGTAAGGGAGGACATTACCTTTACGCAAAATCTATAAGGAGGTCATTGTAATGAAACAGATTAAAAAGTTTGCGGGAGTTGCTTTAGCGGGGACGATTGGATTAAGTGGACTACTGTTTTTAGAACCAAGTGTAAGCGTTGCGGAAGCACAGCAAGTGAAAGTAGAAAATTTCAATACAATTGATGTAACGATGAATCTAAATGAATTGTATGTATTAAGTGGCAGAAGCATTGATATTCTTTCTGGAGATAAAGAAGCAATTCAGTTAAATAAATACACAATTAGTTTTAATAAACCTGGGAAGTATGTGATTAAAGTAAATGGCTGTATTTATGATGATGTATATACTTTTATTGTAAATGAGTAGTATATATTCTTAAATTGCGAGATAAAAACAGAAACACCCTATTTGCGATGAGAGTCGTAAATAGGGTGGATTTATTTGTATTAAGCTGTACTTTAAATATGTTCGCTAATTTTCTTTTTGCCATGTAAAGTATGTAAAAGTGTTTGAAACATCTTAAATGATTGCTGAAAGATTGGACTTTGAATAAAGGTGTACAGAAAAGTTACGATGAAAACAGGACCTCCTAGCATAAATCCAATAACTAGTACAATACATTCTACTATGATTCTAGCACGGCTAATAGAAAGTCCTGTTTTGTCTGAAATAGTAAGCATGAATCCATCACGGGGTCCAGCGCCAATCCCAGCCGCAACGTACATACCTCCCCCGATACCTGTAATGGCAATACCAGAAAATAAAATGAGTAAGTTTATCCATAAATAATTACTAGCGTCTGGAAGCATGTTTGATTGTAAGAAAAAGTCCATAATGGGACCGATAAGTAGTGCATTCAAAAATGTCCCCACATTTATATATTTTCGATCTACTAGTAAAGATATTAGAACGAGACATAACCCACATATGACACTCCACGTACCGATGGTCCATCCAAACTTTTGGTAGAGAGCCATATTTAAAACTTCCCAAGGGTGCAAGCCGAGAAATTTAACTTTGACTGCAAGAGCGTTTCCAAGGCCAAAGAAAATTAATCCTAAGAAAAAAAGAAAATAGCGAAAGAGAGTTAGCCTCATCTTTACAACCTCCCATATTTTATAATTATGTATGTTACCTGTTACGGTTTTAATGTACAAATATTATGTCTTTTTATCATTCGTTTAAAAATGTTAACAATGTAAATGAAATATACATCTTCACAGTCAAAAAAGTTAAAATATTTCGTTTTAAGGATTATAATGGAGAGAGAAACATAAAAGGGAGTGAATGAACTTGAAGCAAGAACTTATTGAAAGATTTACGAGATATGTAAAAATTGATACGCAATCGAATGAAGAAAGTCATACAGTACCAACAACACCAGGACAAATTGAGTTTGGTAAGTTATTAGTGGAAGAGCTAAAAGAGATTGGGTTAACAGAAGTAACGATGGATGATAATGGCTATGTAATGGCAACACTTCCAGCTAATACGGACAAGGATGTTCCTGTAATCGGATTTTTAGCCCATTTAGATACGGCAACAGACTTTACAGGGAAAAACGTCAAACCACAAATTCATGAAAATTTTGATGGTAATGCAATTACGTTAAATGAAGAGCTAAATGTTGTGTTAACACCAGAGCAGTTCCCGGAATTACCATCATATAAAGGACATACCATTATTACAACTGATGGTACAACACTTCTAGGAGCAGATGATAAAGCTGGTCTTACAGAAATTATGGTTGCAATGAACCATTTAATACATAATCCGCAAATTAAGCACGGGAAAATAAGAGTAGCATTTACACCGGATGAAGAAATTGGTCGTGGGCCAGCGCATTTTGATGTAGAAGCGTTTGGTGCATCATTCGCTTATACGATGGATGGAGGTCCATTAGGTGGTTTAGAGTATGAAAGTTTTAATGCTGCAGGTGCTAAGTTAACGTTTAACGGAACGAATACACATCCTGGAACAGCGAAAAATAAAATGCGCAATGCTACTAAACTTGCTATGGAGTTTAATGGGTATTTACCAGTAGAAGAGGCGCCAGAATATACAGAAGGCTATGAAGGATTCTATCATTTACTTTCTTTAAATGGTGATGTTGAGCAAAGTAAAGCGTATTATATTATTCGAGACTTTGATCGTGAAAATTTTGAGGCACGTAAAAATAACGTTAAAAATATTGTGAAGACTATGCAAGAAAAATATGGCGAAGATGCAGTCGTTTTAGAAATGAATGATCAATACTATAACATGCTTGAAAAAATTGAACCGGTAAGAGAAATTGTTGATATTGCATATGAAGCAATGAAAAGTTTAGACATTGAACCAAATATTCATCCGATTCGCGGAGGCACAGATGGATCACAATTATCATATATGGGATTACCGACGCCGAATATTTTCACTGGTGGTGAAAACTATCACGGTAAATTTGAGTATGTTTCGGTAGATACTATGGAAAAAGCTGTTCAAGTTATTGTGGAAATTGCAAGACGTTTTGAGGAGCAAGCTTAAAAAAGAACCAAGTAGTACGAATGTGCTACTTGGTTCTTTTAATATAGTACTCGCCACAAATAAAAAGTCGCATAAGACTCCCAATTAGCCCAGTTTGCCGCGAAATCTTTTATTTCATTTTTAGTCGGTTTATTTTCGGAACCTGTTATAAATTTAATTGCATTATGCAGACCAACATCATCAATTGGAAAAGCCGAAGGAAATCTTAAACAACGCATTAAAACATAGTTGGCAGTCCATGGTCCTATACCATGGATAGCAGTTAATTGTTTCTCAGCAACCTTTACATCTTGTGTTTGCAGTAAATCCTCTTTTGATAATTTTCTCTCTGTAATAAGCTTCGCAATACCGATTAAATATTCACATTTTCTAGTCGTCATTTTTAATTGTTGAAGATTTTCTACATGTAGATTTGCAATTGTTTCAGGTGATGGGAATATCCAATGTTTTCTACCGTCCCATTCTACATAACTTCCAAATTGCTCAACTAATCTCCTTTTTAGCGTATAAGCATATGTTAGGTTAATTTGTTGACCGATAATTCCCCAGGAAAGTGCCTCAAATAAGTCTGGAATGCCTAAAGTACGAAGGCCATAATATTGTTCAATTGGTCCTTGAAGGAGTAAATCATGTTTAGCTAATGTATAAAATGGGGCTAAATCAGTAGTTAAATCAAACCATTCTTTTACATAGTTAACTACAGCTTCACGTATCGATTTTTCAGATGTATATGGTTCTTCTAAACAACGTATTTGAATATTTCCATCTGTATTCACACTAATTTCAACTAAAGGATTTACATCTTGAACAGGGATAACTTTATAAATTTTGTTATCTTCAATATGGAACATACATTCATTGTTCGAACGTGATAGATAGCGTAAATTTTCTTGAAAACAAAATTCTTTCGGAACTGCTACAGATAATACGCTATTATATTCTGCTGTCATATGAATTCCACCTGCAACTTTTCTAATGTAAGCAATTTTTTCTTCATTTCTAATCCGCCCCTAAATCCGGTTAGTTTCCCGTTCCTCCCAATAACGCGATGACAAGGAATTGTAATAAGAAGAGGGTTAGCAGCAATAGCAGAAGCAACGGCGCGCACAGCTTTAGGTTTTTGAATTCTTTCAGCAATTTCTGTATAAGAATATGTCTTCCCGTAAGGAATTTCACGTACCGTATTCCAAACAGATAATTGAAAATTAGTTCCATAAGCATCGATAGGAAATGTGAAAGTTCCTCGCTTGTTTTCTAAATACTCGATAACTTCTTTCGTATATATTTGCAAGTAATCTGGACTATGGGTCAATATATGTTGGGGCAGTTTTTTTCTAGCCCATATATTTAATTCTTCAAAGTTTTCGTCTTGTGATCCAATGAAACATAGTCCATTTTCAGTTGCAGCAATATGAAATCGCCAATTTTTATGTGTAAGTAGCGTCCAATATATATAATTATTTTTGTAGGAATTCATTATCGTATCCCTCTTTCATTTCGTTCTTTTTTCGATATTCAGTAGGAGTAAATCCGGTTTTCTTTTTAAATAAAGTTGCGAAATACTCTGGGTTTTCTATCCCGACAGCAGTACTAATTTCTTTAATAGATTGATTTGTGTGTAAAAGGTATTCGGTTGCTTTAAGAACCCTGAATTGTTGTATATATTCTATAGGAGTTAGCCCTATTATTCTTTTGAAAGTACGCTGTAAATGAAAAGGGCTACCGTGACACATTTCCGCAAGCATGTCGAGAGTTAAGGATTCGTCATAATGCTTTTCGATATAGTCTTTAATTTGTTCTACCCACTCTTCATTAGGTAAAGTGATCCCGTTTGGCTTACAACGTTTGCACGGGCGAAAGTTTTTACTTAATGCTTGCTCTGCATGATGAAAAATTCGTACATTGTTTCTATTCGGTATTCTTGATTTGCATGATGGTCTGCAAAAGATTCCAGTTGATTTCACAGCATAAAAGAATTTGCTATCATAGGAAGAATCATTATGAATAATTGCTTGCCAATACTCATTTGTTAATGTAACTCCTTCCTTGTGCATAGAACATCACCTCTGAAATTAGTATAACCTGAATAAAGTGCGTATGTATGTATTCATAAATGTAAGAGCAAGATTACAAAGGTGAAAATATGATTGTTTTCTATTTTGTGATAGCATGAAATTTGGAAATAAACATCAAGAGGAGGACTATAAATGAAGTTAATTTCATGGAATGTAAATGGTTTGCGAGCTGTTATCGCAAAAGGTGGATTTTTGGAATATCTTGAGGAATCAAGTGCTGACATATTTTGTCTACAAGAGATTAAATTACAAGAAGGACAAATTGATTTAAATCTAGAGGGATATTATACATACTGGAATTATGCTGTGAAAAAAGGATATTCAGGAACGGCTATTTTTTCAAAAAAAGAACCGATTTCAGTTACATATGGTTTAGGCATTGAAGAGCATGATCAAGAAGGACGACTTATTACTTTAGAATTCGAAGATTTTTACATGATAACGTTATATACACCAAATTCAAAACGTGGATTAGAACGATTAGATTACAGAATGAAATGGGAAGATGATTTCAGGTCCTATATCAAACGATTAGATGAGAAAAAACCAGTTATTTTTTGTGGAGATTTAAATGTTGCTCATAAAGAAATCGATTTGAAAAATCCAAAAAGTAATCGTAAAAACCCTGGATTCTCTGATGAGGAACGAGAGAAATTTTCATGTATTTTAGAAGAAGGGTTTGTTGATACGTATCGTTATCTTTATCCTAATCAAGAAGGTGCATATTCGTGGTGGTCGTATCGTATGGGCGCGAGAGCGAAAAATATCGGATGGCGTTTAGATTATTTTGTTGTTTCGGAAAGAATGAAAGACCAAATAACAGAAGCGAAAATTAATAGTGAAGTAATGGGATCTGACCATTGTCCAGTTGAATTACATATAAATTTCTAAAAAAAGAAGTATCCATCTAACATTAGGCGGATACTTCTTTTTTAATTCAGTTTGTTAAAATTTTTCAAATCTTTCTTGAAATAATTGCATATTAAATATATACTTAGTAACGATAATCATTATCAATGAAAAATATTATCAATGGATGAGGTATAAAAGAATTATAGCTTAGGGGAAGTGAACGAGAATGAGTTCTGGATAGAATTATTAATCTAATGAAATATATATGTAAGACAAGTTTCATATAGTTAAATTTTATTGAGAATATAGTTTGGAAAATTCGAGAGGAGATATATAAAGATGAATAAAAAGTTATTTACATTAGGGATGGTTACAGTTTTAAGTGTAGGTTTAGCGGCATGTAATAGTGCGGATAAAACTTCAGGCGAGCAAAAACAACAGACAAAAGCTACGGAAACGAAAAAAGATGAAAAACGAAAAATTACATATTTAGGTAAAGAATATACAGTGCCAGCAAAAGTAGATAAAATTGCGACAGCTAGTTTAGAGTCAATGGAAGATGCGGCAGTACTTGGAATTAAACCAGTTGGTGCCATTACTGTTGGTGGTAAATTACCGAAGTATCTTGAGAAAGATTTAGAAGGTGCGAAATCTGTTGGTGAGAAAATGGAACCAAATTTCGAAACATTACTTCAATTAAAACCAGACGTTATTACATCAAGTACGAAATTCCCAGCAGAAACAGCTGAAAAGTTTACGAAAGTAGCTCCTACATTCCCGGTATCACACGTTTCAACAAATTGGGAAGATAACTTAAAGTTAATGGGAGAATTAACTGGTAAAAAAGATAAAGCAGAAAAAATTATTAAAGACTACAATTCGGACGCTGAAAAAGCAAAAGCAAAACTAGGAGATAAGTTAAAAGATAAAAAAGTACTTGTCATTAGACTAAGAGCAAATGACTTATTCCTATACCCAGAAGGAGTATACTTTAACCCTGTAATTTATAAAGATCTTGGACTAACTGCTCCAGAACAACTTAAAACGGTAAAAGCACAAGAAAAAATTTCTTTAGAAAAATTAGCTGAAGTTAATCCTGATTATATCTTCTTACAATACGAGGCAAGTGAAAATAATAAACCGAAAGTGTTAGAAGACATTGAAAATAATCCAATTTGGCAAAGTATGAACGCTGCGAAAGAAAAGAAAGTATTTGTAAATGTTGTAGACCCAATGGCACAAGGTGGTACAGCTTGGAGTAAAACAGCATTCTTAAAAGAAGCCGTGAAAAATTTATCTAAATAATACAATAAGTAAGGTGCGTTGAATGATATGCAGAAAACAAATGCAGTACCAGTAACTATATTATGTATAGCACCCATACTCATCTTATTTACAATTATACTTTCGATTTTGTATGGGGCAAAAAGTATTGACGCTGAAACAGTGTGGAACGCATTATTTCATTTTGATTCAAGCGATGTAAACCATAATATTATTATTACTTCACGTTTACCAAGGGTAGTTGCAGCTCTTTTAGTCGGAGCATTTCTAGCCATATCAGGAGCACTTATGCAGGGGATGACAAGAAACTATCTTGCATCCCCTTCTATTATGGGTGTGACGGATGGCGCTGCCTTTGTTATTACACTTAGCATGATTTTTCTTCCGGGAATGTCATCAATTGGTATGGTTTTATGTTCAATGATTGGTTCTGCACTAGGCGCCGGTATCGTGTTTGGTTTTGGTTCGCTCCTTCAAAATGGCTTATCACCAGTTAGGTTAGCGATTATAGGAACAGTTATTGGAACATTTTTAAGTAGTGTATCGGCTGCAATGGCTTCGTATTTCCAAATTTCTCAAAATGTTAGTTTTTGGTTTAATGCAAAGTTAGATCAAGTAGATCCTAATATCATTAAAATCACGATACCGTTTGGGATAATTGGAATAATTTTAGCACTGTTAATATCAAAATCTATTACCATTCTTTCATTAGGCGAAGAGGTTTCTATTAATTTAGGGCAACGTACAAAACTAGTTAAAGCGATGGCAATTTTATCGGTAATTTTCTTAACAGGAACAGCAGTTGCTTTAGTGGGGAAAGTTGGTTTTGTAGGTTTAATTATTCCGCACATTACCCGCTTTATAATTGGGGTAGATTATAAGTGGATTTTGCCATGTGCAGGTGTTATTGGTGGCGTTTTCTTAGCGTTATGTGACGTTTTGAGTAGATTTGTAAACTATCCATTTGAAACACCTATTGGAGTCGTTACCTCCTTAATTGGAATTCCTTTCTTCCTCTATTTAATCCGTACTAGAGGAGGAGAGAGACATGCTTAAAAGTTCAAGTCAACGTTTCGGAATGACGATGGGGATTATTATATTTTTAATACTATGTGCTATTTATATTAGTTTAACAAATGGTACGTTCGACATTACTATTACAGATGTATTTAAAACACTGTTTAGAATTGATCCAGTATCAGAACATGATTTAGTTATTTTTGAGTTTCGTCTTCCGCGTATCGTAATTGCTGGATTAGTAGGATTAGGTCTTGGTGTTGCGGGTGCTGTTATTCAAGGGATTACGAGAAATGGATTGGCGGACCCAGGTATTTTAGGAGTAAATGCCGGAGCAGGAACAGCGATCGTCATTTTTATGTTTTTCTTTCAAGGGCAATTAAAAAGCACAGACTGGGTTTCTATTATGATGATGCCAATGTTTGGTTTAGTAGGCGGATTAGGTGCAGCTATCATCATTTATCTGTTTTCTTGGAAAAACGGTAAATTAGATTCGCAGCGACTTTTATTAACAGGAATTGCAATTGGATCAGGATTTGGAGCCTTTTCTATGTATTTATCACTCAAAATGAAGTCAACTGATTTTGAAATGGCCGCAGTGTGGGTGTCTGGAAGCATATATAGTGCGAACTGGAAGTATATTGTGGCTATGTTACCATGGCTTATTATCTTAATTCCGCTTATACAAAAGAAAGCTTATTTATTAGATTTATTTCAATTGGAAGAAACTAGTATTACAAGTTTAGGTGTTTCAGTAGAAAGAGAGAAATCGATTTTACTATTAAGTAGTATCGGGCTTGTGAGCGCATGTGTTGCTGTTTCAGGGAGTATCGGTTTTATTGGCTTAATGGCACCGCATATTGCGAAAAGGCTTGTCGGTATTCAACATAAGTATATAATTCCTACGTGCGGCGTAATCGGAATGTTTCTTGTAATTGCTTCAGACTTTATTGCGAAAACAGTTTTCACACCTGTAGAGCTACCAGTTGGAATCGTTATTTCTATTGTCGGTGTACCATATTTCTTATATTTACTTTATAAGGCGAAAGCGTAAGAGGAGGAATAAAAGTGAGTATTTTAAGTGCAAAAAATTTAGAAACAAGTTATGAAAAGCTTACAGTGTTTCGCGATTTAAATGTGGAAATACAAGAAGGAAAAGTAACGACAATTATAGGTCCAAACGGTTGCGGTAAATCGACATTGTTAAAAACAATGGGAAGAATTTTAAAACAAAAAAGCGGAAAAGTATATTTACAAGGGCAAGATTTACATACAATTCCAACGAAAGAAATTGCGAAGCAGTTAGCTTTACTCCCGCAAACTCCAATTGCACCAGGTGAACTTAAAGTGGAAGAATTAATTTCTTATGGACGCTATCCACATCGAAATAACGTAAATAAGTTAACGACAAAAGATAAAGAAATGATTGATTGGGCATTAGATATAACGAAAACTTCTGAATTTCGAACGAGACAAATTGCAAATTTATCAGGTGGCCAAAGACAAAAGGTATGGCTAGCGATGGCATTAGCACAAGAAACAGAAGTGTTGCTATTAGATGAGCCAACTACATACCTTGATATGTCTCATCAATTAGATGTATTACAAATTGTGGAGAAGTTAAATAAAGAACATAATTGTACGGTTGTTATGGTATTACATGATATTAACCATGCAGCAAGGTTTTCAGATGAAATTATTGCAATGAAGGAAGGAGAAATTGTTACAACTGGTAGCCCAGAAGAAATCATTACAAATGAAGTGTTAAAAGAAGTATTTCATATTGATGCACGTGTCATGATTGATCCGTATAACGGGGCTCCTGTTTGTTTCGGTTATGATAGCGTTGTATCTCAAGAAGAAAAAATCGAAATATATGTAACAAGTTAAAAAGGGGGGGATAGGGTGAATACTACAGTTGAAAAACAGCAGATTATAACATCTAATACAGAGCAGTGGAAAATGTATTCAAAATTAGAAGGTAAGGAATATCAAATTCATATTTCAAAGCCGAGGCAACCAGCAACGGATTCAGGATATCCTGTCATTTACGTATTAGATGGCAATGCCTTTTTTCAAACATTTCATGAAGCAGTTAAAATACAATCAGTAAGAGCGGAAAAAACCGGTGTTTCACCAGCTATTATAGTAGGAGTGGGTTATCCAATTGAAGGCGCATTTTCAGGGGAAGAAAGGTGCTATGATTTTACGCCTAGCGTAATTTCAAAAGATGCCCCTTTAAAACCAGACGGTAAACCGTGGCCTAAAACAGGAGGAGCACATAATTTCTTTACTTTTATTGAAGAAGAACTGAAACCACAAATTGAAAAGAATTTTGAGATTGATAAAAGTAAGCAAACGTTATTTGGGCATTCTTTAGGTGGCCTATTCGCTTTGCATATATTATTTACAAACTTGAATGCTTTTCAAAATTATTTTATTAGTAGTCCATCTATATGGTGGAATAATAAATCCGTTCTTGAAAAAGAAGAGAACCTTATAATTGAATTAAACAATGCTAAGTTTGAAACAGGAGTGTTCCTTACAGTTGGATCACTTGAACGAGAGCATATGGTTGTAGGTGCAAATAAATTATCAGAGCGCCTTCTCCAAGTAAACCACGATAAACTTAAATTTAAGTTTTATGAAGCTGAAGGGGAGAATCATGCATCTGTTGTGCCGACGTCTTTAAGTAAAGGATTGAGGTTTATTAGTTACGTATAGGAAAAAAGGTTATGGATAAAACATTCCATAACCTTTTTTAATATGTAGAATTGTCCTTTTCGAAAGTTTTGTTTCAACTTTTCGTCTAAAGAGACAAAAAGTTGTCACAAATCGGTCACAATTAGCATAAACATAAAATAGACGAAATGAACTTATTTCCAAAAAGGCTTGGTTTATTTCAATCATGATTCGTAGAGTTGAAAAAGCATGGATTAAAAGTTCACTATATTCCCAAGGAGGTAGATCGTATGAAAACTATTCTTGCTATCGCTGGACTTATTTGGGTTTTATCGCATGGCATTCCAATTTATGAAGGAGAACAAATTCGCAGTGCTCTAAATAAAAATTTTAATGAATATCATATCATTGATCGGCAAGATAATGTTGTGACAGTTCGAGTAAATGACTGTTTTCATACGGTAACCGTTGAAGGAACTTCAGTAGTGAATGATACAAAAGTATGTGATCAGCAATAATTATATATGGAAAGAAAAATTCTCGGATTAAATATCTGAAAATTTAAATTTAAACATTATAGACGAAGAATAAGCGGGGGCGGGTAATCCCCGCTTATTCTTGTTTCACTTTATTGAATTTTGATGAGAGATATAATGATTTTTTGACAAAAAGGAAAGGGTATACTGAAAATTGAGATTAAGAAGCTAATGAGTTGTTAAGAATAATCATAAAGTGTAAATATACTCTTATGGGGTATCATGCGTAGATATTTAATGCTATAATTGGTATACTCATAAAAAACAATTGTTTTATTGGATGAAGAGAAACTTTAAGAAGGTGATAATATGGATCATAAAGAGCATGAAGCAGTAACACATAGATCAGAAAAAGAAAAAGAACAGATTATAAATAGATTAAAGAGAATTGAAGGACAGGTCCGCGGTATTCAAAACATGATTGAAAATGATCGTTATTGCGTAGATATTTTAGTGCAAATTTCAGCGATTAATGCAGCGATGAAAAAAGTAGGAATGGGCGTTCTCAAAAATCATACGAGTCATTGTGTTTCAGGAGCTATTAAAAATGGAAATGGTGACGAAGCAATTGAAGAATTAATGACAGTATTTGAACGTTTTTCAAAAGCGTAAAAACAAGCTAGTATTTAACTGGCTTGTTTTTTTGTTTACCCTCATATTGGATTTGGGTGTATTGTAGTGAAAAAGTGTGTGTAAAATAAACTTTTAGAAAATAATTGAAAAATCATGATACAAAACCATTGATTACCTTAGGGGGGTATGGTAAGATGTAATTGTGATTAACAAACAATGAATAAACAAGAGGAGGATTTTAAATGGAACAGTTAACATTACAAGTTGAAGGTATGTCTTGTGGACATTGTGTAAATGCTATCGAAAGCAGTGTGAAAGAGCTAAACGGTGTTGAACAAGTGAAGGTTCAATTAGCAGAAGGAACTGTTGAAGTTACTATCGACTCGTCTGCTGTAACATTAAAAGATATCGTTGCTGTAATCGAAGATCAAGGATACGATGTTCAATAATTATTTTTAGATATGGAAATAAATCGTACTTTAAATGAAGTACGATTTATTTTGCTAATAATTATACCTCATAAGGGTATATAGAGGTGAGAGACATGAATGAAAAAAAAGAGGCCAATCTTCAAATATCAGGAATGACATGTGCGGCATGTGCAAATAGAATTGAAAAAGGTCTAAAAAAAGTAGAAGGTGTTCATGAGGCAAATGTAAATTTTGCGCTTGAAAAAACAAAAATAATGTACGATCCAACTAAAACAAATCCGCAACAATTTAAAGAAAAAGTTGAATCATTAGGATATGGAATTGTAAGTGATAAAGCTGAATTTACTGTTTCAGGAATGACATGTGCAGCATGTGCAAATAGAGTTGAAAAGCGTTTAAATAAGTTAGATGGTGTGAACAAGGCGACAGTAAATTTTGCTTTAGAATCAGCCACAGTAGACTTTAACCCTGATGAAGTTAATGTAAATGAAATGAAGAGCGCGATTACGAAGCTAGGATATAAATTAGAAGTGAAACCAGATGATCAAGATGCATCAACTGATCATCGATTACAAGAAATTGAAAGACAAAAGAAGAAGTTTATTATTTCGTTTATTTTATCTTTCCCATTATTATGGGCAATGGTTAGTCATTTCTCATTTACGTCATTTATTTATTTACCAGATATGTTAATGAACCCTTGGGTGCAACTAGCACTTGCAACTCCTGTTCAATTTATCATTGGTGGACAGTTTTATGTTGGGGCTTATAAAGCGTTACGCAATAAAAGTGCTAATATGGATGTTCTCGTGGCACTTGGAACGTCGGCCGCGTATTTTTATAGTGTATATTTAAGTATTCAATCTATTGGTTCTTCGGAACATATGACAGATTTATATTTTGAAACGAGTGCGGTACTTATTACATTAATTATTTTAGGTAAATTATTTGAAGCGAAAGCAAAAGGGCGCTCATCAGAAGCAATTAAAAAATTGATGGGTTTACAAGCGAAGACAGCTACAGTTGTGCGAGATGGAACAGAAATAAAAATTTTGATTGAAGAAGTAGTAGCTGGTGATATCGTCTATGTAAAGCCTGGTGAAAAAATACCAGTAGATGGTGAGATTGTAGAAGGAAAATCAGCGATTGATGAATCGATGTTAACGGGTGAAAGTATTCCTGTTGATAAGTCAATTGGGGATGTAGTAATAGGTTCGACAATAAATAAAAATGGTTTTTTAAAAGTGAAAGCAACTAAAGTAGGCAGAGATACTGCATTAGCTCAAATCATTAAAGTAGTAGAAGAGGCACAAGGTTCAAAAGCTCCTATTCAAAGGGTAGCGGATCAAATTTCAGGTATTTTTGTACCGGTTGTAGTTGTGATTGCCATTATCACATTTGCAGTATGGATGATATTTGTTACACCTGGTGATTTTGGCGGAGCACTTGAGAAAATGATAGCAGTACTTGTTATCGCTTGTCCATGTGCGTTAGGTCTTGCAACGCCTACATCTATTATGGCAGGATCAGGAAGATCGGCTGAGTATGGTATTTTATTTAAAGGTGGAGAGCATTTAGAAGCAACGCACCGATTAGATACAGTTATTCTAGATAAAACAGGTACTGTGACAAACGGAAAGCCTGTGTTAACAGATATAATTGTAGCAGATGGATTCCATGAAGAAGAAATACTACGTTTAGTAGGTGCGGCAGAAAAAAATTCTGAACACCCACTTGCAGAAGCGATTGTGGAAGGAATTAAAGAAAAGAAAATTGATATTCCAAGTTCAGAGACGTTTGAAGCGATTCCTGGATTCGGTATCGAATCAGTCGTAGAAGGAAAACAATTATTAATTGGCACACGTCGATTAATGAAGAAATTCAATATTGATATTGAAGAAGTTTCAAAATCAATGGAAGAGCTAGAACGAGAAGGAAAAACAGCAATGCTTATTGCAATCGATAAAGAATATGCTGGTATAGTTGCCGTTGCAGATACTGTGAAAGATACTTCAAAAGCAGCTATCGCAAGACTGAAAAAAATGGGTCTAGACGTTGTGATGATTACAGGAGATAATACACAAACTGCTCAGGCGATTGCAAAGCAAGTTGGTATTGATCACGTAATTGCAGAAGTATTGCCAGAAGGAAAAGCAGAAGAAGTGAAAAAACTGCAAGCAAATGGTAAGAAAGTAGCGATGGTTGGAGATGGGATAAATGATGCTCCTGCTCTTGCTACAGCGAACATTGGTATGGCAATTGGAACGGGAACGGATGTAGCGATGGAAGCAGCGGATATAACGTTAATCCGCGGTGATTTAAATAGTATTGCTGATGCGATCTTTATGAGTAAAATGACGATAAGAAATATTAAACAAAATTTATTCTGGGCATTAGCTTATAACGCGTTAGGAATTCCAATTGCGGCATTAGGCTTCTTAGCCCCTTGGGTTGCTGGAGCAGCGATGGCATTTAGTTCTGTATCCGTTGTATTAAATGCATTACGATTACAAAGAGTTAAATTAAAATCTTAAAAAGTTACATTAAGTAATTGAATAGAATTAAAGAACAATACTTTGAATAAGTATTGTTTTTTTGTTCGTATAGAAATTAAAACGATATAATAAAGAAGAATTATTGAATCGTATGTAGTAGAAAAGTTAAGAGGTAGTTTGGTAAGGAGACTTATATATGTTAAAAGATATTATAATTAGAACATTTCAGAAAGAAGATTTAAATCAAGTATTACAATTGTTCTATGAAACAGTTCATACGGTTAATGCAAAAGATTATAATGAGTTACAGCTACAAGCATGGGCACCAGATCGACTAGATAGAGAAAGCTGGTTAAAGTCTTTAGAAAAGAATATTAGTTATGTAGCGGATCATAATGGTGTGATAGTCGGATTTGGAGATTATAATGAGGATCATTACGTAGATCGTTTATTTACACATAAATATTATCAAGGGAAAAGGATAGCCTCATCCATATTACAGAAGTTAGAAAAAGAAGCAGTGAACCTAGGGCATAGGGAAATCTATACAGAAGCGAGTATTACAGCAAAACCTTTCTTTGAAAGTAAAGGTTTTATTTGCATAAAGGAACAAAAGAAACAGCATAATGGTCAGATTTTTATTAATTATGTTATGAAAAAAATATCCTTCTCATAAATGAGAAGGATATTTTTCATTATTTTACAGCTTCTTTTAGTTCTTTACCAGCTTTGAAAGCAGGTACTTTAGAAGCTGCGATTTGCATTTCTTCACCAGTTTGTGGGTTACGGCCTGTACGAGCAGCTCTTTCACGAACTTCGAATGTACCGAATCCGATAAGTTGTACTTTTTCACCAGCAGCTAAAGTGTTAGTGATTGATTCTACTACAGTTTGTACAACTACAGTAGCTTCTTTTTGAGAAATCTCAGCATTTTGTGCTACGTTTTTAATTAATTCTGTTTTGTTCATGTTTTTCACCTCATATGTAAATAATGCTATTTAAGTTGTTATTATAACGTATAAAACATTCGAGAACAAGTGTACGTACATATATTCGCAAAAAAAATGAAATTTGTAATATTTTTTAGGACATTTTATAGACATTCCATTTAAGCAGACAGAGATTTGTTCTTCATTTCAGTCTTCTCTTGATGAGAAGGTAGTTTCTTATTATAAGATATGAAGTAAGGTAGTGCTACAAATAACATACCTCCTACTAAATTTCCGAAGAAAACAAAAATGAAGTTTGGAAAATATTCGATCCAAGTTAAATGACCGGCAAAAATTGCAGCTGGGATGACAAACATATTGGCTACAACGTGTTGAAATCCAATTGCAACAAAAGTCATAACTGGGAACCAAATACCGATAATCTTTCCGATAAATTCTTTACTTCCCATACTGAGCCAAACAGCTAAACAAACGAGCCAATTACATCCGATTGCAGAAATAAATGCTTGCAATGGTGTATCTTGTAGTTTCGCTTGAGCGATAGAAATAGTTTTCGCTAAAAAAGCTCCTTCAGTTAAGCCGACGATATGACCGAAAAAATAGGCTACGAATACAGCTCCTATGAAATTGCTAAATGTAACAATAACTAAATTTCGTATGAAATAAAATAAAGTAATTTTCTTTTGGAGCCAGGCCATAGAAACTGTCATCATGTTACCAGTTACTAGTTCACCGCCTGCAAGAATAACGAGAATAAGACCAACAGGGAATACAGCAGCGCCTAGAAAACTAGAAAATGATCCCCAATATTTTGGCATTGTCCCAATAACATGAATATCGAGTAAATACCCTAATGCGATAAAAGCACCACCAAAAAAACCAAGAATTAGCATAGGGAGCAATGATAAATGAGCTTTTTTCCTTCCTGAATTCGCAGCAAGTTCCGTAATTTCTTCTGGTGTAAATACAGACATGAATAATCCCTCCGTAATAAAATGATGGAATGAATAGAAAAAATTTCAAAAATCTATGTATTATAAAAATATGTTATGACTTCTGTATAAAATTGTCAAAGTGAATAGAGAGGGAATTAAAAATTGATAACATTGTTCATGTTGTCACATGAATGTAACAATAAGGATTTAAAGTGTTTGTAGAGGTGAAAACATGAATACGAATCATGTAAAAAAAGAACGAAAAAAATCAATCATAAAGATATTTATTATTAGTTTTATAAGTATATTAATGATACCAGTAAGTTTGTATTATTATGCGACAGAAATAGAACGAAAACTAGTAACAGTTACGTGGAATGAAATAGAAGCTTCTACAATTCCTAAAGAGTTTAATAATAAAAAAATATTGCAGTTTTCAGATGTACATTTAGGGCCAGAGTTTACATTGAAGCAACTTGAACATTTGGTGGAGAAGATGAATGAAATACATCCAGATATCGTAGTTTTTACTGGAGATTTAATAGATAAATTTGGGTCTTATAGTGCGGAAAGAGAAGAAGCAAAGGCTATTTTGCAGAAAATTTACGCGCCCTTAGGGAAATATGCTGTGTTTGGGAATCATGATAGGGGCGGGGGCGGTAGTTTATTTTACAAAAAATATATGGAGGAAGCTGGTTTTTCTGTATTAGTAAATGAAGTGCAGAAAATTAAAGTGGAAAACGGCAAATATATTACAATATCAGGTTTAGATGATTTTCTATTAGGGAAGCCACAAATAGATTCAACTTTAAAAAACTTGAAACAAAATGATTTCAACATGTTATTAGTACATGAGCCGGATGTTGTAACCAAAATAAATCGTTACCCAATGGATCTTCAACTGTCAGGACATAGTCACGGAGGACAAGTCCAAATTCCTTTTGTAGGTCCATTAATTACTACCAAACTAGCTGAGAATTATGTTGAAGGTATGTATGAAGTAGAGGGGAAGAGTAAGCTGTTATATTTATATGTAAATCGTGGCATTGGGACTACTAGGATGCCTGTTAGATTTTGGAGTGTACCTGAACTTTCAGTTTTTGTATTGAAGCAAAATA
This sequence comes from Bacillus sp. MT94, assembly GCF_058792475.1. Taxonomy (NCBI): domain Bacteria; kingdom Bacillati; phylum Bacillota; class Bacilli; order Caryophanales; family Bacillaceae; genus Bacillus; species Bacillus sp. MT94. The sequence goes on along the minus strand of NZ_JBXAEZ010000002.1, from coordinate 12,252 downwards.
GTAACTAATGTATTCAATTCCACATCATCATTCTCAATTTGATTTTGATGAACGAGATATGGTAATTTAAGGTAAATGAAAACAACAATAGGTCCTATAACCTATTGTTGTTTTTTATTATTTTTGCAAGGGAAGAGTATCAAAATATGTTCTGTAATTATTAGAGAATTCAAAGTTGTTTTTTGCATCCCAATTAATAGACCAAGACATTAGGCCGCGGAATGCAGGATAGCCACTTTGGTTAGAAAGTTTATACTTTCCTCCGAACGGAACTCCTTTAATGATATAATTTAAAGCTTTTTTCATTTCAGTTGGCGAAATGTATCCACCACTTGGAGCTGCCGCTGGTGCTGCTGGAAGCCCAATCATAACTTGATCTGAGCGAAGAGCTGGGAAAATGTTATTTGGATTACCACCTACAGGAAAACCATGTAAGAGCATATCTGCCATAGCGACTTCGTAGTCTGCAGTACCTTGATTGTAGTTATTACCGTCCATTCCAACCCCGCTACCAGCGTTGTAGTGTTGAACGTGAATGTATGTTAGTTTATCTTTCACTCCGTAAATAATTGGTAAATATGCACCCCAGATACTTCCGTATGCGCTATAACCGCCTTGAACATAAGCTGTTTCAGGAGCCATGCTTAATAGAAAATCTGGACCATAATGATCTGAGATTGTTCGAATAGCTGATATAAGATTTACGATTTGGGGAGTAGTTGGATTTTTGAAATTAATGTCATTTCCGTTTAAGTAAATACCTGATTCAAGGTCAATATCTATTCCATCAAAACCGTATTTATCGATTAGAGATTGTATGGAATTAATAAAACGTTGCTTAGCGGCATTGTCAGGAAGTAAAACGACTCCATTTTGTCCTCCTATTGAAAGAACTACTTTCTTTCCTTTACTTTTTAAATAAGAAATATCTGATTTGAAGTCTGCATCTGTACCATACACAGGAGAAAATTCAACAGTGGAACGATCACCACCAGTTTCACCAAAAGATACATTGATTACATCCCATTTTGGTGAAACGTCTTTTAATTTAATAATGCCAGTACCGTTATCAAAGTTATGCCAGTATCCAACGAGTAATTTTGAACCTAAATTGTTTGCTGCTTGTGTTTGGAAAGGGGATAGCGGTAGTAGTAAGAACAGTACGAAAATACAACAAAAAAATTTGAACTTGTTTAACATATCAACACTCCTATACAAAAAGTTGTCTAGATGTATAATCTTGTTTATTTAATAATATCTGAAAATTCTTTCTTTTGTAAGAGGACTATAATTTTCTCAACAATTGTGTGTGGGAAAGTATTAAACCTAATGAAATAATTTTTGAAGGAGATTGAATTGCAATTGTTAAATTCAGAATATTTTGATATATTTTAACGTATAGAACAAAATCTTTCGCACAGTACTCTTACATAAATTTCAAAATTTAGTTTGGAAGGGGATGTACAAGAGTTGGATAAAAATCTAAAGAAAGATCTCAAAATACGCCACATTACAATGATCTCAATTGGCGGCGTAATAGGGGCTGGTTTGTTTGTTGGAAGTGGTGCCGTTGTACATTCGGCAGGACCTGGTTCTATCGTTTCATATACATTAGCAGGACTTCTAGTCATTTTCGTCATGAGAATGCTAGGAGAAATGGCAGCTGTAAATCCGACAAGTGGTTCATTTGCAACGTATGCAAGAGAAGCAATTGGTCCATGGGCGGGTTATACAATAGGCTGGTTATACTGGTTTTTCTGGGTAATTGTTATTGCAATAGAAGCCACAGCAGGTGCTGGTATTATCCAATATTGGATTCCACAAATACCGCTATGGTTATTAAGTTTAATATTAACAATTTTATTAACGCTGACGAACGTTTTTTCAGTGAAATCATTTGGAGAGTTTGAATATTGGTTTTCTTTTATTAAAGTAATAAGTATTGTTTTGTTCCTTTGTCTAGGTCTTGCTGTTATTTTAGGATTTGTTCCAGGAACAGAAGCACCCGGCACTTCGAATTTAATTGGACAAGGTGGGTTTATGCCAAACGGTATAAGTTCGGTCTTGCTTGGAATTACTGTTGTTATATTTTCATTTATGGGATCAGAGATTGTAGCAGTAGCGGCTGGTGAATCTGCAGAACCTGTAAAAGCAGTAAAAACAGCAACAAACAGTGTGATTTGGCGTATTCTTGTATTTTTTATTGGGTCTATAGCGGTAGTTGTTACGCTACTGCCATGGAATTCAGCTAACATATTAAAAAGTCCATTTGTAGCTGTACTTGAACATATAGGAATACCAGCGGCAGCACAAATTATGAATTTTATCGTTTTAACAGCTGTACTTTCTTGCTTAAATTCAGGCTTATATACAAATTCAAGAATGCTTTTTTCAATGGCAGAAAGAGGAGATGCGCCAAAGTCATTTTTAAAATTGAACAGTAGTGGTGTTCCTGTTCGAGCGGTTTTATTTGGAACGGTCTTCGCTTATATTGGAGTTGTTTTTAGTTACATTTCTCCAGATAAAGTCTTTTTGTTTTTAGTGAATGCATCTGGCGGGATTGCGTTACTAGTTTATCTCGTTATTGCAGTTTCGCATTTAAAGATGCGTAAAAAAATGGGGAAAGTAGAACAAAAAAATTTGAAAGTGAAAATGTGGCTTTTTCCGTATGTAACGTATGTTACAATTGCTGCTATTATAGCAGTTTTAGTTGCGATGTTCGCAATTGATACTTTACGTTCACAAGCACTTTTAACAATGTTTGTTACAGTTCTTATCATACTTTCTTATTTTATTTTTAATAGAAATAAAAATAGCACAGTTTTGAATCCTAAAAGTAAGAATGAGGAATCTGTTCGATTCTAATTTTCTTATTTTCGAAGAGAGTTACACCCAGTCATTGCTATAAAAGAATCATATATAATCATAGAAACAAGTAATTACTATTGTCATAGTGGATATAAACTTTTTTCTTGACTTTTTATACGAAGGCGAGCAAAATGGTAAAAAAGGAAGGGGGGATGATGATGGAAGAGTACGTATTAGAGCTGTATAACCTGTTATATACGACAGAATGGCAAGATATTGTTTCGTTTCTAGGAATAGTATTTTGCATGAAAATTGTAATTGTATATATGGAAGAGCAAGGTATGTTCTATTCCTTCTCATCTCCGTTCGATGTGCAGCGCGAGCCGTTGCTAAACTATGCCAATGTGAATTACGAACAATTTCCTTTTGTAGTTTTCTTTATGATTCGATTTATTACAGCAATTGTAAAGAAGAAGGAAAGTGATGATGAAGAGTGCCACGCAACTTGTAAGGTAGCTAACGTTTTTTAAGCTAAATACAAGGAGGAGATTTATATGTGGTTTCGATTTCTTATGATTGGTTTCTTTTCATTAACAGCAATTTCATTAATGGGATATCAAGTGTCTGAAATTTTTCAAGCATATAGCGATACATTTTTTAACAAAAATTAATCGCGTTGCTATTTGAATAATAAAGCGATAAAATCCTTCTTAAGAAGTTTTATTAAGAAGGATTTTTTTCTTTGTTTTGTCTTGCTGTGTCAAACTATTGTCACATTTACACTGTGAATAATATGTTAAAATAGTGAGGTTACGTATACATACTTGAAGGAAGAGGGAGTGACCATTTTGGTGGATCAATCAACAAATCAGAAAAGCTATGCTCCTATTGTGATAACGCTTTCTGTAATTGTAAATGCGATTATTTTATTTTTGTTCTTTGGACCTGTTGGCTATGAAGGAGAAGTACATTTTGATGTAACGATTTTACCAATGTTAAACGCGATTTTTAATAGCTTTACGTTCGTATTTTTATTAGCAGCGTTATTCTCTATTATTAAAAAGAATGTGAAAATGCATCGTGGTTTCATCCTTGCAGCATTTACGACAACTTTACTATTTTGTGTGTCGTATTTATCGTATCATTACTTAGCACCGGCAACACATTTTGGAGGAGAAGGATTCATTAAATATGTGTATTTCATCATTTTAATTACACATATTATCCTAGCGGCAATTATCGTACCACTTGCATTGTTTGCACTTGTATTTGGTTTTACAAATCAATTAACACGTCACCGTAAAATTGTACGTTGGACAATGCCAATTTGGTTATATGTAAGTTTATCTGGTGTTATTGTGTACTTAATGATCTCACCTTATTATCAATAAAAGTCTCAGCCTTTAGGCTGGGGCTTTTTTGTTAAGCAAATCTTTTTGTGAAATGAAAAAAATATGGTATACAAAAGTATAGTTGCTTTTCAAATAGAAGGGATGGTAAAGAAATATGCAAAATTTTGTATTTCGTAATCCAACGAAACTTATTTTCGGTAAAGATCAATTAGAACAGTTAAAAACTGAAATTCCACAGTTTGGTAAGAAGGTTCTTCTCGTATATGGAGGAGGCAGTATTAAAAGAAACGGTATTTATGATAATGTGATTTCTATTTTAAAGGATATTAATGCAGAAGTATTTGAATTGACGGGTGTTGAACCGAATCCTCGTGTATCAACTGTAAAGAAAGGGATTCAAATTTGTAAAGATAATGGAGTCGAATTTATTTTAGCAGTTGGTGGAGGAAGTGTAATCGACTGTACGAAAGCGATTGCTGCTGGTAGTAAATATGATGGAGATGTATGGGATATTGTAACGAAAAAAGCATTTGCTAGTGAGGCATTACCATTTGGTACTGTACTTACTCTTGCTGCGACAGGTTCTGAAATGAATGCAGGCTCGGTAATTACAAATTGGGAAACGAATGAAAAGTATGGATGGGGAAGCCCAGTTACATTCCCGCAGTTTTCAATTTTAGATCCAGTTCATACTGCATCTGTGCCGAGAGATCAAACGATTTATGGTATGGTAGATATTATGTCACATGTATTAGAACAATATTTCCATCATGGAACGAATACAGAACTACAAGATCGTTATTGTGAATCTGTTTTAAAAACAGTAATTGAGACAGCTCCCAAGCTTTTAAGTGATTTAGAAAATTATGAGCATAGGGAAACAATTTTATATTGCGGAACGATGGCGTTAAATGGTATTTTAGCGATGGGAGTAAGAGGTGACTGGGCAACTCATAATATTGAACATGCAGTTTCTGCTGTTCATGATATACCGCATGGAGGCGGCTTAGCAATTCTATTCCCTAACTGGATGAAGCATGTCGTAGATGAAAATGTAAGTCGTTTTAAACAGTTCGCTATTCGTGTATTTGAAATAGAAACAGATGGAAAAACAGATAAAGAAGTGGCGTTAGAAGGAATTGAGGCACTGCGTCAATTTTGGACTTCGATTGAAGCGCCAGCAACATTAGCTGATTACGGTATTGGAGAAAATGAAATTGATATAATGGCTAATAAAGCGATGGCGTATGGTGAATTTGGTAACTTTAAAAAATTAAATAAAGATGATGTTCTAAGTATATATAAAGCTTCTTTATAAGTGAATTTAGAAAAGAAACCTATTTGATTGTTTGATCGAATAGGTTTCTTTTTTTGCTTTTTATAAATGTTTATGAATGTTTGTGATTATTTTTGATTGTTTATGGTTGATTTTTGTGACCGTTTTCATTATACTGTAATCAAAGAAGAGGTGAATAAAATGTTAACTCCTGAACGTCATCAAATGATATTGCAACTTGTAAAAGAACAGAAAGTTGTAAAATTACAGCAATTAGTTGAAAGAACAGAAAGCTCTGAGTCGACAATTCGCCGTGATTTAGCACAATTGGAAAAGCAAAGGTTATTAAAAAGAGTTCATGGTGGTGCCGCTGTTTTAACAGGAAAAGGGCAAGAACCAACGATGGTTGAAAAATCATCCAAAAACATTCAAATAAAACAACAAATTGCTAATTATGCGGCTAGCGTTGTTGAACAAGGTGATTGTATTTATTTAGATGCAGGGAGTACAACATTTGAAATGATTCCATTTTTAATCAATAAAGATGTTACTGTCGTTACGAATGGACTTATGCATATTGAAGCTTTAGTTGAAAATAATATTCGTGCGTATTTACTAGGCGGAATGATGAAGAGTAGGACGAAAGCTTTAATCGGTGCTATGGCACAGGAAAGTATGCAGAAGTATCGCTTTGATAAATGTTTTTTAGGTGCAAATGGTGTACATGAACAGCTTGGCTTTACAACGCCAGATCCAGAAGAAGCGCTCCTAAAACAAATGGCACTAACATTAGCAAACGAAGGATATTTCTTAATTGATGAAAGTAAGTTTTCAGAAGTTGCGTTTGCGAAAATTGCAAATGTTGAAGATGCAAATATTATTACAAACCATTTAGAAATTGATTTAGAAAAATATAAAAAACAAACCAATGTAATTGAGGCTGATAAACAATGATCTATACAGTTACTTTAAATCCATCTATTGATTATGTAGTGCAAGTTCCTTCTTTTGATTTAGGAACAATAAATCGAGCGGAGAAAGATATGAAGTTTCCTGGAGGAAAAGGAATTAATGTTTCTCGTGTTCTTCAGCGTTTAGGTGTTAAAAATATAGCACTTGGATTTACTGGTGGATTTACTGGTCAATTTATTAAAGAGGTATTACATGACGAAGGTGTAACAACAAACTTCGTCCAAGTAGATGAAGATACTCGCATTAATGTGAAAATAAAAGGGAAAGAAGAAACAGAATTAAATGGCCAAGGTCCTATTGTAACAAAAGAGCAGTTCGAACAGTTAATGAAAAAAATTGAGAGTATGCAACCTGGAGATTGTGTTGTACTCGCTGGGAGTGTACCGATCTCTATTCCAAGTACTTTTTACGAATCAATTGCTGCGTTTGGAGCTGAAAAAGGTATTCGTGTAGTAGTAGATGCAAGTGGAAGTGCACTGCAACATGTAATTAAAAATAAGCCATTTTTAATTAAGCCAAACCATCATGAACTTGGTGAGTTGTTTGGAGTGGAGCTTTCAACAGTAGAGGACGTTTTACCTTATGGAAGAAAATTAATTGAACAAGGTGTAAAACACGTTATCGTATCGATGGCTGGAGAGGGAGCTTTATTATTTACGGCAGAAGGTATATATGAAGCGACTGTTCCAAAAGGTGTTGTAATTAATTCAGTTGGGGCCGGAGATTCTCTTGTTGCAGGGTTTGTAGGCATATATGAACAGACAAAAGATATTGAAAAGGCATTTCAATACGGCGTTGCAACAGGGAGTGCAACAGCATTTTCAGCTGATTTATGTAAGAAGGAAAAAGTAGAAGAATTATTGTCGCAAGTAATTGTAGCTAAGCGATAGGGGGAAGCAACATATGAAAATTACAGAACTATTAAAAAGGGATACAGTCATTATGGATTTGACAGCTTCAAATAAAGAAGCTGTCATAGATGAATTAGTTGAGAAATTAAACGGGGCAAATCGTTTAAATAGTAAAACGGAATTTAAAGAAGCTATTTTAAAGCGGGAGTCCCAAAGTACGACTGGAATAGGGGAAGGTATTGCAATACCTCATGCGAAGACAAAGGCTGTTAAACAACCATCGATTTGTTTTGGTAGAAGTGTAAGCGGTATCAATTATGAGTCGCTTGATGGACAACCGGCATACTTATTCTTTATGATTGCTGCAAGTGAAGGAGCGAATAATACTCATTTAGAAACGTTGTCTCGTTTATCGACATTATTAATGGATGAAGGATTTCGCAAGCAACTATTAGAAGCGAAGGATGAAAGTGAGCTTCTTCAACTATTTGATGAAAAAGAGAATGAAAAAGAAGAAGAGATTGAAGTTGCACAACCAGAAGGAAATGAACCGTACGTACTTGCTGTTACAGCTTGCCCAACTGGAATCGCTCACACATATATGGCGGCGGATAGCTTAAAAGCAAAAGCGGCAGAGTTAGGGATAGCGATTAAAGTTGAAACAAACGGATCAACAGGTATTAAAAACGGTTTAACGAAAGAGGATATTGAACGTGCAACAGCTATTATTGTTGCGGCAGATAAACAAGTAGAAATGAATCGTTTTGCTGGTAAACATGTCATTCAAGTGCCAGTTGCTGATGGGATTCGAAAAACGGAAAAATTGCTAAATCGAGCTGTCAAACAAGATGCACCAATCTTTAAAGGTGTAAAAGAGGACGGGAAATCAGAAAGTATTGAGAGAGAAAAAGGATTAGGAATTTATAAGCATTTAATGAGCGGTGTAAGTAATATGCTTCCATTCGTTGTTGGTGGCGGGATTTTAATAGCGCTAGCATTTTCGTTTGGTGGTATAAAGGCGGAAGGTCCTTTAGCTGAATTGTTCATGTCAATTGGTGGAGGAAAAACAGGTGCGTTTTTATTCCTTGTACCAATTTTAGCTGGATTTATTGCAAGCTCTATTGCTGATCGTCCTGGTTTTATGCCTGGTGTTGTAGGTGGGTTTTTAGCGGCGAATGCGAATGCTGGATTTTTAGGTGGATTAATTGCTGGTTTCTTAGCTGGATATGTTGTTTTAGGGTTGAAAAGATTATTTTCAGGACTACCAGTACAATTAGAAGGAATTAAACCTGTATTGTTATATCCAGTCTTTGGATTATTGATTACAGGAGTTGTAATGCAAAAAGTAGTAATTCCGCCTGTAGTAGCATTAAATGAAATGTTGACAGGGTGGTTAAATGGTTTAAATGGTACGAATGCTATATTACTAGGTCTTATTTTAGGTGGTATGATGGCGATTGATATGGGTGGTCCAATTAATAAAGCGGCATTTACGTTTGGTATTGCTGCAATAGAAGCACAAAATTTTGGAGTGCACTCAGCAGTTATGGCTGGTGGTATGGTACCGCCACTTGCGATTGCATTCGCAACTACATTCTTTAAATCAAAGTTTACAGAAGCGGAACGTAAATCTGGTTTAACAAATTATATTATGGGAGCATCGTTCATTACAGAAGGTGCGATTCCGTTTGCAGCTGCAGATCCGGTTCGAGTAATCGTAAGTTGTGTTGTTGGTTCAAGTATTGCAGGTGCGTTATCTATGTTATTCCAAATTACATTACCGGCACCGCATGGTGGATTATTTGTAATAGCGTTAGTAAATAAACCGTTACTATATATTTTCTCTATATTAATTGGAACGATTGTCTCGGCTATTATGCTAGGTGTTTGGAAAAAGAAAGTTCAATAACAAATAAAAAGAGAGTAGCTTTTAGTAGCTGCTCTCTTTTTATTACAAAAAATAAGTTAACAATGGAATATTGATGTTTTTTGGTAAAAGATGTAACGAATTGTGAATTTTTTGTAACAAAAAAGTAACACTGTAATTTTTTCTGGAAAAAAGTTCTTGTGCTCGTATATGAAAAATATATGAAAACCACTGGAGATTGTATGAGAAATACATTTTATTAATATGGAAATTTATGTTACAACTCGTTAATTGTATATTACGAATGCTTTGTAATTGTGTGATTTCTAAAAATTCTAAAAATCTGTTGCTATAATGAAAATACGAAAACAAAGCAAATGGAGGCTATTCATGAAAAAATTATTAAGTATAGCAACAGCAGCAGTTTTTGGTCTTGGGATTTTTGCGGGTTCTGCTAAAGCGGAAACAATTGTAACAACAGACGTATTAAATGTTAGAGAAAACCCAAATGTAGAGTCAAAGCTTGTAGGTAAAGTGTTAAGTGGGAATACACTAGATGTTATAAATACAGAGAATGGATGGACAAAAATTAAGTTAAACGGTAAGGAAGCGTTTGTAAGTGCTGATTTTACAAAGAGCACATATTATGTAACGGCGGGCGTATTAAATGTTCGTGCTGGAGCGAATACTGATTCTGAAATTTTAGGTAAACTTAATAAAAATGATGTGATTGAAACGACGAATCAAGTTCAAAATGAATGGTTACAATTCGACTACAATGGAAAAGTCGGATATGTTCACGTGCCATTTTTAACAGGAACGGCACCTGTAATTGAAAAGAAAGAGGTTGTAGTTCAAGAAGAAGCGCCGGTTAAAAATAATACAGCAGTTAAGAATAAAGAGTATGTTAAGAGTAACGATTCTATTAAGAATGTAGAATCAAGTAAACCTGTGGTAAAAGAAAAGCCGGCTGCAAAACCAGTTGCGAAATCTACTGAAACAAGTGCGCCTACTGGTGGTCGTGAAATTACAGTAGAAGCGACGGCATATACAGCAGATCCGAGTGAGAATGGTTCGTATGGTGGTCGTGTATTAACTGCAATGGGGCATGATTTAACAGCAAATCCAAATATGAAAGTAATTGCTGTTGATCCGAAAGTAATTCCGCTTGGATCAAAAGTATGGGTAGAAGGATATGGAGAAGCGATTGCTGGAGACACTGGTGGTGCGATTAAAGGAAATCGTATTGATGTATTAGTCGGTTCAGATGGTAGTGCTAATAGCTGGGGGCGCAAATCTGTAAAAGTGAAAGTTATACAATAGGTTATCGATATTAATATAAAAAGCGGTTGCTTGAAATTATGTAAGCAGCCGCTTTTTATGGATTATTGAAAGGGATAAATAGTTTTACCTGTAATAATTTTATATGCACTGCAAAATTGTGTTTGTATATATTCTGTATTTTTATTTTCTGGATGTGATGTTGTTTCATGGAGAGTAGAATGAAAAGCCCGTAGTAAACAATTTAGGGCGAAGTATAATTCCTCTTGTGAACAATTTTGTTCTTTTGTAGAAGTAGCTAAAATGAGGTCTTTTGTCAAAGATGAAAAATTGATGGTGGATTGTTTCATAGTTAACTCATCCTCTCGAAACTATTTTTATCATGTATATGCAGAATTGGACAAACTATGTTCTTTTTTATATGTAATTTCATGTACCGAAATGAAAGAACTTGCAATCATGCCGTTAAAATTGGTAAGATTGGGTATAATCAATAGATGGAGTATATTACATAAAGAGAGTTGAATGCTATGGGAGAAGTGCAACGTGAAAAAGTTGCTGTCATCATTGGACCAACAGCTGTTGGAAAGACGAAGTTAAGTATCGATCTTGCCAAAGCGTTGAACGGTGAAATTATTAGTGGTGATTCCATGCAAATCTATCGAACGATGGATATTGGAACTGCAAAGGTAACACAAGCAGAGATGGACGGAATTCCACATTATATGGTCGATATAAAAAATCCGGAAGATTCATTTTCTGTCGCGGAATTTCAAGAACGTGTTCGCAAACATATTCGAGAAATTACAGAACGTGGTAAATTACCAATTATAGTTGGTGGGACCGGTCTTTATATACAATCTGTTTTATTCGATTATCAGTTTACAGATGATGCTGGTGATGTGATATACCGAGAGCAAATGGAAAAGTTAGCTTTAGAACGCGGTGTGGAATATGTACATAAAAAATTGCAAGAAGTAGATCCGGAAAGTGCGGAGCGTATTCATGCAAATAATGTACGACGTGTCATTCGGGCGTTAGAAATTTTCCACACGACGGGTGAAAAAATGAGTGACCAAATTGAAAAACAAGAAAAAGAGTTACTCTATGATGTTTCATTAATTGGCTTGACAATGGATCGAGAAATGCTATACGATCGCATTAACTTACGAGTGGATTTGATGATGGAACAAGGCCTATTAGAGGAAGTAGAAGGTCTGTATAATAGAGGGATACGAGATTGTCAATCTATTCAAGCGATTGGATATAAAGAAATCTATGATTATTTTGAGAATCGAGCCCCTTTAGAAGATGCGGTATCACAATTAAAGACGAATTCGCGTCGTTATGCAAAGCGTCAATTAACGTGGTTCCGTAATAAAATGGATGTCACGTGGTTTGATGTTACAGACGGTGAAAAAACGTCAGAAATTTTACGATACATAGAAGGAAAGTTACAAGTAAAGTCGAATAATAGTAAGTAGAGAAAAAGAGGAGGATTCGACATGAAGCAATCAATCAATATTCAAGATCAGTTTTTAAATCAACTCCGTAAAGAAAATACGTTTGTTACGCTGTACTTATTAAATGGTTTCCAGCTTCGTGGACTAATTAAAGGATTTGATAATTTTACAGTCCTGCTGGAAACAGAAGGTAAGCAACAGCTTATTTATAAACATGCAATTTCTACATTTGTACCACAAAAAAATGTTTCAATTGAATTAGAATAGTAATGAATTATTGTACATAACAAAAAAAGAGCGAGTTTTGAACTGCACCCCAATTGTTAGACACAGTCTAACAATTGGAGGTGCAGTTTTTCTATGGCTAAATTTACAGCTGATG